>DZDJ01000182.1 GCA_022736715.1 Edaphobacter aggregans
CCGCATCCGCGTGCTCGATCCAGATTGAAATAGGACTGACGCAAAAGTTGGTTTTACCCCCTCTCGCACACGCGGAGTTTGTCTTTCTCCTTGGTGTTGCTCATGAAGAACAGCGTGAAATCAACGCCTCATCTGGGCTACATTGCTTGGGCTATGACAAATCCCATGACTGACTTGCCATAGCCCCACGATCTCGCTAACACTAACTCCATGAACTCAAACGAAACACACTCAAATACCAGCCCCTCCAACTGGCGCGGCCTGAATTTTTTCAGTGCTTACCGCTTGGTCGTCGCCTCTCTATTGCTGGGCATTCATGCCTTCTTACAAGCCAAGCGCGAAATCCCCGCATTTTCCGCTGATAATTTCGATCTTTTCACCCTACTTGCGGCGATCTACGCCCTGCTTGCCCTCGGCATGTTCGCCATTGATGCCATGCGCCTGGGGGGCTTCAATCCTCGCCTACAGATCGGGCTCACGCTCGACCTTATCTTTCTCGCCCTGCTGGGTGCGCTTGATGCTTCGCCCGCCAACAACCTGCACATCCTCATGGTCATCAACATGGCCTATGCCTCACTTTTGCTAGGCGGACGACAGTCCCTCGCCTTTGCGGCGCTAGGCAGCCTGCTATTACTGGCCATGAATTTTTGGGATCACCGCCTAGACATCGAACTGGGTATATCCTTCACTCATGCCGGGCTCAACGGTCTGGCGCTTTTTGCCGTCGCCATTCTCGCCAGCAGTCTCGCCAAACGCGCCAACACCAACCAGCAACTTGCCGAACAGCGCGGCATCGACCTTGCCAACGAAACCCAGCTTAACCGCCTCATTCTCGAACAAAGCCAAGAAGGCGTGATCGTCATCGACGAAGACCATCGCATCCGCTACGCCAACCCCGCTGCCGCCGCCATGCTACGCATCTCGCCGGACAACCTTGCCGCCCCCAACCACCCACTTAGTCGCCCGCAACTCGCCACCCTCAACCCCGACATCAACAGCGCCCTACATGCCTGGCGCGACACCCAAGGCAGCGACCTGAGCGAAACGCATATTACCCACCCCATGCGGCTGCACATCCGCCTGCGCCCGCTCGCCGCCGACCCCCAGGGCCCTGTCGCCATCTTTATGGAGGACGATGCCCACCTGATTGAAAAGCACCAGCAAGAAAAACTCGCCGCCATGGGGCGACTCACCGCCAGCATTGCCCACGAAATCCGCAACCCGCTCTCTGCCATTGGCCACGCGGGTCAACTGCTGGAACAAACGGCAAACAACGACGAAGACCGCCAAATGCTCGGCATCGTGCGCAGCCAGGTCGAGCGCATTAACCAACTGGTCGAAAGCGTCCTCACCACCGCCAAACGCAAGCAACCCCAACAGCAAACCATCCCGCTTGCCGCATGGCTACACGACCTGCTCGAACGCTACCGCGCCTACGCCCCACTCGACGGCATGACCATTGACCTCACCGCCGCACCCAATCTCTGTGTCTGCATTGACCCAACCCACCTCGAACAAATCATCACCATCCTGCTCGACAATGCCCGCCAGCACGGCAAACCCAATATTGGCAACCAACACATCCGCATCGACGCACAAGCCTTTGGCACACAAAACCGCCCGCGCATCGAAATCCGCGACAACGGCCCAGGCATCCCTGAAGCCATGCACCACCGCCTGTTCGAGCCTTTTTTCAGCACCCACGCCCAAGGTCACGGCCTCGGTCTATTTATCGCCCGCGAACTCGCCGAAGCCAACCAACTCAGCTTGAACTATCATCACGACATCCACGGCGAACATTGCTTCCGCATCACCTTCCCGCGTCAAGAGTTTTGCCGCGATAATGCTCCCCTTGAAAAAGATCGCCCTGCCTCTTCCCCCCCTTTGAAAAAGGGGGGCTAGGAGCCTGTCGGACTTAAGGGAAATCGGCTGCAAATCCGTCTGGACGG
>DZDJ01000065.1:0-6120 GCA_022736715.1 Edaphobacter aggregans
ACACGAACTCGCTGAACAGCACATAGCGCCACAGCTCATCCGCCAGCGCGGACCACGTCTTGCCGCGCGTCTTCACGCTCAGACCCAAGGTGGCGCGGAGAAAGTCACGCGCCTCCTGCACCCATCCTTCCTGCCCCTTGAGCGCTTCGGCCTGGCTGAGGCTGGGCGCCAGCAGGGCGGCCAGAATCTCGCGGCCGGATTCCACCCGCAAGGTCGCGCGCAACTGTGGCCAGCTCACGCCGCCGCCAATCGCGTCGATCACCGCGAAGGTCGGCCCGGAAGGAGACCCAGCAAACACTTGGCGGATCTCGGTAGCGTGATCCGGCCGGGCGCGCAGGCAAAGACTCAGGTATTCGTCGCCATCGTCTTGTGGAAACACCGCGCCGCATTCTGCGTACAGGGCGAATGGGTCAGCCTGCTTCTGCTCGTCGGTTTCGGGGCGCTTGGTGGGCACATAGATCAACACACCTTCCAGCGGTGCTTTGGGTTGCCCCACCTCGCGCAACGCCCGCAGTGCCGCCTCACGGCTTTCAATGCTGCTTTCAGAGGTGTCAATGACGCGCACCTTGTCGGCCGCCAAGTCGAAACACTGTTCGCGGTAACGCTTATCAGCGTCGTATACCACCAATGCACCGGCCTGCTTCAAGCGCGGCCGCAGAACGCTCTCGCGGATAAATTCAGCAATACTCATTCATCACCCCCAGCCTTCTTCTTGCCGCGCGCCTTCTTCGGCTTGGCCTCGGGCTCGATGTAGAGATCCTCCAGCCCATGCGCGATAGCCAGAGACTTGTCGGTCTTGCACTTCTCGCGCACGCGCTCGGGCCAGTAGTTCATGGCCAGCTGCGCCCAGTCGTAGTCGCCTTTTTCCAGCTTGGCCCAGGTGTCTTTGAGCACCTTCTGCCAGGGCTTGTGCCGGAACAACGGCCACAGCGGCGCGGCGCTGATCTGCACGCCGTCGTCACGATTAGGCTGGTAGCTGGGTGCGAGCTTGAGGAGCGTGTCGCGCAGTTCGAACAACTCCAGCTCGAAGGCTTGCAGCGCCTCGAACTGCTTCTCGTCGTCACGAGTGCGGGCAGAACCCTTGTTGCGCATCGCCGTCACGTCAGCGCCGACTTGTTTGAGTTTGGGCTCAACGAAGTCGTTGATGGCGGTGTAGAGCGCCTGGCTGGTGAGGCTGGGGTAATAAACCCACAGCGTGTAACTGCCGGACGTAGTGGACAGTGGCCAGTAAATGGGCGCTTTGCGGCGGCTCTTGGAGTAGCGCTGCAGATGAAAGGCGAAGAATTCTCGCTGCAGCCAGCGGCGAACGTCGTCTGGCGCGGTCACGTTGACGCGAGCAAGAACCTCCTCAATCAGACGTGCAAGGTCGTGCGGGTGTCCTTGGTCGTCGACCAGAATGCCCGCGTGCGCATGGAAGGGTTCATATCCATCTTGCAACATGCCGGGACTATAGGCAGGCAGCGCATCGAAAGGCTCTGGAAAGGGAGGCACTTCACGTTCGCCAGTAGCCAGGCGCCAATCGAAACGGCCAAAGGCGCAGCCGATGGCCCACGAAAGCAGCGTTGACATCGCATCAGCAGGCAGATCGACTACATCCTCTTCGTCCTCAGCATCGCTACTTTTATCCTCTGAGGCATCAATAACAATCTGAGAAATTGCCGCGCGGTCTTCTTCGGTAAAGCCGTAAAGCTCAAAGGCAACCAAATCAATATCGGCTTGGATACGACTCAAATCTAACTCTGCATTTAATGCGGCACCGGCGTGAATGCGAGTTTGCAAAGCTGGAGGCAAGAAAAATGCGTGGGACGTCTCTTCGATGGTGTCTATGAAGTATCGAAGAGACCATGCTTCTTTTGCAAGACGCGCAAGGGTGTCCCGAATATCGTCTTGCAAAACTGGCGCAGGCGTCTTCTGAATAATCCCAACTTCAAACGATCTTGCAGTTGAATCAGCAGCGTTTAGCCTAGTGCCGACTAACGCTTTGAAGGGGATTGAATTCATCAAAGCGCAATTGGCAAGCAGGTGCTTAGCGCTATTCTCTGCATCAAAAGCTGCAGGCCCTTTTCCTGTAAATACACAACCGGATGGCATGACCCTTGGGCCAAATTCCTGTGTTCTACTGGGCCAAGTAACGCCAGGCCTGAAGAAAAAATCAACCGAGGCGGGCTTTTCTAGGGGTCTGTGCTCCGTCCCGACAAATCCGAGATATGTTTCGCGCACGGGATTCCAGGCCACAACTAAGTGAACATCGTAATAAAACGGGCTGAAGCTTCCTCCTTTCGCGATTGGTCGCCAGGACAGATTCGGTCTTAGTGAGGGTGTTACCTCCCACCAGGTACGGATATAACGCTTATCGTCACCTGCGGGATTTGTGATGCATGCAGTGGTCCGGCCAGAGCTAAACGCGGGAAAGGCGGAGAATGCCTTCCGGATATTCTTGGTTACCCAGTACGCAAATGATGATCCAGGAATCTCCGAAAACTCCTCTGGGGCCACTTCGTAGAAGTTACTCCTGGATTCTCCTCGCCGAAACGATCCTACTGCCGCAAAAATCGCTTGTTGTTTATCCTGGTCAGCGAGAAGACGTATGAATAAGGTCATTTCTGTTTCTCCAGCACGTATGCCGCTGCTTCCACCATTGCGTCATCCATGACCCCATGACCGAGATCTGTCATGACCTCTGGTCGCGCCATACTGAGGACTATTTCTTCTCGCCACTGTTGGTAGCTTGATAAGAAAAAACAGGTTCTAGACGTAATGGAACCTAGTCGGCCGCCAGCCCGTAACAATCCAAGACCTCGCTCAACGAAAATTGTGAGCAAATCGTTCCTCGACCGTGGGTACGCCGAAACAAGAGCACTTTTGACACCAAGACTAAGTTCTCCAAATGGAGGGTTCATCACCACAACGTCGAATACTTCTCGGCACAGATCGATGAGCCGAAGCCCCTGCAAAGCATCCTGCGCGAATAGGCGTCCCTGATACGTCGATTTGGCTGCCTGAGCGAATTCAGTGAGTGCCGTGCGCAGACGTGCCTCCGCTTGCTGCCAACCCTCCTTTTCCTGGGCGGCAAACAGGCCGGTGCCTTTGCCCACATAGACCTGGCGGATCAAGCTCGGCAAATCCCGCTCAACCTGAAGCAGTACGCCCAGCTCCGGCAGGCCCTTGAGCAATTGCAGGGTCTTCTCGAACAGTTCAGCATCGTGTGGGTCGAGGTTGGCCGCGAACTGCTGGCGCAACTCACGCTCTGCCGGCGGCGCAACGGCTGCGACGACATGGCCGTGCCCTATCAGCGGGCGGTCTTTGGCTTTAACTCCGGCATCGTGCCAGGCGCGTTGTGCCCGTAGCCACAACGCCAACGAAGCGATCTGCGCGGCGCGTGGATCGATATCCACGCCATAGATGTTGTGTTCGATGATCAGGCGTGGCACATCGCGTAGATATACCGCTTCGTCGTCATAGGTCTGGCTCAGTGGCTTGAGCGCAGCCTGAGGCAGGGTCGAGACATCCAGCGAGCCGGGGTCGTGCTGTTGCTCCCAGGCCCAGGCCTCGCGATAGATCTCGGCGAACAAATCGAAGGCATACAGGCCGAAGTGCATGGAGCCGCAGGCCGGGTCCAGCAGCTTCATGGTACGCGGGTCACGCAGCTTGGTGGCGGCTTGGGGCGCTTCATCGGGCTTCACCAGCAGGTACTGGCAGCGCTCCCGCAGGCCGGTGGCCCCGCCGGTTGCATTGAACCAGAGACGCCCGAGGGTGTTGTCCACCAAGAACTCGACCACGTAGCGCGGGGTGAAGAACTGGTTGCGTACCGCCAACTCGCGACTGTTGCGCGGCGCCTGGGAGGCATCGCGCATGGCCTTGCGCTCTTCTTTCGAGTTGAAGTACTGGTAAATCCAGCCGATGGTTTCGTCCTCGCTCCACAGGGGGGCGATTTCGGCAGCGTTGATCAGGTTGAGCACTTGCAGCAGCGCTGCCTGCCGTGGGAACAAGCGGCCCTGCGGTGAGTAGCGATCGAATAACCCCGGTAGGTCTTGCGCAAGTTCATCAAACACGCTGAACAGGTACACGCGGTAGGCATCGCCAGTTTCACCCAGGCCAGTGCCGGCCAGCCGCGCGTAGAGCTGAAAGCCCTTAGCCTGAAAGCCGTTGCCCACCGACTCGACCAGCAGCCCACGCGCCTCGGCCATGCGCAAGGCGGCCATGCGGTTGAGCACGGTAAAGGCTTGCTCGCGGACGATACGGTCCAGACCCTGGGTGGCATTCATGTCGCCGCTGGCGGTGTAGTGCGCCAGGGTATCGCGCAGGATGCGGGCGGTTTCGCGCTGGGCATCGTTGATATGGCGCAGGCTGGCCAACTCCGCCACGGTGCCTGCATTCGGGTCCATGCCGTAGTCATTCTGGAGCTGACGAGTGAACTCCTCTTCCAGCACCCGACGCGCGTCGTTGACGAAGCGCTGCAGGCGATTTCTTGTTGATTGGTCGAAGGCCATTTACTAATCGCCTCCCTTGCCAACCGAGAACGTCACTTCGATCTCCGCATAGAGGCCGAGCTGTGCCTTGATCTCGTGGAGCTGCTGAATCAGCGCGTCGATGTCTGCAGCCGATGTCATCTTCATGGGCACCGCGATCGACTTGGTGAGCTTGGCCGGGCCTTTATCACCAGTCTTGGCGCGCTCTTCTTCCATGCGCTGGCGTACGCGTTCCTGTCCCTGGCGCTGAATGGAGCGCTTGAGCTCTTCAAGGATGCTGTTGACGTCGTAGTCGCGGGCCAGGAGCTTCTTGAGTCCGGCCAGGTCCTGGGTTGCGGCCAGGGCGAGTCCATCCAGCCGGTTCACGGCGTTGCCGCGTTCTTCCTGGGTGAGCTCTTCCCATTCGGGGATGCGCTGCAAGTCCTCCACCCCGTCCTTCAAGCGCAATTTTTGCTGCTCAGACAGGGTGATTACGGCGTCGCGCACCCGGCCCTTCAGGTGGGTGAGCTGCGAATTGAAGTCGGCAGTGTGTTTGTAGAAGTCCTCTTTGCCGAGGCGCTCCGACAGGGTGCCCAGGTCTTCACTCAGTTCCCGGCGCAGTTCGCCAGGCACGCCAGTGTCCGGCAAGGCCTCGATATCACGGCGATGGGATTGAAGATCCCGAAGGGTGGCATCGAGCCCGTTGTCGAGTACGCGCCTCACTTCCAGCGCCCACTTGAGGTTGTCGTAAATCGCTGAGGTTTCAGCGCCCAGGCGCTGGGGGGCGTCGGATGCGTCGGTGAACAGGACGTCGGCAATGTCCTGGTTCAAGGTGCGGATGCGGTCACTGCCCGCCAGCCCGAGACCGCTGAGTTTTTCGGCCAATGAGCCGTAGTCGTGCTGGAAGCGCGGGAAGTGCTTCGCTGCTGCCTTGCTGATCTCCTGCTCTAGCGGAATGACCATGTCACCCACCAATTCGGTAAGCCGCTCCGCCGCCCGGCCGAGCGTTTCGATAGACGGGCGTTCGTCGCGTAGGGCGACACCGATCTGCTTAAAGGAGTTGTTGGTCTTCAGGGCATCGATCGCCTGCTGCCCAGCGGCCGTGACTTCGCGTCCCGAGACCTTGAGCTTGATCTCGCCGGCCATCAGCATGGCGGCGACGATGTAGCGCGTGGTATCCGGTGACCAGCCGAACGGGTCGCTGCTGAAGTCGTCGAGCAGGCGCTTGCCATCGACTGTGCCGCGCTTGTCGATGTAGTCGCGGATGCTGATCATCGCCTTGTGGTCGGTCTTGAAGGAGGCGCGACCTGCGACGGTTTGCACCAGGCCGAGCGGGTCCAGCGCGCTGCTGATGGCAGCGGGGTTGGCGACCTTCAGGAATTTCTCGGCGGTGTCGGTGCCGGCGCGCACTGGCGCTTCGACATAGCGGTCGAAGACTTGGTCGGCCACGTCGGAGAGCAGCTTCTTGGCTGCTTCCAATAGGTCGCCGTCCAGCGCCGATACCGCCGTAGCCTGGCCCCGGAAGACAAACGAGCCTGCCTGCAGGGTCTGCTTGATTTTGCTCTGCAGTTGGGTCGCGAGCTTGGCGGCCCGATCGAGCTGGCCGGTGCAGTAGTCCTTGACCTCTTGGTCGGGCTCGTTGCGGTGCAGTTCGGCGATGCGCTGGCAGCGA
>DZDJ01000065.1:6210-8681 GCA_022736715.1 Edaphobacter aggregans
ATCCAGCATCCGATTCTTGGCGGTCTCGTAGTCGCTGGCAGACACCAGCTCGACGACGGTCTGAATTGTGCTCTGATCACCGGCCAGGCTGGTGATGGCGCTGCCGGCCTGGACCTTCAGGCCCGTTGCGACGGCCATAGTGCCGTGAAGACTGAAGCGGGGCAGCGGATCGAAGGACTCGCGCAATGCATCGTTGAAGATGCGCCTCACGTCCACGGTACGTAGTGCGATGGCACCGCGCTCTTGTTCGATGTCTCGCAGCTTCTCGCTGAGGAAGACGAGGTTGCCGTCTTTCTCACCCAACGGCACATGCACGTCGCCCAACATCTCTTCCACGGCCTTGCGCACTGTGTCCAACTGCGAGGAAGCATTGATCGATGGATGCATCAGGCTGGCGACGTTCCGAACCGACACCGGCAAGTTGCCGAGAATCTGCAACACGGCGACGGACTTGGCGATGTCCTGATGGAGTTGCGAGTCCGGGAAGCGAATCTGGACCTTGCCAACTGCCTGGTGGATGGACGCGAATGCGCGCCGAATATCCTTCTCAAGCTCGTCGTACAAGGTGACGGTGGTGGCCAGCCAGCCCACGGGCTGATCCGCCATCGCCTTGGAGCCGCCTTCGCCTTTCAGGACGTCCTGGATCACCTTGATCGCAGAGCGCAGGCCGATGCCGCCGGTGGACTTGGCCAGGGCGCCCAGCAGGTGTAGCAGGATGTCGAAGTGAGCCGGCAGGAATGGGTAGAGATTAGTGAAACTCTCTTTGCTGAAGTCGGCATCGTAATACTTGGCGTCTTGCAGCTTGGTGTTGTGCCGCAGCGCCTGGCCATGGGCCTCGAACAGCTTGCCGAGCTCAGTCTCGCCAGCCGGTGATTTGCCGAGCAAACGGCGGTAGCAGATCTCCTTGATGTCGCTCGACTCGAGGTCGATCTGGATCGGGAAACGGTCTTTCAGCTTGTAGAGCTTGTCCGAGTTCAGCGCTGCGCGCGGGTCGTCCTCGGTGAGAGTCTGCTGCGCAGTGGAGATGATCCAGGCCTTGCCATCGCCGAGCCGCTTAAGGTTCTTGGCCAGGCCATCGAGGTTAAGGATCAGGTTGTCGCGTGAGGCCACGTACTGGCCGACTTCGTCGACGATGAAGATGATGTTCTGCTTGCCGCTCTTTTCGCGGACGATGTCGATCATCTCCTGCACGCGCTGGTCTTCGAACTGGAAGAAGCCCTCGGTGCTGGACGAGAAGGACTTGGCCTCTGGGAAGAGCGCCGGGTACATCTCGTGAGCGATCTTGGGAATCAGCCCGTCGATGGCCAGGGGGTTGTTCTGCACGCGAGCCCAGGTGGCACCTGGTAGCGCCTGGGCGATGCGCTCATGCAGTTCGGGCGTACGGCCGTCCTTCTCGACCATGCGCTCGAAAGCCGCAACTTTGAGGTTGCGCGAGTAGCCTGCCCACTGCAGCACCTTGAAGTAGAGGACGGTGGAGACGTCTTCCATCGTGGCGCCGGCGAGCATTTCACTCGCCAGGTCCAGCATGACCACGGCGGCCGGGAAGCGCTGCGCAACGGTGCTGAGGAGAGCCTTGGTCTGCGGCTTGTGCAGGCGATCCTGCAGGTACTTGATGAATGGCGTGCCGTCGATGGTGCGCTGGTCGTCAAAGGCCAGGCCGAGGTACTTTGTGAAAGAGCTTTTACCGGAACCATAGAAGCCGGACACCCAGACACCGACCTCGTTTTGCCCCCCCGACTCCATTGCCAGTTGCATGCGATCGAGAAGCTTGCGGAACTGCTCCTCAATGCTCTCGGTGACCACGTACTCGGAGATCTCAGCCTTGAGGCGGCCTTCTTGCGAGGCGCCATAGGTGATGACCTTCTCAATGGTCCGATAGATGTCCTTGCTTGGGTCGAATAGTGATCGGATGGTCATAGGTGTGTCCCAGGGTTCTTTTGTCTGTTCAGCCGCCGACGTGGACGGAGCGGTAGTTGCCGTCTTCCGGGTAGAAGCCGAGAAACTTCAGGCGCGTCTTGCCGGTTCGCACGCCGGGGTACAGAAAAATCGTCGGCACGTGAAATTTGCCTTGGAGCTGGCTTTCGATGGCGCCAATACGCAGAAACGGGTGCAATGCCTCAAGGTCGGTGACCAAGAGCAGCGCGTTCTGCTGGTCTTCGAGCGGCTGTAGGGCGCCCTCCAGCCGCTTCAGTAGGCCACTATCCGCCGTCAGTATGTCGGCCAAGGCCTTGTTAGTTCGTGGCCAATTCAGTGGAGCAGCCTTATCCTCCGTCACGCAGAGGGACCACATGAAAGGGTCGTCTTTGAGCAGGGCCCATATCTGTTCGGCGATGGAAAACGTGTGTACGTTCCAGCCTTCCTGGTGGAGCTTGGCCACCCAGGCAGGCGTTTGCCGCTTCACCTCGAGGATTTGTTCTGGCGGGAAGACGAGGTAGTAGATCGGCTCGAAGCTCGCATGACCGAGCTCACGC
>DZDJ01000065.1:8716-8993 GCA_022736715.1 Edaphobacter aggregans
AAATCAGCTTTGAGTGAGGACATCGCAGAGCGCCTCCATGTCTTGTTGTTTCCAGCTGATGCGGATCACGTCGCCTGCTGCTTGGACGATGAGCAAACCTTTCAGCGAAAGCCGCTTGATCTCTTCCAGCACGTCTTCGCGCGCCAGGCCAAACAGCTGCCAGTCTTCGTGCGTCAGTAGAGCGTTGTCACCGACGCCGGAAAAATGCAGTTCGTAGGCCAAGTAAGCGGCCACGGATGGCGAAATACGGAACGGCAGGATGCGACGGCTCGAACGC
>DZDJ01000183.1 GCA_022736715.1 Edaphobacter aggregans
TGACCATCAAGGAGATCAGCGCCATCTGTCAAAAAAGCGCGGTGGAAATCGAGGTCTTTGTCCATGGGGCCATGTGCTTTTCCTATTCCGGGCTCTGTCTTTTCTCCTCATTCTTAGGCGGCAAGAGCGGTCTGCGCGGTCGTTGCGTCCAGCCCTGCCGTCGCCAGTACACCTGGGAGACGAAAGGGGAAAAACGGGGAGGCGGCAGAAGCGGGGCAAAGGGCGGCAAGAGGGATGGACGCGAGCCGTCCGGCGTGAGAGGGGGAAGCAGCGGGAAGGGCGCGTATCTCTTCTCCATGGATGATCTGGGCGGGCTTGAGGCCGTGCCCCTGCTCGCCGAGGCCGGAGTCGCCTCCCTGAAGATTGAAGGGCGGCTGCGTACGGCCCACTATGTCTCCCATGTGGTTCAGGCCTATCGCATGGTGATCGACGCGGTGGAACGCGCTCGCGGCGGTGGCGCCGGGGACGGTGCAAGGATGCCGGAAGCCAGTTCCAATAAATTTGTCACGGTGCTGGAACAGGCGCAAAAGTTAGTGGAAAAGGCCATGAGCCGCAAGGTCGGCCCCGGCTATTTCCTCTCGCCGCAGCCTCTGACGGCGATTACCCCCTATCATTCCGGCAATGCCGGGCTCCATCTCGGCCGGCTGGACACGGTACGTCAGCAGAAAAACGTTATCCAGGGCTGTCTGACCCTGAAGGATGAACTGGAGATCGGAGACCGGTTGCGTCTGCACCTGGAGTCAACCGGTGAGCGCCACAGTTTCACCCTGCAGGAGATGGTGAAGGGGAAAGAACCGGTGGCAAAGGCCGTTGCCGGGGAGACCGTCTGGATCGGTCTGCCGGTTGATGGAATCCGGCCGGGGATGCAGATGATCGACTGCTACAAGGTGGATGTCCGCAGCCGGCCGCAGGTCACGGATGAAGAATTCGGACTACCGGAGCACCGGAAAATGAAAGAGCTTGTCGCCGGGATTCAGGGCGTCCGGCGGGGACAGATTGCGGCCGTCCGCCGCGAGGTCTGTTTGACGGAAGAAAAGGAGGCGCGCCTGTTGCCCGTGGCGCCGAAAGGAAAGGGTGACGGCAGGCCGCGGGCGGCGCAGCGCAAGACCGGGCCGCCCAAGGTCAAACTGCCCCTGGAATGGTGGCTGAAAACCGATTCCATCAAGCTGCTGCAGGAGAGGCTGCCCTTTACCCCGGATCGTTTTCTGGTCTCTTTCGATAAGGCCACCGTCAGTCAGGTTGGGCAGATCAAACGCTTTCTGGGTGCCGCCATCCGTAATTTGACCTGGTGCCTGCCGCCCATCCTCTTTGAGGCGGAGCTGGCCCAGGCGCAAAAACAGCTCAACCTTCTCATTCGCTCCGGGTTTAAGAGCTTTCAGCTCGGCCATATCAGTCAGGCCTGGATGTTTCGCGGTGAGCGGGTGCATCTTGCCTGTGACTATACCGTCAGTGTCATGAACAATCAGGCCCTGGCCGCGGTTTCCCATCTGGGAGCGGAGGCGGCCCAGCTTTCCATTGAGGCCGACCGGGCCCTGCTTGCCGCTATTGCAAAAAGCAGCCGGGCCAATTCCCAGCATATCCGCAAGGGGCTGACCGTTTACGGCGCGCCCGCCCTTTTCACCGCCAGACTCGCGGCCCGCCACTTTCAGTATGACCGGGTGCTGACCAGCCCCAAGGGTGAATCGTTCACCATGCACAAAAAAGACGGGCTGGTCAAGACCGTGCCCTGCCGTCCCTTTTCCCTGCTGCCCTATCTTGGAGAACTGCGGGATATGGGGCTTGACTATGTGGTGGTGGATCTCTGCCATCTCCCCGCCAGTTCCAATGATCTGCAAACCTTAGCCGACCGGCTCAGCGGGGCGGGGCGGGTGTCCAAACTGCCCACCTTCAACTATCTCGGGATGCTGGAATAAGTTCAGATGAAGAGCCTGAAGGCTGAAGG
>DZDJ01000184.1 GCA_022736715.1 Edaphobacter aggregans
ATCAACCTGCCCGCCTGGTAGATGACGGTGGTGATAATCCATGCCAGAAGCGTAAGCCCGCCGAACTGCAGCATCGCCCAGTTAAACGAACCGCTTTCCTTCCAGGTCACCGCGAAGGTCGCCATGCAGGGGGCGCTGATCAGCGTAAAGAGCATGATCGCGAAGCCGACCAGCGGCGAATAGGACTTCTTCAGTTTTTCCCGGAGCGATTCCGACTCCTCGTCGGCCTCGCCGACCGAATAGACGATGCCGAGCTGGGAAACAACAACCTCTTTCGCGGCGAGTCCGCCGATCAGGGCCGTGCCGATCTTCCAGTCAAAGCCCATCGGTTTCAGAAGCGGCTCGATTCCCCTGCCGATACTGCCCATGATGCTGTTCTGAATGGCCAGTTCCGCCTCGCTGTTGTCGATCGCGGCGATGCGCTCCTTCTTTTCCTCCGGGGTCGTGTTTTCGGCCTGAACGGCGTTCTTCTGATTCTCAAAACGGGCCTTCTCCGTTTCCGGCAGGCCAGGCCAGGAGGTCATCGCCCACAGCAGAATCGATATGCCGAGGATTACCGTTCCGGCTTTTCGCAGGTAGAGCCAGCCTCTTTCCCACATGTGCGTGAAGACGCTTTTCAAAGTCGGCAGCCGGTAGGGGGGCAGCTCCATGACAAGCGGCACCGAATCCCCCTTGAGAATGGTTACACGGAGGATCTTGGCGGTTACGATGGCAAGGAGAATGCCGATAGAATAGATGATCCAGAGCATCGGGGCGCGCCATGCCTGCGGGAAAAAAGCCGGGATAATCAGCGAATATATCGGCAGCCGGGCGCCGCAGCTCATCAGCGGAATCACCATCATTGTCGTGAGACGGTCGCGGCGGTTCTCCAGCGATCGCGTGGCCATGATCGCCGGGATCGAGCAGCCGAAGCCGATCAGCATCGGGATGAAGCTCTTGCCGTGCAGCCCCATCTTGTGCATGATGCGGTCCATGATGAACGCCGCGCGGGCCATGTACCCGGAATCCTCCAGAAAGGCGATGGCCAGAAACAACAGCAGGATGTTGGGGATAAAGACGATCACCCCGCCGACCCCGCCGATGACCCCCTCCACCAGCAGCGAGCGGAGGGCGCTTTCGGAACCCTCCGGCCAGAAGGCGGAGATTTTTTCGCCAAGAAACGCGAAGCCGCTTTCGATCCAGCCCATCGGCGGCTCGCCCAGCGTAAAGGTGAGCTGGAAGACCAGATACATCATCAGCATGAAAACCGGCAGCCCCAGAACCCGGTTCGTCATGATGGAATCGATCCGGTCGGAGATTGTATGGCGCATCTCAATGGTCGAGCGCACCGCCTCCTGACAGGCGCCCGAAATCAGTCCGTAGCGGCGGCTGGCGATCTCATTGGCCGGAGACTCCCCGAGAAAACTTTCCAGGCGCGCCGCGCTTTCGGTGAGCCGATCCTTTACCCGAGCGAATTTTATCTCCTTTTCCATCTCCCGGTCCTGTTCGAGAAGGGTCACGGCCAGCCACCGCAGGTCGTAGGGGTATCCGCCCGCGGGGGCGTTCTCCTTTAATGTTTCCTGCACCGCTGTAATTTCCGTCTCGATTTCCTTCCCGTAATTAACCAGGAAACCGGTTTCCGCCCTCTGTTTCTGTCCGGCAACCTGCACGACGGCATCGAGAAGTTTATCCATGCCCTCACGTTTATGACCGACAGTCTCTACGATGGGCGCCGTGAATATCTCCGAGAGCCTGTCGAGGTCAAATTCGTATCCTTTGGCCTTTGCCTCGTCGCTCATGTTGAACGCCATGACGAGCGGCGCCCCGAGTTCCAGCAACTGGACCGCCAGATAGAGATTGCGTTCGAGATTGGATGAATCGATGATCGATACGACCACATCCGGTTTCTCGTTGACGAGAAAATTTCTGGCGACGGCTTCTTCCGCCGAGTACGCGGCG
>DZDJ01000185.1 GCA_022736715.1 Edaphobacter aggregans
TCGCCATCGACCGCGCCACGCGCTGGGTCTACGTTCGGATCTACAAGGACCAGATCGAGGACAGCGTTGAAGTCGGGTATGTTACTGTCCTCGCAATTCTCGGAGTTTACTGTGCATGGATACTCAAACTCCCGCTAGAGACTTGTCCCTCGCCGTGCAATCAGAGTCCAGCCTGGTTGGGCTGTGTCTAGCTTTAATTGACACGTCGGCAGACCTGTCCGCACCTGAGATCAGGCTGTCTAAATCAGCCCCATCCGCTGGCATATCTCCGGCGGATGTTGATGCGGTTCGCGAGATGATCCTGCGTGGTGCCGACCCGTTAGGCGATGTCTTTACAACGATTAGGTCGGCAGGAGACCGCCGGTCTGCCGGCGCCGTCTATACGCCACACCCAATAGTCAATTCGATGATGACTTGGCTTGCCGGTCAAGGCACACCAGATCGGGTTGTTGACCCGGGCGCGGGTTCTGGCCGCTTCATCTTGGCGGCTGGCGAAGCCTTCCCTGACGCCCTCCTCGTCGCCGTAGAGAAGGACCCACTGGCAGCGCTGATGCTGCGCGCGAACTTGAGTGCTCGGGGCTGGACTGGGCGAGCGACAGTGCTCGTCAATGACTATCGCAAGATCGAGTTACCTGCCCACCTAGGAACAACGGCATTCATCGGCAACCCGCCCTACGTTCGACACCACGATATCGGCGAGGAATGGAAGGCATGGTATGCCTCTCGATTTGCTGGTTTCGGCATCAAGGCCAGCGCCCTGGCTGGTCTGCATCTGCACTTTTTTCTACAAACCCGTTTGCTGGCCAAAGCGGGCGATGTCGGCGTGTTCATCACCTCTGCTGAATGGATGGACGTGAACTATGGCTCAGCGCTGCGGCAGCTCCTGATTGAAGAGCTTGGCGGCATCGCTTTGCATGTTCTGGAACCGGCAGTCGAGGCATTCCCCGGGACTGCAACAACAGCAGCCATAACCTGTTTCCGGGTAGGAGAAACCATTGATCCTGTTCGTGTGCGGGCAGTTGATTACCTTGCAGGGCTAAACGGGCTGACCAGAGGCACCGAAGTGCCACGTGAACGACTCCATGCAGCGCCGCGATGGTCGATCATTGTTCGTCCGTCCACTGCAGGCACCGTCGGTGAAATCGAGATCGGAGAGTTGTTCGATGTTCACCGTGGCCAAGTCACAGGGGCAAACGGTATTTGGATTGCTGGTGAACGTGCGCAAGGACTACCAGACCGCGTCATGATCCCAAGCATCACGAAGGCAAAGGATCTCATCCAAGCTGGAGAACAATTACGTTCAGCCAATGATTTGCGACGGGTCATCGATCTGCCACCAGACCTTGGTGTGTTCTCGCCGGATGAGCGATGCTGTATCGACGATTATCTTGCCTGGGCAAAAACTCAGGGGGCTGATCTAGGGTACGTCGCCCAGCACCGCAAGGCTTGGTGGTCAGTCGGCCTCAAAGCGCCTGCGCCAATACTCTGCACCTATATGGCACGTCGGCCTCCGCAATTCACACTCAACGTGTGCGACGCACGGCATATCAATGTCGCGCACGGGTTATATCCACGACAGCATCTGGCTCCAGAGGTGCTGATGCGTCTGGTGGCATGGCTTAACGAGAATATCAACAGGGAGAGCGGCAGAACTTATGCCGGCGGCTTGACTAAATTCGAGCCGAAGGAAGTTGAGCGTCTGCGCATCCCACGTCTGGAAGTCCTTGCCGCATGACCAGTTCGCCTGCCCGCTGGACAACTGAAGAGTTGACCGATGACGCCGCCATTTCTGCCGCTGAATTCAGGGCAGATCGTCTCGCCATCTCCAGTGCTTGGGAGAGCCACTACACGCACGCCAGAAAAAAGTTTGATCTCCTGCTCACGACCCCGGCATGGAGAGCTGCGCGAGGCCGGGGAGCGTGCGGTAGCCTGGAAGG
>DZDJ01000186.1 GCA_022736715.1 Edaphobacter aggregans
GGGTACGCAGGATCCAGGCGCGGTCTTTTCGCAGGCGCTCATTGATGCGCAGATCCGAGGCCGGGATGGACAGCGACAGGACATCGGGCCGGCAGGTGGCGGCAAAGTGGATATCTTCCCGGCGGCACCGGCACCACAGGCCTAACTGTTGAAGGCCGCCCGTCTCCGCGATGATCTTCCGGGCCAGGGCGAACAGCTCCGGCAGGTGGGGATTCTTCGCGGAGGCGATTCCCAGCTCGATCTCTTCGACGCCCACCCGGCAAAGCTGCCGGATGATTGCACAGCGCGTTTCCCGGCTGAAGCGGACTCCCGGTGTCTGCTCGCCTTCGCGCAGGGTGGAGTCAATGATGATGGAGCGGTGAAGGGGCATAATCGTCTGCAATTGTTCCGTTTTAATTTTCTTCAATCTGTTTGCGAAAGGAGTGGATCTGGGCGGCGCGGATGGCGTCCATGCGCAGGTGGTAGATGTCGGCGGGAAAAAGAAATTCCGCCACCCCGGTATCGAAGATCCGCTTGACCTCGTATTCGTCATGGGCCACATCCCGTTGATAGATGTAGTTGAGATAGGAGCGATTGGTGTGGATGATGAACTCCACCCGCATCCCGCCCAGCCTGGCAAAAAATTTCAGCATCGGGGTCTTGCCGGAACTGCCCATGGACGTGCCGTTGTACTGGCCGCCGGTGAGGGTGTCGGATATATCCTCCAGGGTCATGAAGGAGCCGGCCTCCACGGCGCTGCGGGTCAGGTGGCGGATAAAGCATTTGACGTCGCCCACCGAGTTGAGCACCGCCATCAGGCCCAGTTCGTCATCCACGGCGGTGGCCGGGTTTTTTTCATTTTTGCGCAGCAGTTTTAGGACCTTGGCGGATGGCGGTTTTTTGCGGATGGTGACATAGATCGGAATCTCCCGGTTCTGGCTGCGAAAACAACGGCGCTTGATCAGGGTCAGCTTCTCGCCGGGGCCAGGGGTGACCGTTAAGGCCTGTTCTTCGGAAAGGACGCTGACCTCCTGGCAACTGAAGTCATCCAGGTGGTGGCGGCTGTGCAGATAGCGGATCTCCAGGTCGCCGATCTTGAGGCTGGGGCTCCAGACGTGGGCGTTCAGGAAGCGGAGGAAGTCCGAGAACTTGGTCTCGATATCGGTCTCCCGTTCCCGCTGGTCGATGGAGCCGGCGAGATTCATCAGCACCAGTTTGCGCTTGGCCTCAAAGCGGGCCTTGCGATGGAAACGGTCGTCAAAGATGATGAGCAGCAGGGCCACCGGATCATGGGTCGTTTCAATCTCATTGGTGGTCTCAATATGCGAGCGATAGGGGGCCAGTACCTTGGCCCTGAGTGAATTGACCACATCATCGGCGGTGCGGGCGTAGTCGTGCAGGTAGCGGCCGATGTCATGGCCGCCGTCATTGAGGCCGAACATCTTGCCCAAAAGGGCGCGGGAGCGCTCCGCCGTCTTGTCGCGCAGTTTGTGGTCGTGGATCAGCACCAGGATCTCGTCAAAGGAGCTGATGCCCAGAAAATCAAAGATCTGCCCGCGCACGGCGCGATATTTGGTCTTCAGCAGTTGATCGCCGTGCAGGTCGCGAACCCAGTTTTTGGCCTCTTGGGAAAAGGGATGGGCTAAGGGCGGCAGGTCGCCCACCGCAAAGGGGCCATCTTGCAGCATGGAGGTGAAGATTGATTTTTTGTTCAGGAGATTCATGGCTTTTATCCAGGTTTTTCTCGTGTCGCGGTTTGCTGAAGGTCTGGGCGTTCTGGAAAGCAGTCACCCCTTATCTTTCGCTCCAAGCGGTCAGGGAAAATTCCGGTCGCTGGAGGTTGAATTTTTTGATCCGGTAGCCGATCTGGCGCAGGGTCAGCCCCAGTTCTCGGGCCGCGCGGGTCTGCACCCAGCCGTTTCTGATGAGGGCGGCCTCGATCTCGGCCCGTTCCAG
>DZDJ01000187.1 GCA_022736715.1 Edaphobacter aggregans
AGGCTGGATAAGCGCAGCGCATCCGGCAAGCCTTTGAGTTGCATGGCATGGGTGCAGTGTGCGGTGTGCGGTGGGGCGGTGGGGCGGTCTGGTCATGTCGATGTCGCGGGTGAACCTCGATCCCGAGGGCATTGCTGTCGCCAGCGACGGCGGCTTCTGGATCGCCTCCGAAGGTGCGGGCACGGTCAACGATGCCAAATACCCGGTCACCAATCCGAACATGATCCTCAAGGTTGATACCGCCGGCGTGATTCAACAAGTGCTGTAGGCCGGATAAGCGAAGCGCATCCGGCAGATTTCGGACAGCCTGTTACACCCGCAGCACGTCATCCAGACCATTCAGTGTGGCCAGTTAGTCGCTCAGGTTTTCTTGTGATCCAGCGAGCGCAGCATGGCTTCGCGCAAGATGGCGTTCATGCGAGTCTGGTATCCCTTGCCTTGGCTTTTGAGCCATGCAAGCACATCTGAATCCACGCGCACGGTGGTCGATGCCTTGGTGGGTTTGTAAAACGGATTGCGCACGGCGTTTTGCCAGAACTTTTCATCGAGCGGTGGGATGTCGCTGTAGTCAATTTCGCTGTCAGGCAGGTCGGCCAGTGCTCTGAGTTCGGCTTTGCGCTCTTCGGTCAGCGGGGGCAGGTTGTTCAAGTCAATTTCATAGCGAACGATTGCGTTCATAGCGTTTCCTCTCTTTGGGTTCGGCGCGACGTGCCGAAATGATGCGGATAACTTCGGTGCCACCTTCGTCGTTCAGTGCAGTATGAGCCACCAAAAGCAACAGATACCCCTCTACGATGCCCAAAGTTTGCCAGCGGTGCTCCCCGTTTTCGATGCGGTCTTGTTCAATGAGCGCGAACGGGTCAGCAAAGACACGGGTCGCGGTCTCGAAATTCACACGATGCTTCCTGATGCTGCTCTCTGCCTTTACTGAATCCCATTCAAATCGGGTTTTCATGCGCCGATGTTACTACTTTTTTGTGTTGACATGGTAGATCAATCCACCACTGAGCGCGGCAACTCCCGGCTGATTTTGTCTTTCAGGCGCGCAAAATCGCTCGGTGCGACGTATTGCAGAATTTCCTTTTCCTTGTCAGCCAGCATGATGACCAGGCCTTTGTCGGGATACAGCCAGTATTCGCGCCCTGCATCAATGGGTTTGCGTTCGGCGGGCTTGCCAAAGCGTTTTTCCAGCAATTCAGCATCAAATTGCACGGCCATGGGGATGTAGGTGAGCGAGCGCACCGGCCAATTCTGGATGGTGAGATAGTCTTCGTCGCGCATGTCGAATTTCCATGCACCGCTGGGTTGGGCACGAGGATTTTCGGCGTGTTCGCCGAGTTTTTTCAGTTGCTCTTGCGTGGCATCGACTTCGGCGATTAGTTTGGCCTCTAGCACGCCCAGGTTGAGTGTGCCGTAATAGGCTTCGAGCGAGAGGCTGCCATCGGCGGATTTGAACAGGCTGAAATCGGCTTTGTGATCCAAAGCACGTTTGGCCTCTAACGTGGTGCTTTTGCCGAGTTCAATACCAAAGACGCGTGAGTTGCCGTCGGGCAGGATTTCAATCTGCCACGGCAGATTGTCGATATGGCGTGGGGCTGGTTCGCCGCAGGCACTCAGCGTTAACGCGGTAATCAGTGCGCATCCGGCGGCAAAAGAAATGTGCTTCATCTTATTTCACTCGCATTCCAGGTTGTGCGCCATCGTCGGGTTCCAAGATAAACAAACCAGGCGTGCCCGCACCGGACGCGGCAAGCACCATGCCTTCGGACATACCGAATTTCATTTTGCGCGGGGCAAGGTTGGCCACCATGACGGTGAGGCGACCCTCTAGGTCTTCGGGTTTGTAGGCGGATTTGATACCTGCAAACACATTGCGGGTCTCAAGGCCAATATCCAAGGTAAGTTGCAGCAGCTTTTCCGCGCCTTCGACATGCT
>DZDJ01000188.1 GCA_022736715.1 Edaphobacter aggregans
AAATCGCGGCAGCGCCCCTGCCGCGATATACTCATAGAGTTATGAGTACAGGAAAAACCTTCTATATCGAGACCTTTGGCTGCCAGATGAATGCCCATGACTCGGAAAAAGTCATTGGGACGCTGGAGCAGCAGGGGTACACTCGCGTGGAAGATGAGGCCGAGGCGGGGCTGATCCTGTACAACACCTGCTCCATCCGCGACAAGGCCGAGCAGAAGGTCTTCCATCGGCTGAACGAGTACAAGCGGCTGCAGGGCGAGGGCAAGAAGTTTGCCGTGCTGGGTTGTGTGGCGCAGCAGGAGGGCGAGCACATCTTTGACCGCGCGCCGTATGTGTCCCTGGTGGCCGGGTCGGCCAGCTATCGTAGGCTGCCGGAGATGCTGCTGCGGCTGGAGGCAGGGGAGCAGCGCATTACCGGGCTGGACGACCGCAAGACGGACGAGACCTTCGACACGGAGTTTACGGCGCGCAGCAGTCCGCACCGCGGGTACATCACCATCATCGAGGGCTGCGACAAGTTCTGCGCTTACTGCGTGGTGCCGTACACGCGCGGCAAGGAGCGCAGCCGCACGGCCGAGTCCGTAATGGATGAGGCGCGGCGCATGGCGGACGCGGGCTACACAGAGATTCAACTGCTGGGGCAGAACGTGAACAGCTACCGCGACCCCAGCGGCAAGAAGAGCTTTGCCGAACTGCTGGCGTCGATTGGCGAGCTGACGGGCATCCGGCGTGTGCGCTTTACCACGTCGCACCCGCGCGACTTTACGCGCGACATTGTGGAAGCGATCGATGCGGTGCCGACGCTGTGCGACCATGTGCATCTGCCGGTGCAGAGCGGCTCGTCGGATGTGCTGAAGCTGATGGCGCGGGAGTACACGCGGGAAAAATACCTGGAGCGGATCACCTGGATCAAGGCGGCCAAACGGACGATCAGCATGACGACAGACATCATTGTCGGCTTTCCGGGCGAGACGGACGCGGACTTTGAGCAGACTATTACGCTGCTGGGCGAAGTGGGCTACGACGGCGTGTTCGCCTTCCAGTATTCGCCCAGGCCGAACACCCCGGCCATCCACATGCCGGACACGGTTCCGGATGCGGTGAAGAGCCAGCGCCTGCAGATTCTGATGGATCGTCAGCGGGAAATCCAAAGAGCAAGCTATGTCAGGCACCTGGACGAAATTGCGGAAGTAATGGTTGAAGGCTACAACACGCAGCGGGCGCAAATAATTGGCCGGCACTCGCAGAACAAGACGGTGAACTTTACAACGACGCAGCCGATTCTGCCAGCGCAGGGAAGTTATTTGCCGGTGCGGATTACCAAAACGCTGCCGAACAGTCTTGTAGGGGAGGCAGTAGCGTAGGGTGCAGCCATGGAACTGACTGGAAAATTTGCGGCGGCGGAAAGCGCACCGAGTGAAGTAGAGATGAAGATTCGCGGCCTGATGATGGATCCGGTCACGAACATGCCGATTGTGGTGCTCAAAGATGTGGCCAGCGAGACGGTGCTGCCAATCTGGGTGGGTGTTTATGAAGCGAACGCCATTGCGCTGGAGATTGAAAAGGCCACGCCGCCACGCCCAATGACGCACGACCTGCTGCGAAATATGGTTCGCGGACTGAATGCGCAGGTGAACAAGGTAGTGGTCTCCGAACTGCGCGATGACACCTTCTATGCTGTCATCTGGATAGAGCAGGAAGGGGAACTGCTCTCCATCGACGCCCGGCCCTCGGATGCACTGGCGCTGGCGCTGCGCTCGGACTGCCCGATCTATGTCAACCGCAGCGTGCTGGAAAATTCGCGCCTGGCGGCAAACGGCGCGCAGAATCTTTCCGCAGAGGAACTGCGCCGCTGGCTGGAAAATCTGAACGACGAAGATATGGGCCGCTACAAGATGTA
>DZDJ01000032.1:0-31981 GCA_022736715.1 Edaphobacter aggregans
TTGATTGGATGCTTACAAATACTCAAAGTTACAGTATTTATGGGCCGAATCTATATTGTCCTGCATGTCAGGCTTTACAATCGGAGACGGAGAGTAATTATGGCCTACCCTGCTGAATATCGTTACACGAAAGAGCACGAATGGATTCAGATTGACGGAGCCAACGGCACCGTTGGCATCACCGACTATGCGCAGGACTCACTTGGCGACATTGTTTTCGTCGATTTGCCTAAGGTGGGCGACACGCTGGAAGCGGGCAAGGTTTTCGGCTCGGTGGAGTCCGTCAAGGCCGTTTCTGATCTGTATGCCCCGGTCTCCGGCACGGTAACGGAGATCAATGAGTCGCTGGCCCACGAGCCGGAAAAGATCAATACCGATGCGCATGCCACCTGGCTGCTGAAGTTGTCCCTCAGCAATCCGGCCGAACTGGATGCGCTGCTGGCTGCACCGGATTACGAAAAGTTTGTCTCTGAAGAAACAGGCCACTGAGCTTTCTTCCGGTAAAGATGGGCATGCGCACCTCCCACCCTGCGCACGCTTTTGCTGTACGGGATTTTGCTGTATAGGGTTTGTTGTACAGGGTGGGAGTCACGCACCACGAAGGAACGCGCATGCGCTATCTGCCCAAATCTCCTGCCGACCGCGAGGCCATGCTCGCGGAGATCGGTGTTTCCTCCATTAACGATCTGTTTGTCACCATCCCGGCCGAGTATCGGCTCGCGCGCGACCTGGATATTCCGCGCCAGATGGCGGAGTCGGAGATCATCGACCACTTCAAGCAGGCCGCGGCGCACAACGCGCTGGGCTATGCCAGCTTTCTCGGTGCAGGCGCGTACCGCCATTACAGGCCGGTCATCATTGATTCGCTGGTGCAGCGCGGCGAGTTTTTGACCTCCTATACGCCCTACCAGGCGGAGATTTCCCAGGGCACACTGCAGGCCATGTTTGAGTTTCAGACGATGATCTGCGAGCTGACCGGCATGGAGATTGCCAACGCCTCTATGTATGACGGTTCCACCGGCGCGGCAGAGGCCGTGATGATGGCCGTGCGCATCACTGGCCGCGATCACGTGGTCATCGCCCGCAGCGTGCATCCGGAGTATCGCGAAGTGGTGCAGACCTACGCGCAGCATCAGGCGCTGCCGACCGGATATATCGACTTCACGCACAATGGCCGTGTAGACCTGGCCAAACTGGATGCGGCCATCACCAAGGAAACGGCCTGCGTGCTCATCCAGTCTCCGAACTTCTTTGGCACGGTTGAGGACGTGCAGACCATTGCGGACCTGGTGCATCGCAAAGGCGCACTGCTGATCGTCTCCATTGCGGAGGCGGTTTCGCTGGGCGTTGTGCGGCCTCCGGCAGAAGCGGACATCGTTTCGCTGGAAGCGCAGTCCTTCGGTGTGCCGGTGGGCTTTGGCGGCCCGTATTGCGGCGTGATCGCCTGCAAGGAAAAATTTCTGCGCCAGATGCCCGGCCGCCTGATCGGCGAAACGAAGGACAAGAACGGCAAGCGCGGCTACGTGCTCACGCTCTCCACGCGCGAGCAGCACATCCGCCGCGAGAAGGCGACCTCCAACATCTGCACCAATCAGGCGCTGGTGGCGCTGATTGCAACCATCTATCTGACGGTGTATGGCAAGCAAGGGCTAAAGGAGCTGGCCGAGCACAATCTGGCCAAAGCGCACTATGCCATGGAAAGGCTGAAGCAGACCACTGGCGCCAGGCTGCTCTTCAACGGAACGCCGCGCTTCCATGAGTTTGTACTGGAGCTGCCGGCCGATGCCGGGCAGGTGAATGCCGCACTGCTGGAGCAGAAGATCATCGGCGGCCTGCCACTGAAGAAGTGGTATCCGGAGCTGGGCAACGCAACCCTGTGGTGCGCAACAGAACTGACAACGCGTGAGCAGATTGACGCCGCTGCGGCTGCTTTGCAGCACACGGCAGAGAAGCTCAGCGCACCATCGTTTGCATAACAGGATCGAGAGGCCGGTGGCCTTTGAGGTTTGCATTTTATGGCAGAAGAAAAATTTGTTGGCACGCCGCTCAAGGCGGCCACGCACGTCAACCAGAACGAGAACCTGATCTTCGAGAAGTCCTCGCCGGGCAAGAAGGCATACAAGCTGCCGCCGCTGGATGTTCCCACGGTGGACGCCCACACGTTGCTGGGCGACTCCACGCGCAGCGATCTGGGCGTGATGCCGGAGCTGAGCGAAATTGAGATTGTGCGTCACTTCACACGGCTTTCCACCTGGAACTACGCCATCGATCTGGGGATGTATCCGCTTGGGAGCTGCACCATGAAATATAACCCGCGCGTGAACGAGCTGGTCTCGCGCCTGGAAGGACTGGCCGAAGCGCACCCATATCAGCCGGAGCAACTTTCGCAGGGTTCGCTGGGCATCATGAAGCTGCTTTCCGAGTGTCTGGTGGAAATCACCGGCATGGACACCATCACGCTGCAGCCCGCTGCCGGCGCGCATGGCGAATTCACCGGCATCCTGCTGGTGCGTGCTTATCACGGGTCCAAGGGCAATCCGCGCAAGAAGATTCTGATTCCGGACTCGGCGCATGGCACCAACCCGGCGACCGCTGCGGTCTGCGGTTATCAGGTGGAAAATCTCAAGTCCAACGCGCAGGGCATGGTCGATGTGGCCGAGCTGGAAAAGCTGGTGGATGAAGACACCGCTGCCCTGATGCTGACGAATCCTTCCACCATTGGCGTGTTTGAAAGCGAGATTCATAAGATCGCCGATGTGCTGCATGCCAAAGGCGCGCTGCTCTACATGGATGGCGCCAACATGAACGCGCTGGTCGGCAAAGTGCGGCCCGGTGATTTCGGCGTGGACGTGATGCACCTCAATCTGCACAAGACGTTCTCCACTCCGCATGGCGGTGGTGGTCCGGGCTCCGGGCCAGTTGCGTGCAAGAAAATTCTGGAGCCGTTTTTGCCGGCGCCGGTCGTAGTCACCAAAGCAGACGGCACGCTTGGTTTGGAATACAACCGTCCTCAAAGCGTTGGACGCGTGCGTGCCTTCTACGGCAACTTCGGCATGTTCATCCGTGCGCTGGCGTACATCCTTGCCAATGGGCCGGATGGCCTGCGGCAGACGACGGAAGACGCGGTGCTCAATGCAAACTATGTTCGTGCAAAACTGGAGGACACCTTCGAGCTGCCGTACAAGACGCGCACGCTGCATGAGGTCGTCTTCAGCGACCGGCTGCAGGCGCGGAATGGCGTGAAGACCGGCGATTTTGCCAAGCGTCTGATCGACTATGGCTTTCATCCATACACGACATCCTTCCCGATGATCGTTCCCGGCGCCATGATGATTGAGCCGACGGAAAGCGAATCGAAGGAAGAGCTCGATCTGTTCGTTGATGCCATGCGGCAGATTGCACAGGAGGTGGCTGAAAATCCGCAGCATGTTCTGGACGCGCCGCACTCCACTCGCGTCGCCCGCATGGATGAAACCACAGCGGCACGCAAGCCGGTGCTGCGTTGGAAGCCGGAGCAGGCAAGCTAGGCGGACACAGTCACACGAAGTGTCGATGGCGCCGCTTCTGCGGCCCTGTTTTTTGGGAAATGTGCCCATGTCCCGCATCCTGATGCCGCGACCCGCAACGCACTTGCCGCGGTGTATGATTCTTTCGTTCAAGAAATTTTCTTCACGAGAGATGCTTCCCATGAAACTGCGTTCCCTTGCCGCTTTCTGCACGCTCTGCGTTGTTTCGGCAACCATGCTCTTTGCTCAGCAACCTACCCCAAAAGAAATTGCTTCCACCATCCTGCAACAATGGCCCAATGGCGCCGGAGGCCAGAAGTGGACCTATGATGAAGGCACCGTGCTCAATGGAACCGACGGCATCTGGTTCGACACCGCGGACCGCACATATTTCCAGTACATCCAGCACTCGATGGACCGTTTTCTTTCGGGCGATGGCAGCCACATTCAAGGGTACGATCAACAGGCCTATACGCTGGACAATATTCTGTTGGGCCGCCAGCTTCTGCTGCTCTACAACGTAACCCGCAAGCCAAAGTACTTCACCGCTGCCACGCAGCTCTTTGATCAGTTGCAGCACCAGCCGCGCACGAGTGAAGGCGGCTTCTGGCACAAGAAGATTTACCCCAATCAGATGTGGCTCGACGGCCTCTACATGGCCGGGCCTTTTTACGCCGAGTATGCGGCCGAGTTTCACCACGAAGCGGACCTGAACGATGTTGTGAAGCAGTTTGTCCTGTTGGAGCGGCATGCCCGCGATCCGAAGACCGGCCTTCTCTATCACGGCTGGGACTCCTCCAGGGAGCAGCGCTGGGCAAATAAGCAGAAGGGAACGTCGGCCACATTCTGGAGCCGCGGCATGGGCTGGTATGGCATGGCGCTGGTGGATACGCTGCCCTACATCCCGGCGAGCAGTCCCGGCCACGCGCAACTCGTGGCTATTCTGAATCGCCTTGCGCAGGCCATCGTGCAGTATCAGGATCCGAGCACGGGTGTGTGGTATCAGGTGACCAACAAGCGCGGCGCCAAGGGCAATTATCTGGAGTCGTCCGGCTCTGCCATGTTTGTCTATACGCTGGCCAAAGGGGTGCGCCTTGGCTATCTGCCTGCGACATATCTGAAGGCAGCGGAAGCTGGCTATGCGGGCATCAGCAAGCAGTTCGTCACACGGAACAGCAATGGCACCATCACGCTGAAGGACACGGCAGACGGCGTGGGCCTTGGCGGCAAGCCATATCGCGATGGCAGCTACCAGTACTACACTGCTGTCCAGCGCGTTTCCAATGATGCGCGCGGACTGGGCGCACTGCTGCTGGCAGCCAATGAAGTGCAGAAGATTCCCAATCTGCATGTGGGACTGGGCAAGACGGTTCTGCTCGATTCCTACTATGACTCCGAAACCCGCAAAGACATTACCGGGCAAACAGTCTCATTCCATTACAAGTGGGAAGAGCATGACAATGATGGCTACTTCTTCTTTGGCCACAGCTTCCGCAGCTTTGGCGCAAGGACGGCCACACTCTATACCGCTCCCACCGCCGCCATCCTTGCCGATGCGAAGGTCTACATCATCGTCGATCCCAATTTTGTGTCGACACCCGCAAACCCGCACTACAATCCGCATCCCAATTTCGTTACCCCAGAGCAGGCCAGCACCATCGCAGCCTGGGTCCACAACGGTGGAGTGTTGCTGATCTTCGACAACGATGCCGCCAATGGCGAGTTCGACCACCTGAATATTCTGGCGCAGAAGTTCGGCATCCATTTCAACAAGGACCTTGCCAGCCATGTAATTGGGAGTGACCATGAGATGGGCCGCATCAAGCTTACCAGCCCCAGCCCCATCTTTCGCGCAGCGCACAGCATCTTCATCAAGGACATGTGCACGCTCACGGTGCAGCCACCTGCCGAGGCCATTGAACGGAACAAGGATGGCGTGCTGATGGCCATAGCCACCTACGGCAAAGGCAAAGTGTTCGCCGTGGGCGACCCGTGGGTTTACAACGAGTACACCGACGGCCGCAACCTGACGCCGGAGTTCCAGAACCTGCGTGCGGCCCAGGACATGGCCCGCTGGGCACTTACGCAGGCCAGATAATCGGTGCAGGCGTTGGTCGTGCATCGCGGATTGTTTTTACAATAGCTGTATGACCGTCTTTCACGATCAACGCGCTGCACTGGAACACCACGAATTTATGATGGGGCCTGCCCGTGGCCGCCTTGCCGTTTCGCTCGACATGCTGACCGATGCCTTGGTCCTGGTTGGCCAGCACGGCGTCTATTGCCCCAGTTCGCGCAACCCTTCCAGGCCGGCGCTGGATCTGCAAACCATCCTTTCGCAGATCAACGGCGCCAAAGAGCTCATCAGCTCCGTGATGGAGCAACTGCGCCAGGAAAAGGAAGCACAAACAAAATAGAAAGGCCGTTACTCAGGGCATCTGAGAAACGGCCATGTTGCCGATGCAGCGTTTCCGCAGCGATTATTCCACTACCACAGGCACATACACATCCGTGTTTTCCCACTTCAGATGCAGTTCCGTCGATTTGCCGTGGGTCTTTTCAAAGCGGATGGTAAATACCTCCTGCGCCGGCTCAAGCGATTTCTTTTCCATATCCACGCGGCCCAGGTCCTGCTCTTCGTGATATGTCAGGCCCCACTGCCCGGTCTGTTTGTTGAGGACCAGCTTCCACGTTCCTGCGGACGGAAGCGTATAGAGTGTGTACTTTCCGGCAGGCACAGCCAGATCGCCAATCTTCAGATCCGCTTCCGTAGTGAAGCTGGTCGCGGCATTGGCGCCGGTACGCCATACTGTTCCATAGGGAACCAGTCCGCCCAGAATCTTGCGCCCGCGCATGGAGGGGGCGCTGTAGTGGATGGTGATTGTTTTGCCATCCAGTGAGACTGAGGCGGTTTCCGGCGGGCTGAGCGGTGGTTTTTGCGGGCCAGCACCCCTCTGTGCCCGCGCCAACGGCAGGCACACCAGCGCTGCCAGCGCTACGGTGAGCAATACCAATCCAGTGCGAGTCGGTTTCATCGGGGAAGCTCCTTCGTTTTGTGATGCCGTGAAGTGTCAGCAACATATTCCACGCGAATGGGCCAGAATGTCAAAGCAGGGCCATTGTATTGAAAATTCGGTAGCGCGCCCCCTCTCGTAGTATCCTTAAAAACAACGCACGATGCGCCCGTAGCTCAGCTGGATAGAGCGGCAGCCTCCGAAGCTGTAGGTCAGAAGTTCGAATCTTCTCGGGCGCACCATCCTTTCTCTGCCGCAGTCCCCGCTGCATCACTGATCTTCCTTTGGATTCAGCACTGGAACACCGCAGTTTCTCCGTTGCACCACGCCGCCCGGCTTGCCCAGTTTGTAAATGTAATTGCACTGCATTTCTGAGTTGCCCGCCAACGCGCCCTGGTACACATAGATCGAACTCTGGCTGGGGTAGTACAGCGTCAGGGCAGCATCCGCATTCAGGCCCTGCAACTGAAAAAAGACATCCTGTCCCTGCGCCTTCACTGGTTGCGTATTGTGCGCCCACCAGCCAATGCCAAATGCGGCCGCCAGCAACACGCCATCGCGCAGCCATCCACGGTAGTTCTGCATCTGCTCCTCCCAAACCCACCCTGCGCTCGAAGATACCTGCGCCAGCAGTGGCTGTCACGTGCAGAGTTGCGTTAAAAGAAATTGGGCTGTGCCAGGTCTTTCGGCACAGCCCGGAATTACAGCCCACTTCTGAAAATCAGAAGTAGAACTTGCCCGTCAACTGCAACTGACGCGGACCATACAGAATGCTGCTGGTCGAGGTCGGAGTTGCAAATGGAACGGAGGTGTAGGGAGCCAGGCAGCCATTGGAGTGGTTGAGGCAGGGGCTTTTGGCAGCATTTGGCGTGTAGTACTGGTAGCCTGTCGTACTTACCGACAGAATATTGCGGTGGTTTGCCAGGTTGAATGCCTCGCCCATCAGCTCTAAGCGGATGTTGTTATGGATCGGGAAGGAGCGTGAGATACGGAAGTCGATGTTATGGACTCCCGGCCCCGGGAAGGCATTGCGCCGGGCGATGGCGTTCGGAACGCGGCCGCCCGTGCCGGAGTTGTACAGGCTCACTTCCGCACCGGTCAGGCCACCGTCGCCCACCAGGCTCTTCGGCGAGTTCGACATGGTTTGTGTGAGCGGGAAGCCGGTCTGTTCGGTGGCAGTGCCAGAGAAGGTCCAGCCATTGGCTGCATAGTGCAGGAGCTTATTGGAGATGAAGCCCAGGGTCGGCGAGTAGACAATGCTGCCCACAAAGCGGCCGCGCATGTCCAGGTCCGAACGGGCATACTCCGCCTTGCGGTTGAACGGGTCCAGCGGCGTGTCCGTACCATTGAAGGTGCCATTCACGCCGGAAACCTGCCCGCCGTCCATCGCATGCGCCCAGGTGTAGTTCAGCAGCAGCTCCAGCCCATGGGCAAACGGCTTCTTCAGCGTGGCCGCCATGGAGTTGTACCAGGAGTTGACGCTGCTGAAGCCCGTCAGTACGCTCTGGTTGGCTGTGGTGACCCGCTTCGTGTAGAAGGGCAGCGTGACCTGCTTCACCGTGGCCCCAGTGGAGTTGACGATGTCATAGGTGGTCGGCACAGCCGAGGTGGGATCGACGTTCGCATCAATAAACACCGGCAGGCGCATACCGCGGTTGCCCACATAGCCGATGGACAAGGTCATACGGCCCGGCAGTTGCTGCTCCACAGCAATGTCCATTGCATGCGAGTACGGATTCAGGAAGTGCGGATCCATACCGCGGAAGGCCAGCGACGACAACGGCGGATTGGTGTTGATGGCCTGTGAAGTGGTTGCGCCTGAGAACGGAGCGGCCAATGGCGGGCCGGGAGGCGTAAAGAAGACGTTGGGTGCAACCGGCGCGTAGGAAGGATAAGTCCCTGCAACAGGCTGACCATTGGCGTCTGTCTTGAAGACACCCAGGCTGACGTTGTACTGCTGCTGATATACACCGTTCTCCACGCGCATCGTGTAGTAGGTGCTGTTGGAGTTCAGGCCGTAGAAGATTCCATAACCGGCGCGGACCACAGTCGTCGGTGTTGCCTGCCAGGCGATGCCAAGGCGTGGCTGCAGCATGTGATAGCTGATGTTGATGGTGCTGGTGTAGTACTGCGCCAGCGGGCTGGTCGTGTTTGGTTTCGGCGGCTGCGGCACCAGTTGCACATCGTACCGCAGACCAGCGTTGATGGTCACATTCGAGCGGGCCTTCCAGCTGTCTTCCACAAATCCGGCCAGGTTCTTGTTCCAGAAGTCGTCCTTGCCGACGCCGGTGATGGGGTCATGCACCTGGGCGAAGCTGTTGTAGTGCTGGCCGCCATTCACCTGGTAAACGTCCTGCACCCAGTTGGCGAAGTTGGTGGCATTCGAGCCCTGGAAGTAATAGTAGTTGCCGTTGCCCTGGAAGAGGTTGATCAGCACTTCATGGATGAAGTTCAGGTCCACGCCAGCCTTCAGCGTATGCCTTCCGCGGGTGGTTGTGAGCGTATCTGCAAACTCGATGCGATGCTCATCCGGGAAAGCGGCGCGCGGCAGGGCCAGCGTTTCACCATAGGCGGAGACCCCGGAAATGTTGACCGCAGGGCCCGGGGAGTTGGTGCCGGCAGTTTCCAGATCGCGCGACCACTGGAAGCGAAACTGATTGGCCGTGTTGCTGGAAAGCACAGAATCCAGACTGGCCACAAAGAAGCGCTCGTGGAAGTACGCCGGGCCATTCTGCGTTATGGAGCCGTTGGTAACACTCGTGGAGGTGTTGTAGCCATTGGGCTCGGCAAAGTTCTGCCACAGGAAGCTGGTGCTCAGATGGTTGGACTGGTTGATCTGGTAGTCAATCTTCGGGAAGAAGATGTCCTGCTTGATGTTGCGCGGATACGAATTGATAAGGCTGATCAGGTAGTCTGCCGCCGCCGTGCATTGTGCTGTCGTGAGTGGCGCGTAGCAGGTGTTTACCGGCTGGCTGTTGGTCGGGTTCACGTAGGTGTTGTTGCCGAAATGCGTCAGTGCGGCCGCCGAGGTGGTTGAGGTGTAGAAGATCGGGTTCACCTTGCGGAAGCCGTCATACGTCAGGAAGTAGAAGAGCTTGTCCTTGATGAACGGGCCCCCAATGCTGCCGCCAAACTGCTGCTGCTGGTGCACCGGCTGGGTCAGCAGCAGGGGATTGTTGTTCTGGATGCCCTGGAATTTGCTCAGCGGATCCAGCGCATTCAGCGACGGATAGCGCAGCAGGTAAAACAGATCGCCGTGCATGTTATTGGTGCCCGACTTGGTAATGGCGTTAATTTGCCCACCGGCAGCCTGTCCGAACTCGGCGCTGTAGGAGGACGCCGCCGACTGAAACTCCTTGATCGAGTCCTGGCTGTACACATACGGAGCGCCAATCGAACGTCCGCGCGCTTCCGAGAAGAAAGCCTGGTTATTGTTCGTACCGTCCACCTGGTTGGAGTTGTACAGGCCGGAGATGCCGCGATACGAAATCAGACCCGTATTGCCGTCCGGCGCCACGTTCGGCGTCAGCAGCACAAAGTTGTCCCAGCGGCGGCCATTGACTGGCAGATTGGAAATCATCCGCTCGTTGACGACCTGCGAAACATCGGTGCGCTCCGGGTCCAGCAGCGGCGCTGCGGAAGAGACCAGAACCGTGGAGGATGCGGAAGCGACTGGCAGAACCGCGTCAATCGTCAGCGTCTGGCCTACTTGCAGTGTCAGGTTCTTCTGGGCAACTGTGCCAAAGCCGCTGCCGCTCACCGTCACTTCATAGTGGCCGGGCTGCAGAAAGGGCGCATTGTAGATGCCGGCGCTGTTGGTCTGCAGCCTGCGGCTGATGCCCGTGTCCGTGTTCAGAACCGTGACCGATGCGTTGTGCACCACAGACTTGCTGCTGTCCGTTACCGTGCCAGTGATCGTGCCGGCGCCTGCGGTCTGGGCCGTTGCCTGCGGCGTCATGCCGACCAGCAGCGCCAGCACTGCGCAACACGACACGAAGCCCTTGAAAAGGAACCCCAGTGAATTCTTCATACGAATGAACTGCCTCCTGAATATGGATATGCTTGATCTGCCTTATACGGCAGAAAAAATGAAGCAAAAAGCGGAACAGATCATTTTTTGTGTTTATTTTGGCTGGGCTCTGAGTATTTGTCTAACTTGTCGCACTTCCCATACCTTGTCAAGCGAAAAAACCACAATCTGTGCGGGTTCCAATGCTTGTGAACGCGACATAATGTGGGCCCAACAAAGGCAACGCCCGATGCAGAACATCGGGTAGTTTTGTCCTGCTGCAACTACCTTTGCAGAATTCACGCAAAGCCGGGTCAATAGACTGCTAATTTATCGTCCATTGTCCCCAAAATTGCTGGAACAATGGCTTTGGAGGGGGGTATCACGGCTGTTTTGCGGAGAGGCCACCATTTCTGCCGGAGCCTCCCCGCCATCGTTCCCGGTCTTTGTTCTGTTTTGGGAAACAACTATTTGCTGGTGCTCAGCGCGCTTTGGTATTCCGCGTACGGACCCTTGAAGTCCTCAATTTTGTTGCCTTCAAAGTGCCAGATGCGGGTGCCTACCTCATCAATCAGGTCGTGGTCGTGCGTCACCAGCAGCGCCGTGCCTTCATACTTCTGCAGGGCAATGTTCAGCGCGTTGATGCTTTCCAGGTCGAGGTGGTTCGTCGGCTCGTCCAGCACCAGAATGTTCGGCTTCTGCAGCATCAGCTTGCAGAAGAGCAGCCTGGCAGCCTCACCACCGCTCAGCGCCGCTGTCTGCTTCATGCCTTCCTCGCCGCTGAAGAGCATCTGTCCCAGAATGCCGCGAATCTCTTCCTTGGTGGCCCTTGGGTCAAACTGGTGCAGCCAGTCCGCCGCCGTCATGCCTTTTTGAATCGAGCCGGTGTGGTCCTGCGCAAAGTAGCCAATCTGCGCCTCGTGTCCCCACTTTACCGCGCCGGAATCAATGGAAAGGTCCGTTTCGTCCACGCCCGGAGCGCCTTGCAGCAGCGCCTTGATCAGCGTCGTCTTGCCCTGGCCGTTGCGGCCCATCAGGCAGACCTTTTCTCCGCGCAGCAGGGAAGCCGCAAAGCCGTCGATCACCTTCAGATCGCCATACGCTTTGCTGACGCCCTCAAACTCCAGCACATACTTGCCCGAAGGCCGCACCTGGTCGAAGCGGATGTAGGGGCGTTGAATATTCGACCGCGCCAGCTCCGTGGTTTGCAGCCGTTCCACTTCCTTCTTCCGCGAATTCACCTGGCTCGACCGCGTGCCAGCGCTGAACCGGGCGATAAAGTCGTTGAGCTGGGCAATCTTTTTTTCGCGCTGCTCGTTCTGCGACTCCAGCCGGGACCGCACCTGCGTCTTCTGCAGCACCATATCGTCATAGCCGCCCGTGTAGGTGATGATCGTCTGGTAGTCGATGTCCGCAATGTGCGTGCAAACGCTGTTCAAGAAGTGGCGATCGTGCGAGATCGTGATCAGCGTGCCTTCAAAGCGGACCAGAAAGTCCTGCAGCCAGTGGATGGATTCCAGATCCAGATGGTTCGTCGGCTCGTCCAGCAGCAGCGCCTGCGGATTGCCAAACAGCGCCTGCGCCAGCAGCACGCGCACCTTCTGGCCGCCCTGCAACTCGCTCATCCTGCGCTCGTGCAGTTCGTCGGAAATATCCAGCCCTTGCAGCAGCACGGCAGCGTTGGACTCGGCCTCGTAGCCGTCCTCGTCGCCCACAATGCCTTCCAGTTCGCCCAGCCGGATGCCGTCCTCGTCCGTCAGCTCGGCTTTGCCGTAGATCACTTCGCGCTCTTCCAGCGCGGCCCACAGCCCCTTGTTGCCCATGATGACCGTATCGATCACGCGGTAGGCGTCAAAGGCAAACTGGTCCTGACGCAGCACGCCCAGCTTCTTCGGGCGCACCACGGTGCCCTTTTGCGCGTCCTGCTCCCCGGCCAGAATCTTCATGAACGTGGTTTTTCCTGCGCCATTCGGCCCGGTCAGGCCATAGCGGCGCCCCGCGGTAAAGGTGGTCGAAACATCCTCAAACAGGATCTTCGACCCGTATCGCATGCTTACATTGCTGACAGAAATCATCTCGGTATATCTCTATTTTGCTGGATTCTTACGGTTTTGTGCAGGCCCGCGGCACATTTCACAGCGCCAATGCCAAAAGCCGATGCACGAGATGTGGCCTTTTCCTTGGGAAAAGGCCACACTTTACAAATTCGGGAATGCCCTGCGGCCCATACTGCGGCCCTGGGCACCTGCTCCCATCGCAGACAACGCCCTCAGGCGCTGCGACGGCTGCGTTCTCCGTGGCTGCGCGGCTTCGGCGCTGCCCCGTTGCGTCGTCCGCGCCGGGCAAATCCGGCCCCGGCAAAGCTGCCCGGCCGCTTCTTGCCACTGCGCTTCTTGCTGAAGGGAGAGCTGTCGCTACGTTCGGGGGAAGCATTGCCGCCAGTGCGTTCGCCGCCCTCCGAGCGCCATGAGCGCACTTCCATCTGCAATACGTCAGACTTGCCGACTTCCACCATCTGGCCGCGCTCTTCGCGTTCAATCGAGGCGTCCACTTCACGCCAGTCGATTGCAACCTTCAGGATGCGCTCCCACTTGCGCAGATCGCTCTTCTCCTGCGGCAGGGCAAATGTCGTCGCCACGCCACGGGCAGAGGCGCGCCCGGTGCGGCCAATGCGGTGCACAAAGTCTTCCGATGCCGTGGGCATGTCGTAATTCACCACATGCGCAATGTGCGACACGTCAATGCCGCGGGCAGCCACGTCCGTCGCCACCATGATGCGGTATTGTCCGCGCGTAAAGCCCGCCAGGGCCGCCGTGCGCTGCGACTGCGAACGGTCGCCGTGGATCACGGTCGTTGCGTGGCCGGAACGCGCCAGCTTCTTGGCAATGCGGTCTGCGCCATGCTTGGTGCGCGAGAAGACCAGAAAGCTGCCCTGCTCCTGCTGCAGCAGATGCTCCAGCAGGCCGGCCTTGCGGTCGCTGGGCACAGCATAGGCGCGCAGCTCCACACGGTCAGACGGCTTGGAGGTGGTGCCAATCTGAATACGCACCGGGTTCCTTACGTAGCTCTTCACGGCCTCGCCCACATTGGCATCCAGCGTTGCCGAGTAGCACAGCGTCTGGTGCTTCGCAGGCAGCGCGGCCACAATGCGCTTCATCGCCGGCTGAAAGCCCATGTCCAGCATGCGGTCCACTTCGTCCATCACCAGGATTTCCACGCCATCCAGCTTCACCAGCCCGCGGCGCATAAAGTCTTCCAGCCGTCCAGGAGTGGCCACCAGCAGCCGCGCGCCCTTGCGGATCGCCTGCAACTGCGTACTCTCAGACAGACCACCCACTACCAGGGCTGAATCCATCTTTGCATTGGGAACCAGCTTGCCGTAGGCCTCCATCACCTGCATGGCCAGTTCGCGCGTCGGCAGCAGAATCAGCGCACGAATCGCGCGCCCCTTGGTGCTCTGCTGTGGCACGGTCGTCGGTGCGGAAACCGCGGAGCCCTTCGGCCCCTGCAGGAAACCGAGCCGCTCAATCAGCGGCACCAGAAAGCTCAGCGTTTTGCCCGTGCCCGTCTGCGCGGTGGCCAGCACGTCGTGGCCTTCCAGCGCCGGCGGAATTGCGCCAGCCTGTACCGGTGTGGGGGTAATGAATTTCGCGGCGGCCAGCTTGCTCTTCAGCGAGGCGGAAATGGCGAAATCAGAAAATTGTGTTGCGTTTATTTCGTTGTTAACTTCAGCGTTGATCGTGTTCAAAAGAATTCCTTGTATTCCGGATCGCGCTCCGGCACAGCCGTGCACGCATCCTGTAGTGTTGCTTGTATCTTGTTGTGCGCAGCGGCGAAAGTTCTGCCCCGGCTCTTCCACGATGGGTAGATAGAGATCCTCAGCCTGCTGCACCAATGTGCAGACACAACTGCTGCATGTCTGAAAAGCGTTCAGCCCCGCACGGTTAATTGCGGACGAAAAACTTCTCGTTAGCCAGAACGAACCATTCAGACGCTGCCATCCACTGGTTATGAGGGGGCGATGCGCGATGGAGATAATAGCTTCTCGCAGTCTCTGGCCAGACCTATGTCCATCGAGGTCTTTCCTGCGGAGCTTGTGTAAGGCGAGTCCCGTTCCGCGTTCCGTGCATACACTTGCACAGATGGAGCCAGAACCAGCGCCAAGATAAGAATACCACGTCCAGCAGGCAATCGCCTAGGCGGGTCCTGCAATCTGCAGGAATCTGCACACAGCAAAAGAGACCCGGAGCCGATTCCGGCCCTCCTTTGCTGCATTTGCTCGTTGTATCAGGTCAGATGTGGCAGGCCACCATGCCGCGCTTTTCCAAGTACTTCTGGTGGTACTCCTCCGCCTTCCAGAAGGTCAGCGCCGGCGCCACCTGTGTTGCAATCGGCTTGCTGAACCGGCCCTCGGCCGAAAGCTGCTCAATCTTGGCCTTGGCCGCCACCATCTGCTCGGTGGAGTGGAAGAAAATCACGCTGCGATACTGCGTTCCCCAGTCCGGTCCCTGGCGGTTCAGCTGGGTCGGATCGTGAAGGTTGAAAAATGCCTCCAGCAGCTCGTCATAGCTGATCTTGGCTGCATCAAACAGAACTTCCACCACCTCGGCATGTCCGGTCAGGTCCGTACAAACTTCCTTGTAAGTCGGGTGATCCAGTTTGCCGCCTACATAACCAACGGCTGTATCCATCACTCCGGGAATCTGTGCCAGCTTGGCTTCTACACCCCAAAAACATCCAGCTCCAAAAGTCGCTTTCTCCAATAACATCTACTGCTCCTTCTGCACAAACACTGCTGTACGTTAGTACGATGCTCCACTCGGAGCATTTGTTTCAACCGCAGGATGTTAAATTCTTCAACTACTACTTTGTCAACATCATCCCGCGCTCGCCCCATTTCAGTTACCTGCGCACGCAGTCGCGCATGGATTCGTCCGCACGCGGATGGCCATTGGGAGATCCATCCCCCCCGTGATGCAAACTCTTTGTAATACTTTTCTTGCTCGCTTGCTTGTAAGGAAGCAGATGCGGCGATACGTGCCGAGGTTGCACTCGCACTGCCTCCTTCTTCGTGAAAAGCAGAGCCGGAAAGCTCTGCCCATTCCTGCCTACCGCTTCTTTTGACGTTGCCCGGCGGACTTTGGTTTCGTCGTTTTTTTCAGCTTGGCATATTCCGGCTTGGTTTTCCGCGCCTCGGTCCTCTTGCCCTTCGATGCGCGTTCCAGCGCCGTCACTTCGCCCGGCGTCAGCTCGCGGAACTCTCCCGGCGGCACATCCAGCACCAGCGGCCCATAACCAATGCGGCGGATCTTTTCCACATGGTGGCCAATCTCTTCAAACATTTTGCGCAATTGCCGGTTGCGGCCCTCCGTCAATGAAACCTGGTACCAGGGATTATCGCCGCCGCGCACCTGCTCCACCTTGGCCGGGGCCGTCATCACACGGTCGCGCCGTCCCGCGCGCACATCCTGCATTCGCGCGCGATCAATCAGAATTCCGCGGCGCAACTGCTCCACCTGCGTCTCCTCCGGCTGCCCGCTGATCTTCACCAGATACGTCTTCTCCACCCCGGTAGACGCTTTGCTGAGCGCATTGGCCAGCTCGCCGTCATTGGTCATAATCAGCAGGCCCTCGCTCAGATAATCCAGCCTGCCGACCGGATAAATGCGCGCCCCGGCCTGCCGCATCAGCTCCATCACCGTCGGCCGGTTTTCCGGATCATTGACCGTGGTCACGTAGCCGCGCGGCTTGTTCAGCACGTAATACCGGTGCTGCTCCGGCCCATGCAGCAGCTTGCCATCCACGCGGATGTGGTCGCGGCGCGGATCTGCCTTGGTGCCCAGTTCTGTCACCACCTGGCCGTTCACCTGCACCCGGCCTTCCAGAATCAGTTCTTCCGCTTTACGGCGCGAAGCCAGCCCTGCGGCGGCAATGATTTTTTGCAGCCGTTCTTCGGATGTATTCGATTCTTCAGGCATTCGCTTTGCTTTCTTCCGCTTCCGGCGCAGCTTCTTCGGTTGTTGATTCGTTGCCTGCCTGCTCTGCTGGCGAGGACGTGTTCTCACAGGGTGCGTTCTCAGATGCTTCCCCGGTAGCGTCTGCTGGCGTTTCCTCGGTCACCAGCAGCTCGGCCGCGTCTTCCATCGGCGCGTCCAGTGCGGCGGTTTCGCTGTGCATTGCTTCGCTGGCTGCGTCCTCCGTCAGCGGAAGTCCTTCCTGCTCTGCCAGTTCGCCAGCCATCTTCTCAAACTCTTCAATGCTGGGCAGTTCGCCCAGGTCTTTCAGGCCAAAGCGCAGCAGAAATTCCTTGCTGGTTTTGTACAGAATCGGCCGTCCGATCACCTGCTTCCGGCCCGCCGTCGCCACCAGCTTGCGGCTGATCAGGCTGCCCAGCACGCCACCGGAGTCCACCCCGCGAATCTCGCTCACTTCCGGGGCTGTAACCGGCTGCTTGTAGGCCACCACGGCCAGGGTCTCCAGCGCCTGCAGGGAGAGCTTCATCGGCGGCTTCAGGCCCTTCACAAATGCGCGCACCGCGTCGTGATACTCCGGCTTGGTGGCCATGCGATAGCCGCCCGCCACTTCGCGGATCTCCATGCCCCGGTCGCCCCTGGCAAAGTCGGCCATCAGCGCGTCAATCGCCAGCCGCACGTGCTCGCGGACGCGGCGCTCCTGCTCTTTGGCCACCTTTTTCTCCGCCGCTTCCACATCCGCCAGCAGCGGGGCAGCGGCTTCCGCCGCCTGCAACTCTGCCGCAGCTTCCGCCGTCAGCAGTTCGGGCCCGGTCTCGTTCTCGGTCTCGTCCTCGGAGGATGGCTCAGATGGGGCAGGCAGAGACTCGCCTTCGGTCAGAAATGTTTCAACCTGTGCCTGTTCTGCGGCTTCGGCAGCCAGCTTTTCCAGCTCCGCGGTGGCTTCTTCCGCCAGCAGGCCAGTGAGTTGGGCCAGCGTTACCGGCTCTTCTGCCGCGTAGATAATTGCTTCGATCTTTGCCTTCAGACTCATGCGCTTCTTTTGCCACTCCGTCGCCCGCCATCCCGGCGGTTGCAGAAAACAGTACCTAACGAGTGTATCGGAGTGCACCCCGACACGAAACCCGCACTCTGCACAAAAAACAGTGCAAAGAAGGTGCAAAAACAGGGAAGAATCCCCATCGCCAACCCGTCAGCGGGCCGCCGCAGTCCCAGACCAGGTCCCCGGCGTGCGCGCCTCATACTCCGGCCAGTGCGCCAGCAGTTGATGCACCACCGTGCTGCCCACCAGATACGCCGACTCCAGCGATGGAATGTAGGCAATATAGGGCGCGGTCACGCTTTCCACCGCCGTGTGCCCCGGCGCCTGCATGCTGTAGTTGCTGGCCGTGCGCAGCACCAGCACCCGCTCAAAATTCACCCGGTGCATGGCATTCAGCCTCGTCAGCGCCTCGGCAATGGCCGAGTCCTCCATGTTGGACATCACAAAATTGCCATGCCCCTGCGTCCACTGCCGCACCCAGTCATTGGCGTACCCGGTCATCAGCTTGCCGTGCCAGTAGTAGTCCGAGGCAAAGCTGTCGCCCTTCAGCACAAAGGGTGGCCGTTGCGCATTGGGAAACCCCTTCCACTTCGTGCGATCTTCGGCCATCTGCGAGGTGTCCGGCAGCGCCAGGTGACGCGTCAGCCCGTAGGCCCAGTCCACCAGCTTCGCATTCAGCGCAAAGACCTCCGGATAGCCATAGCCCGCTGTGGTGCCGTTGGGCGGCATTTCGCCCGGTTTCTTTGCATTGATGGCAAACAGCCCATACGGCCAGCTCTTCGGCGCTTCCCGCGGATCGATCTCACGCGCCACGTCATTCACCACGTAATCCGCCCAGGCCGCCGAGCCCAGTGTGGCGTCCTGCGGATCGGCTCCAGCAATGCCGTTGATAAGCCAGTAGGCATGGCGCAGATCGAAGCGCGGGTCCAGTCCCAGCGCCATGATCGATGGCCCGGCATTGGCCAGCGACATGCCCGTGACCACACCCAGAATCGAGTGGTCCGCATTGGTGCGCAGTACATGCACGCCACCCGGAAAGGGCAGCACTTCATTCAGGTGCTCGCGCTCCACCCAGTACTGGAACTCGCCCGGCTCATCGCCCGTGTCTTTGCCCACTTCAAAGGTCGTTACTACCACCACCTTGATGGGCCACGGCTTGCCACTCGCATGGCTGACGGCCACAGTGGCCAGAAGACAAAACACCACAAGCGCCCGCAGAACGCGGACAGGCAACGGAAACAGAGGCATGTCAATTCTCCGAAAAAGGATGGCTTGCTGCTTTTCTGATGGGCCCTGTCTTATCAGTTTTACTGCCAGTCGTCCCTGGCCGCCAGCGTGTCCGTAAAGACGCTTTCAAAGCTCGCATTCTTTTTGATCAGAATGTCGCCAAACGTGGCCTGCTGCCGCAGCAGAATCGCCTGCAGCCGCACCAGCTCCAGCAGCGCCAGAAAGGTGCAGATCAGCGCCCGCTCCGAGTGGGTGGCGTGCAGCAGCTTCTTGAGCGAGACCGGACGGTCTTCCATCGTCAGCCGCCGCCGCACATAGTCAATCATTTGCGCCACGGTTACCGACTCTTCGTCCACATTCAGCACCGGCCGTTCGCGCAGGCGGCCCAGAATCTCCTGAAAGACGCGGACCAGGTCCATCGTATCGGCCGCAATCTCCTGCTCGGTGCCCTCGGCGTTTTTGAATTCGCGGATGCCGGGGTTCGTCCAGGAGGCCTCCTCAATCTGCTGCTTCTGCAGCAGCATCTGCGCCGCGCTCTTGAAGCGCTCATGCTCCAGCAGCCGCTCCACCAGCTCGCGCCGCGGATCTTCCGCTTCGCCACCCGCCACATCGCTGGGGTCGCGCGGCAGCAGCATCTTGCTCTTGATGTGGATCAGCAGGCTGGCCATGTAGATGAACTCGCCCGCCGAGTCCACATCCGTCTGCTTCAGGTTTTCCACGTAGGCCAGAAACTGCCTGGTGATGCGCGCAATCGGAATATCGTAGATGTCGATGTCCTGCTTGCGGACAAGGTCCAGCAGCAGGTCCAGCGGACCATCGTAGACCTGCCCCAGCGTCACCGAGAAAGGAAACGCACGGTCGTCGTCGCCCTGCCGCGCATCTTTCTTTGCCCCTGTTTTTTGGGCTGGTTTGGGCGCAGCAGGCGCAGGAGTTTGCTCCGCTGCCGGGGCCGCTGTTTCCGGTTGCACAGCCTCGGCTGCGGCTTCCGGCTGCATATCGTTGGTCGGATTGGTCTCTTCTGCGCTCACTGCTGCCTGCTCTTCGTTCAATGCTATCTGCCCAACCCCATGGCTGCGCGTACTTCCACCATGGTCTGCTCCGCGCGCCTTTGCGCCCGGACGGAACCCGCTTGCAGAATTTCCGTCACCAGTGCCGGATTCGCCTCATATCTGCGCCGCCGTTCCTGCATCGGGGCCAGCTCTGCCACTACAGCATCCGCTACCCAGCCCTTGCACTCAATACAGCCAATGCCGGCCGTCGTGCAGCCTTCCCTGACTTTCCGCCTGGTTTCTTCGGAGGAGAAGACCTTGTGCAGGTCATACACCGGGCACACCTCCGGATTGCCGGGGTCTGTCCTTTTGATGCGCGCCGGGTCCGTCACCATTGTCTTCAGCTTTTTGCGAATCTCCGGCTCCGGGTCGCTCAGCAGGATGGTGTTGCCGTAGCTCTTGGACATTTTGCGTCCATCCGTCCCCGGCAGCCTGGGCGAGGGCGTCAGCAGCACCTTCGGCTCCGGCAGAATTTCGCCCTTCGCATGAGGATACAAATGGTTGAAGCGCCGCGCCACCTCCCGCGTCAGTTCCACATGCGCCACCTGGTCCTGCCCGACAGGCACAAAATCCGGCTGATACACCAGAATGTCCGCCGCCTGTAGCAGCGGATAGCCCAGAAAGCCATACGTGGCCAGGTCCTTTTCCTTCAACTGCTCCTGCTGGTCCTTATACGTCGGCACGCGCTCCAGCCAGCCCAGCGGCGTGAACATTGCAAACAGCGTGAAAAGCTCAGAGTGCTGCAACACATCGGACTGCACAAACAGCGTCGACAGCTCCGGCTCCAGCCCTGCGGCCAGGAAGTCCAGAATCACATGGTGCGAGTTCTCCTGCATCTTGCTGGTGTCGGCGTAGTCCGTCGTCAGGGCGTGCAGATCGGCGATGAAGAAGTAGCATTCATATTTGCGGCCGCCGTCCGCGCTCTGCTCGTTCTGCAGCTTCACCCAGTTGTACAGCGCGCCCATGTAGTTGCCCAGGTGCAGCTTGCCCGTGGGACGCATTCCGCTCAGCACACGCGGCGGCGTGGTCGATTTTGCCTCAGTCGTACTCATCATGAAATCTCTAAGAATGGTAAATGATCCACGCGAAGCAGCGCTTTTGCCTTGAAAATCAAAAGCTGGCAGCAAACGGCCAAACGCCGCCTCACATCCCCAGTAAGATGCCGTTGAAGGCCCGCAAGGCCGGGCTCAGGAAGGCGTTGATGACGCCGCCGCCGAAAAGGAAGAGCAGAACCAGTCCGATCATGCCGATGCGGTCATACATCTGCTGTGCGTTGTACGGCAGCAGATAGCGGAAAATATGGCTGCCGTCCAGCGGCGGCACCGGAATCAGGTTGAAGATCAGCAGCGTCAGGTTGATGAGAATGCCGTAGTAAAGCAGCAGCGCAATGGGAAAAAGCACCGGCAGGTCAATGGTGGAGGCGCCGCGGGCCACGTTGAAGGCCAGCAGCATGGCATCCACTACGGCGGTCTGCCCGGCAGCGGCCACATGCTTCAGAATCAGCAGCAGAATCAGGCAGACGATGGCGGCCAGCAGGTTGCTCATCGGCCCGGCCAGCGTCACCAGAATATCGTCGCGGACAATCTTCTTGAAGTTGCGCGTGTTGATCGGCGTCGGCTTGGCCCAGCCAATCAGCGGAAATCCGCTGATGATGGCAATCAGCGGCATCACAATGCTGCCCCACGGATCAATGTGCTTGATCGGGTTCAGCGTCACACGGCCCAGCATCCGGGCCGTCTGGTCGCCCAGGCGGGACGCCATCCAGGCATGGGCAGACTCATGCAGGCTGAAGGCAAACATCAACACCACAACCTGAAAAACAATCAGTGCAATATGCAGATTCAAAGTCGGTCAATCCTTTCGCCAGCTCCTGCTACGGCAGCGCCGGCTGCTGAGCCTGTTTAACCTTTGTGCGCCAGAGTAACATCCTTCTGCTTCACCGGACGGGCAGGAATCCCCACGCTCACTGTATTTTCCGGCACCGGCCGCGTGGCAACTCCCATGGTTCCCAGCATGGCGTTTTCGCCAATCTTCTGGCCGGCCAGCACCGTGGCATGGTACGTAATCCGCGCCCGCGGGCCAATCTCCGTCACCAGGTTCGTAACATCGCTCTGATTATGGATGTCATGCGTATGGCTGTAGACATTGGCATAATCGCTGATGCTCGACCCCTCGCGGATGACAATGCCACCTCGATCATCCAGTAAAACATTGCGATGGATGACGCAGTTGTCCTCTATCGTCAGGTTATAGCCATAGCTGAACTCGACGTTGTGAAAAATCTTCACATTCTGCCCCAGATGCTGGAAGATGTGCCGCCCCAGCATCTGCCGGAAGCGGAAGCCCAGCCAGTGGTTCTGCCCCAGCGCGGAATGGTCAAACATCTGCCAGAACCAGAGGAGCGGCTTGCGCACACTGTAGCGCGCCGGGTCCACGTCACCGTAATACTCCGGCTCCAGCGTCACATTGCGCGGATCAAAGGACTCCGCAACCACCTGCTGCGCCAGCGGAGACTGCGCGCCCGGCAAGACATTGCCCAGGTAAATCTGCCGCAGCTCCTCGCGCACAATCTCCGAGCGGCTCTCGTAGCTGGCGTGCTGCGTGAACTGCGCATCCAGATGCGAAAGCCACGCCAGAAATTTTTCCTCCGCCCGCGGCAGCGGCTGCAACTCGCGATAGGTGCAACTAGCCATAAAACCTCGTAAATTCCTGCGTGCGAGTCGAGCTTCTCCGGTCCCGCTTTCTCGAAGCAGCACTACTCAATGGCAAACACAGCATGCACCGTGGCCGAGCGCTCCACTTTTCGCGGATTGATCGCCAGCGGCTGCACGTTTTCAGCGACAGGTCCGGCCGCCTTGGCCATCGCCATCATCGGCCTGGGGCCAATCTCCTGCACCTGATTGCTGGCGTAGAGCAGTTCCCCGATTTTAGCGCCAAGCCCGGCTGCCATCTGGCTGGCAATGCTGCGCGCCCGCGCCAGCGCTTTGCTGGCCGCTTCTGCCTGCAGAGCATCGTCGCTTTTCACGCTCCAGTCAATATTGCCGCTCTGGTTGGCTCCGGCCTTCACGGCCACATCCAGTATCTTTGCCGCATTGTCCGCTGCCGTTTTCACGCTCCAGCTTTGCTGCACTTTGAATTTGCGCTGCGCTTTCTCTTCCGGCGTCAGATTGTTCAGCTCATACGGCTGCACTCCGCTGATGTTCTGGCTTTCGCTCTGGATCGCGTCCTTCGCCACGCCTTCCGCCGCCAGCGCTTTGGCAATCGCATTGGAAGTCTTTGAGCCTTCCGCATACGCCGACTGCTGGTCCGCTCCATAGCTCACAAAGCCAATGTTCACTGTGGCCACATCTGCTTCTGCTGATGCGGTAGCACTCGTCGTTACGCTGATCGTCCGGTTGTCCTTGCTCACCTGGATTGTCTGCGCCTGCGCCACTGCCGCCGCCAATATGCCTGCTACTAAAACTCCGCCGATTGCATACCGTTTCATCGTAGTGCCCTCCGTGTCCTGTGTTCTGCCATTTCTGCCTGCTTCAGCAGAAGTCCGCCAACTGCTTTACCAGTTTAGACGCCGCGCCGCCGTCAATGGCCTGCGCCGCCTGAACCACACCTTCCTGCAGGTCATAGGCCACGCCCCCGGCCACCAGCGCGGCTGCGGCATTCAGCAACACAATATCGCGCCGCGGGCCACGTTCTCCGGCAAAAATACTGCGCAGAATGGCGGCATTCTCCTGTGCGTCGCCGCCAGTCAGCACATTCAGCGGCGCCGACTCCAGTTGCAGCTCTTCCGGAGAAATCTTTTTTACGGAGACAACGTGCCCGCGCACCTCGGCCACTTCACTGGCGCCTGTAATCGAAAGCTCGTCCAGTCCATCGCCATGCACCACAAACGCATGCCGCACCCCCAGCACGGCCATCGTTTCTGCCACCAGCGGCACCAGCCGCGCCGCATACACACCCATCACCTGCGACCTGGCCCCGGCAGGATTCGTCAGCGGCCCCAGCACATTAAAGACCGTGCGGAATCCCAGCGCACGCCGCACCGGCTGCACCCGCTTCATGGCCGGATGCATCGCCGGAGCATACAGAAAGAAGAAGCCCGTTTCGCGCAGGCAGCACACTGCCCGCTCCGGCGCAAGATCCACCGGAATTCCCAGCGCTTCCAGCACATCGGCCGAGCCGCACCTGGAGGTCACGCCGCGGTTGCCATGCTTGGCGATTTTTGCCCCGGCTGCCGCCGCTACCAGCGCTGTGGCCGTAGAAATATTGAAGGTGCCCTTGGCGTCGCCGCCCGTGCCGCAGGTGTCCACCAACTCTTCGCGTTCCGCGTCCGTCAGCGGAAGAGGAACCGCCGCGGCGCGCATCGCATCCACAAAGCCGGCCAGCTCCGCCGCCGTTTCTCCGCGCACGGCAAGCGCCGTCAGCAGCGCGGCAATCTCCACCTCAGAGGACTCGGCCTGCAGCAGGTGCTGCATCGCCTTTCGCGCCTCTTCTCGGGACAAGGGCTCCTGCTGTTCCACGATCTTTTTCAGTTCCTTCTGCAAACCAGCCATGTGCTCCAGTGTACGCCGCCTGCCTGCGGAATCCTTTGAGTTCACACCTGCTGTATGGGATGCGGCAGCGCACGGAAATCTTCATTGCAGCAGACATTTCCTGGCTGCAAAACGGCGCGAAAAGCGGAAACTCGAAAATCGCACATCACTTCCTTTAATCGAACACGAGACGCAGAACTTTGCTCATACCCGTCAGCGTCCGATAGTATGGATTTTCACCGCACTCTGCTTCACCTTTGGATAAATAGCACACATGAAAATTCACGAGTATCAGGCAAAAGAAATCCTCGCTAAGTACGGCGTTGCCGTTCCGCGCGGGGAAGTGGCCACCACGCTCGACGAAGCGGCGACGGCGGCCAACAACCTTTTTCACGCTGGTGTTCCCGGCGTCGTAGTCAAAGCGCAGATCCACGCCGGCGGCCGCGGCAAGGGCGGTGGCGTCAAGCTGGCCAAAAATCTGGACGAGGCCAACCTGCACTCCAAGAACATCCTTGGCATGCAGCTCATCACGCACCAGACCGGTCCGCAGGGGCAAAAGGTGCAGCGTTTGTGGATTGAGGAGGCCTCGCAGATTGACCGCGAGCTGTACCTCGGCATCGTGCTTGACCGCGCCACTGCCAAGCTGGTCTTCATGGCCTCGCAGGCAGGCGGCATGGAGATTGAAGAGGTCGCCGCCAAGACGCCGGAGGCGATTTACAAGGAGTATATCGATCCTGCTGTCGGCTTCCAGCCCTACCAGGCGCGCAAGCTGGCTTTCAAGCTGGGGCTCAAGCCCACGCAGATCAATGAAGCGGTGAAGTTCATGATCGGCCTTTACAAGGCTTTTGTGGATACGGACTGCTCGCTGCTCGAAATCAATCCCTTCATCACCACCAGGGAGGACAAGCTGGTCGCACTCGACTGCAAGATCAACTTCGACGACAACGCCATGTTCCGCCACAGGGACCTGAAGGAACTGCGCGACATTGCCGAAGAAGACCCGCTCGAAGTGGAAGCCAGCAAGTACGCGCTCAACTACATCAAGCTGGACGGCAACATCGCCTGCATGGTGAACGGCGCGGGTCTGGCCATGGCCACGATGGACATCATTCAATACGCAGGCGGCAGCCCGGCCAACTTTCTGGACGTGGGCGGCGGCGCCAACCAGCAGCAGATTGAAAATGCGTTCGAGATTCTGCTGTCTGACAAGAACGTGAAGGCCATCTTCATCAACATTTTTGGCGGCATCCTGCGCGTGGACACACTGGCCAACGGCGTTGTGGCCGCGGCGAAAAAGCTGGATGTGAAGCTGCCGATCGTACTGCGTCTGGAAGGCACCAACGTAGAAGAAGGCCGCAAGATTCTCGCCGACTCCGGCCTGAACTTCCTGGTGGGCGCCACGATGAAGGAAGCAGCCGACCTGGTGGTGAACGCGGCGAAAGGCAAGTAGCTACTAGCTTTTAGCCTTTAGCTGTCAGCTTGAAACTTTTCTACGTTGGATGAACGATGGCACAGGCTTTTCAGGATTTGTTGGTCTGGCAGCGTGCCATCGAAATGACGGTAGTGGTTTACGAATTGACACAGATATTTCCGCAGTCGGAGTTGTATGGTTTGACCTCCCAATTGCGCCGCGCGGCGGTATCTGTTGCCAGCAATATTGCAGAAGGCAGAGGCAGGTTGACTCAGGGAGAATTCAAACAATTTCTCGGGTTGGCTCAGGGATCCAATTACGAAGTACAAACGCAGTTGATTGTGGCTCGACAGTTGAAGTTTGGAAATACAGATTCGCTGGGCAAAGCTGAAGGACTAAGCATAGAAGTAGCCAAGATGCTTAGCTCGCTGATCGCTTCGCTGTCAGCTAAAAGCTAGAAGCTAGGAGCTAAAAGCTATATGGCCGTTCTTGTAGATAAAAATACACGCCTGATCGTTCAGGGCATCACCGGCAAAGAGGGCACCTTTCACGCGAAGGGCTGCGCGGAGTATGGCACCAAGGTTGTCGGCGGCGTAACGCCGGGCAAAGGTGGCACCACGCATGAAGGCTGGCCTGTTTACGACACAGTGGAAGACGCGGTGAAGCAGACCGGCGCCAATGCCACCGTCATCTTTGTGCCGCCGCCGTTTGCGGCCGATGCCATTCTGGAAGCCGCCGCGGCAGAGATTCCGCTCATCATCTGCATCACCGAAGGCATTCCCACGCTCGACATGGTGAAGGCCTGGGAAGTGGTGCGCCGCTCCAAATCGCGCCTGGTCGGCCCCAACTGCCCCGGCGTCATTTCTCCGGGCAAGGCCAAGATCGGCATCATGCCGGGCCGCATTCATAAAGAAGGCAACATCGGCATCGTGTCGCGCTCCGGCACGCTCACCTATGAGGCCGTCTATCAGCTCACCACGCGCGGCATTGGCCAGTCCACGGCCATTGGCATCGGTGGCGACCCGATCATCGGCACCAGCCATATCGACGCGCTGAAGCTCCTCAATGAGGATCCGGAGACGGAAGCCATCATCATGATTGGGGAAATCGGTGGCACGGCAGAAGAGGCAGCAGCCGACTACATCCAGAAGAATGTGAAGAAGCCGGTCGTGGGCTTCATCGCCGGCCAGACGGCGCCTCCGGGCCGCCGCATGGGCCACGCCGGCGCCATCATCTCCGGCGGGCAGGGGACCGCAGCCGACAAGATGAAGGCCATGGCGGAAGCGGGCATTCACGTGGTGGAGTCGCCTGCGCTGCTTGGCGAAACCATGGCGCGCGTCATAGGCAAAGCGTAGCCTGCGGAGCGTCCACATAAAAAGGCAGGGCCAATTGGCCCTGCCTTTTTGCCGTTGCAATGGTTTCTGTCAGCGATTGTGCCCATTGTCTCCATGTGGCTGGTTGCCGCCGCGTGGCTGTTCCGGACGCCGCTGTTGTGGCCGCGCCTCTGGACGACTCTGTGGACGCTGCTGCTGCTGCGGGCGTGCCTGTTGCGGTCGCGCCGGACGCTGCACTTGCGGCCGCGCTGCTTCTACCCCGCGATTGTTGTATTCATTCGGACGGGGAGTTGCCTTCCAGAACAACCTCTGCCACGTAGAAACGCATTCTATAGGATTAGGTTGTTCTGCATGTGGTTGTACGCAGTCGGCATTTCCGGGCGCATTCCCTTTTCCAGGAACACATTGCAGCCACTCCTCAAGAAATGTTGACCATCAGCGATGCTTCTGCCGGCTGGCGCAATCGCAATCAGCTTCTTGGCCGGAAGTACATTCCAGCCATCAGAAAAAGCACAGCAATGAGGAGCGCAATCGCAGCGTTCGGGCGCGATCCGTAATAGAAGCTCACCGCGCTGTCCAGCAGCCAGACTGCGCAGCCAACGAACCAGATTTTGTAAGACAGCTGCATTTTTATTGTCGGACCATCGTCCCTGACCAGGACATTGCAGCGCGGGCAGTGGCTCTGCACATCCTGTTCGCGGAATTTTACCGCCTTTGCCGTACACTAAAGAAAGCGATTTTTAAATGCCAGGAGCAAACACGCACTCTCATGTCACAGCGTACATTCAGCATCATCAAGCCAGACGCAGTTCGCAAGGGCCACGCCGGAGCCATTCTCGCCGAGATTGAAAAGGCCGGATTCAAGATTGTTGCCATCAAGAAAATCTCCATTTCCAGGACGCAGGCAGAAGGTTTCTATCACGTGCACTCGGCACGCCCCTTCTTTGGCTCGCTCTGCGACTTCATGTCCTCCGGCGCCATCATTCCCATGGTTCTGGAAAAAGAAAACGCCATTGCCGACCTGCGCAAACTGATGGGCGCCACCAACCCGGCCAATGCCGAAGAGGGCACCATCCGCAAGAAGTTTGCCGGTTCCATTGAAGAAAACGCCATCCACGGCTCCGATGCAGAAGACACCGCCGCTTTCGAGATCGGCTACTTCTTCGCTGGCTACGAACTGGCCTGAATTTTTCTTCAACACAATGTTTTGCTTTTGCGGCCTGGGTGCTGCCGCCCCGTTCTGGTGTGGCAGCGTCCCAGGCCGTTTCTTGTTGCGACGTGTGGCACTCTTCCCTGGTTGCAGATCAGGACCAACCTTTGGTTGGTTGACGATGCTGCTCCGCATCCGTGAAGCTCATCTGCACGCATGTTCCGCGTGAACCACCGGGACGCCAGCCGGCAGGGCATTGCGCTCGGCGGCGGCATCCAGATTGCCACCAGCGCGTATCACGCATATAACCACGGACTGGTTTTCACAGGACGATACATTTTTTAGCCTGCACTTTGCCACGGCCGCCGCGCTGAGGCATGCTGGAGGTATGCAGTCCCCGCAACTAGCCGCACTGGAGGCCCACGTCGCTCCTCTTCGCCGCCAACTGGAGCAGCATCCGCTGTATCGCAGCATTCACTCCCTGCAGGACCTGCATTGCTTTATGGAGTCGCACATCTTCGCCGTGTGGGACTTTATGGCGCTGCTCAAGGCACTGCAACGCCGACTCACCTGCGTGGATGTACCCTGGGTCCCCAGCGCATTTCCGCAATCGCGTCGGCTCATCAACGAGATTGTGCTCGGCGAGGAGAGTGACGAGTATCAGGGCCGCTTCCTGAGCCACTTTGAGCTGTATCTGGAAGCCATGCAGCAGGCCGGAGCCTCCACGCAGGCCATGCGGCGCACGCTGCAGCTCATCGCCAACAATGAGCGTGTTGGTGCAGCGCTGACGGCCAGCAACGCTCCGCAGGCCGCGCAGGATTTTGTGGCCGCCACGTATCGGCTCATTCATCGGGCCACCGTGGAAGACAAGCTGCACTGTATTGCCGCGGCCTTCACCTTTGGCCGCGAAGGCCTGATCCCGGACATGTTTCGCAGCTTCGTGCGCGGCCTGAACCAGCAGATGGGCGGCCAGAACGTATCCGGTGGCCAGAACACATCCCTGGAACTGTTCGTCCACTATCTGGAGCGCCACATCGAGGTGGATGGCGACAGCCACGGCCCCATGGCCCTGCGCATGATTGCCGAGCTGTGCGGCAGCGGCGCCGATGCAGAAAGCCAGCAGCGCTGGCAGGAAGCGGCCGAAGCCGTCGAGGAAGCGCTCACCGCGCGGCTGGCCTTGTGGGACGCCATTCTGGCCAGCATTGTTGCAGCAAAACCAACAGGCACGGCTGGGTAGCCTTCGTGGCCCAATAGGGCCAGCAGCGCAGGCTTGTCCTAAGAATTTCCCAATTCAGGCCAAAGGGCTCCGATCAATAGAAGTTACTAAAGTATGGACTATGGGGTAATGGGTGGAGGATTTTGCGGAGCTAAAAAATGGCCAGCCACCACCCGCCTGGGTAGCGGGAGGGGATATCGGTGGCTGGCAGTCTCTCTCGGTGTGGTTGAGGCCGACCCTGGGGAAGGGGCTTGATCTGTGCGCCGCCCGCCGACACCGTTGCGAGTAACCAGACTGTATTACCTTTGTGTGGGCAAGTCAAGAAACGAAGGTACATGTACCTTTATGTTTATGAAAAATAAAACGTTAACATGAAATCCGCATAACTATACCCGACCAGGGTAACCATGCGGCCTGGAAGAGTATGCAAAATTTTGCGTATCCCTCCTCTAATTCCTTCAATGCAAGGGGTTGAGAATACTCTTCGCAGCGTATATGCTACGAATTCTCTGCAGGAGGTAACTTATGCTGCACCGTTCCCTGTTTTTTCGCTTCGGATGCCAGCTTGCAGCAGGAGCCGCTGTGATGGCAATCGCAGTTGCCCCGGCCCTGGCCAAAACCCCAAAACCTGCACCGCTCGTAGTCCATCTGCAAAGCAGCTATGGAGAAGACGTGGGCACGGCCACCTTCGTTCAAAAGAAGGATGCCGTAAAGATCAAGCTGAATTTAAAAAACCTGCCAGCAGGCGAACATGCCGTGCACATCCATCAGAACGCCAGGTGCGATGCGCCGGATTTCACCTCCGCTGGCGGCCATTTCAACCCCGCGGGGAAGAAGCATGGCATTCACAACCCAGCCGGCCACCACAATGGCGATCTGCCGGGAAACCTGACGGTCAGGGCCGATCATACGGTGAAGGCGTCCTTTACGGTGAAGGACCTGTCGCTCGACCCCAATGCGCCGGACTCGCTCTTTCTGCACGGCGGCACTTCGATCATTATTCACGATGGCCCGGACGATATGAAGACCGATCCGGCGGGCAATGCCGGTGCGCGCATTGCCTGCGGCCTGATTGTGCCTGCACCTGCGCAATAGGCCGCCTGTGCGATAAGCCGGGGAAAAGCAAGCGGCCCGAATCACCAGATTCGGGCCGCTTTTCTTGTTTGCGAAAGCTGAGTTCAGTGCTTGCCAAAGCGGTAGAGGACACCGCCGGAGATGCTCAGGTTGTCCACCCATTCATCGCCAAAGTGCGTCATCACCATTTCCGGAGAAAAGCGCACCGCCCAGCGCGCCGAGCGGTTGATGTCCAGCGCAATGCCGAGCGCCGCCACCGGCTTGGTGCGGTTGGTGTAAAGGCCGAAGTTCTGCGGCGGCAGCCCGCCTGTGCCTTTGTCAAAGGTGCCCTTGGAAACGCCGTAATAGCCGTGGTAACTCAGCGCAAAGTTCTGGTTGCGCGGGCCACGCACCTGCGCGCCAGCCATCAGCATGTGCTGGTAGACCAGCGGACGGTTCACATTGCCCGCCGCGGGCAGTACCGGCGTGGTGCCGTATTCCCCGCGGCCATCCAGCGACAGGCCAACGCGGTGGGTCAGCCAGTAGGTGCCCAGCCCTTCCCATCCGCCATTGATCATGCGCTTTGGCAGATAGCGGCCGGCATAGAAGGTCATCATGTTCAGGCCGCCATACACCTCGTAGCGGTTGTCATACTTCACCGGAGCCGGTGGTGCGCCAAGAGTCTGTGCCAGTGCGTGTGTGCTGGTGGCGAGCATCGCCAGGGCTAGGGCCAGCACGGCGAGCCATGCTCCCTTGCGAGCGGTTTGTTTTTCTTGAAAATTTTCACTACGGGTGCGGGCCTTCAGCCTGGTTGCCAGATATCGCATGTGCCTCCACATCTGCTTCATCTTCCAAGATATAACGTCCGGGGCCTTTTCTGCATGTAACCTGCGGCCGGTTTTGGCAGTTTTGCTGTCTCAGCCCGTAGGAATTCGATCCTTGCCCGCTTCGCCACAGTTGCGCGCTTTGTGCGACAATAAAAGGCAATCGGGAACGGCACCCTGCGCGTATCTTCTCCAGGTGACCATTTTACGAGGGTGGTAGCGGAGGAATGCTTATGTTAGGTGATCTTTTTCAACCCACGCATCTGCTGATTATCTTGGCAATTGCGCTCATTGTTTTCGGGCCGCGCAAGCTCCCGGAGCTGGGCAAGGGTCTGGGCGAAGGCATTAAGGGCTTCAAGGAAGGCATCAAGGGCATCGGCGACACCAAGCCGGAGCAGCCGACCGTCAAGTCGGAAACGCCCCACGAAGTCAAGTAATCTCCTCCCCGACAGAAGGACCGCTGAGCTGCGTGGTTGTGAGTATTGCGGGGCATTAGGGCAAAAGCGGAGTTGCTGAGGGGAATGCGCTTTTTTGCAGGGAGTGCCCGGCCGCCGCTCCCTGTTGGTTGCGTCAACTCGAGGCCTGCGGCTTCGTCCTGCACTCACTCTGCTTTTGCATTCGCCGCCCTGCTTTTGCATTCGCCGC
>DZDJ01000032.1:32081-33227 GCA_022736715.1 Edaphobacter aggregans
CTGCTTTTGCATTCGCCGCCCTGCTTTTGCATTCGCCGCTCCGGGCACGCGTTTTTTGCCCCAGCCTGCAACTTGCGGTAGTCTCTCCTTTTACTTCCGGAGGCCTACTGCATGAAGCTGAAATCTCCCTACCTCATCAAAGCTGGTCAGAAAGTCCGACTCGACCGCATTCCCGCGCATACCACCGGTCACTACGAGCACAAGGACCAGGCCAACGCCGACCTGGAGCGCCATCGGCAAAAGCTGCTGGAGCTGCAGGAACTGCTGGTGGCGGAAACCAGACATGCGCTGCTGGTGGTGCTCCAGGGCATGGACACGGCCGGCAAGGACGGCACCATCAGCCACATTTTTACCGGCGTCAATCCGCAGGGCTGCAGCGTAACCTCCTTCAAGGTGCCCACGCCGCTGGAGGCGAGGCATGATTTTCTGTGGCGCGCGCACAATGCCGTGCCGCCGAAAGGCATGATCGGCATCTTCAACCGCTCGCACTATGAGGACGTGCTTTGGCCGCGAGTGCACCAGGTCATTCACGAAAAGGATGTGCGCAGCCGGTTTGAGGACATCCGCAACTTTGAGGCGAGCCTGGCGCGCAACGGCGTTACTATCCTGAAGTTCTTCCTGCATATTTCGCGCGAAGAGCAGACGCAACGGCTGGCCGAGCGCATTGCCGACGCTAATAAGCACTGGAAGATCAGCGAAGCCGATTTTCACGAGCGGCACTTCTGGCCGGACTACAAAAAGGCCTATGAGGACCTGCTGGCGCACACCAGTTGCAAACATGCGCCGTGGTTTGTGATTCCATCGGATCAGAAGTGGTATCGCAATGCCGCCATCTCCGAGATTCTGGTAAGCGCGCTGAAGGGGCTTAAGATGAAATATCCGCGGCCCACCTTCGACCCCAAGGCGATCAAGCTGGATTAGACCCGCAATTGATCCGGCCCGGTAATACAGCTAGCAGTGGAGTCTCAACAGGTTGTTCCGATCGAGACCGGATCTGCTGATGGGAGAAGCGAAACCCAGGCTGGCATGAGGTCGATACCAGTTGTATTGGTGCAGCCAGGAGTGCAGCTCCTGGCTGCGCTGGTTTGAGTTCTGATAGATGCGAGCGTAGGCCCATTCTCTCAGGGCAGTCTGGATGAAGCGTTC
>DZDJ01000066.1 GCA_022736715.1 Edaphobacter aggregans
CGAAGAACCGCTCCGAGGAGGGGGAACTCGATCTCTGGGGCGAGTTCGTGGTGCCGCTGTATTTCGAGGAACTGTCGCTGGACGAAATACGCAAACCCATTGTTTTTGAAGGGGGCCGCGGGTGCGGAAAGACGACCCTGTTGCGATATCTGTCCCATGCGACCCAGTTGAGCCCGAGGCGGCAAATCACTAAAGACACGCTTCCAAAGCAGCTTGGACTATATCTACGAGCTGATACGCGATACCTCCGCGCCTTTCAGGGTGATGCGCTAGGAGAAGGAGATTGGCAGAAGGCTTTTGAACATGACCTGTGCCTGATCATTGTCGGCGAACTGCTGTCCGCGCTCAAAGCGCTGACCCTACCAAATCGCATTGCCGATTTCAACGAGGTCCAAAATGTCAAGTTGACGAGCTTTACCGACTTCATCTCCGCAGCGTCGGTCGAACCGCCAGCGCTGCTTGCTCAGGTGAAGCGGATGCGAAATCAGTTAGCCATGTGGCTGAACAACCCCGAGGACGAAGTCAAGCCACGGTTTCTCCCGCTCAAGCAAGTCATCCTGGCGCTCATCGATGACATTCGCGTGCAGGCGCCCCAATTAAGCAGCACAGTATTCTTTGTGTTTCTCGACGAATACGAGAACCTGCTGCCGTACCAGATGCGGGTCATTAACACGTATCTGAAGCATTCGGGGGATCCGCTCGTATTTCACGTCGCCACCAAGAGAAACGGCATGGCGATACGAGATACCCTGAGTGAAGAACGGATTCAACAGAGCCACGACTTCAATGTCTTCGACGTGGAAGCCCACCTGGAACCAGACTTCCAGCTCTTCGCGGCCGAGTTGTTTTGCTTCAGGCTGCGCAAGAAGGGCTTCAAGGTCGGGCCCGATGCAATCACGACAGATTTGCTGTGCTCGCCCTCCAATCTCGCTCAGCGTCGAGAGGATGAGGACTATAGGCGCGCCACCGTTGAAGCGGCGCGTCGGATCCTGCCTAGCAGACGAGGCGTCGAAGCCGCTAGGGCTGTCCTGAAGGAAGGCGGGCTTCGGAATAGGCTCAAGCAGCAGTTGGATGAGGTACTGGGACGCGCGAAGGACTCTTTGCGGGCAGACTTATTCCTGCGCGATGACGTGCCGATCGAATCTATCTGCACGGGCGCCTTGCTGCATCAAGGCAAGGACCCAAGGATGGTACTGACCGAGCTCGAGAAGGTCGCGGTGGGCGAGGTGTCGAAGTTCAAGACTGCCGACTGGTCGCACACCTATTTCCAAGGCAGTCTGTACTACCTTTATCTTCCGCAGCAAAAGCCTTGCATCCTTTATGCGGGCTTTGACTCCTTCCTCAGTATTTCTAAGGAAAACGCCCGCCATTTTCTTGAGCTATGCCACATGACTATGCTGAATGTCGAATTGTCGACTGAGGGGGAAATCATGCCGGTCGAGCCCGAGGTGCAGGCTGCAGCGGCGCGGGCGGCCAGCGCAGTTTTTATGAAGGAGACCCAAGGTTCAGGCCAATATGGTAATCGGCTATTTCACGTGGCCAACACGCTGGGTCAAATATTCCGGCTATCTCATGCCAGGCCGTCGCAAAGCGAAGCAGAGCGAACGCATTTCTCGGTTTCGAGTGGGGAACTGAGCGAGGCGGCTAGCAAGATATTGTCTGAATGCATTAAGTGGTCGGTCCTTTTCGAGGTTAGAGAAACTAAGGTTAAGGATATCAAGCTTTCTTATGCGGATTTCGTTCTGAATCCGATTTTTGCGCCTCACTTTGGAATCTCGTACAACAAAGGCAGAAAACTCGATATCAAGGCCGACGACGCCACGCGCTTGCTGGTTGGCAGCCGTGACGAAATGAATACACTCATCAAAGGCTATCAGAAAATCTGGAAACTCGATGAGGGGGAACAGTTCAGCCTTTTTGATCAAGGCCGGGCGTGAGAGTCAGAACCTATTCTTCGACGGACGAGCAGCACCAGTTTGGCGAGTTTCGCTGGGACCTCGCCATCGTTGGCGCGGACCTCGACGAGCGTTCCAAGGCGGCCATCGCTCTGGTCAACTTGGCCGCCAAGGCGGTGCACCCGGCTGAGTTCACCCCCGAGCAGCCGCACCGGCTGCAGGTGGGGGCCAACCTGATGGGGCCGAAAGAATTGTCCGTGCTAATCGGCAAGGCTCGTTCGCTGGTTCTGGAGACCACCACGCTTGGTACGGTCGAGGTGCTGCAAATCTTGCGCGCTGCGCGGGACGCCAACCTAGCCTGCGTCGACTGCCTGTACGTCGAACCCAAGGACTACGAGAAGGACACATTCCTGGAGTCCTCCTGGTCGCGCGATTTTTCCCTCAGCGAAAGCCATCGTGTGGCTGGCGTGCCGCCCTTCCTGCCGATGCAGGCACAGCTGGCCGATCGCAACGTGCGCCTAGTGGCTATGCTCGGCTATGAGTCTTCCCGGTTAGCCGGCGTCTTCGAGCAAGACCCTGACATGGCGGTCTGGCGCAAGTTCGCGGTGGTGGGCGTTCCCGGTTATTCGCCGGGGTGGGAGCAGAACGCACTGGCGAACAACGTTGACACGCTGGGCACCTATCGGTTTCACACGGTTCGCTACTGCTCGGCATCTAGCGTCAGCGGCGCCTACGACTTGCTAACGCAGATCCATGCCGAAGGGCACGACGAGAACCCGCACACCATGGTCGCCCCGCTCGGCACCAAGCCGCACGGCATCGCGGCGGCCATGTTCCTGGTTGACCACTCCTTGTATCAGCAGGCTAGCCTGCTTTACGACCACCCCATCCGCCTCAAGGGGCGGTCCTCGAAGGTGCGTCGCTGGCATCTCTATCGGATTGATCTGACCCACAAGCCCTAGGAGGTACTGGCGGATCTGCAGTGCTGGCGTTGCGGTCTAAGCCGAGTTGGATGCTGCGAACAAGGGCATCGTCAGCAGTTCACGCTTGGTGACGACCGAGGCGCAGACGCCCTTGGTCACGCTGGCAAGCCAAGCCGGAAACGCGGGGTGCATGAAGGATTCGATCACCTGTCGACGAACCGGCTCCGGGGCTCGGATACGCAGAACGTGATCGGTGATGGGCGCAACCCCTCGTTTGACCTCCACGGGCTGCCAGCGCACGCGCGTGCCAGTACGGCTCAAGAGGATGTCGCCAGCCTCGGCCAGCACGTCCATGTCGTCGAAGCTATCGGCCGACAACGGATGCAGTTCGATGCTGGGGCCGGACAGGCGACACAGGTCCGTCGTGTGCAGCACCGCGCGGTTCATACGGCGGGCATCCGCTTTGCAATAACGCCCACGGGTCACGTCCACGCCGCACTCGCCAAGTGTCGGCGCGCCGGTGAGGCGCAACTGGGCGGCGCTCCAGTAGCGCGCGTCCAGTCGGACGTCGCCGCCCACGGACCCGCGGTGCACGACGGTTTTGCCTTCAACGGGGCAATAGCGGCTGATTTCGATGTTCGTCGTCGAGCTCAGGGCCGTGTCGATGATCAGCAGCACCGTTGAGGCCTCAGTGTTGCGAAACCGCGTGCCCTCGACAGAAATAACCTTGTCGACGCCATATTGGGCTAGCAGCGCGCGGCGGTACGGGCCATAGAGCACGCCGGACGCGAATGGCGACGGCATCAGCATGGCGACCAGGCCTTGGCGCTTGCGCGCCTCGATCAGTGCCCTGGCCAGGAAGGCCATCTCCAGGCGCCGGACACCGTGCCGCGACTGCACGCCTGCGAACGCGGCGTCGAGCCAGGCACGGCTCTCGTCCGTGGCGTTGGCCGACAGGAACGGAGGGTTGCCGACGATGGCTACCCTCTGGCACTCCTCTTGTCGAAGCGCGGGAAAGCGCGCCGTCAAGCCATCGCCGTGGCGAAGGCGCAGGCGGCTGTTGGCTGCCCTCGCGTGGCTGACCCGCAGTTCGTCGCAGTCAACGCCGTGCAGGCTGGCCCGCGGCCACCGGTGCGCAATGGCTAGCAGCAAGGCGCCGTCGCCCACAGCCAGATCCACTGCAGAGGTGATAGATCCACGCAGCTCGTCAGCGATCAGATTGGCCACCGGCTCCGGGGTCATGTGTTGACCCAGCGCATCCTTGAACTTGTCGGCTCTACCCATTTATTGATAATATCAACACTATGTCGCGAACGCAACGATCACCGATGGTTTCACGAGCAGTCTCCAAGCGGCTCGTTGCTGTGATGGAGGATCTGAACCTGTCGCTGACAGCCGCTTCGCGGGCGCTTAACTATAAAAACTCGTCGACGATGCACGCGGTGCGTGCCGGGAGAGTGCTCCCCGACATCTCCCGGCTGGCAACGCTCGCCAAAGAGCATGGCGTCAATCTGCACTGGCTGATAACTGGTGAGGGCGAACGGTACTTCTCCGCAGGGCTGCCTGCCGCGGCCTCGCAATCGAAGATGGATGTTGATATTATCAATAAAGCACTTCAGTTACCCGAGGCGAAGAAGCGCGCGCTGCTGGTTCTGCTTGAGGTGCGGTAGCTAGCTGAGCATGGCCGAAGTGGACTCCTGGCGTTGGACTTGCACGCCTATGTGGAGAGATTTGCGCTTGGCCCTTGAATTGACCTCTGTTGGGGATCATGTGTTCATCGCTCCCCATAGTGTGATCACCGCCGACGTCCCGAGCGACACGGGTCAACATCATCAACCAGTTGCAGATGGGCAGATCCAACGTCAGCAGCACGGCTGACCGAATGCGCATCGTTGGCGCGGGAGTTATCGGAAAGAAGATCCTGGTTGTCGGCGATGGGTTTGTGGCACCGAGCGTCGAAATGCTCGACGACAATTTCCGGCCTTGCGAATCGGTGATCGTTGAAACGGCGCTCGTAGCGCCGCATGTGCTCGGGATCGAGATCATCGGCGTTGTGCAAGAGCGCGCGTGGAAATCACACCTGCGTCACGTGAGAATTGCGGACCATGGCGAAGAAGTGGTCGTTCTGGCGCCGCAAGGGTTGGATGCGCTGATTGACGGGAAACGCGCTGCTCCATTTGCATTTCATCATGCTGAATACCGGTAAAGATCAGCCAATGCGATACGAAACAGATAGCTATTTGCGGCGGATTTCTGCGAAGGTAATCGCCACCTCGGAAGGCATGATTGTCCTGAACGACTCGGTGTTCTATCCGGCGGGCGGAGGCCAACCCGGCGACACCGGGATGCTCGGATTCGCCGACGGCCGGCAAATCCGCATTGTCGACACGCATCGTGCGCTGTGGGATCCACGGGTGATCCTGCATGTACCCGAGACTCCAGTGGACATCTGGGCTGGCGCCGATGTCGTCGCGGAGATCGATTGGGATCGGCGTTACTTGCATATGCGCATGCACACCTGCTTGCACTTGTTTTGCGCAGTAGTCGACGCACCGGTGACAGGTTGCTCCATTGGTGGCGACAAGGGGCGCCTGGACTTCGACCTGCCCGACCCCACACTTGACCGAGATGAGATAACCGAGCAGCTCGCCAATCTCACCGCGAGACGCACCCCGGTGACCACGCGGACTGTGACAGCCGAGGATCTGCGGGGAATCCCGGAACTGGTCCGCAGCCGCTCGGCGGCGCCGCTTGTGTTCGACGGTCGGGTGCGGGTAGTCGACATAGCGGGCGTGGACATGCAGGCCTGCGGCGGCACCCACGTCGCCAACACCGGCGAGATTGGCGCGGTGCAGTGCGTAAAGATCGAAAAGAAAAGCCGGCACAACCGGCGGGTGGTAGTCGAGTTCGATTGATGACGTATAGGATGGACATTTCTGGCATCCGAAGTGAGTTGGGATACCCATGTATGGGAGAGCGCGGCACAGAGGCAATCAGAACGCCATCGCATAGCCGATGCTGTATTCAGCCGTCTTGATGTGAAGCCCGCTGTCCTGGCTGATCGGCAGGTTCACCAGGCGCGCGCCGACAGCCAGCGCGCCAGGGCCAAAGCGCAGCGATGCGCCCACATCGGCCGCCGTGTAGAGTCCGCCGATGGTCGGGCGCAGGGTGTAGCGGGTCGCTAAGTTCCGTCCGAACTCGACAGCGGCATGGAAAGAGACCGCCGGAGTCGGCTTGCCGCCCTTCGCCCGCCTGGGATCTGATGTGCGCCGAGGCCCCGGCGTGGAGGCGCATCGACATCGGCGAGTCGTTTTGCGATCGCTATGAGTTGGATGCAACCAACTACTCGCGAGACGGTGTAATGACTCCAGCGGCGCTTCAATGTCGCGTCGTCACGTGGGGGCCTTTGCTTGCTATTGCTCCGGCCCCCAAGAAGTTTTAACCGGCGGCACTGTGGCTCACGGCGGTCCTTGCGCCAACCCTGCGGCGGCAAGGGGTACGGCTCACTCTAGATTCCCTGGCACCTGGTCGATGATCCAAGCGTGAATTCGCTGGATAAGGGGAGTTGTCCATCCCTTATCGGGCTAATAGAAAATTTGCCCTCCGCAGCATCTGGTGAGAAACTATCGATAGAACAGCCCTCGAAATGAGGAACTATCTTGTCAGCCTTTCGCACACCTCCCAATTCTCAGAAAAGAACGACAGAATCCATGCCCGGTTTTCCGCAGGACTTTGTCGATACGGTTCCACATTCCCGTGGTGATTTCGCCATGCCCCGCATGCCGAATGATCCTGCGGACGTGGGTGAAACAGCCGATGGCGACTACGCCTGGCGACTGGGGTGGACGCTCCTGGTGCTCGCGTTCTACATCGGCGCGCTCGCCTTGCCTGCGGCTGGCTTCATCGGCGTGAATGACTCTTCCCCCGTCTTTATCCTGCGGCCTTGGGCGCTCGTACCCGGCCAGGTTGAAACAGGATGGTCGATGTTGTTCGGGGGCTTCATCGAATTGGTCTTGGGGCAGATTGGGGCCGCTGGATGCATTGCGAATTTTCTATTTGCTATCGCTTTGTTCCGGTTCTGGATTCCACGAGGTTGGGGTTTCCAGGCCCGGACGATGTCCAGCTTGGCCATGGGACTTGCCGTGGTCAGCCTTCCCTTGACGAACCTCGCGCCCATTCTCGCCAACGAAGCGGGATCCAAGATGGCCGCTCTCGCGCCCTTGTCAGGATACTGGCTCTGGATGGCCTCCATGGCCCTTCTCTGGGCGGCAATCCGTATTGTCCCCCCTCGGAAACCCAACCTAGTGAAGACGTTTTCCTCACGCCGGATGAGACGATTCGCCCTCATTGAGAAAGCCGGTGGCGCTGAACTGCCGGACAAAGCCGCGTTGACCTGGGTGGAGCGAATCCAGATTCGCCTGAATGTCTGGGCCTTGATCTTCGGGGCGGGCTACTACATCGTCAAGGGGATGTGGAAAAAGGGGTTGGCCCTTGGCATCCTTGAGATGCTCGTTGTGGGCGCCCTAGTGACGATGGCGCCGTCATGGCACTGGATTACATGGCTGGTGCAAGGGGGGTTTGTGCTCTTTTTCGGCGTCTCGGCCAATCTGGATTTCTACAACTTGACGCATGGAAAAACCGGGGTGCCAAAGCTCAAAATTCGGGTCTTGGCATTCGTATTCATGATGTTGTTCGGCTGGATTGCGACGCTCACGATCAACTATTTTTCCGTGCACGCTGCGGGATCTATTGCTCTTCCAGCGACCCAGTTCCCGCGTATGCAACCCGATGAAAGTGAAAAATCGTCATCGCGCACGGGGCAGACCTCGCAAGAGACCATGAAGCAGAAGGGGGTACGACCGCGTCCATCTTCCCCGCATCCCTTGATGGCCTTGCCTTCACTCCCTGCGCCTCGACAGAGCGCCACAGCGGCCTTGGGTTCGCTTCCCTTTCATGTTGGCGAATCCGTTTCCGAAGTTCGACGAACGGTGGCGAGCCTTCCTCTCAAGTCACTCACGCCAAGTAGTTGATTAAAAATGGCTTTTTCTGAGCGACTTTCGGGCGATTTGCGGCCATGGCCCGATTACTACGCTAACCTGTCGGCGGCTGATTTCAATACCAACGAAGCGCGATTCCCGCAGCAAGGCATCTGGCTCTTCTTTGATCCAAACCAACAGATTCGGGAAATCCGCCTGGATGCCCCCTTCAGCGGCGCCATTCAAGGAATTCGCATCGGCGACTCGATCTCGACATTGCTCGCCACAATGGGCCATCCCGATGTGCCGGTCTTTGCTTTCGCAGGGGACTTGGCCTATGTCTATCACCAAGCCGGTGTTGCGTATCGATTCGACGTGGATAAAGACGCCCAGGTGCAGCGCGTCTTTATCCTTCCTGCGGGGTGACATGACCGATCAAGGGCGCGAGGATGCCTGCATCGGAACTATTCCCTGAATCCGTGACCCCCAGATAATCTCCGGCCTGAGATCTGCCCGTGACATCCCGATTTTCCAGATTTACCGTAGATTTGCGGTTTGATCGCTGTGGCGATGAGGTTAGTGGGGCCGCGCACAAGCGCTGTTCGCCCTGGGTCGAACATTTCAGGCCGATTGCACGCAGCCGTCTTTGCGCTAAGACCTTGCGCTCAGCGTCCTGGTCTACTGCAAGTGAGGGTGCTGCGCCTTCAGCCGCTGGCAGCGCACTGCGCATGCAGATCGCAGAAGGCCCGGGCCGCCCGGTCGTTGGCGCCCAGCCCCAACCACAGCCGTCCGCCATGGTGGATCACGCGGGCTGCGCGGATGACCAGTTCCTGGATCACCGTCTTCACACGCCGTCGCTTGGCCGCATGGCGCACCGGGGCATGCGGCCCCAGCAGCCCTTG
>DZDJ01000033.1 GCA_022736715.1 Edaphobacter aggregans
CTCCGGGATGGTGAGGATGGCCGCCGAAGCCGAGCATGTCCAGGGCGGACATCAGCTCGAGTTCCGTGCCGCTGTCGTTCGGGCGCTCCCGTGAAGTACCTGTCCCATAAAACCTCCGGCGATGGCATCTCCGAATACACGACTCCATCACACCGTGGGACTAAACACCTCTTGCTTATCCGGTTGTTTCAGCAAAGACCCACTCATGGATTCAAAATCTTGGAGTAGCCCAACATATGGGGGCCAGTTTTCGACAAGCTGAAACAACCGGATAAGCAAGAAACACCTACGATCTCTTACGATCCTGCGCGCCGATGCACATCAGAATATCCGCTGCTGGCATACTGCTGATACGTCATGCGCAGATACTTATGCGGATTCACCGGCGTATCGTGGATGCGGACCTCGTAGTGCAGATGCGCGCCGGTAGAGCGGCCGCTGCTGCCCACATAACCAACAATCTGTCCGCGCACCACGGTTTGCCCCGGCATCACGGTAAATCCGGAAAGGTGTCCGTACAGCGTGGAGATGCCATGACCATGGTCAATCAGCACCTCACGCCCATATCCATTGGCCATTCCGGCCTTTTCCACCGTGCCATCGGCCGTCGCACGGATCGGCGTGCCGTATGGAGCGCCAATATCGATTCCGCTGTGGAATGCGCCCTCTCCGTTGAATGGATCTTCCCGCTCGCCAAAGGAACTGGTCACTTCGCCCCGCACTGGCCACAGCGAAGGAGCCGCCGCCAGCGAGGCCCAGTCATTCAGGCTGGAGTCCTGGTCCAGCCCCATGCTGAGCGCGCGCGCCGCCGTGCCGTTCATGGCCGAGTTGCGCAGTGCATACAGTTGATCGAGCGATTTGGCGTAGCTCGCCTGGGTAAAACTGGCCGCGGTGCCAGCAGAAAGCTGCGCGCTGGAGGTGTCCTTCACCTGCACGGCCGCAGAAGCCAGCTTGCTCTGCCGCAAGCCATAGAGCGCGGAAACCTCACTGGCCAGCGAGCCCAGCGACGCCGCCTGCACGTCTTTTTCGTGCGCCACCTGCTCCAGCTGCGAATAGTCCTTGCGCAGCGCCTCGCGCTCGGCGCGGATCTGGTTGAAGTGTGCCGTCTTCAACAGCATGCGCGAGTACGAGCCTGCCATGCCGGTGATGGTAAAGAGCCCCACCACCGCCGCCGCCACAAAAATGTAGGCGTAGTGCAGTGGAACCGGCACCTTGTTCAGGCGCCCCTCTTCGTCCCGTGCGACAAATACGATGTAATACCGCTTTTTCAACACACCCACTCACTACTGGCCCGAAGCTGCGCCAGGCGCACTCGTGCTCCAAAGAAATTCGACAACCAGTTCAAACCAGACTATCGGCAGAAACAAATGCACTTCACTAAACTGCATTTGCAAATGTCATTCAGGAGAATGCCTTTTTCTAAATGTAGCGTAAGGCTACCAGAGGGGTCGAGAGCGCGCAACCAAAATAAGAATCCCGTTCGACACCCCTGCCGTGCCGTATCCTGCTGACAGCACATGCCCCCTCGCCAGCCAACCCGCATGACGGAATTGACGTTGATCCGGCAGATTCGGACGCAGGCCGCCCGCCAGCGCAGCAAATCCCTGGCTCTGGGGATCGGCGATGACTGCGCCATCCTTTACCCTCCTGCCGGCCATGAGCTGCTGGTGACCACCGATTTTTCGCTCGAAGACCGCCACTTCCGCCGCGCCTGGCACACGCCGGAGTCTGTCGGCCACCGCTGCCTGGCCCGTGGACTCAGCGACCTGGCCGCCATGGGAGCGCAGCCGCTGGCCGCATTCCTTTCGCTGGCCGTACCAGCGGAGTGCATGCACGCCACCCGCACCCGGCCAGCCTGGGTGGAGCGCTTCAGCAACGGCCTGCTGGCGCTGGCAGAGAAGCACAAGACTCCGCTGGCAGGTGGAGACACCGCGCAGGCCCCCGGCCCGCAGGCGCTGGCCGATCTTCTGCTGCTGGGCAGCGCGCCTCGCGGTAGATCCCTGCGCCGCGGCCGAGCGCGTCCCGGCGACCTGCTCTACGTGACCGGAGCACTGGGAGGCGCAGCCGCAGAACTGGCGGCACTGGCAGCGCACCCCCGCCGCTTTGCCAGGCTGCATGACGATGCCCCCGGCCATCCGCACCTGTTTCCGCAACCCCGGCTTGCCGTGGGCCAGGCGCTGCGGCAGCAAAAACTGGCCACAGCCTGCATTGATCTGAGCGATGGCCTCTCCACCGACCTCGCGCATCTGTGCGAAGAGTCGCACGTAGCCGCCGAAGTAGACGCGCAGGCGCTGCCCCTCCATCCGCTCACGGCTGGGCACGCGGACGCTCTGCATCTGGCGCTGCATGGCGGTGAAGACTACGAACTGCTGTTTACCGCACCGGCAGCCACCAAAGTACCGGCCAGAATCGCTGGCGTCCCTGTTACGCCCATCGGCCGAATTCTGCGCCTGCGGCGTGGAGGGCCGGCCGCGTCTCTGATTTCCGCAAACGGCCTGCGCACGCCGCTGCACCCCGCAGGCTGGGAGCACTTCAGCAAATCCGGCAAATGAAAGACAATGGCCTGTATGCGTGACGCAACCCGGATCATCCGTTCGACCTTGTCCCCAGTGAAGCCCGGCGAACCGCTGCACGCTGGCCCGGTCTTTGCCGCTCCGTTCCATGCCCCCGGAGACCCTGCCAACATCCCCTATACCTACGCCCGCGCACATAACCCCACCTGGACGCAGCTGGAAAAGACCATCGGCCAGATGGAAGGCGGCAGGGCGCTTGTCTTCAGCTCCGGCATGGCCGCCATCATGGCCGTCTTTGGCACGGTGCTGCGCCCCGGCGATGTCGCCGTGCTGCCCTCCAATGCCTATTACACCGCGCGCCTGCTGCTGCAGGAGTACTTCACCAAGATGGGCATCACGATGCGCACCGCCCCTACGGCCGATGGCCAGCAGGCCACGCTGCTCCCCGGTGCGCGCCTGCTCTGGCTGGAGACGCCCAGCAATCCGGGCATGGAGATCTGCGACATTGCCGACCTCTGCGCCAAAGCGCACCAGGCGGGCGCTCTGGTGGCCGTGGACAACACCACGCCGACGCCGCTGGGGCAGTTGCCGCTCGCGCTGGGAGCCGATTTCTCCGTCGCATCCGACACCAAGGCCATGACCGGCCACAGCGATCTGCTGCTGGGCCACGTCGCCGTAAAAGATCTGGAGTTGTACGCCCAACTGGACCAGTGGCGCACCCTCACCGGCGCCGTGGTTGGCCCCATGGAGGCCTGGCTGGCCGGGCGCTCCATCAGCACCCTGCCGCTGCGCCTGGAGCGCGCCTGCGGCAACGCCCAGCAGGTGGCCGAATTTCTGGCCTCGCAGCCAGAGGTGCGGGCCGTTTACTATCCTGGCCTGAAGTCGCATCCCGGCCACGACCTTGCCGCCCGGCAGATGCGCTATTTTGGCCCGGTAGTCAGCTTTGAGCTGAAAGACAAATCTGCGGCTGATACTTTTCTGTCCGCAGCAAAACTCGTCACCGAGGCCACCAGCTTCGGCGGCATCGCAACTACCGCCGAGCGCCGCGCCCGCTGGGGTGGCGATGCCATCAGCGACGGCTTTATCCGCATGAGCGTAGGTTGCGAAGCGATTGAAGACCTGCTGGAAGACCTGACCCAGGCCCTGCAAGCCGCCCGTTGATGCCCATGTCCAGCACGCCACCCAACAGACCGGCCCGCACACCCACACTCGACCTGAGCTTTGCCCACTCCTGGCATGTGGAAATGCTGGCCGCGCCACCCCTCATCGCCCCGGCGCGCCAATTCACCTGTCCTCGGCAAATTGCGGGCGAAGAGGACACTCTGGCCCGCGGAGCGCTGCATCTGCTGGTGCATCCGCAGCAGGATGCGCCGTTCCTGGCCACCTGCGCACTGGGATTTCAGGACGCATCCATGCCCAGCGGCGTGTGGGCCTGTCCTGACGCGCAGCAGCTCTGCGCCGTGGCTGGCGGCTACGCTTACGTGTTGCACCCGCGGGAGCCGGAGCGCTGCACCCAGGTGGATCTGCGCCCCGTGGTGGAAGTGCGCGCTTTGCCGGAACAGCAACTGCTGCTCTTTGTCGGCTTTCACACGCTCCTCGCCTGGGATGCCAACGGCCAGCGCTGGCAGACGAAGAGATTGTCCTGGGAGGGTATCCGGCTGACGAAAATTGCAGAACAAACGCTGCACGGCTTCGGCTGGGACCTGATGACCGACCAGGAAATCCCCTTCGCCGTCGATCTAAGCACCGGCGAACATACCGGCGGGCCGCAGCCGCAATAGCCGCAGCCCCAATAGCCGCAGCCCCAGATGCTGCCGTCCCTGAGCGGAGAGAAGAACAACCGGTCTGAATTCGATTGTTATTGCGGCTGGATCTCTTCCTTTGCGTGGAGAACGACGCCATGCTTTTGCAGTCGGCTCTGCAATTCGGAAATTGCAACCCCCTGGACCGTTGTATGTTTCTCCACTGCCAGTGCCGCTGCGGCCCCGGCAGCCTCCCCAATAATCATGTACTGCGGTTCCAGGCGGAGCGATGAATAGGCCACGTGTGTTGCGGAGAGGCACACCGTTACCAGAAGGTTTGTTGCCTGAGAGCGCCGGGGCGTGATGCTCCGGTAGGGGATTTCATAGGGCTTCACGTGGACCTCAACATTGCCCTCATTTTGTACTGTCCCGTCAGGCATCGCAACACGCTGGATATTATGCGAATCCATGTTGTAGGAGCCCATCCCAATTGAGTCAGTCTGCGTGCGCCCGGTCTGCACATCTGCCTGACGCATCATATATTCGCCGAGCATTCGACGGGCCTCGCGGACGTAGAGCTGGTTGGGCCAGTGGTTTGTGTCCATGAATTCGTCTTTGGGCAGACCCCATTGGTTCATCCCGTTTTTAAGAGAGGCGGGCACACTCTTGTCGTGCGAAAGAAAATAAACCAGGGACTGCGTGTAGAGCAGGTGCGCATGCCAGATTGCCGCCCTCTCAGCATAAGAAGCTTCAGGATAGGACCAGCTATGGCCGATGTAATCAGTTGAAATGGGCCCCATGTTGTTGAAATCTGCCTTATGGCCCGGAATAGCTATCGGGATAAAAAAGTCTCTCAGAACAGGAGGCCGCCCTTTGTGCTGCTGGAACTCACTGAGGTATCTCTTCAGAAGCGCAAAGCGCGATGGGTCGTATCCTTGTGGGCGAGGGAAGGGCAAACGATCAGCCGGGTCGTTTGTCAGGATCAGGCGAAAATTGTAGGCCTCGATTTTCTTGTCTGCCGATCCCGCTGCGGCCAGGGGACCAGGGTCAACTTCCGGATAGAGGCGATGATGGTCATCATAGGCGGACATTGGCCATGAAAATTGATGGTCCGGTGTGTGTGCCCGGACACCAGCAAGGCTTTCGTGATACTCCTGGCTGCTTTCTCGCCCCAGAGTATAACTCACCCCCGCCTGGGCCATGAGATCGCCTTCGTAGGTGCAGTCCGCAAACACCTTGCCCTGCCATTTCTTCCCGTCCGCCGTAATAACGGAAACAATGCGATGACCGGACATGACGGCACCGTTCTGCTCCCGCAGCCGCTCATTGAAAAACACCCTGACCCCGGAGCGCTTCAGCATCGCGCGAAAGATTGCTTCATCAACGTGCGGCTCCGAATACCAGTCTGCCGGGTGATCAAGATGTCCCACCCCATAGTGCTCCGCCGCCTTCAGGTAATACGCCCGCACATATCCGCCGATGACCGCGGGGTTCCCAATGTCTGTCGCGGAAAGCCCTCCGGTGACCATCCCCCCCAGGTGCCCGGAGGGCTCCAGCAGGACCACATGCAGTCCCTCCTGAGCTGCTGAATATGCTGTCATCACGCCTGAGGCGGTTCCGCCATACACAATCAGGTCAGCAGGTGCGGGGGTTTGCGCGGGAGAATGCATCGCGGTTACGACAATCGAAATGAGCAACATGACCTGTGAGATGCGTAGTTTTGTAGCCTTTGTAATCATTAAGACCCCTGAAACCTTTCCAGAGCAGTGTACCGTAGACCCGGCACTGGATCTGGCAACAAACTGCCGGACTCACTCCGCAGCACCCTGCTGCGGCGGCACGCGATAGAAACTCAGCGCGGCATCGCCCTGCTCCAGCACGCGTCTGCGTTGCAATGCGCCATACTGCGCGGCCAGGGACCCTCTGCGGCGGTGCTCGGCAATCACCAGCGTCTGCGCAGTCACCAGGCCACTCTGCGCGCCCTCACCTCCCAGAAACTCCAGCACCGCGCTATATTCGCGCTCGGCCTCATACGGCGGATCGAGGAAGATGATCTGCACCGCCTCACCGCAGGCGGCCAGTCTTTTGAGCAGCGGCAGAGCGCCGTGCTCCTCCACCGCAAACCCGCTGCGAATCCCCAGCGACTTCAGGTTGGCCCGGATGGCCGCCAGCGCGGGAGCCGCTTTCTCTGCAAACCAGACCTGCGCCGCGCCTCGGCTCAGCGCCTCCAGCCCCACCGCGCCAGAACCGGCATACAGATCCACAAAGCGGCTTTCGCCCACGTCAGGAGCAATCACGTTAAAGAGCGTCTCGCGCAGGCGGTCGCTGGTGGGGCGGGTGTCCATGCCCCTGGGGGCCGCCAGCAGGCGCGAGCGATAGGTTCCGGCAATAATACGCATCTCTTTCGATGGTAGAGCAAAACCAGAGCGAGGCAGGTCCTGCAACATTTTGAGGAGGGCCGGCGTTCCCTGCTGGCCGCGCCGCGAAATTCTGCGCCTCAAATGCCGCAAATCTTTGCACAGACGACGCCTGGCACGCGCTGCCTCTACAATAGCTGTGCAGGGAAACTTGCAAGGACACGGAAAGCGTATGCGCGGCTGGTCATTTCCAATTGGACGGATCATGGGCGTGGAGATTCGTCTCCACATGTTTTTTGCGCTGCTGCTGGCGCTGGTGCTGCTGTACACCAGCATGATGGGCATTGCCAGCATCCGCGGCGTGGCGCTGTGGCTCTTTCTGCTCATGGCCGTTGCCGTGCGCGAGATTGCCCGCAGCCTGGTGGCCGTCTACTACGGGCTGGAACTGCGCAATATTCTGCTGCTGCCCATCGGCGGCCTGTTTACCCACGCCACGCCGGAGTCTGCCGAGCGCGCCGCAGAGGGCCGCGTGCAGACGGCGCTGGCCATTGCTGGCCCCATCATCAACATCACCTTTGCCGTGGTGCTGGGCATGCTGATTGCAGGCGCCGCGCCCGGCGTCAGCCTCTTTCAGCGGCCGTGGGTTACGCCGCACTATCTGCTGCGCAGCATGGTCTGGCTCAATGTTTTTCTAGGACTCATCAACCTGCTGCCGGCCTATCCACTGGACGCGGGCCGGGTGCTGCGTGGCGGCTTCTCACGCTCGCGCGGCACGGTGCAGGCCACGAGAGCTGCTTCCGGCCTGGGCCAGATTCTCGCCCTGGCCATGTTTGCCGCTGGCATTCTGCTGCCCAGCCCCTGGCTCATCATGGCCGGCTTCTTCGTCTTCATTGGCGCGCAGATGGAGGACCAGGGCCTGCTCTTCCAGTCCGTCGTGGACACCGTGCACATGCGCGACATCATGCTGACGGAGTTCTCCATGCTTTCCACCTCTGACACGCTGGAGGACGCGCTGCACAAGTCCGTCCACAGCCTGCAGGACGACTTCCCGGTTGTGCGTGGCGGCAATCTGGTCGGCGTCGTCTCGCGCCAGAACATTCTGGAAGCATTGCGTGCCGAAGGCAACGGCTATGTGCAGGGCATCATGACCAAGGCCTTTCAGATTGCGCAGCCGGACGACTCGCTGGGCACCACCTTCCGCCGCATCACCGCTGGCCGCGGCCTGTCGCTGGTGCCCGTGGTGGAGGGCGAGCGCATCGTCGGCATTGTTACGCTGCAGAACCTGATGCACTCCATGGGCCTGCTGGCCGAGTCCCGCAAGCTGCAACAGCAGGCATGAGCAACAGCCAGCATCCCGAAGAAAAACCTCTTGCGCCGGGCCTGTATCTGGTCGCCACGCCCATCGGCAACCTGGAGGACATCCCCCTGCGCGCCCTGCGGGTGCTGCGCTCGGTGGACCGCATTGCCTGCGAAGACACCCGGCAGACGCAGAAGCTGCTGAACCACTACGGCATTGAAAAGCCCACCGTCAGCTATCATCTGCACAATGAGGCCGCCCGCACCGAAGAGCTGATCGCCGCGCTGCAACAGGGCGGACGCATCGCCATCGTCAGTGACGCAGGCATGCCCGGCATTGCCGACCCCGGTGCTCTGGTGGCCCAGGCGGCCATTGCAGCCGGTGTCCCGGTCTTTCCCATCCCCGGAGCCAATGCCGCCCTCAGCGCGCTCGTCGCCAGCGGCCTGCCCACCGAACAGTTTTCCTTCCACGGCTTTCTACCCGCCAGACAAGGACAGCGACGCAGCTATCTGGAAGCACTGGCGCAAACCACCACCAACCATGCCCATACGCTGATTTTTTACGAAGCTCCCCATCGCATTGCAGAAGCGCTGGCCGACGTGGAGCTGGCCTTTGGCCCGGCGCACCGCGTGGTGCTGGCCCGCGAACTCACCAAGCTGCATGAGGAGTTTCTGCGCGGCACCGTGGCCGAAGTCCGCGCCGTGCTGGAAGCGCGCGACAATATCCGCGGAGAGATGGTGCTGCTGCTCGAAGGCCGCACCCCAGAGGACAACACCGCAACTGCGGCAGCGCATACGCAAAGCATCGCCACGCAGGTCGCGGTTTTAATGCAGCAGGAAAATCTGAGCAAAAAGGACGCACTCAAGCGCGTGGCCCGCGAACGCGGCATCGGCAAAAGCGAGGCCTACCGGGAACTGCAACGCGAGAAGCGCTGATTGCAGATTATTTTCTGAAAAAGCTGCAACCAGAAAGCCAGCCGGGCAGTCTTTGCGCACTGCCCAGCTTTACCCAATCAAAATAAAATTAGTGCGCGTCCGTCGGGGCGTCCGAGTGCTCGCGGCCCTGCACGCGGTCGTACTGGTAGCTGTCGCTGGTGGTGCCAAGCGCCTCGTTGTAAAGGCTCTTCAGGCCGCTGATCTCGCGCAGCTCCTCGTCAAAGCGATGAATTGCGCGCAGAATCTCTGCGGTTGCAGGCACTTCCAGGCGGCTGGTCTTCAGAAACTTCTGGTAGCCGCGGTCGAGCAGCGTGGCCACTTCGCCGCCCAGCACGTAACCGACGTGGCCCAGCACGACCACTGTTTTGCCCGGTCCGGACGCAATCTGCGCGGCGCAGCCATGCTTGCTGACCCGCACGGCGCTGGAGCCGCCAAGGCGTTTTGCATCTTCTGAAGCAGGAGCTACATCAAACTTGTGATTGCCAAGAGCGGCCAGAACTTCGTCAAAGGTACGCTGTAAGGTCTTCGTTTTCGCCATAAGAGTCGCTATAATAGTTTACGAACCGCAGAAGTCAGACCGGCTCAAAGGAACCCGTACCCGGTGATCCACACACCTGCAATCCGATGTCAAACGAGCTTGCGGCACTGTTGACCGCGAACTCAGCCTGCTTTTTCAATGTCGCATATTCCTGCGCAGGCTTCAATCGAGACACGGTCCCCAAAATTGTAAAAACCGGGATGAGCGGCCCGCGCGGACGCACCCAGAACATCGGATAACGACCATGATTGCAACAGATGCTCCACAGACCGGCACTTTGCCGGGCAAAACAATTCTGGAACGCATTGGCAACACGCCGCTGATACGCTTCGTCCGGCTCACGGAGAGCCTGCCCGGTATTCAGATTCTGGGCAAAGCGGAGTGGACCAACCCCGGCGGCTCGGTCAAGGACCGTCCGGCGTCGGCCATTGTCACGGAAGCGGAGGAGCGCGGCGACCTGCGCCCGGCGCGTGACGGCCATCCAGGCCGCGGCCTGCTGGACGCCACCAGCGGCAACACCGGCATTGCCTACGCCATGCTGGGGGCCGCCATGGGCTTCCGCGTCACGCTGTGCATGCCTGCCAACGTTTCTGCCGAGCGAAAAAAAATCCTCTCCGCCTATGGAGCGGAAATCGTGTGGACAGACCCGGCCGACGGCTCCGATGGCGCCATCCGCAAGGCCCGCGAACTGGCAGCAGCGTATCCCGACCTCTACTACTACGCCGACCAGTACTCGAATGACGCCAACTGGCGCGCGCACTACCGCACCACGGCCAGGGAAATCTGGCAGCAGACCGAAGGCCAAGTGACGCACTTCATCGCAGGGCTGGGCACCAGCGGCACCTTCGTGGGCACCACGCGCCGGCTGAAAGAGCTGAACCCGGCCATCCAGTGCATCTCCATGCAGCCGGACTCGCCCTTCAACGGACTGGAAGGGCTAAAGCACATGGCCACGGCCATTGTGCCGCGCATTTACGACGCCGATCTGGCCGACCGGAACATCGACATGTCCACCGAGAGCGCCTATCGGATGGCCAAGCGGCTGGCGCGGACGGAAGGCATTCTGGTGGGCGTTTCCGCAGCGGCAGCCGTGGCCACCGCGCTGCAAATTGCCGAAGAAGAGGCCGCCCGCGGCAAGGAGGCCGTAATCGTGGTAATTCTGCCCGATTCGGCCGACAAGTACCTGAGCGAGCGGTTCTGGGAAGAGGGCCAATAGGATGCTGTTGATTGGCAAGGAGAATTACGCCGCGCTGCGTGCGCATGGCGAAGAGACCTATCCGCAGGAGTGCTGCGGTGTGCTGCTGGGCAAGGCGGAGGACAACGGCAACCATGTGGTGGAGATTGTCCGCGCAGGCAATACGCGCACAGACTCCGCCCACAACCGCTACCACATCGCTCCGCAGGAGCTGGTGAAGATTCAGCGCCAGGGCCGGGGAAAAGGGCTGGATATTGTGGGCTTCTACCACTCGCACCCGGACCACCCGGCGCAGTGGTCGCCAACGGATTTTGCAGAGGCGCACTGGCTGGGCTGTTCTTACGTGATCACCAGCGTGGAAAAAGGCGCAGCTGTGCTCACCAACTCCTTTCTGCTGACCGGAACCAGCGAAGAGGACAAGGCATTTCAAGATCAGATGGTGGAAGTGACGGCCTGACGCGCCAGCCGCTTCTCCATTACAAGGAAAGGGATTCAGACACACAATGAAGATTCACATTCCAACTCCGCTGCGCGTTTACACCGATAAGCAGGACACTGTAGAAGTGACTGCGGCCACGGTCGACCAGGCCTTTACGCAACTCACAACGCTGCACCCGGAACTGAAGCAGCACCTGTTTACACCGGACGGCAAGCTGCGCTCCTTTGTGAACGTCTACCTGAATGACGACGACATCCGCTATCTGGCTGAAAAAGAAGCCACTGCGGTGAAGGAGTCCGACAGCCTGACCATCATTCCGTCCATTGCTGGCGGACGGTAAGGGCAATATAAGCAGATGTCTGGAACTGAAGAACGAAAAACGCAGTGTTAAGGGCACGGCTTCAGCCGTGCCGAATGGATGTCAAAAATAAAGGGGCTTTAGCCCCTGAGGTACAAGGTCTTCTCCACTTTGAGCAAAGCATACCTCAGTGGCTAAAGCCGTATTTCGATTCACCAGCTTGCGGCACGGCTAAAGCCGTGCCCTTAACTATTTCAATGTAGAGCAGGGCACTGCGTAAAATAGAGATGGGAGCTTTTCCAGCGAAAACCAGGGTGAAGTATCCGGCCACTGCAAAAGTTTCAAGAGATACGAGGTACAGAATGGCAACCGCAATTGAAACGTCGGCCCTGCCGGCACTCTCCAATGACGAAATCGCCCGCTATTCGCGGCACCTGCTCCTGCCCGAGGTGGGGCTGGAAGGCCAGCAGAAGCTGAAGGCCGCCAGGGTGCTGTGCGTGGGCACCGGCGGACTGGGTTCGCCGCTGGCGCTGTATCTGGCTGCGGCCGGCATCGGCACGCTGGGGCTGGTGGACTTCGACGTGGTCGACTCCAGCAACCTGCAGCGGCAGATCATCCACAGCACCAAAGATGTGGGCCGCCCCAAGATTGAGTCTGCCGAAGAAAAGCTGAAGGCGCTGAATCCACACATGAACATCCTCAAGTTCGAGACGATGCTGCACAGCTCGAACGCGCTGGAGATCATGAAGGATTTCGACATCATTGCCGACGGCACGGACAACTTCCAGACCCGCTACCTTGTCAACGATGCCTGCGTAATTCTGGGCAAGCCGAATGCCTACGGCTCCATCTTCCGTTTTGAGGGCCAGGCCAGCGTATTCGCCACCGAAGACGGCCCCTGCTACCGCTGCCTCTACCCAGAGCCGCCGCCGCCGGGACTGGTTCCCTCCTGCGCGGAGGGTGGTGTGCTCGGCATTCTGCCCGGACTGGTGGGCGTCATCCAGGCGACCGAGGTCATCAAGCTCATCCTCGGCATCGGAGACCCGCTGATCGGCCGTCTGCTGCTGGTGGACTCGCTGGGCATGAACTTCCGCACGCTCAAGCTGCGCAAGAATCCCGACTGCCCGGTCTGCGGCACCAACCCGACGGTAACGGCGCTGATCGACTATGACCAGTTCTGCGGCGTGGCGCCGCACAAGGAAGAGCCGGAAGCGGCTGTGCAGAACGGCATTCCGCAGCTCACCGTGGAAGCGCTGAAGGCGCTCCAGGATGCTGGCGAGGACGTCTTTGTGCTCGATGTGCGCGAGCCGCACGAGTACCAGATCGTCAACATCGGCGGCCACCTGCTGCCATTGGGCGAGGTGGGCCAGCGCATTGCCGAGCTGGAAGCCCACCGCGGCCGCGAAATCGTGGTTCACTGCAAGTCCGGCGCCCGCAGCCAGCGCGCGGCGGAGTTCCTGAAACAGGCCGGCTTCCAGAAGGTGCAGAATCTGGCAGGCGGCATTCTGGCCTGGGCCGATAAGGTGGACTCTTCTCTGCCGAAATACTGAATCCTGTTCCACCAATTGCTGCGGCGCGCCCGGAAAAGCGCGCCGTTTGCTTTCAGAGCGGTTCTCCAGTTTCCGTGAAGTTCCCTTTTCGTGGAGTTTCCAGGAACGTGCAGGATGGCCTTTTCCTGAGGAAAAAGCCATTGCAGGGCGCCCCGTTCCCTCGACACCAACCGGAAAACCGCTATAACTGCGAATTCCAGCAATACATTCCGCACCGGTTGGCGTATACTCCGGTTGATTTTTAAACGGTCCGGCAGCGTTTCCTCTGCCGCATCCTGATTTCTTCCGGAGTTATATGCGGTATGGATCTCAAGCTGATACGCGTTCTCTTTACTCTGGTTCTTACCTTCGCCTGTTTTCTGCTGCGGCCCTTTGGCTTGGACCACTGGAGTGCCGGAGCGCTGGGCCTGGTGTGCTCGGCAGCCGTCATCGTCTTTGAGCTGCGCGTGCGCGCGCTGAGCCTGCGGCGGCTCTTTGGCGCGGTCTTTGGCAGCGTGCTGGGCATCTTCGGGGCCTTCCTGTTCAGCCTGGTGCTGCGCGACAGCCTGCCCTCCGGCGGCACGCAAAGCTGGCTCCAGCTCTTCATCCTGATGCTGATGACCTACGTTGGCCTGGTGGTGGGCACCAGCAAAGGCGACCTGCTGAACCTGGCCGCGCTGGGCGACCTGTTCCACTCCGAACGCCCGGCCAGGCGCGCCATGAAGCTGCTCGACACCAGCGCGATCATTGACGGGCGCATTGCCGACATGGCCGAGACCGGTTTTCTGGACGGGCCGCTGGCCGTGCCCACCTTTGTGCTGACAGAGCTGCAAATGGTCGCCGACTCGTCCGACGGCTCCAAACGCCAGCGCGGCCGCCGCGGACTGGACGTGCTGCAGCGGATGCAGCAGAGCACCGCCATCAACATTCAGATTCTGGACGAAGATGCCCCAGGCTCGCGCGCCGTGGACATGAAGCTGGTGGAACTGGGCAAGAAGTACGATGCGCCGGTGGTGACCAACGACTTCAACCTGAACAAGGTGGCGCAACTGCATGGCGTTGCCGTGCTCAACATCAACGACCTGGCCAACGCGCTGAAGCCCGTAGTGCTGCCCGGCGAGAAGATGCACATCTTCATCCTGAAAGAGGGCAAGGAGCCCAACCAGGGCGTGGGCTATCTGGATGACGGCACCATGGTGGTGGTGGATCACGCACGCAAGATGATTGGCCGCAGCGTAGAGGTCAGCGTCACCAGCGTGCTGCAGACAGCCAGCGGCAAGATGATCTTCGGCAAAATGGAGGAGTCGGCCACGCTGACAGAGCCGCATCGCAGCACCAGCAGTGAAACTGCGGCGCTGCGCGAAGCCGACAATTAAGGTGTCAATTTCCTGCTGCCGGTTGTGTTGCTGCCTGCTTCCCTGTTTTTACCAGCACAGGCCGCAGCGCATTCAGCTTTCCGTCGACAGGCGGCGTGGTGAGCCCCAGAATGTGGGCAATCAGCGGGTAAACATCCACATTGGCAAACGGCTTCAACTGAACGCCTCTGCGAATGTCCGGCCCTTCGGCAAAAAAGATCGCGCGCATCGTCTTCATCGTGCGCGGATCGAACCCATGGGCTCCCACCTCCGGCAGACGGTCCTCTCCCGGCTTGCCGAAAGCATGCGCACGGACCAGATATGGCCCCGTCGGCACAACAATCGGGTCGCCCTCGCGCGGGTTGTCCCAATAATGCAGATGCGCCGGAGCATTGATACGGCGATAGACACGGAAGGTCGTCACCTTGCCACTTTTGATCGCCGCGCTGAACTGCTCGTATGCCTTTTGCGCATCCGCCTCCGAATCCGGATACAGCAGCGGGCCATCGGTATGGAAGTGGCTCAGATCGGCATACTGGTCCAGCGTGACCCAGTTGCCGCTCAGCTTCTGCATGCCGTGATCGGCAATGATGATCAGGTCAACCGGCAGATGCAGCGCCTTCAACCGCGCTTCCAACCGGCCCATCTGCTGGTCCACATAGTGCACGGCCTGCTTCGTCTGCGGCGAGTCCGGGCCATACTCATGACCATTGTGGTCCACGTCAGGATAGTAAAGCGTGATGAAGTGTGGGCGCTGCGCCGGCGGCAGCTGCAGCCAGCCAATCACATCGTCGATGCGCTGGGCAACGGGAACGTCGTTGGTGTAATGCAGATAATAGCTCGGCCGCACACCATCGATTGCCGCCTCCGACCCCGGCCAGAAGAAACAGGCCGACCGCATGCCCTGCTGCTCCGCCAGCACCCACAGCGGTGTGCCGCCATACCAGCTGCCATCGCGCACAGCCTTGGGATCAGAAATTTTGTAGTACTGCTTGCGCGCCGGATCGTAAAAACTGTTGGCCACAATGCCGTGGTGCTCCGGATACAAGCCGGTCACAATCGCCAGATGGTTCGGGAAGGTGAGCGAGGGATACGATGGAATCATGCCCTGCGGTGCGCTGGCCCCTGCGGCGCCAATCGCCAGCAGATGCGTTGCGCCATACTTCCGCGGGTAGTCGTAGCGAAAGCCATCGAGCGACACCAGCACGACATAATGCTTGCCCATCTGCGCCGGCGCATTCGGCCCATGATCCACCGCAATCACCGGCACCGGAGCCGGTGTTGCCTTCTGCGCCAGCGCCGCCGGCAGAGCCGTGGCAGCCAACAGCGCCACCACCAGGAAACACGCACCCATCCCTCGTCGGCTGCTCACCTTCTGATTCTGCAAAGAACACCCCCTGAAATCAAATCCTGTTGCGCGGCCTGGCTTCTGCAACGGGAACCGGCCTTTCAGGATTCTTACCACGCCGCCATGACTCAACCAACAAAAATCCATGAAACTTCCTCAGAAACCCTGCACCAGCTCCTGCGGCGCAACGCCGCGCTCGCGCAATGCGCGCAGACTCAAAGCATCCTGCCGCTTGGCCAGCCGCTGGCCTTCCGCATCCAGCACCAGGTCGCAATGGAAATACTGCGGCGCAGCCAGCCCCAGTGCTCGCTGCAACAGCATCTGCCGTGCGGTGGACTTCAGCAGATCGCGCCCGCGCACCACTTCCGTCACCTGCATTGCCGCATCATCCACTGCGCAGGCCAGTTGATACGACGGCACGTCGTCACGCCGCCACACCAAAAAATCTCCGAAGTCCCTGCCCGCCACAAACCGCTGCGGTCCCAGATGCAGATCGGTGAAACAAATCTCTTCCCCATCCGGCACGCGGAACCGCCAGGACTGTCCTGCCGGATGTGTCACATCCTCTGTTACATTTCGATTGCGGCACGTCCCCGGATACACCGGCTCATCGTCCACATCCGCCTGCGTGCCTTCATGCGGAGCCTGCGCCATCCGCGCCAGATCCTTCCGCGAGCAGATGCAGGGATACAGAAATCCACCCGCAAGCAGCCTGCGCCACGCATCCAGATAAAAACCGCGCCGCGCACTCTGCGTATACGGCCCAAAAGCGCCCACCTCAGCCAACTGCCCCTGCGCGTCAAGCTGCAGGCCCTCCTGCCACGCGATGCCAAGCCAGCGCAGATCCTCCACCATCGCACGCACAAACTCCGGCTTCGACCGCTGCGGATCCAGGTCCTCGTTGCGCAGCAGCAGCGTGCCGTTTGCAGCTTTGGCTCGTTGAAAGGCAATCCAGAAGGTGCGCGCATGCCCCAAATGCAGCAGTCCGCTGGGAGAAGGGGCAATGCGTCCGCGATAGGAAGTGGCCGCGCAGAACGGCTCTGCTCGAAACTGGTTTTCAGAAAGCACAGAATCTGTCACGGAGAAAAAATCGCATCAAACATACTTCAAGCAGAGTACGGCATCGGCGCCGGTCACATATAGTCCACGCCATACTGCACCGGAATCTGCGTGAACGCGATGCGCGTCGGCGCAGAACTGCGCGCTGGCAGCATTCCGGCAAAGTGCAGCGTGGTGTGGCCGTATTTCAGATTGAGCTTGTCCATCGTGGCCGAAAGCTCTGCGCGATGCTCCGGGTCGGCAAAGAGCGAATCCTGATGCTCGCTCTCCGGCACCAGCCTGCCCAGCGTTATGCCCACAAAAAACGGCCTCTGAAACAGCCCGCCCTGCGGACGCTGCACCCACATGCCGCGCAGCGCCTCCAGCAGCGTCAGCGTGTCCTGGCACTCGGCAAAGCGCGCCTCCATGCCCCAGCCAGAATGGTTGACGCCGGAAAAATGTTGCCTGCTCTTCACCTGCCCGGCCTGCTGCTTCGTCAACGCATAGCGCATGGTCAACGACAAGCTGCCCGCCCAGAACTTCTCCATCCGCAGCCGCATGGCCGCCTTGTGGAGCAGCTTGTGCGCCACCGCCCATGCGCCCTCTACGTTGCGCAGCTCCGGTGACAACACATGCGAGTGCCCCAGCGACTTCTGAATCTCGCTGCTCGGCACCGGAGCGCCGTCGTCGCCCGTATCCGCCCCGCGCAGCCAGTGGTACAGCCGGTCGCCCCACACCGAGTTCCACAACGCGTGCATCTGCGTGCGGTCCAGCGCCAGCAACTGCGGCATGGTGTGGACGCCTTTCGCGTTCAGCCGCTTTTCCGTCCGCGCACCCACGCCCGGCAGGTCGCGCAGCTCCAGATGCGCAATCGACCGCGGCAACTGCGACGGCAGCAGCCCGATCAACCCATCCGGCTTCTGCATATCGCTGGCAATCTTCGCCAGATAGCGGTTCGGCGCCATGCCAATCGAGCAGCGCAGCGCCTCGCCCGCATGTTTGTAAATGCTCTGCTTGATGTCGAGCGCAATGCGCCGCGCATTCGCCGGCTCGCACTCGCGCCCCATCAACTGGCACACCACTTCGTCAATCGAAGGCTTGTGCGCCACCGGACAGCACAGCTCCACCGCCTCGGCAATTTTGTTGCTGTATTCGGTGTACTCGCCGTGGTTGCCTTCGATCAGCACAATCTCCGGGCAGATGCGTTTGGCCTCGCCCACCTGCGTGCCCGTCTTGATGCCGAGCGCCTTCGCCTCATAACTGGCGGCAATGCAGCAGGTGGTGTCCGTCATCACCGGCACCACGGCCAGCGGCCGGTTGCGATACTCCGGGTGCAACTGCTGCTCCACCGACGCAAAGAAGCTGTTCAGGTCAATGTGCAGAAAGCTGAAGAAGTCGGATTGGGCAGCAGCGGACATGCGAATACAAAAGCATTATATTCGCTTTTTATTTGCCTAAACGGCATTCTGCTGAGTATAAGGCGATCTCAGTTCTCCCACGCGGTGGTGTGCCGCTCCCACCACCAGCAAGGCAGAAAACCATGCTCCGGGAACAGGGTCCTGGAACTGGGTCTGGGTGCAGGGTCCGGGTGCAGGTTAGGGCACCCTGATTTAGTGAGGGGAGAAAAGGATTAAAGTGATATTTTGTACCTATGCGGATCACTGTCCAATTACCGGATGACCTAACTGAGCACTCGGACCCCGGGCGCGAGGCACTGGAGGCCCTTGTGATCGAGGGCTACCGGACAGGTGCGCTTTCGCACTATCAGGCCAGTAGGTTGCTCGATATGTCCCGCTTTGAGTTTGAGGGCTTTCTCAAGAGCCACAACATTTACGACCACGCCTACGACGTAGAAGACTTCAAGCAGGACGAAGAAACTTTGCGCCAGATGCGCTCCAAGGACAAGCCTGCTGCATGATCGTGATTGCGGACACCTCTCCGCTGAATTATCTGATCCAGATCGATTGTGATTCCCTGCTGCCACGGCTCTACACGCACGTCCACGTCCCTGTGGCAGTGATGGAAGAACTCAGTCATCCTCATGCACCTGCGCCTGTCCAACATTGGTTGAAGCAGGTTCCAGGTTGGCTGGAAATCCAATCGATCCATTCGACACTTGATGCGTCCCTTGCCTTCCTCGATTATGGAGAGCGCGAAGCAATCCAACTGGCTCAGGAACAACACGCGGATCTGCTGCTGATCGACGAACATCAGGGCCGTATCGAGGCCAGACGCCGCGGCATCGCTACTACCGGGACGCTGGGAGTATTACTTGCTGCCGCAGAGAAGAAACTCATCGATGTAGAAGCAGCCTATCAACGGCTAATGGAGCAGACCACGTTCCGTATTGCACCAGCGCTTCAGGCGGAGTTCCTCAAGCGGATTCAGCAACCGTAAACATCCCTGCGACAAGATAAACTCACCGCCAGACTGCTAAAATCGCTTTCTTATGGCAGAACATAACAAGCTGAAGGAACTGGCCCACCGGAACACCGCGGCCGAAGAAGGCGGCGGCGCCGAGCGGCGGGAGCGGCAGCACCGCGAAGGCAAGCTGTCTGTCCGCGAGCGCATTGCTTTTCTGCTCGATGAGGGCACCTTTGAGGAGACGGACAAGTTCGTCACCCATCGCTGCACCGATTTCGGCATGGAGGCGCAGCGGTATCCCGGCGATGGCTTTGTCACCGGCTATGGCCGCATCGAGGGGCGCGTGGTCTTCGTCTTCGCGCAGGACTTCACCGTCTTCGGCGGCTCGCTTTCAGAAACCAATGCGGCCAAGATCGTCAAGTTGATGGACACGGCCATGCGCGTCGGCGCGCCCATCATCGGGCTGAACGACTCCGGCGGCGCGCGCATTCAGGAAGGCGTGGTCTCGCTGGCTGGCTATGCGGACATCTTTCTGCGCAACACGCTGGCTTCCGGCGTAGTGCCGCAGATCTCCGCCATTCTTGGCCCCTGCGCCGGCGGCGCGGTCTACTCACCCGCCATTACGGACTTTACCCTGATGACCGCGAAGACCAGCTACATGTTCGTGACCGGGCCGGACGTCATCAAGACCGTGACGCACGAGGACGTGACCAAGGACGCTCTGGGCGGCGCGCTGACGCACAACGAAACCAGCGGCGTGGCCCACTTTATGGCGCACGATGATGCCGAGTGTCTGGCCATGGTGCGCGAGTTGCTCAGTTTTCTGCCGTCCAACAATCTCGACGATCCGCCGCGCAAGCCCTGCACAGACCCCGCCGACCGCGCCAGCAAAGAGCTGGACACGATCATTCCGGCCGAGAGCAACCAGCCGTATGAGATGAAGGACGTCATCGGGCATGTCGTCGATGACGGCTACTTCTTTGAGGTGCAGGAGCACTTCGCAAAGAACATTGTCGTCGGCTTTGCGCGCATGAATGGCCGCCCGGTGGGCATTGTGGCCAATCAGCCTGCCTATCTGGCCGGCGTGCTGGACATCAACGCCAGCGTGAAGGGCGCGCGCTTCGTCCGCTTCTGCGATGCCTTCAACCTTCCGCTGATCACGTTTGAGGATGTCCCTGGCTTTCTGCCCGGCACGCAGCAGGAGCATGGCGGCATCATCCGCCACGGGGCCAAGCTGCTCTACGCCTTTGCCGAGGCCACCGTGCCCAAGCTGACCGTCATCACGCGCAAGGCCTACGGCGGCGCTTACTGCGTGATGAGCTCCAAGCACATCCGCACCGACGTGAACCTGGCCTGGCCCACGGCAGAGATTGCCGTAATGGGTCCGGAGGGCGCGGTGAACATTGTCTACAAACGCGAGCTGGACAAGGTGCTGAAGCAGGCACAGGCCGTGTGGCCGCAGGGCAAGGCCTTTACCGAGGAAGAAAAGCTGGCCATCCTGGCCGATGCCCGCAAAGAGAAGGTCGAAGAGTTCCGCGAGCGCTTTGCCAATCCCTATGTGGCCGCCGAGCGCGGCTATGTGGATGCCGTCATCCAGCCCAGCGAAACCCGCCGCCGCCTGAATACGGCGCTCGACATGCTGCAAGGCAAGCGCGACAAAAATCCGCCAAAAAAGCACGGGAACATCCCACTATGAGCACTGCGCCAACCGACGCCTCCCGCGCCGAACACTACGCATGGGGCGCCAACTGCGACGGCTGGCACCTGGTGAAGACTCCGGAATTGAGTATTATTCTGGAACGCATGCTGCCCGGCGCCAGCGAGGTGCGGCATTTTCACCACAGATCGCGCCAGTTCTTCTTTGTGCTGGAAGGCGCGCTGACGATGGAAGTCGGCCAGCAGCGGTTTGTGCTGCAAGCACATCAAGGCATAGAAGTTCTCCCCGGAGAACCACACCAGGCCAGCAACCGCGGTACTGCCGATACGCGATTTACCATAACCAGCCAGCCACCCAGCCACGACGACCGTGTGGTGGTTTAGACACAGCACTTTTCTGCATCCATTCGCAGTACTGATTGTCGCCCAAAGGCGATTTTGTGTTACTTTGGTCGCTGAAACTCAGCTTCAACATGAATTGTGACTGAAAGGCAGCCAACAGGTCTGCCGATCGGATTTCTGCAACGTGGTGGTTCGTTCCTGCCCGCTCCCCCATCACCCTGGCACTTGTTTTCTGATCTGCTGTGCTTCGGTTCGACCTGGTCCTGCCATGGAAGACGTGTGTGGTGACCAGCCAAAACTCCCTCAATGGTTGGTTTAATCGTGCGTCTGAATTCGACTTCCCCCTGTGCTTCCGCCCGGCTTCTGCCGAAAATTGCTTTGCTGTCACGCGCTTTGCTGTATCGTGCTGTGCTGCGATGGACGGCGTTGCCGCTGGCCGCCCTGCTGTGTACTGTGGCCGCACCTGCCGTGCAGGCACAAACCACCTACAATGTGCCCGGCAGCACGGACCTGAATTCGCCTGCTCCTACCTCCATCTCCGTTACGGTGACCTTCCAGCAGGCTGGCACCGTCAGCGCCGTCCGCGTAGTGACGGAAGGCATCACCGGTCTGGACTACGCCGACGTTAGCGGCGCCTGCAGCGGATTTTCCTTCACAGTGGGCGGCACATGTAGTGAGACCATCACCTTCGCCCCCAAAGCTCCGGGCGTGCGCCACGGCGCTGTGGTTCTGCTGGATGGCAGCAATAACGTACTGGGAACTGCCTTTGTGAATGCCACCGCCACCGGCCCCATGGGCATGCTGGTCCCCGGCATCATCACCACCGTCGCGGGCGATGGGACCCGGCTCTATAACGGAGACAGCATCCAGGCCACCAACGCCAGCCTTCTTCTGCCATTCAGCGTAGTGGTGGATGCCGCAGGCAACCTCTACATTGCTGACAGTGTTCATAACCGCATCCGCGAAGTGAACGCCACCACCGGCATCATCACCACCGTAGCTGGCGATGGCAATGCAGGCATCACCGGCGATGGCGGCCTTGCCACGAGCGCCAATCTGAATTTTCCGGCAGGGCTGGCAATTGATGGCGCTGGCAATCTCTACATTGCCGACAGCAACATCCACGTCATCCGCCGGGTGGATGCTGTCACCGGCATCATCACCACGGTCGCAGGCGTTATCGGTAATCCCGGTTATACAGGAGATGGCGGCGCCGCAACCTCCGCCGAACTCAACACGCCGGAAGGCATTGCCCTGGACAACAACGGCAACCTCTACATTGCGGACAGCCTCAACAACTGCATCCGGGAAGTGAACGCCACTACCGGCATCATCACCACCGTTGCTGGAAATGGCACAGCGGACTTCAGCGGCGACGGCGGACTGGCCACTGCGGCGGAGCTCAACAATCCCCTGGGCGTGGCCGTTGCCACCACTGGCGATTTCTACATTGCTGATACCAGCAACAACCGCATCCGGGAAGTGAACGCCACTACCGGCATCATCACCACCGTTGCAGGTAACGGCACAGCAGGCTACACCGCATCGGATGATGCGAACATCAACACCTCTGCTCCCGGAGCACAGGCCACTGCCGCCAAACTGAACAAGCCGGTGGGCATCGCCATTGATCCCGCAGGCAACCTCTACATTGCCGACAGCACCAACAACCGCGTCCGCAAAGTGACGAACGGCATCATCTCCACCATTGCCGGCAATGGAGCTTCTACTTCGAATGGTGACCACAGCACTGCCACAGTGGCTGGACTTTATGCTCCGTATGCGCTGGCACAGGATGGCAATGGCAACCTCTACATTGCCGATTACACAGATGGCTACATCCGCAAGGTCAGCAGCAACACCACCAGCTTCGCTTATGCCGCCATCCGCGAAGGCAACGTGTCCAGCCCGCAACTGGCGCTCTTTGAAAACGACGGCACGGCCAGCCTCAACATCAGCGGCTACCAGACCACGAATGCACAGGTGGATGCCGGAAAAACTACCTGCAGCACGGTCACTCCGCTCACGACGGCCGGCCCCGGCAATGCCTGCATTCTGGGTGCGGATTTCGCGCCAACCACGACCGGCAACCCGGTCTCCGGCAGTATCAGCATTGCCTCCGATGCAGTGAATACACCGGACGTGATTGCGCTGAGCGGGCCGGCCACAGCGCTGGATCCCACCACCACCACCGTCGCCTCCAGCAAGTCAACTTCCGCCACCAACAGCGCCATCACGCTGACGGCAACAGTCGTTGTTACGCCTCCTGGAATGCACGCGCCGACCGGCACCGTGAAGTTCTATGACAATGGGGGCACGCTGCTGGGAACGGCGACGCTGCAAAGCTCCACCGCGGTCTCTCCGTATACCTCTGTGTACACGCTGACCACTGCTACGCTCACGGCGGGAACGCACTCGATTACGGCCGTCTTTGCGGGCGATACGTATGACAACACCAGCACCTCGGCCCCCGTCTTTAAGCAGGTTGTCCAGGATGCCACCAGCCTGAGCATCAGTTCTAATCTGAATCCCTCCCAGTCCGGACAGGCAGTCACCTTTACTGCTACGCTGGTGGATGCCGCCGGTGGCACGCCAACCGGCAACATCACCTTCTACGATGGCAACACTGCCCTGCGCAATGGCGGCCTGAACGCCAGCGGCATTGCCACCTTCAGCACCTCCGCCCTGACCGTCGGCACGCACACCATCAAAGGCGTCTACGCGGGGGACGCCACCTCCGCTGGCAGCACGTCGCCGGTACTGACGCAGACGGTATCGCCTTCAGCCACCAGCAGCACTACGCTGGCCGCCAGCCCCAGCACGTCCAATGCTGGCGCGACCGTCACCTTTACGGCCACGGTGACGCCGACATCCAGCAACGGCGGCATCTCGGGCACGGTCACCTTTTCGCAAGGCAGCACCGCGCTGCAAATACTGCCGGTCACGGCTTCGGGCGTTGTCGTCTGGACCACCAACACGCTGAGCGTCGGCACGCACAGCATCCTCGCCACCTTCAGTGGTAACACCAACTACGCGGGCAGCTCCTCGGCTCCGGTCGTCATTACGGTGCAGCAGGCCACTGCGGCGGCGGCGCTGACCACCAGCGGCAGCCCGTCCACAGCGGGCAAGCCAGTCACCTTTACCGCCACGCTCACCAGCAACGGCGGCACACCGGCAGGCAGTGTCGTTTTTGCAGACAACGGCAAAGCGATCAGCAGCGCCATGACGCTGAACAGCAGCGGCATGGCCAGCTACACCACTGCCGCCCTGGCGGTGGGCACGCATGGCATCACCGCCGTCTATGCCGGAAACGTCAACGACTCTGCCGCTACCTCCAACACCGTCAGCCAGGTGGTAAGCCAGGCGCCGACCACCACGCTGCTCTCCGCCAACGCCAGCTCCGTGCAGACGCTGGTGCCGGTCACCTTCACCATCACCGTCAGCAGCGGCACCAGCATTACGCCCACCGGCGCCGTAGTGTTAAAAGACGGCGCCACCCAGATTGGCACAGCCACGCTGGCCAGCGGCAAGGCCACCATCACCGTCCCCTCGCTCAGCGCAGGGCAGCACCCGCTGGTGGCCGTCTACGGTGGCGACACGCAGGACCTGACCAGCAGTTCCGCCGCACTGACGGAAGCAGTGCAACTGCGGCCAACCACCAGCAGCCTGTCCGTCTCCTCCGCGTCCCTTGCCAGCAACCAGCAACTGACGCTGATTTCTGTCGTGCAGGGGACCGGGCCGGTGATGCCGACCGGCACAGTCGTCTTCAGCTCCGGCAGCACCACGCTGGGCAGCGGCACGCTGGACGCCAATGGCGTGGCCACATACAGCTTGACGCCCGGTGTTGGCAACTACAACGTGGTGGCCATCTACCAGGGCGATGGCGTCTACGCAGGCTCCACCTCCGGGGCTGCCCCGGTTGCCGTGGGCCAGGCCACGGCGTTCACGCTGAACCTGAGCAGCTCTGCTGTTACCGTGCAGAGCAAGCAGTACACCCAGGTGAAGCTCACACTGGCCTCGCTACAGAACTTTACGGACACGCTCTCGCTGGGCTGCGCTGGCCTGCCGGCAGGCATCACCTGCACCTTTTCGCAGGACCCGGTCGATCTGGCCGCCAACGGCACGCAGAGCGTCCTGCTCACGGTCGACAGCGGCTCCCCGCTGACGGCTGGCGGCACCGCGCATAACGATCCCGCGCCAGGCAACGGCATTGTGTTTGCCTTTGTACCGGGCATTCTGCTCACCGGCCTTCTGCTGCGCCGCTCCAGAACGCTCCGGCAAACGCTGGGCGGCCTGCTGCTGGTGCTGCTCTTCTGCGGTTCGATTGCGCTCTCCGGCTGCGGCACCATCAAGGTGAATGGCGCGCCCCCCGGAACCTATCTATTGCAGGTAACGGCCGTTGGCACCAAAACCGGAGTGTCCCAGTCCGCAGCCCTCACGCTGAAGGTGACGCAGTGAAGCAAATGAGGACCCTTCTTCTGAGTCTTTGCCTGCTGGCGCTGGGAACCTGGGCCACGCAGTGCTGCCATGCGCAGGCCTCGCCCGCAGCCGTCGGCCCGGGTAGCAGCCTTGCCATTGGCGGCACATTCTCGCAGTATCAAATGGACTACGGCAAGCGCTGGCTGGGCGGCACCGGTGTTTTTGCGGATCTCAACCTGACGCAGCACATTGGTATTGAAGGCGAAGCGCGCTGGCTGCGGCTGAACCAATTTGCCAATACCAACGAGACCACCTGGCTGGCCGGGCCTCGCGTATCCTACGGCTACTGGCGGCTGGAGCCCTACGTGAAGGTGCTGGCCGGGCAGGGCCACTTCAACTTCCCCTACAACTACGCGTCCGGCAATTATTTCGTAATTGCACCCGGAGGCGGGCTGGATTGGCACGCCGGACATCGCTGGCGCGTGCGGCTGATTGACGTGGAGTTTCAGGACTGGCCGCAGTTCACCTACGGCAACCTGCATCCCTATGGCTTCAGCACCGGCATCAGCTACCGGCTCTTCTGTGCCTGCGGACTGCCACGCAAATAAGCGCCCGGTGCTGACCTCGATGCGGCCAGGCTGTGCAACGAACACTCCTTCGTCCTTTCTCCGGCACCCGTTGTCTCTCTGGTTGGCTTAAACACCCCGGAGCGGCAACCAAAACAACCAGCCGCTGCTCCATCGCTAGATTTTTTCCACCTGCACGGCCGTTCCGTAGGCCAGAACCTCGGTCACGCCCTGCATCAGCTCATTGGCGTCGTAACGGGCGCAGAGGATGGCGTTGGCCCCCTGCTCTTCGGCGTGCTGCATCATCATGGCAAAGGCGTCACTGCGCGTCTTTTCGCACAGGTTGCTCAGCAGCGTGATGTTGCCGCCCACCAGCGTCTGCAAACTGGCCCCCAGCGTTCCAAAAACAGAGCGCGAACGCACAATAATGCCGCGCACCACGCCATAGTTGCGCACAATCCGGTAACCGGGCAGCTCCAGCGCCGTGGTCACCATTGATGGATCAATCGCCATAACTTCCTCCTTGGTTCATTCTGCCCGCGGCAGAATGCAGCACCGCCGCAAGTGTAAGCGCTGCGGGCTATTCCGTGCTCAGAATTTCGCCCAGCGTTGGCTTATGTTTTGGTTTATCGGCTGTTTTCCTCTTTTCATCCGGCAACACGCGCTCCGGCGGCGGCGAACCGATCCGCTCGCGTGCGTTGGCCTTTACGGCCCTGATTTTAGAAAAGACCTTCTTTCGTCCTTTCGCCATGGCATTTGCTCCTGCGGTACCTGAACGGGTACGATTTTGCTGCCCTGAGTATGCAATACTTTTCGTTGGTTGTCTGTGTTCCACAACAGCAAAGCCAACACGCAGGGGGCCATGATGGAAGAACGCGATTTTTTTGACGAACGCGCCGAACAACGCACACATACCTTGACCTGCCCGCACTGCGGCAAAGCCGACGAATACCAGCTGGGCTGGCTCGTTCGCCGCAAAAAGGCCCAACTGCCCCGCAACGCCGACGAGCGCGACCGGGCCCGCTTTGCCAAGGCGCAAAGCTACATGGTGCGCCGCGACGATATGGTGGCCTGCAAAAATATCCGCTGCCGCAAGCGCTTTGAAGTCGCCTCCGTGCAGTCCGTGGCTTTTCTGGAAGGCTGATCAAAAGCAGTTACATGCAAAGCGGCGCTGCCTGTAGGCAGCGCCGCTTGTGCATTGCTTACAATAAAACCGCTTATTTCATTGCAAAGGTAAAATTCGCCGTCACGTCCTCGTGGCTCTTCACGGTGACGGTCATCGTCTGCCCGCCCAGCTTCTCCTGCACGGCGCCAATGGTATATGTTCCCGGCGGCAGGCCCTGAATCTCAAAGTGTCCACTGCCATCGCTGACGGCATAGAAGGGATTCGACGCTACGTTGACAAAGGCATTCATCCACGGATGGTTGTTGCAGCGCACGGGAATCATCAGTTCCGGCCTGGCAAAGGCATGGCGCTCGGTACCCCCCATCGGCGGCTGTGAAATATCCACCAGGGAATTGCCAGCGATCGTCGGCTCCATGTGGATGTTGTGCATCGTGGGGTCGCTGTTGCGGAACTCCACCTGCTGCCCCACCATCACTCCCAGCACATGCGGAACATAGCGGCAGCCCTTCTGGTCCAGCACGACAGGAACCGTGGGCGCTGCGTACACTTTGTTACCCAGGCCATCCTTGACATACAGGAAAACATTGGCCAGCTTGCCATCGTGCACCATAAACTGCTCGGCGTAGTTGTCTCCGCCGCTCATGCTGCAGGCGGGGTCCTGGCTCATGTCGATCTTCAGACGCTCCGGCGCTTTGCCCTTCCAACTGATGGTGCCGCTCACTGTGCCCGCCGTTGCCGGATCAATCTGCGAGAAGTTAATGTGCTGGCTGGGCGACGTAGTTGCAGCTTTTTTGCAGCCGGTGCTGGCAAATAACAGGCTGACAGCCATCATCCACACAGAAGCAGATTGGATTCTCGACATGGTCTCCCCTTGGGTCTGGTTTGGCAGTAAATAAATTGAATTGCTGCGAGGCGCCAACCCCGCACCAGAAGATTGCGCATGTGCAGCACCAGAGGCCGCAGCCTCTGGTGCTGACTCACTTCCCTGGAAATACGGTCCGGACTAGGCCGTAACCGGCGTTTCCATCGCCGCCACCACAGCATCGGCAAAGGCCATCGTGCCGCTGTTGCCGCCTACGTCCTTCGTCAGTGTCTTGCCTTCCTGATAGACGTTTTCCAGCGCCTGCTGCACCCGGTCTGCCGTTTCCGACTCGTTGATGTGGTGCAACATCAGGACAGCCGATTGTAACAGCGCCGTGGGATTCGCCAGGTCCTTGCCCGCGATGTCCGGCGCGGAACCATGCACCGCCTCGAAAATTGCGCACTCCGTGCCGAGGTTGGCTCCGGGAACCAGCCCCAGGCCACCCACAAAGGCCGCGCAGAGATCGCTGATAATGTCGCCGTACAGATTTTCCATCAGCAGCACGTCGAACTGGTACGGATTGGTGACCAACTGCATGCAGGTGTTGTCGATGATGGTCTCGCTGTAGCCAATCTCCGGATACCGGGCCGCCACCTTGCGCGAGCAGTCCAGAAACAGACCGTCCGACATCTTCATGATGTTGGCCTTGTGCACCGTGTTCACCTTTTTGCGGCCCATCTTGCGCGAATACTCAAACGCAAACTCCGAGATGCGCGTGGAGGCCTTTTCTGTAATCACCTTGATCGACTGCACCACGCCCGGAACCACTTCAAACTCCAGACCGACATACGAGCCTTCAGTATTTTCGCGGACAATGATCAGGTCCACCCCAGGATAATGCGTCTCCAGACCAGGCAGGTTCCTGATGGGACGGAAGTTGGCAAACAGGTCGAACTTTTTGCGCAGCGTGACATTGATGGACTTGAAGCCGCCGCCGATCGGGGTCGTCACCGGGCCTTTCAGCGCAACGCGGTTGCGCTCGATGGAGGCGTACAGCTCCTTGGGAATGTACTCCCCATACTTCTCATAGGCTTCCGCCCCGGCAGCAGAACGCTCCCAGTCAAATGCAACCCCGGTTGCGGCTCCGGCAGCCTCCAGAATGCGAACCACGGCATTGGAAACCTCCGGCCCGATGCCGTCGCCGGGAATCAAAGTAATCTTGTGCGTTCTGCTCATGTTGTTCCTCTCATAAAAATAGATTTCTATAAAATTCAGAAAAAATAAGTCTTGATGGCTGCCACAATGTGCTCCCGCCAGGAACCATTGCATTTGCAGCGCGGTATGGTGCGCGGCGCAGGGCGAAACTACTTCTTGCGGCGCGAATCACGGCCACCCAGCAGTTCTTCCAGCTCCGCCTTGAACTCGCTGACGTCCTTGAAGTCGCGGTAGACCGAGGCAAACCGGATGTAGGCGACCGTATCGATCTCCTTCAGCCGGTGCATGATCAACTCCCCAACCTCGCTGGTGGTGCGCTCGCGCTCCGGCGAGTCGATGATGAAGCTTTCCGTATCATCAACAATGCTTTCCAGCTTCGACGCCGAAACCGGACGTTTTTCGCAGGCGCGCAGCAGGCCGCTGAGCACCTTCTGCCGCTCAAACTTCTCGCGGCGGCCATCTTTTTTGACGACCATATAGGGGATTTCATCGATGCGTTCGTAGGTGGTAAAACGCTTGTTGCAACGCTCACACTCGCGCCGACGGCGGATCGAGTCCGCCTCTTTGCTCTCGCGTGAGTCAACAACCTTGTCTTGTGCAAAGCCGCAGTAAGGGCATTTCATCGCTGTTTACTTGATTCTACAGTGAGCGCGGCCGCAGGTTGGCGACGGCGGCTATGGCCCGGCAATCCACCGGAGCACGCCTCCGCCCGCCGTCTGTAACTGCCAGCCGGTTTTTATAGACGAGTTATAGATGAGAAGGAGCGACTTTAAGCGCAGGATGCAGGAACCGGCCCAGGTCCGTGTCCACCAGCACCCGGTTGATAGTGTCTTCCGTGCGGGTAGCGGTGACGTGCAGACGCTTGGTCGCCTTGGCGGTAACCTGGCAGAGCATAAAGCGGTTCAGTATCCGGCTCTGCGCAGCAAAAACGTGTTCAGATCGCATGAGTCTCCTGTATCTTGAAGAAAATAATATGTTTTCAGGAACTCACATGCAAGCTCCTGAAGAAAGTGTAGACCTCTTCATCCTTCAGCATACAGGTTGGTTCCCCCCTTTGCGTACTGTCCTGGGAAAGTGTTGTTCGTCCTGTCGTAGAAAAATTTAGGCTTTGCAAAGTTTTCCACATACAAAGTTGTGATTGTGCTACGCTTAGACATCGTTTGAAACAGATTTGGAATTCTGCACGTAGTACTGCCGAACCCCCGATTTGGATTCAGCGTCAATTCACCATCAAGGAATACAAGCAATATGGAACAGGGAACAGTAAAGTGGTTTAACGATGCCAAGGGGTTTGGCTTCATCAGCCGTCAGAATGGAGAGGATGTGTTCGTACACTACTCTGCAATCAATGCAAATGGCTTCAAAAGCCTTCAGGAAGGCCAGGCAGTTCAGTTCAATGTAGTCAAGGGACCGAAGGGCTGGCAGGCTTCCGACGTGCAGCCTCTGTAAGTAAAACGACCAAACGATCTCAATAGAGGGGCGGCCCATCGGCTGTCCCTCTTTGTGTTTTAAGGCCATCGCCTGCAGGACAGCCTGTCTATGGCTGCACCTGTTTCACCCCAGGCAAAATAGTCACCTGCGATTGGAACTTCCGGTAATCGGAAAAGCTCGCGCGGACATCCTGGTTCAGTGACTTCACCAGCAAAAAGCGGACCCCGCCGTGGATCTCCACCAGCGTCGGCAGCCAGACCTCGTTATTGACCAGCCCCTGCTCAAAGGCAAAGTGCGTGTTCTTCTGCACGTTCACCAGCAGCCCGCCGGCTATGTGGAAGTTCTTCTCAAAATGCGCCTTCAGCCGCACAATGTGCCGGGCTGCTTCATCCACCCAGATGGTGCCCACCAGATCTTTCATCACGGCATCGCTCAGGTTGTGCGTCTTCGCCCTGGGACTGCCCGTGTAGTCGAACGCAATGGTGCTGCGCCCATGCAGCAGTACCCGCCGCGGGTTCGACACCGTGCCCAACTCCAGCATGCGCGAGATGGTCAGCACCAGTTGCTTGTTCGGGTCGTCCTTGTCATCGCCCTTGCGTGCTTTGGCAATCTGCTTGTCGACGCGCTTCTGCTCCTTTTCTTCGTCCCTGGCAGAAAGCGGCTGCCCATTCCGCTGCAGAAGCTGGTCGATCTCCTGCCCGTTGACGTAAAAAATGTTGTGGTCTTCCGTGCCCGTTTTGGTCACGTTGCCATTCTTGTCCAGGTTCTGGATCACGATGTGCGCGTGATAGGTATAGTCCTTGCGCTCGACCTCCAACTGCTTCTGGTTGGCCTCCACTTCGCGCATCAGCGTAGAAATATCCGGAATTGGGGCGCTGACCGCCTTCCCGGTAGACGGCGCACTTTGCGCTGGCAGCAAGGCTGGCAGCAGGGCCAGTCCTGTTACCAGACAGGCCAATCGGAAGCTGGTTCGTAAAAGTCGCATCATGGTATGAGTTCAAAAAAATTCAGGACCGCGTTGAGCTTTTAGTATGACCCTTCTGCGACCCAGTATGGAAGCCAGTCCGGCCATTGCCGACCAGCGGAAATTGCTGGCACAATCAGCTCTGCTTAGGCTATTCTGTCGCAACTATGATTCGACTGCTCATTGAATGGCTGCTGTCCGCGCTGGCGCTGATCGTGGTGGCGTTCGTCGTTCCCGGATTTGAAGTGGCAGGCATCGGCTCGGCCCTGTGGGCGGCGCTGGTGGTAGGGCTGCTGAACGTAACGCTGGGCTGGGTGCTGCACTTCCTCACCTTCCCGCTCACGCTGCTCACGCTTGGTCTCTTCTACTTTGTGGTCAACGCCATCATCCTGTACATTGCCAGCGGCCTGGTTCCCGGCTTCCGCATCAAGAACTTCGGCTCCGCGCTGCTGGGCGCTCTGGTGCTGGCGCTGGTGCATTATTTGTTCCGCTTCTTCTGGTAGGCCTCTCCGGCCTGCGGCAGGTGTGTATGGATCGCACCCAGCAGTGTGCCGGAAGGATCGCCCTCGTAGCTCCAGAACATCACTCCACCCAACTGGTGCTGGCGCACATACTCACACTTGCGCGCCAGTGACTCCGGGTCTTCATACGACACAAAAATCCGTTCCCGCGGGTTGTACAGATACGGCGCCGCTGCGGCCGCATCCCAGTAGCGCGTGTATCCGTGGCCCAGCAGCGTGGAGGCAATCTGCGCATAGCTGATGAAGCCGTCGGCCTCCCGCCTGCCCGGCTGGAAAAGGCCGTGGTTCACATCCTGCACCTTGCCCCAGATGTGCCCATAAAACGGCACGCCCAGCACCAGCTTGCGTGCCGGCACACCAGCCTGTTCAAAGGCCTGCACTGAGCGGTCGGCAGAAAAACCGTCCGGATCGTCCGGATCGGCATAGAGCGGCGCGTGGTTGCCGGTAATCTTCTGGTCGCCCGGCTCGTAGTAGTCGTAGGCCATCAGGTTCACCGTGTCGACGTACTTCTGCACGCGGGCCATCTCCGTATGCTCCAGATACTCCGGCTGCACCCCGGCCGCAATCGACAAATACAGCCGACGATGCAGCCGCGCGCCTTCGCGGTCCAACCCGGCACGCAGCTCTTGGAGCAGCAGCGTAAAGTTCTGCTTGTCCTCTGGCCGGAAGTGCTTCTGCGCACCCTCCATGCCCGGATACTCCCAATCGATGTCAATGCCATCCAGATGCTGCTGCTCGATCAACTCCAGCGCGCTCTGGAGAAATGCGCTGCGCCCCTCCGCGGTCGCCGCCATCTCAGAAAACTCACCCGACCCCAGCCAGCCGCCAACGGAAATGAGCACCGTCAGCCGCGGATTCTTCTGCTTCAACGCCACCAGCGCCGCCAGATTGTCCGCGTCCAGCGGATGTGCCAGTTCCACCCGGCCATCGTGCATGCGGGCAAAGGCGTAGTTGATGCGCGTCAACTGCTGCGCGGCAATCCCCTCCGGCGAAATCGGCTGCTCCTGCGGAAACACATAGGCAATCACCTGCTCACCGGCTGCCGCATCCTGCACCATCCCACCCAATGCCAGCATCGCCACCACCACAACTATCCTGCGAAGGAATTTTCCTGTAGCTGCCACGAAATCACACACTCCTCAAGAAAACCGGGCCGCACCACCGCACTGGAGCCATACTATCCCCGCCACCGGCAAC
>DZDJ01000189.1 GCA_022736715.1 Edaphobacter aggregans
GCAATGCCGGTCACGTTCCCGGAATCACTGGTCACGTTCACCGGAATACGCATCAGCACAAAGTTGCATGACTGAGGCGACAACTACCTTGACGCGCGCCGCCGTGGTGGACAGCAAGGCCGGCATCACCCGTTATGGCTTGGCCACACACCTGCACGATGCATTCCCGCAGGCCATTTTCATGGGCATGACGGGAACGCCGACTTCGGCAGAAGACCGAGATACCCAGGGCGTGTTCGGAGATTACGTCGACATCTACGACGTGGCCGACTCCCAAGAAGACAAGACCACCGTCCCGATCTTCTACGAGGCCCGCGTCATCGACCTTGCTAACAACGAGCAGAACGACAGCGACCTGTACGCCGACCTGGATGCGCTGCTCGACGATGACGAGGACGACAGGCCTGTTCATCGACTTTGAGTCTCATGCCGTTCTCCTGCGATCAACATAGGCGGTGACAGTACGCCAAGGTTCAGTTTGCGGGTTGACGATGACGCGCAAAACGCGGTTGCCAAACTCGGCGATGGGGGCAAGGCGATGCTCCAGCAGGGATCAATGGCATCGACCTCGATCCAGGCCGGACTGCGCATGGCCGCGTTCACCTACTCTTCGCGAATTTGACGCTTCGCCAAGGCATCGCGCGCATGTTGGGTCAGAACGTAGTCCGTGCCGAAGATTACCTCAATTTCAGCGCCAGTTTTTCCGCCTCAATGTGCGTGTAGCGCTTGAGCATGGACAGTGATTTGTGGCCGGTCATGCTGGCGACTTCCATGATGCCCAGTCCCTTCTCGAACAGGCGCGACGTGGCTTCGTGCCGCAGATCATGGAACCGTAGATCGGCGAGGAATGCTGGATTTGGTTTGATGCCGGATGCGGCAGAATCGGCTTGGTAAGCAGCCAGCGCACGCGCCTTGCAGCGCGTCCATGTTTTCTCGAAGGAATCTTTGGAGTGCCAGCCAAACACCCGGCCATCCAGACGACGTGGCAGACTCTGCAACGCTGAAAGCGCTTTGCTGGAAAGTGCCACAGTGCGGCTCTCGCCGTTCTTGGTGTCCACCAGGTGCGCGGTGCGTTTGACAAGATCGATACGCGACCATTCGAGGCTCAGCGTTTCGCCTAGACGCATGCTGGTCTCGACAGAAAGTGCGATGACATTGGCCAGCCCGACCGAGCGGGACTGGGCAGCAGCGCGCATCAGGCAATCGAACTCACCAGGCCGCAGCCGACGATCCCGCGCCTTGCCAAGCGCAGGCTTGCGCACAGACCGGCAGGGATTGCCAGCCGGGAGGGCGATGCCCAAATCCTTCTCGACAAATCCGAACAGAGCGGACAGCACGTTGATGTGATGCACCACGGTTTGAGGGGCGAGGCCTTCGCCGATCAGGTGATCACGCCACGCACTGATCGATGGGCCGCGCACGTTTGCCAGGGCGTAGGCTCCGAAGTGCTCGCGCACGCGTCCAAGTCGTGCCTTCATGTCCTTTGCAGAGCGCATGGCCGCCACCGGCCCCGACAGGTAGCTGTCAATCACCGCAGCCATGGTCACGCGCTGCGCATCTTGCCTGAGCGCATCGATATTGCCTCGCTGCAATTCGCGCTCGATCTCACGCGCCCAGGCTTCGGCGTCGGCCTTGAGGTCAAAGGTTTGCGAGATTGCGGGCATGCCGCGTAGCCTGACCTGCGCCATCCATCCGGTCTTGCGCTGCTCGAAGTAGGCCATAGTGAATTCCCACTAGATTCCCATTAATGACTTGTTTGAGTCTATCAGAGCAAGTATTTATGCGGGTTCTAGTTCAAATGTATATAGACCTGTCACGCCGGGGGTCGCGGGTTCGAGTCCCGTCCACTCCGCCAGAATCTAAG
>DZDJ01000190.1 GCA_022736715.1 Edaphobacter aggregans
CGCACGGCGCAGGCCGCAGACATCGCCGGTATTCGTTGCCTGCTGGTGCATGCCAAGGATGATGCGGCGCGGCAGTGGTACGAATCATGGGAGTTCGAGCCCAGTCCGACCGATCCGTATCACCTGTTCCTGATGCTCAAGGATCTCAAGAGTCTGCTGGACTGAGGTGTCGTCTCCACCTCCGAGCCCGACTCTCTCCCGCTGCTCATCCCACAGGCTGGCCCATCAACCGCCAGATCACTGATCGCGCTCGACAGCGGCGTCGATTCCGTCTGGAACTATGCCGCAAGCAAATGCCTACAGTGAAGTCGCAGAAAACCCGCTCCCGTATCTCTGAAACCCCTATTCAGTGAGTACAGTCAGCCCCGTGTGCTGCGCATAGTCGGCCAAAACGGTATCTACCGCGCCAAAGCTGCGCAGGGTGCCGCGCTCCAGCCACAGCGCTTTGTTGCAGCTCTGGCGGATGACCTGCGGGTTGTGAATGGCCAGCACCACGATTTCTGCCCGTGCATGGAGTTGTTCGAGGCGGCGAGCGGCCTTTTCCTGAAAGCTGGCGTCGCCCACGCCGATCACCTCATCGAGCAACAAAATTTCGGCGTCCACCGCCGTGGCGATGGCAAAGGCCAGGCGCAAGCGCATGCCGCTGGAATACGTGCGAAGCGGCAGATCCAGATAATCCCCCAGCTCGGTGAATTCGGCGATCTCTTCCGACTTGGCGCGAATTTCCGCATCTTTCATACCCAGCAGCAGGCCGCGCAGGCGGATATTTTGTCGTCCGGTGGATTGATCGTCCATGCCCAGGTTGATGTCCAGCAGCGGAATCGCCCGCCCGCGCACCTCCACCACGCCCGCAGTGGGCGGATAAATCCCCGCCATCACGCGCAGCAGGGTGGATTTCCCCGCCCCGTTATGCCCGATCAGCCCCAGACGATCGCCGGGCTCCAGCGCCAGATCGATGCCGCTGAGCGCACGCACGATCACCACCCCGGTATTGTCTTCGGCGAGGCGATTTTTGCGGCCCAGCCGCAGCACCCGTTTTTTCAGCGACTGTGCGGTCACGTCGAAAATCGGCAAATCCAGGGCAACCTGGTGCAGGCGTATGGAAGTGCTCATCTCGGTCAAACCCAGTAGGGAATGCGCTTGTGGTAACGCCCGGTCAACCACAGGGCGAACAACCAACCCAGCAAGGCCATCACCCCCGTGATGATCCAGGTTGAAGCCGGCGGGGCAATGCCCACCAGCGGCTGCCGCACCACATCGATCAAATACGCCAGGGGATTGAAGGTGACGATCCAGCGATGCTTCTCCGACAACATCGCGCCATGAAACAAAATCGGCGTGACATAAAACGCCACCTGCAACAAGGCGGCGATGATTTGCGGAAAATCGCGGAACCGCGCGGACAGCAGCCCGGCGATCATGCCGATCCACAGGCCATTGAAAATAAACAAAACCAGCCCGGGAAGAAACAAGGGCAAGGTCAGCCAGCTTTTCACGCCAAAAACCGCCAGTACCAGCAGCACGATGACAAAATTGTGCGCAAAAATCACCAAATTGCGCCACGCGACCTGCAAGACATAAATCAGCTTGGGAGTGTTGACCTGCCGGATGTAGCTGGAGCTGTTGATATACGCCATGCTGCCTTCGTTGACCAGGCTGGAAAACAGATTCCACGCCACCAGGCCAATCGCCACCATCGGCAGATAATCCGCGATGTTTTGCCCGAAAAGCGAGCCGTACACCACGCCGAGCGCGCCCACCAGCACCCCCATGCTGATGGTCAGCCAAAACGGCCCGATTTTCGACCGTGCATAGCGTTGCCGGATTTCCAGCCAGCCCAGCAG
>DZDJ01000191.1 GCA_022736715.1 Edaphobacter aggregans
TTTCATGATCGGAGTTCGCATTATATAGAGACAACGTCAAAAGCAATTGTCAGACGACTGTCCGTTGGAGTTCCCGAGAAAGGTACGGTACCGTGCCACATCCATGACGGGAACAGGACTAAGACGCCTGGCTCGGGGCGCACAAAGTGTTCGGGAGTCAGGTGTGGTTTTGTTGGAATCCCCGGTTCACCAAAAGTGAGCCAACCTTCCTTGCCTTCTATACCTAATGCGTCAGGGACATGGATGTGGCAGGCGGACGACAGCCACCCTTTCCCATGGAAATGGTTGACGTGATACCCGTTAGGGCGCAATCGCACAGACCAGATACCACTGAGCTTGTATGTCCCGGTATTGCGCCGCCTCAGCAGATCTTCGCCCATACCAATGGATTCCATGTAGCGGCGAATGGGTCCGTCGATTGCTTGTGTAAAGGCGCGAATTGCTGGATCTTGGGATTGCTCTAGCCGAAGTTCGATCTGCGTCCCTGAGCGCAGGGTCTGCATTAGGGGCTGCGCCCGGAGTGCTTCATGCAATCGGCTCAGGGCCTGCGCAAGGTCGCAGAGGTAAGAGGTGAGGTTCTGCCATCCGGCTGGCGTATCGATCTTACTCGGCTTGACGAAGTTTTGATAGTCGTACAACGCACGATAGCGCGGGTCTCCCAGCATGCGCCAGGCACTGGCACGCACGGCGATTGCGTGGCCGTCATCCGGATTGACTGCAAGCAATTTGTCGGTAACTGCAACCACGCGTTCCGCATGCCCGGAAGTCAGCAGTGCATCGGCGTAGGCGCTGATCGCATCTACACTCGCTGGTGCCGTTCGCACAGCGGTTTCTGCATGTGCCAGGGCACAGGCTGCATCAAACTTCAGTGCTGCCTGGGACGCGGCCACGTGTAGCTCAACGCTCGTTGCTCTGTGACGAATTCCCTCGGCAAGCTCGGGATAGACTTCATTAGTTTGCCCTGACGCTTCCAATAGCTTGGCCTTTAGAAGTCGCAACTCGAGATGGCCAGGCGTGGCACGTAACGCCACATCGATCCCGTTTGTCGCTGCGCGGAAGTCGCCCGTGCGCATCCATACGAGTTCGGCCAAGTTGGTATGCGCCGCGACATGAGTGGGGTCAAAACGTATTGCCCGACGAAACTCAGCTTCGGCTGCATCGTAGCGATTTGATCCGAATAGAGCGCGGCCCAGAACAAATCGTGCCCCGGGGCTGTCGGCTCCTTTGGCAATGGCGCTTCGTGCCGCAACGACCGCCGCATCGCTTTGTCCGCTTTCGCCCAGAGCCACTGCAAGCCCGAGTTCTGCCGTACCACTACGGGGCGCAACAGAAATGGCCGTTCGAAAGGCAGTGATTGCGTCAGCCAGACGTCCCGCAGACAACAGAAGCTGTGCGCGCCACAGGACCAATTCGGGGGGGGGTGGATTCGATTGCATCAATGTATCAATGGCTGCGATCGCATCCGCTATGCGATTCTGAGCCAGTAGCGTACGAATCGAGTTTTTCACTACCTGAGCTTCAGGTGATCTCATGATCAAGTCTCTTCGACACACGATATTGCTGCATCATTTTTGAATGCTGCAGTGCAACGGAAAATGGCTGAACGCCAGCGTAGCCTAATAACCATGCGCTTGCGGCGCAATCGGGCGCGCAGCCTTTGAGGATGCCGGTTGCAACTGCTCTTCGGAAAAGCGCTTTTTCACGCCCAATCTCCTTCACCGGGGCGATTGGGCTCCAAAGCTCCGTGCTGCTCAAAACCGGGGGCGTCGGGGACTCGGCGCTCGGGACAAGGCGCTGCGGCTCGTGCCGTCATCCAGCGCCGCGCTCAATCCTCCTCGGCG
>DZDJ01000067.1 GCA_022736715.1 Edaphobacter aggregans
AACCGCCTACGCACCCTTTACGCCCAATAATTCCGAACAACGCTCGCCCCCCTCGTATTACCGCGGCTGCTGGCACGAAGTTAGCCGGGGCTTCTTCTTCCGGTACCGTCATAATCGTCCCGATCGAAAGGAGTTTACGTCCCAAGGGACTTCATCCTCCACGCGGCGTTGCTGCGTCAGGGTTTCCCCCATTGCGCAAAATTCCCCACTGCTGCCTCCCGTAGGAGTCTGGACCGTGTTTCAGTTCCAGTGTGTCCGTGCGCCCTCTCAGGCCGGATACAGATCATTGCCTTGGTGGGCCATTACCCCGCCAACTAGCTAATCTGCCGCGACCCCCTCTCCAAGCGCATTGCTGCTTTGACTCGTAAGTGTTATGCGGTATTAGCCTCGGTTTCCCGAAGTTATTCCCCACTCGGAGGTAGGTTAGTCACGTGTTACTCACCCGTGCGCCACTGTACTCATGGCCGAAGCCACTTTCTCGTTCGACTTGCATGTGTTAGGCACGCCGCCAGCGTTGATTCTGAGCCAGGATCAAACTCTCGTTTGAAACCTGTTGGCCTGTTTCCCGTCGACGGAGGTCGCGGGAATCCAGACCGCCTGCCAATCCTCGAAAGATTGACAAGCTATATATAGTGAGAATGACTAAACCAAATTCGTCTTCTTCTCACGACTGGCATGTTCAACTATGTTGTCAAAGATCCTCGCCGAACACCGCCTTAGCGGGTCGCCTGGATCGAGGCAGATCGGAATTACCCGATCCGCGTCCTCGAACTTGCGGCGCTTCGTTTGACGTTTAGTCCTTTATTTAGAACCACTTGAGCGTTTCGCTCGTTCCGTCATTCGTTTGCGCGACTTTCTAAGAATATCGAGGTTCGCCTTGCTTGTCAACTTTTTATCGAACTTTTTTCTTCGTCCGAATCGTCGCCCAAGCTCAACCAATTCGCTTCATCCTGGAAGCTCTGCGCTGCGCCAAATTCCAAATATCCGTCGGCTGCGCATTCGCAAGCAACCGCGAGGCCTTGTGCCCCTCAAAAAACCGAGAAGAAATTCTTCTCAAAATACTGTGGAGTTTGTTCGAACTGGAAGACCGGCCCTGCCGAATCCTCTGGGACGCCTCGAAGGGTCCGTCGAACCACTTAGATCGCTTTACAGTTATCTGCGCTCTTTGGCGCGAGTCGTAAAGCTGACTTCCCACTGCTCTTCTTACCACTCGCTAACTGTTGCTTAGAATATCGGAATCTCTTCCGTTTTGCAAGCGCCTCAGCATTCCGCCAAGCACTGCACCGCTCATCCCCGCAACGCTTCTAAGATTAGCAATCCACCCCGCCCCGTTGCAAGACTTTCTCTTGTTGAAAAGCCCGTAAATCTGTTGATAACGGTGCCCGTTCCGAGAATTCCCGCCTCTTTGCATCGAAACCGGTGCAAAGCCTGCACTTACTTCACCTTGAAGCTCCGCAGAATTCCCTCAAATGTCGGTTTCAGCGTTGCAAAACTCCCATCAGGAGCCACAAAAACCAGGTAGTTCAGGCTCCCGTCCGGCCGGGCAATCGTCACCAGCCAATCCCGTTCCGCAATCCGGCTCCCATTTCCGCTCAAAGGAGAACCGCTCGTAAACTCCACACTCTTGCCCATCCGCCCATTCACGCGCACATCTTCCTCGCCGCCAACCTGCTTCAGGCTGCTGTTCGCCTGCATCAGCCCCACCACCAGCTGGTGCGTCGCCGTCGCCATATCCACGCCCTTCTGCTCCGGCTCATACCGATCAATCACCACGCCATACGCCACCTGCGAACTCGTTCCACCACTCGCCGCGCGCCCCACGCCGCCCATCGGCGCCACCGTCACTTCTCCCTGCGCGCTGCCATACAGCTTCCAGTTCGCCGGATAACTCATCGTGTACTGCTGATGCGCAAACATCTGGTAACTCCGGCTCGGCGTCAGTTCCGCTCCACTCAACACACGCAGCGTATCGCCCGCCGCCGCTGCCGGCGCACCCGCACCCGCCGGCCCTTTGGCATACTCTGGATCCTTCTTCCACGCGCCGGCCTGCAGCTCCTTCGCCGAGTACGCACGCATCGTCGCCACCTTCGCATGAATCGCCTTAAACTCCGGCGCATTCTTCATGTAGTTCGTCTTCCGCGGCAGCGTCGCAATCTCGTCGTTCACATAATCCACGCGGTTCCCCGGATTCGGATGGTCGCTCAGCCACTGCGCTCCACCCTTGCCATACTTGCTCTGAATCACCTCAAAGAACTGCGGCATCGCCCGCGGATCATACCCCGTGTCATACAAAATGTCCGTGCCCAGCAAGTCCGCCTGCTTCTCCGCATCGCGCGACATGCTCAGGAAGTCCAGCCCCGCAATCGTGCCAATCCCCTGCTGCGCCAGCCCTCCCAGCGCGCCATTGCCCAGCCCAATCGCAGCCGTAATGCTCCCCAGCCCATACCACAGGCTCTTTTTCTGTGCCTTGGTAATGTTGCAGGTCGCATGCCGCAGCACCACATGCGAAATCTCATGCGCCATCACCCCGGCCAGTTGCGCCTCCGTGCTCGCCGCCTGAATCGTCCCCAGGTTCACAAAGATCGCCCCTGCCGGCAGCGCAAACGCATTGATGTCCGCCGCATTCACCACATGGAAATTAAATGGCCACTTGTACCCCGGCGCATTCACCACCAGCTTCGCACCCATCTGCTGCACATACTGCGACACCGGATTCGCATCCGGCAGCACCGGCAACTGCTGATACACCTGTGCCTCCGCCTTTTTTCCCAGCGCCAGCTCCTGATCGACGGAAAACCCATTCGAGCACGTCGGCGGCTGATACCGCGCCTGCGCCGGCACACAAAAGCTCACCAGCACCAATCCCGTCACCCACCAATGAATCGGCCTGCGCATCGCCAAACCCACCCTATTCCCTACTCCCTGATCCCTGTTCCCTCAATTCCCGGCCAACTTCGTAATCACGCCCAGATCCGTCAATCCATTCACAAAGAACTGCATCGCCAGCGCCACCAGCAGCAGTCCCATAATTCGCACCAGAATGCGGATGCCCGTTTCGCCCAGCACCGTACGCACTTTGTCCGCACTCGCCAACACCAGATAGCTGATCGCCGCCGTGATCGCAATCGCCATCAGGATCGCGCCCATCTGCCAATGCGTCGGCGCCTGTCCCACCAGCACCATCACGCTTGAGATCGCACCCGGCCCCGCCAGCATCGGAATCCCCATCGGCACAATGCCCGCGTCGTCCTTATGCGCCGCCTCCATCGTCTCGTCCGTCGACTCCTGCGTCGGCGACCGCCTCGCCTCCAGCATGTCAATGCCAATCAGCAGCAGAATCAGCCCGCCCGCAATCTCAAACGCAGGCAGTGTAATTCCAAACAACTGGAAAATATACACCCCCGCCAGCGCAAACGCCGTCAGCACCACAAAGCACGTCAGCGCCGCCCGCCTTGCCATCCGCTTACGCCGTTTCGCGTCCACGCCTTCGGTAATCGCAATAAACGACGGAATCGCCGCAAACGGATCCACCAGGAAAAAGATCGAGCTCAACGCCAGCAACGAAAACCGCACATAATACGAGTGAAACGGCTGCATCGCCCGATTCAGCTCCACGCCCGCCGGACCGATGAAAATCACGACGCCTCCTTATCTGACAACAAAGAAGATAGCGTCTCTTGCCCCAATCGTCTACGAGTAATGTCCATGCCGCCAACTCCCTTTTCAATGCCGGGACTACACACGGGCGCCTTTACAGGGATTCGGCGTGGAGCGGACACTGTTCCACGCCGCGTGCGTTGACGAGTTGGCGAAGAGGGAGCTCAGAGCGCCGTCTCCACGCTTTGGGTGGTGGAAGATCGGACGACCGCGCAGAACCAACAATTTACGGCTCGATCATAGTCAGTGTCTGGAGCCGCAAATCACGCGAGGAGGCTCCGATGCTTATCTCGCGCGCGCCCGGTGCCGTGACCCACTGGCCCGAACGGGTTGACCAATACTGAAGACTGCGAAGCGGCACATGAATCGTGACGCGTTCCGATTCGCCCGCATCGAGGTGGATACGGTTGAAACCGCAGAGCGTGCGCACCGCCATTTGCGTGCCGGAGGGGACATGTTTTGGGGCCCCAAGGTACGCCTGGGGTACTTCATCCCCCGAAACAGTTCCTGCGTTTTTGACAGTAAAGCTTGCATCCAGGCCTCTGTCCGTTGCACGCGAGATCCTTAGATGAGAATAGGAGAATTTTGTATACGACAATCCAAACCCAAATGGAAACAGCGGATCGATCTTGTTTTTGTCGAACCAGCGATAGCCGACAAAAATACCCTCTGAATATGTGACTCTGCCATCGACGCCTTTCGCTGTGCGTTCTGGATGCGCCGGGTCTTGAGCAGCTTCATCCGTCAGCTCGTGTGGCCAGGTAAACGGCAGCCGTCCCGCCGGGTCACTTCTGCCAAGCAGCACATTGGCTGTGGCCCACCCCCCTTCGTCTCCAGTCCACCACATCTGAAGAACACCTCTCACCTTGTTCAGCCAGGGCATTGCAACAGGTTGGCTGACGTTCATCACAACGATCGTGTTCGGGTTTACTGCGGCAATCTGCTCAACCAACTGGTCCTGATCGCCAGGTAATCCAAACAGAGGTGACTCACGTCTCCACACAAAGACGATCACAGTTTTTGCTGCGCGAGCGGCTGCAATTGCCTTGTCGTGGTTCGCACTCTGTTGTTGCGGGGTGACCCAGTTCAAACGGACCTGAGTGGGGTGGTTGGAACTGTCGGGACTGACATCGACTGCCAGCTTATGGGGACCAGCGTCCAGATGAAGTGCAACACGAAGGTTATCCAGGCCGTCGGTGGTGGGCAAAACATCGTCCTGGCCGGCCTGCGTAATGTCGCCATGGAGCACCATCTTATAGTTGATAGCGACACGTTTGCCATCGACGCGCAGCACAGAATAACAGCCCAGGGTTTGCAGCGAGAGACGATATTCACCTGAGGCAGAAACATGTAACGTACCTGTCCAGCTTGCAGTTGTGTTTGGAGGAAGCGCAGAACCGTTCGAGACGGTGAAGTTGAGCTGCGGGTCCACCTGCGCGGAGCGTCCGTCCGCCTCCGTGCGCTGCAAACCTGGTTTTCCGCGGTGCGAGAAAAACCCTGCAGGAACAGGTGTGCCCGTCAGGTCATTCGCCACAGCATAGGTGATCTGGGCGTCATCCGCGAGTTTTTTCATGGCCTGCAGAGGGCCGATCTCAAGTTGAGGCAGCCCCACCGCCTTCTCGCTCGCCAACCCTACGGCGACCGCCTGGCCGGCTCCGGGGCCGATCATTGCGAGAGAGTGCAGGTCGGCTTGTCGCAACGGGAGAATACCGTCCTCGTTCTTCAGCAGTACGGCGGAATCTTCGCTGGTCCGCTGAATTATCTTGGCGTTCTCTTCGATATTTGAGGGCGTGACGTTATGCTTTGACTTGCCATCAAGCAGGCCGAACCGGTCCATCTGGTTGAGAACCCGCCCGGCGGCGCGGGTAATTGTTTCCTCACTCACCACACCGGATTTGACCTCTTTCATCAGGGTGGTCGTTGGCCACGGCTCGATGGATTCGTGCCAGGGTTTTCCCGGCGGCTCTTCCGGCAATGCGTATCGGAATGCGTCGGTTGAAGGCTTCTTCGGTTCGCGTGGTGGCGCGGGAATGCCGGGGACAAAGTAAGAGACCTGGCCAGGCAAGACGGGCCCTGGCATTTCCACATCCAACCCATCGTTGATGAAATCGGTCGCATGGGTCGCACCCCAATCGGAGGTGACAAATCCCTTGAATCCAATCTCACTTTTCAGGATTGTTTTCAAGGTGTTCGGATTGCCGCACGCATACTTGCCATTGATCTTGTTGTAAGAGCACATGACAGATGAAACGCCGGCGTCGGCGGCTGCTGCAAAAGGCGCTGCATAGATTTCGTGGAGAGCCTGCTGGCCAATGAAGACATCGCCTCCATTCGTGTCATATCCAATGTAATGCTTGGCCTGCGCCATGATTCCTTGTCCCTGGATGCCCTGGATTTCCGCCGCAGCCATCTGCCCGGTCAGAAAAGGATCTTCGCCAAAGGTGTTGTATCCGCGCCCGAAGGCAATGTCCCGATCGATGTTGATAAAGGGCTGGAGCACAACATCGATACCATGAGACCGCGCCTCATGTGCGATTAATACTCCGTTCAGTTTCGCGTCTTCGGTGCTGAATGTTGCCGCGAGACCCATGGTGGAAGTCGGTGCCATCGAGGGAACCCTCGTCAACACTCCTGGAGGGCCATCGGCAAGGCGTAGCGAGGGAATTTGAAGTCGTGGAATACCCGCAATATATCCGGCCTCCCCTTGAAAGCTCGCGGCCGGCTCAATGGCGCCGTGGATCATCGAGATTTTTTCAGCCAGTGTCATTTCGCCCAGTAACTTGTCGACCTTAGGGTTCCCGGTGACGATGGCCACAGTGTGCTGTGCGAAAAGACATCCACCTGTACTGATGGTTCCAGCGAGCGCGCAAGACAATAACCACTTTAACATCATGCCTTCCTCTGTGTTGATCTAATGACTGCTTTATGGCGTACTGGCTTCCCCCGCAGGCACGGGCTGATAGCATCGCCGTGTTGGACTTCTATGTTGACTGGAACTTCCATGGCCGTCCGATCACGCATTTTAACCGCCTGGAGCAGCAATCGTCAAAAGCAATTGCAGTAAGCAGCAGTATATATTGAGTCCCGCTATCTGAAATCTGCGCCCCACTTGGCAAAAGGCGGAACTCGATTCAGGTCCGTATCCTTATGTCAGACGTATAAATGTTGACAGCCATGGTTCCGGCCTATTGGTCCGGCAAGAAAGTACTGGTAAGCGGCATAGGCGATGACGGGGTCTTTGAAAAAGGGCGTTGCTTCTTTCCTGAGTTTTTCGATTGCAGCCATGTGGCTGGCAGCAGCCTGACGCAACTTGTCTTGCCCTGGTTGGTCACGGTCGAAATCATCGACAGCTTCTGCCGGGTTCCGCCAACGGCACAGGCAAACGGCGTATCTCCCTTGGGCGCATAGCCGCGGCCTCGCACGCCGGTGTTGACCACCGCTGCCCCCTCCCATCCGCCGGTCCGGCCTCCAGAGGGAACAACCTATTGAGCTTCCACAAATGTCGATTTCAAAGACGATGCCTTCTTCTGGAATCTGAAACTCAGCCTGACAACCTTTTGTTGAGAGCATAAATCCGATGGCTACATCCGTATTGGACGGAATTTACCATCTCCTGCACTATTTTTCTCTTGGCCCCGGACGCCTACAAAATATATTCCACGCGCCATGGAGAGCTGACACTGCGATGGCCTACCAGCAGGAGTAGTGCTTTGAGCGACGAGTCCCGCTCTTCATCGCTGGTCAGGTATCGGCGCAAGGCGTCGTGTTTTAGCGAATAACGTTGCATATCTTCCGCGATGCGCTGTAAAAGGAGTGCTTCGCGTTCCAGAAGTTGCTTCATGACGTCGGTATCTTCCAGGTGAGCAGTCAACAATCGAAGATGGAGCAAACAAATAGCGGAAAGTGAACCGAGTCGCGGCATTGTTTTCTCTGAGAGCTTGTGCGTGACGGCGGCCAGTCCCTCGGATTCGGCCTTTGAACGAACTCTACAGAGAGGACAGCTGGTCGCCGTTGCCAGGAGATGGGCAATACCAGACTGAACTGCGTCTGGTGTAAGTTCCTCAGGGGCCTTTACTGCAAACCATGCTGCCAGATGATTGAGAAGCGCGGGATATGCGGAGCAAGTACCTTGAGGAGAGGCAATCGATTCATATTGCCAGGTGTGCAGACTACAAAAACCTCCTCGCTCTGCATGGTCACGCTGCACTTCTGGATTGACAGCCAATTCGTATTGATAGTGCCTCAGAAAGTCGAAGGACTGTCGCTGGATATGTTCACAAATTTCACAGGGCCGAAACTTCAATGAGGCAGTTTCTGCTGCTGCTGAAGATGCAGTCACTGGCGTATAGCGATGAGCATCGAGTTTCCCCTCCGAGAGATGGATTTTCAAAGCATTGACTTGTTGCAATAAATGAGCCAATTCCGCCGATTGACCCATGTCGACCAGCATGTCGGCAACCCGGTTGCACATCTGAAGCATGAATTCGCTGCTCTTTTCCGTGAGCAGAAATTGAATAAGCTCGTCTTCCAATTTCTGAAGACCACTGATTTCGAGAAGTTGAACATCCTGTTTCTGCTTGCCTTCAAGACCGTCGCGTGCGGAAATAGAAAAAATCGGGGGTACGTCTTTTTCAAAAATAGATTTAAGTTGATCTTGCACATACGATATGGCCTGCTCCCGCTCCTTTGCATCGACCGTATCTTGTTTGTTCA
>DZDJ01000034.1 GCA_022736715.1 Edaphobacter aggregans
AACGCTCAAGCCTGGTTCAGAACTCGCTTCGGCACTCTATAGCTATTATTAAAATGCTCTAACGGTTCGGCCGCAGCGCCAAAGGGTTCCAGTTCTGCAAAGGCGGAGGAGACCAGGCTGTCCGCGTCTTTCAGCGACTGCTCAATGCCGAAGACAGCTGGCCAGGTGGCCTTGTCGCTGGCCGTGTCCTTGCCTGCGGTTTTTCCCAACTGTTCGGAGCTTTGGGTCACGTCGAGCACATCGTCCACAATCTGGAAGGCCAGTCCGGCTTTCTCGCCAAAGCTGCGCAGATGTTGGATCGCGTCTGCATGGCCGCCGGCGTAGAAGTAGATTGCGGACTTAAAACAGAAGCTGCCACGGAGTCTCCATGGCAGCTTCTTGCTTTCTATCGTACTGTCTCAGCCAAGCTCACTCATGCTCTTCACGCCGAACTTCAGGTACCAGGGGCTGGCGGCCTTCAGCGATTCATTCACGTTGCCGATGTTCTTCACCCCTTCGTCCAGCAACCAGTTTTCAAAGGCCTTGGCGCCCTGCTTCGCGTAGACGGGGATGCCATCCTTCCAGGTAGCGCGGCCGCAAAGCACACCGTTGAATTTCGTGCCAGACTCCGCCGCCAGCGCCAGCGTTTCCGTAAACACCGGGTTGGAGACGCCCGCCGAGAGATAGATGAACGGCTTATGCGTCATCGCTTCCGCATCGCGGAAGTGCTGCAGGGCCTCTGCGCGCGTGTAGGCCTTCACGCCTTTGAAGGACTGCGTGCCTTCCACGAAGGACATTTCAATCGGCACTTCCACCTTCAGCACGTCCACGCCGTAGCGGTCTTTGCCGAACTCTGCCATGGAGCCGGAGACAATTTCCGGCTTCTTTTTGGCGTATTCCAGGGACTTTTCGTCGCCGCCCTGCGCATCGTAGCCAACGAATTCCAGGAAAAAGGGGATGTCATGATAGCGGCACTCATCACCAATGCGCTCAACCCAGGCATGTTTCAGGTCGTTGACTCCGGTTTTTTCAAATGGAGTGTAGTAGAGCAGGATTTTGATGCAATCAGCTCCGGCCTCCTTCAGGCGGCGTACTGACCACACATCCAGCAGATCCGGCAGGCGGCCGGGAGTGGTGGCGTCGTATCCGGTCTTTTCATAGGCCAGTAGCAGACCTTTGCCATTGCGGTGCTTGGAGGCCGGCAGTCCATATTCCGGGTCCAGCAGGATGGCGGAGGCGTGTCTGGTCAGCACTTCGGTGACCAGCGTTTTGAATTCTTCCAGTGCATGTTCGTCCACGTCTGCCCCGCGCTCTTTGGCGAGAGACTTCTTGAGTGAACCACGCTGGTCCATGGCGGCGGCGGCAATCACGCCCCGCGCATCGGAAACAGACTTGAGTCCGGCGAGTTTTCCCGGTGTGAGCTTCATTTGATTCAGTACTCCTGCGCTAAATAGAATGACGACGCGGACATTTTATACGACTGGGGTCACGGTTGGCTGCCGTTAATATAGTTGAGCAATCTATGGCATGCCTGCCAGCCCGCAAAGCAAGCCCTGCGGAAGGCTGCGATGCCCGGCCGCAGGGCCTTATTAGAAATGAATTTCGCCAATATAGACACCGAAAGGTTGCAATTGCACCGCGTCAATGTCCATGGTTGGCTGAATGCTGGGGTCGGAGCGCAGCAGCGTCCGCAGAAAAGCGCCGCGGATGTGGTTCTGCCGCAGGTCTTGCTTGAAGGAGAGGCTTTTCGGCGTGGCGCTGAAGTTGCATGCCACCAGCACGGCGGCACCGGTTGCCGGTCGGCGTATCCAGGCCAGCACGTTGTCGCTGTCATGATTCAGCACGATGTTTGTCCCATCATGCAGTGCATGGTTGCTGCGCCGCAGGGCAATCAGTTGTTTGTACCAGTTCAGCAGCGAGTTGGGGCTCTTGCTTTCATCGGCCACGTTCACGGTTTTGTAACTGGCGGGCACCGGCAGCCACGGCCTGGCCGTGCTGAAGCCGGCATAGTTGCTTTCGTCCCATTGCATCGGGGTGCGCTCGCCGTCGCGGCCTTTTTCCCTGGGCCAGCCCAGAATGCCAATCGGGTCTTTCACGTCCTCTTTGCGGGTGGGCGTGTTGGTGTCCATGCCCAGTTCCTGGCCGTAATACATCAGTGCGGTAGAGCGTGTGGCGAACAGGATGGTCGCCAGCACCTTGGCAATCGCTTCGTTGTGGACGCCATCGCCATAACGGTTCCAGCTGCGCGGATTGTCGTGGTTATCGAAGACGAGCAGCGGCTGGTTGCCATCCAGCCCGGTCTCGGCCTCTTGCAGGCGCTCGCGGAATTCCGTCACGTCCAGTTTGTTGATGAAGCCAACCTGCGTGTCCATGGGCAGTTGCAACTCATCGTTCTTCGGCCCATACATCTTGGCCAGGTCGCCAACATTGTTGAGATACGTTTCGCCGATCAGCACGCGCGTGCCCGGATAGCTGTTCGTCAGCTTGCGCAGGTCGCGCAGCACGTTGTGCACTTCCGGCAGGTAGTCGGTCAGCGAGTCATCCTGGTTGGGGTCGCCATAATCGTTCGTTCCGGGCAGCAGCTTTTCGTCCTGCAGCGATGGGTCCTCAAACAGAGTCTGTATGGCATCCAGCCGGAAGCCCGCCACGCCGCGGTTGAGCCAGAAGCGCACCACATCGAACATGGCCTTCTGCACCTCCGGGTTGCGCCAGTTCAGGTCCGGCTGCTGCGGATAGAACTTGTGGTAATACCATTGGTTCGTCTTGGCATCGTATTTCCACGCGGAATGCCCAAAGAGGCTCTGCCAGTTGTTCGGTGGCTGGCCGGGGCCTTTGCCGTCGCGCCAGATGTACCAGTCGCGCTTAGGATTGTTCAGCGAGCTTTCCGATTCTTTGAACCACGGGTGCTGGTCCGAGGTGTGGTTCAGCACCAGATCCATCAGGATGCGGATGTTGTGGCGGCCGGCCTCTTTTACCAGCTCCTCAAAATCATCCATCGTGCCATATTGCGGATCGATGGCCTCGTAGTTGGAAATATCGTAACCAAAGTCGACCTGCGGCGAGGGATAGATGGGCGTCAGCCAGATGGCGTCCACGCCCAGCGACTGCAGATAGCCCAGCCGCCCGGTGATGCCCTTCAGATCGCCAATGCCGTCGCCATTTGAGTCCTGAAAACTGCGCGGATAAATTTCGTAGATGACGGCGTGCTTCCACCAGGGATCCACCGTAACGCCGGAGCCTGCCCAGCCGGGCCGTGCCAGCACCTGCGCCTGTGCGGGGAGGGTTGCGATGGCTGCAATGGCCAGCAGAAGACTGAGAAGAGAGGACAGCAGGGGAGTTATTTTCCGAGTCATCGTATGCGTTTGCGCTCCTGTTTTTTGCGCTGCGGCCCATTGGGCGTGTACATCAGCAAATCTTATTGTGCAGGATGCTCTTATTGTGCAGGATGCGGAATCGTCGCAGCCGTCGCTTCCGGCAGCAGCTCCGCATAGGCAAAGCCGTCCCGCAGTACTGTGTGCGAGTATGCAACCGGAACAGCTCCGGTAAACATGGGGCCCGCATAGACAAAGCTGTGGAACTCACCCCGCTCACCACATGGGTCAACGGATGCGGGCAGGTCCTGCAAAAGTTGCTCGTCAAATTCGCGTCCGGCAAAGCTGGCATCCAGGCATCGCGGATCTACACAGGTAAGACGCGCCCTGAGGCCAGAGACAATCATCTGCCGCGCCAGTTGATCTGTAGGAATGCCCCAGACGGGGAAGATGGGTTGCAGCGGCGTCTTCGCCAGTTTTTCGATGCGATACGCACGAATATCTTCCAAAAACAGATCGCCAAAGGCAATGCCGTGCAGCCCTTCCGCCACAGCGCGCTGGCAGATTCTCTCCATGCGGGTCTCATACTCAGCATTGGAGCAGGGCCACGGCAAGGGAACCTTCCACAGCGGCAAACCGGCGGCAGCTGCCTGCTCGTCCAGCAGCGCTTCACGAAAGCCGTGCATGGCCACTCGCTGAAAATGCTCGTTGATTGTGGTCAGCAGCGCGACTACGTCGTATTCCTGCTGCTGCCGCAGCAGATGCAGCGCCCACGCGCTGTCTTTGCCACCGCTCCAGCTCAGCAGAATCTTCTTTTTTGCGGAACTCATCTCACTAACACACTACTCTCTATACTGAATCTGGAACAGAGGGGAATTGCCGCGTGCAGACCACAAAAAAGACAATCGTCGCTCTTGGCGAGGCCTTGTGGGATGAACTGCCGACGGGTCCGCGATTGGGTGGAGCTTCGGCGAATCTGGCCGTCATGGCCGGGCGGCTTGGCTCCCATGCAGTGCCGGCCAGCCGTGTGGGCGATGACGCTCTGGGCCAGCGCTATTGCGGCGAATTGTCGATGTTGCCGGTAGACCTCAGCCACATGCAGGTCGATCCCGTGTTGCCGACCAGCACCGTCAGTGTGGTTGTAGGGCACGATGGCCAGCCGCGGTACACCATCCACGAAAACATTGCCTGGGACGCCTTCGAGTTCACTGAGGACTGGCGAGTGCTGGCCCGGCAGGCCGATGCCATCTGCTTTGGCACGTTGGCGCAGCGGGACACTCGCTCCCGCAGCACCATTCAGCAGTTGGTGGCAGCTACGCGGCCCGATTGTCTGCGCGTCTTCGACATCAACCTGCGTCCGCCGTATTTTTCGGCGGAAATCATCCGCTGGTCATTGCAACACGCCACGCTGGTCAAGCTGAATGACGAAGAATTGCCGCAGGCGCTGTCTTTGCTGGGTTTGCCGACAACCACGCAGGATGAAGCAGGCTGGCTGGCCGCAGCGCGGCGTTTGCAGCAGGCATTTTCTCTCCAGATGGTCTGCCTGACGCTGGGCAGCCAGGGAAGCCTGCTGGTGACGGCCAACGAGCAGCATCGGCACCTGGGCGTAAAAACCACCGTGGCCGATACCGTGGGCGCTGGCGATGCTTTCCTCGCAGCGACAATCCACTGCGCGTTGCAAGGCGCATCGCTGGCGGAGAGGAACGAAGCGGCCAACCGTTGCGCAGCCTGGGTTGCATCGCAGCCGGGAGCGATCCCTGTCGAATGGCCGGGCGTGGAGGCTGTTTTGGGTTCGACATTGCGCTAAGGCAAAAGCGGAGAGAGTGTAAGACGGAGCTGCAGGCCCTGAGTAGGCGCGGCCAACAGGGAGCGGCGGCCGGGAACTTCCGTTCCTGCGCCATTCTTACTGAAGAACGGACCAACCGGCTGCAGATGCAGCGGCCCCTGCCCCACCCAGGGCGGAAATGAGAGTCAGCAGAAACGCGCCGCCGGCCCAGAAAATCAGTTTCTGTTTGTGAAATTTCTTCCGTGCTGTTGTAGAACCGTTCGCCCCGCTCACGCCGTTGCTCCTCAGTCTTGATTCCGGGTTGCTTTGCGGCCCTCCTTCAACGCAGATGCACAGCCAACTGCAGGCGGTGCCTGTGCCGTGCGGATCTCCGCCAGCACCATACTCTGCGCAAAGATGAGAAAATAAGCATCAGGACGTCTCTCGACAATGCTGCAACTGACTGATGCCGGAAAGCGTTTCGGCCCGAAAACCCTGTTTGAAAACGTCAACTGGCTGGTGACGCCGGAAGAGCGCACCGGACTGGTGGGCGGCAACGGCACCGGCAAATCCACACTACTGAAGGTGCTGGCCGGCATGGAGCACCTGGATTATGGCTCGCTGCAACGCACCAAGGGCATGACGCTCGGCTACCTGCCGCAGGATGGCCTGGCGATGAGCGGCCGCACCGTGTTTGAGGAATGCCTTTCCGTCTTTGACGCGACGCGAAGCATGGAGCGCGAGTTGGAAGTGCTCTCTGCACAGATGGCTGAGCTTGCTCCGGACGGCGCCGAATATGCAACCGTGGCAAGGCGGTTCTCGCATCTGAATGAACTTTTTCATGCGCAGGATGGCTACGCGCTGGATGCGCAGGTTGGCGCCGTGCTGGGCGGGCTGGGCTTCAGTAAAGAGGACTGGCAGCGGCGCACGGAGGAGTTCTCCGGCGGCTGGCAGATGCGCATTGCGCTGGCCAGGCTGCTGCTGGAAAAGCCAAGCCTGCTGCTGCTTGACGAGCCGACAAACCATCTTGACCTGGAAACGCGCAACTGGCTGGAAGAGTATCTGCGCAGCTATCCGAATGCCTTTGTGCTCATCTCGCACGACCGCTATTTTCTGGATGTGGTGGCCAACCGGACCGTCGAAATCTGGAACAAGCGGATGCACTTCTACAGCGGCAATTATGAGAAGTATCTGCGCGAAAAGCAGGAGCGCCGCGCGCAGTTGGAGGCCGCGTATAAAAATCAGCGCGAGCAGATCGGGCACCTGGAGGCCTTCATCAACCGCTTTCGTTACCAGGCCACCAAAGCCAGGCAGGTGCAGAGCCGCATCAAGGAACTGGAAAAGATCGAGCGCATTGAGATTCCGATCGAGGAAGAGACCATCCACTTCGCCTTTCCGCAGCCACCGGCCTCTGGCCGCGCCGTGGTGGAAGCACAGGCCGTGGGCAAGGACTACGGCGCAAAGCATGTGCTTGGGGATGTGAACTTCACTATTGAACGTGGCGACCGCATTGCGCTGGTGGGGCCCAACGGCGCGGGCAAATCGACGCTCATCCGCATGCTGGCCGGGCTGGAGCCGCCGACCGAAGGCGGCATCCGGCTGGGCCACAATGTGCAGGCGGATTATTTTGCGCAGGACCAGTACAAGGTGCTGGACCCCAATGCGCGCATGCTCGACGACATCAGCGCCACTGCGCCGCGCGTCTCGCAGGTGGAGCTACGCAGCCTGCTGGGGTGTTTCCTCTTCAGTGGCGATGAGGTGTTCAAACCTCTGGGTGTGCTTTCCGGCGGCGAACGCAACCGCTACGCGCTGGCGCGCCTGCTGGTGGGCCCGGCCAATTTTCTGCTGCTCGACGAGCCAACCAACCACCTCGATCTGCGCGCCAAGGATGTGTTGCTGGACGCGATCCGCAACTTCACCGGCACGGTGATCTTCGTTTCCCACGACCGCTATTTTATTGATGGTCTGGCGACGCGGGTTTTTGAGGTGGAACACGGCAGCGTGCAGATCTTCCCAGGCAATTATGAGGACTACCTGTGGCGCAGGCAGAGCGGCGAACAGACCGCTACTGCCCCGGTGATGGCTGCCGCAGGTCTGCAGAAAGCAGCGGAAAAGGCCGTCCCTGCCGCATCACAGCCGGAGTCTGCGGAAAATTCTGCGGAAAATAAAGTACGCCGGCTGAACCCGATCAAACTCCGCCAGATGCAGGAGCGCTGCCAGTTTGTGGAAGAGGAAATCCCGCGGATGGAGGCTGCAATGGCCGGCACGGAGCAGTCGCTGGGAAATTTTGTCTCAATGGAAGAGACACAGCGCCTGACCGCGCAACTTGAGGATTTGCGCAGGCAGCACGCGGAGTTGATGGCCGAGTGGGAGGAGCTTTCCATGACGCTGGAAGAGCAGGTTGAGCTCTCATAAACACTTTCTTCCGGGCATTATGCCGTTCGCATCGGGCATAATGAGAACAGGTCATGTCTTCTCATTGGAAACCCGAAAGTTGGTCCGCTCGTCTTGCTGAACTGGAAGCGCGCAGCGGAGAGTTGAAAGAAGTTCCACTGCGCCGCGATGTGCGTTCGCTGGGGACGCTGCTGGGCGATGTGCTGCGCGAGCAGGTTGGCGACGACCTTTATACGGCCGTCGAGGACCTTCGCCGCACGGCCATTCGCCGCCGCGATGCCGATGCCGCAGGCAATGCCGCGCAGGTGGACGCTGCCATGCAACAGGCGCTCACGCGTGTGCGCGGGCTCGATCTGGCGATGGCGTATCATCTGACGCGCGCCTTTGGCTTCTACTTCGAGCTGATTAACCTGGCGGAGACGAACCACCGCAAACGCCGCCGTCTTTCGCTGGCGCTCGATTCTGGCACGCCGCCGCAACGTGGATCGCTGCGCGGTACGCTGCGCCGCATGAAGCAGGCAGGCATCTCTGCCGAGGAAGCGCTGCAGTGGCTGGCTAAAATCTGCATCACGCCGGTGTTCACGGCCCATCCCACGGAGGTGGCCCGCCGCAGTGTGATGTTCAAGCGCCGCCGCATCAGCGAACTGCTGGAGCGGCTGAACCGTGTTCCGGGCACCGACGAAGATCTGGACCGGCTGGAGGGCGAACTTCTGGCGGAAATCACGGCGCTCTGGCAGACGGACGATGTCCGCAGCGAGCGCCCGACGGTGCGCGACGAAATCCGCATGGCGCTGGATTATTACGATGCGTCGTTGTTTGATACGCTGCCCAGCCTTTATTGCGAAATCGCCACCGCGCTGCTCAAGGAATATGGGCTGGGGCTGGACATCGCGCAGATTCCGCGGCTGGTCTCCTTCGGCTCCTGGATTGGCGGCGACCGCGATGGCAACCCGTTTGTGAAGCCAGAGGTGACGCGCGATGCGCTGACCATGGCGCACAATCATCTGTTGACGCATTACCGCCGGCGGCTGCAGTTTATTTTTGACCAGCTTGCCAGCTCCACGCATCAGGTGGCCGTCAGCAAAGCGCTGCATGACCGCGTGGAAAGCTACATTACGCAACTGCACAATGCCGGGGAACCGGCGCTGGAAAAACGCTTCCACTTCGAGCGCTCGCGCCTGCTGGTGGCCTGCATTATTCTGCGGTTGAAGGGCGTTCCGCAGAGCAGCGTGCCGCTGGCTTCGCCCAATGCGCTGCCGCCCTACGGGTCCGTGTCGGAACTGCTGGAAGATGTACAGATGCTGCGCAACAGCCTGGCGCAAAATAGCGGCCTGCGGCTGGCGCGGCAGCTCATCGATCCGCTGCTGCTGGAGGTGCGCACCTACGGGCTGCACTTGCAGACGCTGGACATTCGCCAGCACGCCAAGCTGCACAAGGCCGCGCTGGAAGAGGTTTCGAGCTGGCCCTGTGGCGCCAAAACTGGCACTGGCCTGCCCACGGCGCTTACAGAGCAATCGGCCGAGGTGATTGAGACCTTCCGCGCAGTGGCGCAGTTGAAGAAGGAGTTTTCTCCCGGCGCGATCCGGCAGTATGTCATCAGCGGAGCCACCTGCGCGCGCGATGTGCTGGGGGTGGTCTGGCTGGCGCGGCTTGGCGGCGTCAGCGTAGAGGCCAGCGAGCACGACCCGTTTGGTCTGATGCCGGTGCCGCTCTTTGAGACGATTGAAGACCTGCGCAATGCGCCCGACGTGTGCCGCGAGCTGTGGACATCTGAGGCATACAAGCCACTGCTGGCCTCTTGGAGCAATAAGCAGGAGATCATGCTCGGCTATTCTGACTCCAACAAAGACGGCGGCATGATTACCAGCACCTGGGAAATCTTCCAGGCGCACCGTGCGCTGCATCAGGTGGCTGCCGAATGCGGCGTGCATCTGCGGCTCTTCCATGGCCGAGGAGGCACGGTGGGCCGCGGCGGCGGGCCAACCCATCGTTCCATTTTTGCGCAGCCGTTGGACGCCTTTACCGGTGAAATTCGCATTACCGAGCAGGGCGAAGTGCTCAACTGGAAGTATTCGGATGTGGTGCTGGCCGAGCGCAATCTGGAACTGATGATTGCCGCTTCGCTCGATGCGCTGGCGCGTCCGGACAAGAAACTGCTGGCCGCAACCGAGCCGGAACACTTGACCGGCGTGATGTTGCCGCAGTGGGAGCAGGCCTTCGATGCGCTGTCCACAAGCTCCTACGCGTACTATCGTCAGAACATTGTGGAAGACCCGGACGTCTTCACTTACTTTGAGCAGGCGACACCGGTGGCCGAGCTGGAGCACGCCAAGATCGGCTCGCGTCCGGCGCGGCGCAGCGGCCGCAAAAGCTTTGAGGACCTGCGTGCCATTCCGTGGGTCTTTGGCTGGATGCAGTCGCGGCATCTGGTGCCGGCATGGTTTGGCGCTGGACATGCGTTTGAGCAGTTTGCCGCACGGCCGGACGGTCTGAAGACCTTGCAGGCCATGGCGCGGAATTTCCCGCTGTTCCTTGATATGGTGCGCAACATCGAGGTGGCGCTGGCCAAGTCTGACCTTGGCATCAGCCGCCTGTATGCGGCGCTGGTGGAAGATGCAGCGCTGCGCGAGCGGGTCTTCAGCAAGATTGAAGAGGAGTTTCACCGCACGCATCGCATGGTGCTTGCCATCCTGGGGCAGAAGGAACTGCTGGAGACAAATCCGGTGCTGGCGCGCTCCATCCGGCTGCGCAATCCTTACGTCGATCCGATGAGCCTGATCCAGGTGGATCTGCTGCGCCGCAAGCGTGCAGGCGAGGACAACGAGGCCATCAACCGCGCGATTGCCGCTACCATCAATGGCATCTCGGCCGGCCTGCGCAACACGGGTTGATCTTTTGTACCAATAAAAATGGGGAGATGGGGATCCCCATCTCCCCATTTGCGTTTCCGGTCTTATTCCGGCTTGATCCCGGTCGCTTTGTCGTTCACAAAGGTCACATTGATCTTCTTGCCGCTGTTGTAATACTCCACCGTGCGGTCGCCGATGTCGTTGGAGTCGCTGTCGCTCACCTGCCCCAGCGCCAGGCCCACCTGCCGTTCGCTCATGCCCGGTTTGGCCTCGTGGTGGTCAATCGCGCTCCACGCATCTGCGGACCAGTGCTTGTAGAGCTGGTGCGGATCGTCGTAGAAAAATACATTGTCGAGCAGAAAGGTGTAGCCGTCGGCGTCATAGTAGCCCACCGGCACCGCATATTCCTTATCGCTGCCGTCCCTGGTAAAGACCAGCGAAACCTGCCGGTCGCCGGAGGGGATGCGTGTGACAACGCGCGCAGATTTGACCTGTTGCACAACATCCTTCACATGCAGTTGCTCGGCGCCCGGCAGCACGCCCAGGTCATGCGCATAGTCCACACGGTGGCCAGAGTAAGGAAAATAGTCGAGCTGCCCGGCAGCCATCACCCACACAGATTTGTCATCCAGCGCCTTCACGTCGGCAATACTGGAGGGATACAGCTTGCGCAAAAAGACAGAGTCATCGTCGCTGATCTGCATGGTCGGCTGCGATGGCGCTGTTGCGTGCGCGGCCTCTTCGCGCTCCTGATGGATGAAGTAGACCCGGATGCCGACGGCGACCAGCAAAATGGCCATCATGCCCAACGAAAGTTTTTTTGCGCTTTCCAGATCCAAGTGCTTCTCCTCGTCTGCGGAAATTGTTTCTGTTGATAGGGATGCAGATCATTTGTGCTGGGCTGCTTCGGCCCTTTCCAGTTGCAGTAGAGACTCGGCCGTCAGGCTGTCGGCGCGGCGCAGCGTGGGGAACAGCAGGCTCCACAGGCCAGTCACCATCAGTGAACCGATGCCGCCAATCACCACCGCGCGCACCGCACCCCACCAGTGGGCCGTCAGGCCGCTTTCAAACTCGCCAAATTCATTGGATGCGCCAATAAAAAGCGAGTTCACGGCGCTCACGCGTCCGCGCATCTCTGGCGGAGTGGCAAGTTGCAGCACCGAGGAGCGCACCACCACGCTGATCATGTCACTGGCGCCGATAATGTAGAGCATGGTGAGCGAAAGGGCAATGTTGGTGGAGAGTCCAAAGACCACCGTTGCCGCACCATAGATGGCGACGCAACTCAGCATCAGCGCTCCGGCATGGCGGCGGATCGGCTTCCAGACGAGCAGCATGGAAGTGGTGAGCGCGCCAAAGGCGGGCATGGCGCGCAGAATGCCCAGGCCGCGCGGGCCGGCATGTAGTACATCCTGGGCAAAGATGGGCATCAGCGCCACGGCCCCGCCCAGCAGAACGGCAAACAGATCGAGCGAGAGGGAGCCGAGCAGCATTTTGGTTTGCTTCACGTAGTGCAACCCTGCCAGCACCGTCTGCATGGAGAAGGCGCGCTTTTCCATGCGACCGGGGCGCACCTTGAGCGAAACAATCAGCAGCAGAAACCAGACCAGCGTGACCAGCGTGAAGAGGTAGACCAGCGGCGAACCGGCAAGGCGGGCAAAATGGTGCGTCAGCGGCAGGGTAAACAACAACCCGCCCACGGCCGGCCCGGCAATATTGGCCGACTGGTAAATGGTGGCCCCCCAGGTGACGGCATTCACAAAGTGCGCTTCCGGCACCAGGTGCGGTATCAACGCCGAACTGGCAGGCCCGCTGAAGGCACGGCCGGTGCCGATGAAGAGCAGCACCAGGTAAATCGCCACAATGTTGTGCAGATGGTGCCAGGCAAACAGAAACAGCAGGGAGGTGCAGATCATCTGCAGCGCGTAGCAGACGAGCACCACGTGGCGGCGGTCGTAGCGGTCCGCCGCATGCCCGGCGGGCAGCATAAACAGCAGTCCGGGAAGAAAAAGCGCCAGTCCGGTATAGCCCAGATCCAGCGCGCTATGGGTGATCTGGTAGACCTGCCAGGCCACAGCCACGGCCTGCGCCTCCGCGCCAACGATCACCAGCAGCCTCGCCAGCTGGTAGCGGCGGAAATCCTGCGATTCAAATGCAGCGGCACCTGAGGTGCGACGTGAGTCCGGGTCTGCCATGTGTATCTTTCTATGCTGACATATTCTGCCCGCCGCTGTCCCCCAGCGATTACCCTAGAATCAGGAAAGTTTTCCATGTCGCCAGAACCCTCCAACTTCTCCCTGCAATCTTCCTCAGATATTCAGGACGGTATTCCGGTTTCAGCCGGGGCCCCTGCAGGAACAATCGGCCCTTCTGCGCTTGGCCCGGCTACTTCGCTGGTGGCGGTGGCCCTGTGCGGCATCTTCGCCTTTGTGGATATGTATGTGACGCAGCCGCTGCTGCCGCTCTTTGAGCACATCTTTTCCGCATCCAAGGCGGCCGTGGGTCTTACTGTCAGCGCCACCACGCTGGGCGTGGCCCTTGCCGCGCCCGTCTATGGCATTTTCGTGGAAAGGCTCAATCGCAAGCGGGTCATTGTGGGCACGGTCCTGGCCGTTTCTGTTCCAACGTTGCTGGCCGCTACTTCTCCGAACCTGCACATGCTCATCTTCTGGCGGCTGATGCAGGGGCTGCTGCTGCCGGGAATTTTTGCCACCACGATTGCGTACATTACAGAGGAGTGGTCTCACCGCGCCGTGGCGACGGTGATGAGCCTGTATATCAGCGGCAATGCGCTGGGGGGCTTTCTGGGGCGCGTCACGGCTGGCTTCGTCACGACGCGCTTTGCCGGACACAACGGCTGGCGCTGGAGCTTCGTCGTTCTGGCCGGGCTTACGCTTCTCGGCGCAATACTCATTGCCCGCTGGCTGCCGCACGGCTCGCGGGAACCGGCACAGGCGCCGTTCCGTGTCCGCCAGCAGATGCAGCCCCTGCTGGGCCATTTGCGCAATCCGAGATTGCTGGTTACCTTTCTGGTCGGCTTCAGCGTGCTGTTTTCCATGGTGGCGGGCTTTACCTACATCACGTTTTATCTGGCCGCCGCGCCATTTTATCTCTCGACCTTTGCTCTGAGCTGGCTTTTCGCTGTCTATATTCTCGGAATTTTCGTCACTCCGATTGCCGGTTCGCTCATCTCCCGCGTTGGTCTGCGCAAGGGGATTACCGCGGCAGTGGCTTTTTCCACCTGCGGCATTCTGCTGACGCTGACGCACTCGCTGTTTCTGGTGGTGTCCGGGCTGGCGCTTTTCTGTACCGGGGTCTTCATTGCACAGTCTTCGGCAGCCAGCTTTCTGCGGGTGGCGTCGGATGAAGGCGGGCGTGTTTCAGCGGCGGGCCTTTATCTGACGAGCTATTATCTGGGCGGCACCGCTGCCGGAGTGGTTCCCAGCCTTACGTGGGAGATGGGTGGCTGGCCTGCCTGTGTCGCGCTGGTGCTGGCAATGCAGGTGCTTACGCTCACCGCCGGGCTGCTGGGCTGGCGGCAGCCAAAATCCGCCGGTTGATGTTTTTTGCGGCGGCGGCTGGCGGGGCAATTGATACACTCAACTCGTGCCGACGCTCTACAACCGCATCGCCAATCAAAGCATGGAACGGCTGGCCGCCCTCAGCGACGGCCTTTTCGCCATTGCCATGACGCTTCTGGTGCTCGATCTGCATGTGCCCGTGGCAGAAGCCGTGCACTCCGAGCACGACCTGGGTCGCGCGCTGCTGGCCCTGGCGCCGCGCTTTGGCATGTATGGGATGAGCTTCCTGACGCTGAGCATCTTCTGGAACGGCCAGCAGACGCAGCTCAACTTTTTGGCCCGCAGCAACCGCGACCTGACCTGGATTCATCTGGCGTTTCTCTGCGCCATCAGCATGATGCCGTTTTCGACGCAGCTCCTGGCGGAGTTCCCGGCCTATCGCACCGCGCTGCTGGTCTATTGGCTTAACATTTTGTTGCCGGGCATTGCGCTTTATGCCAGCTGGCGCTACGCCAGCCGCGCCGGGCTCGTCAAGGACGATGTTCCTATGGAGATTCGCCGGGCCATCCGGCGGCGGGTGGTCTTTGCCCAGGGGTGGTATGCGCTGGGGGCCTTGCTGTGCTTCCTCAGCGTGCGGCTCAGCATCGGCCTCATCTTTCTGGTGCAGCTCAACTATGTGATTGCACCGCGCTTTCTGGCTCCGCGCGGCGAATAGGTCTTTTCCCGCGTTCTTTACCTGCCCAGATAGCTCTGGTATTGGGACTCAATCACGCCCGTGTTGCGGGCCAGGTTCAGCTTGGCCAGGTTGTATTGAAAGAGGCTGTTCACCAACTGGCTTTGCGCGCTGGCCAGCGTGGCCTGCGCCTGCACTACCGGCAGATTGTCGTCCACCCCGGCCTGAAAACGCTGCGTGGCCTGGTCCAGGGACTGTGACGCCAGATCCTCATTGCTGCGGGCCACGTCCACCAGTTGCTGTGCCGCATGCACGTCCAGCATGCTGTCGCGAATCTGCACCTCCATCTGCTGGCGCAGGTCGGCAATCTGCGAGAGCACGTTGTTCAGCCTGGCTTGGGCCACGTCCTGCTGCCCGCGCTGGCTGGCTTCGCTGAAGATCGGAAAGTTGATGCTGCCGCCCGCATAGAACGTGCCGTGATACAGGCCGTGCGTTTCGCCAGTGACACCGTAGTTGCTGTTGAAGCTCAGGGACGGCAGCCGCTTGTAGCGGATCGCCTTGCGCTGGAACTCCAGGGAGCGCAACTGCTGCTGCAGGCTCAGATAGTCCTTGCGCCGCTGGTAGGCAATCCTCATCGCGTCCGGCACCGGCATGATGGCCAGTTGCGAGTAAGGAGAAACGTCCGTGAGCTGAATGGGCTGCTCCGGCAGCAGACCAATCTGGCGATTCAGGGCAATTTTGTCCTTGGCCAGGGTGTTCTGCGCCAGCAGCAGCGCCTGCTGCTGGTTCTGATACTGCACGCGGGCGCGCAGCCCATCCAGATGCGTGGCCGTTCCTGCCGCCAGCTCCTCCTTCGCCTGGTTCACCAGCACTTCATCGGCCCGCAGCAGCGCCTGAGCGTTGTCCACCTGGGCAGAGTCGGCGAGGATCTGCAGATAGGCTGTTCCCACCGTCAGCACCACCGTGCCGCGCGCCATCAGCGTAGAAAGCTGTGCCACCTGTACATTGGCTTTTTCCGCCCGGTAGGCCTCAATGGCTGGCAGGCTGAAGAGCTGCTGGTTGAAGTTCAATTGTGCGCTGGTTACGTCCACCTTCACCAGCAGGGGAAAGTTCGTTACGCCAAAGGCCTGCGCAATTGAGGGTTTGAAACCCATCGCCACCAGATTGAACTGCTGCACCCCGGTCTGAGCTTCGGCGGTAATGTCCGGCAGCAGGGAGCCAATGGAGGCCAGCTTCTGTCCTTCGGCTGAGCGCTGGCTCTGCTCCTGCAGCCGTAGTCCCAGATTGTTCTCCATCCCCATCTGGACCGCCTGATTCAGCGACAACTGCACGGCTTCGCCGGTGGCTTTTCCGGCGGAAACACTTCCCAGAAAAGGGTTGCTGGTGGAATCTGTCGACTGGGCAGGGGCCAGCGTGCTCGTCAGGCCAATGGCCGCCGCCAGCAGCAGAGCCGGAATCATTCTCTTTCGCGTGGAAGACGCACACGCCAGTATTCTGGACTGTTTCTGTAACATCGTCATTTCAGGCACGTTTCTTTAGATCATGCAGATGGCCCGGAAGATTCCAAATCCACGCGGAGCCAGTTTTCAGGGTCTTGCATGCTCGATTTGCAGACTGCTTTTTCTGGTCCGTCGCTTCCAGTGTCTCCGCGGGCCGCAGTTTGCGTCCAATACAGGAGCAAGGTATCTTCAATACGAGAAAAATATCAGAGATTGATTGCCTGAAGCGGACGAAGTTTGCAGGTTTGTTCTCTGTGTGTTGCGGTTAATTCCTCTGGGATTTCTATGGAACTGCGTCATATTCGCTATTTTATGGCTGTTGCGGAAGAGCTGAACTTCAACCGCGCCGCTCGTCGTCTGCACATGGCCCAGCCGCCGCTGAGCCAGCAGATTAAGGCGCTGGAAGTGGAACTGGGAGTCCAGTTGTTCCACCGCGACCGGCGTCATGTGGAATTGAGCCCTGCGGGCAAGGTCTTTTACCCTCGCGCGGTGGAGATTCTGGAGCGGGTGCAGATTGCCGTGGAGGAGGCTCGCTCCAGCCAGCAACGGCTGATCGGCCGGCTTTGCGTGGCCATTGGTCCGCTGGCAAACTTCCGGCTGCTGCCGGACGTGATCCGCGACTTTCAGCGCAAGGCCCCGGAGGCACGGCTCAACCTGGTGGACATCCGCCTGCATGAGCAGCCTGAGGCGCTGCGCAGCGGCCGCGTTGACCTGTGCTTCCTCTATCCCATTCTGGGGAACGATGGTTTTGCATCCGAGCAGCTTTTTATGGAGACCGCTGCGGTGGCGCTGCCGGAGGGCCATCCTTTGGAGCAGAGCCGCTGCGTGAGCCTGAAAGAGCTTGCCGCGGAGCGCTGGTTGTCCATGCCGGAGGAGATTGCCCCGGCTATTGTCGTCCGTTTCCGGCAGGCCTGCCAGAGTGCCGGTTTCCAGCCAGTGATCTGCGCGGAGATTGAAAGCCTGGAGGGCCGCCTACAAATGGTGGCCGCCGGAGCCGGGATTACCATGATGCCCTCGACGATGGAAGGCACGCCCCGGCCGGGCATCAGCTATGTGCGGCTGCGGGAAAATGAACTGAGCATTCCGGTGGGTCTCATCTGGCGCAAAAATTCGCCTTCCGCCCTGCTGGAGCTGTTTCTGGATTGCAGCCGCCGTCTGGCCGCGGTGCTGGAACCGGAGCCGGATGCCTGTGCAGGATAGCTGTCTCGCGATTTAAGTGCTTACGTTGGCGCAGGTTGCTGCGTCCTATTCACCAGCGCTGGCCTTTATAGCTGCCGGCAGTGGCGGGCAGTGCCGATCCGCTACAATGGATGCCAGGCACGGCCAGTGCCGACCGGTTTCTCTATGCGTAAATTGACCCAGACATTCCGCTTGCTTGTCCTTGTAGCCGCCAGCCTGGTTGTGCTGCCTGCCTTTGCTCAGTTTTCCGGCACAGAGCCTTCGGGGAACATGTCGCTGCTGAAGCCGCCTCCGGGAGCCCGTGTGGCGATCTTTGAATTTGCCGACCTGGAGTGCCCGGCATGTGCCAACGCTTATCCCGTCGTGCATTCAGCAGTCGAGAAGTATAAGATTCCGCTGCTGTTTCACGATTTTCCTTTGCCCATGCACAACTGGAGCTACCAGGCGGCCATCTATGCGCGCTACCTGACGGAAAAGTACCCCAAGCTGGCGGATGAGTACCGTGGCGCCGTTTTTGCCGCCCAGCAGAGTATTGCCACCAAGGGTGATCTGCTGGAGTTTACCCAGAAATGGGCCCGCAACCATGGCGTGATGTGGCCGTTTGTGGTCGATCCGCAGGGCCTTCTGGCCGCCAGGGTGAATGCAGACCGCGACCTGGGCAAGCGCATGAACGTGACGGAAACGCCAACGATCTGGGTGGTCTCCGACAAGGGCTATGTTCACGTGACCGACATCAGCCAGCTCTTCCAGACGATCGATGCAGCTCTGGCTGCCAGTGCGCCGGAAGTGCGCCGGACATCGACAAGACGGTAATTACAGAATTTCCCCGAACAAGAGAAGAGGCGCTGCTTCGAAGCAGCGCCTCTTTGCATTACAGAAGAAATTATTGAATCTGCACCAGCCCGCTGGAAGCGCCTGCATGGGCACCGGGCGTGGTGCGGCTGGTCTGCGGGGCGCGCCAGTGGTCAATGTAGCTCACCTGGTGCACGCAGCTGATGGTGCAGTTCGGCGCGCAGGACTTTTCTGTGAGGAACTCGCGCTTCAGGTCTTCGCGCGAGTATTCCGCAATCGGCACGCCCGGAAAACCACGCTGCTGGCTGCAATAGTGCACCAGCCCGTTCTCGCAGATGTACAGGTAGCGGGCTCCGGCGCGGCAGCGCCAGTCATTGGATTTGCCATTGGCGATGGCTTCCTGGAAATGATTGAAGCGGGAGTAGCTGCGCCGGGTCAGTTGGCGCACCTTGTCCCATACGCTGCGCTCTTCCGGTCCCAGCGGCTTCAGCTGGCCGCTGCCGTCGTGGATGATGCCGATTGTGGAGCTGAAGCCCAGCCCCAGCGCACGTTGGGAAACCGTCAGCGCGTCCTGCGGGCTGCGGATGCCGCCGCCCACCACGGAGTTGATGTTCACGTGGAAATCGGCGTGTTCTGCCAGCATTTGCAGTTTCTTGTCGAGCACCTTCAGGCTCTTCTTGGAGACCTCGTCCGGCTGCACATTGTCGATGGAGATCTGCATGTGGTCCAGGCCGGCCTTGTTCAGCCTCTGGATGCGGTCTGGCATCAGCAGATAACCATTGGTAATCATGCCGGCAATGGCGCCGGTCTTACGGATGCGGGCAATGATCTGGTCCAGTTCCGGGTGCAGCAGCGGTTCGCCGCCAGAAATAGTGATGACGCTGGTGCCCAGGCTCCCCAGGTGGTCAATGCGACGGAACATCTCCTCCACCGGCACCGGGTCGGAGACGTCGTCGAACTCATTGCAATAAGTGCAGGCAAGGTTGCAGCGCCGCATGGGGACGATGTGGGCCATGTAGGGATGGTCGGTTGCCATCAGAGCCGAGGCGATGGAGCCCAGCTCGCGGACTCTGCGCCGGGCCGCCTTCCACCGGCGGGAAAGCGTCTGGGGCCGTTTTACGGGAGTGCTATCAACTGACATAGGCTATTGCTATTGAATCACAGGCAGATGCCCTTGTGCGATCTTCGGCATCGGGTCTGCAATCAGAAAGGCCCTCCCGGCAGGGGAAGGGCCTTGGATGGATCTTCTGCGGCATGTGCGAGTTGCCTTGGTGCAGGCTGCTTATTTGCGCTTGGGAATGCCCGGCGTCAGGGTGAGGGTCTGCTCCTTTTTGTCGCGCAGGATCGTGACTTTTACCTGTTTGTCGTGGCTTGCCCGCATCGTCTTCAGCCATTCACTGCGGCTGGTGATGGTAGTGCCGTTCAGCGCCGTCACCACGTCCCCGGCCTTCAGCCCGGCATCTCCGGCAGGGCTGTCTGTGTCCACGCTGCGCACCAGCAGTCCTGTGCCGGGCTTGGTGCCAAAGTAGTCTGCCAGTTGCGGGCCCAGCGTATCGACCATCGCGCCGGTATAAACGGAGTTGAAGGTGAAGGCCCCGATCAGGGTCGATCCCAGGCGGCTGGCAAAGCCCGGCTGCGATGCGGAACTGGTGTCATCCCCGGTAAAACCCATGGCTCCGGACTGGCCCTGGTGGGGGTCTGGCACGGTATAGTGCTGCTCCCAGGCCTGTTTTTCCACCTCTTCGCGGTCGGCCAGTTGTGCGGTGATGGTCTGCTGCTGTCCGTCCCGGCTGATGAGCAGCGTAACCGTTGTGCCGGGGGTAAAGGTGCGCATCAGGGCACGGAAGCCCTGCTGGCCACGGACCGCTTTGCCATTCACCTGCAGGATGACATCGTGTTCCTTCAGCCCGGCTTTTCCTGCAGGCCCGTCATGGTCGACCGTGGTGATCTCGGCTCCGCTGGCGTTCTTCAGCTTGAGAGTGGAAACTTCCGCAGGCGGGATGTCCTTAATATTCACGCCCAGATAACCCGGCTCGGTGTGCAGCAGGAAAAACGGCAGCGTGTTTGCAATGCCAGCCGCACTTCCACTGACGGTGGCCCAGGCGCGCGGTGCGGTCCAGGGTGCTGCCAGCAACGTCCCCAGGAGCAACAAGGATACAATTTTCAGTTGATTCATGGCCCTGCCCATGTGCAAAACTCCCGAATGCCTTGATCCAGTCGAAATCGATCGTTTCAGCTTGTTCTGCCGACTGGCTTACTGAATGTCTGAGACCTGTTGCAGTACCTGCCGCGAAACAGTACGGATGTACGGATTCGCATCCTGCGTCGAGACCGTCTGCAAAACATCGCGCACGCTGGAGTCGGCCTGGACAGGCTCAATCAGGTTAATGGCTTCCGTCCGTATATTCGGGTCCGGGTCGTGGATCAGGGCCTCCAGCACCGCATCGCGTACGCGGGTGTCCTCCGCAATGTAAGGTTGCAGACCGTCCAGCGCCCGCATGCGGACGTTCGGGTTGTGGTCATAGCGCAGTGACACCATCAGCGCTTTGCGAATGGAGCCATCGTCGCACTCATGGCCGGCCTTGCACTCATCGGCCAGCAGCTTTACAGAGTCTGCCCGCACGCCGTTGCTCAGCGAGTTCTGCGTTGCCAGCAGCAGCAGCTGGCGAATCTGCGGATCGTCCAGCGAGCCCTGAATGCTCTCCGGGATGACCCGGTTGTAGTTCACCTGCACCAGGTCCGAGTTCGGCGTCTGCACAATGCCGCTCACGTTGGCAATCGCGCCATTGGCCGCGTTCGTGAGCACAATCGGATTGTGTGGCGCTGACGCGCGCGACGCCATGTAGTGGTCAAACAGGTGGCCGCCGCTGAAGCCGGCAATCAGCAACAAGGCCGCCAGCACCGGTGCCGTGCGCAGTTGCGCCGTCCAGCCCCAGAAGAGCCCGCGCAGGCGGCTCAGGGCGCTGTGGGCCGGCATGGTGTCCAGCGTCTCTTCCAGCCGCATGCGCGACTGCGTCAACAGGTTTGGAGATGGCTCAATCGCCTGCCGCAGCGACATGACCTGTTGCAGTGTCTGGACGACCTGTACTTCGTGTTTGCAGCGTTCACACCCGGCCAGATGCTGTTCCAGCTCATGGCTGATCTCATCTTCCAGCTCGCCGTAGGCGTAAAGCACAATGTACTGTTGTGCCAATTCGCAATTCATGGTGTTGCCTCGCTTAACCAGCCTCAAAATGTACTGCTCTCGCTATGCGGACCTGGAGGTGATGTCCTCCTGTTTTTCCTTCTCTCCGCATTCTTGCATTTTCGTACTGCCCAGTTGCGCTTTCGTCCCTGCTTCCGGTCCGGCTGCTACGAGCGCAGCCCGGCCAGGTTGTTCCGCAGCTTGCGCGTTGCCCGGAAGAGCGTATTCTTGGCCGTTTCTTCCGTGGTGTTCAGCATTTCGCCAATGGTGCGCAGCTTCAGTCCCTGGTAGTGCTTCAGTTCAAAAACCATCCGTTCGCGCGGCGTCAGCGTGTCCAGCGCCGCCATAATGCGTGCGCCCAACTGCTTGCGCTCCAGCTCGCGGGCCGGGTTGGCCATCGACCGGTCGTCGGACACGTTGCCCAGCAGATCCATCTCATCGCCGCTGGCGTCCACCACAACCGCCGGATCTTCCCGGCGGGACTTGCGCCGCCGCAGGTGGTCCAGGCAGAGGTTGGTGACGATGCGGTACATCCAGGTGTAGAAAGAGCACTCAAAGCGGAAGTTCGCCAGATGGCGGTACGCCTTGATAAACGCTTCCTGATGGATGTCCTGCGCGTCCTGCTCGGAGCCGGTCATATGCAGGGCCAGACGCAGCACAGACTGGTCGTAGCGCCGCACCAGTGCGTCAAATGCGGTCCTGGACCCTCGCTGAGCCTCGCGGATCAGCTCCGTATCTTCATTCCGCTGCTGCGCCCGTTCCGCAGACTCCTGCCGTATGACCCGTGGTTGAGTTCGATCTGCCATCCCTGCACTTGATTCTATCGTTGTGCGCGGGGTTATGGTTGGCAGGATTGATTCCGCTACGAGTTGTTGCACCGGACGGGGGGACAGCGTCCCGTTGCCGTGCTTGCCAGACCGGCCGCTGAACGGCTGGTCTATGCGGAGGGCCTCTGAATTCATTTGCTCGCTCCGGTCTTACCAGGATGACCACCCAGTTACTAGACGCTGGAATTGTGGGAAACGTGAGCACCCGCTATCGGGTAGACTGCTTTCCATGCCTCCACGAACACCCGTCACGCAACCTGTTAGGCAATCCGGTCTTTTCGCCAAAGAAGCTCCAGCCAGCAGCCCGCAGCCGGGCGAAGGCGCAGGCTGGATTCAGGCCCACTGCGACGGAGGCGCCCGCGGCAACCCCGGCCCGGCGGGCTTTGGCGCCTATATTCAGGCCGAAGACGGCACGGTGCTGGCCGAGTTGAGCGAGTTTCTGGGCATCAAGACCAATAATGTGGCGGAATACTCCGGCCTGCTGGCCTCGCTGGACTACGCGCTGCAGCACGGCCACAAACGGCTGCGGGTGGTGTCCGACTCCGAACTGATGGTGAAGCAGATCAAGGGCCAGTACAAGGTGAACAGCCCGGACCTGCGCCCGCTCTACGAGGAGGCCAAGCGTCGCATCGCCAAGCTGGAGGGCTTCCAGATCACGCACGCCCTGCGCGCCAAAAACAAGCACGCCGACCGGCTGGCCAACCTGGCGATGGACCGCGGCATGAAGCGCCCGCACGCTCCGGGAACACCTGCTCCGCCACCGCTAAAGGCCACCCCCTATCCCAAGGCAGAAACGGTGCTGCGCGGCTTTGTGAAGGACGGCGTAGTGCATCTGCTGGGCGGCGAACTGCCGGACGGGGTCTTTGTGAAGGTGACGCGGGAGTAAGTAATTGGGAACAGGAAAGATGCGGGTGCCCCACGTCTCGCTCCTGAGACGTGGGAAGGAAGACTCTCAGCCAACGAAAAACCCACATCTGGAAAAATCCAGATGTGGGTCCTGATCCCTGCGAAAATTTATCCTGCTAACCCGGCCTTGACCAGTTCGCTGACCTGTTTACCGTCGGCGCGGAGGCCGGTGGCGGCGATTTTGGACTGAACGGCCTTCATCACGGTTCCCATGTCTTTTGGCGTCAGGGTTGCGCCGCTGGCCTTCAGTTCGGCGATGGCGGCGTCCACCAGTTGTTTGATCTCCGCCTCGCCTGCGGCCTTGGGCAGGTAGCTTTCGATGAAGACAATTTCCTCGGCTTCCTTGGCGGCCAGCTCCGGGCGGTTGCCCTTGGTGAACTGCTCGATGGACTCCCGGCGCTGCTTGATGAGGGTGGTCAGAATCTGGATAGCTTCGGCTTCCGTGAGCGGGGAGCGCTTGTCTATCTCCTTGTTTTTCAGGGCGGTTTTCACCATCCGCAGGGTGCCGAGCTTCTGCTCTTCCCGCGCCTTCATGGCGGCCACCATATCCACACTGATCTTCTCTACCAGGCTCATAATGCTCCCTCTTCTATCCGAATGGTTCCCAAACCTTCCATTATAAGGACGGGCAGGCCCGCGCCCGCACCAGTACAATAGAAAAGAGTGAAATAACCGAAGAAGTGAGAGGAAATAGTAGATCGTATGATCCGCAAAACTCGTCTGTTCACCCCCGGCCCGACCCCACTTTTGCCCGCTGCGCAGTTCGCCATGGCCGCCGCAGACATTCACCATCGCACTCCGGAGTTCCGCGCCCTGTACCAGCGCGTGCTCGCACAGCTCAAGGAGTTCGTCGGTTCGAAGAATGATGTGATCCTGATGTCCTGCTCCGGCACCGGAGCCATGGAGGCTTCGGTCTCTAACCTGACCTCGCCCGGCGACCGCGTGCTGGTGCTGACGGCTGGTAAGTTTGGCGAGCGCTGGACGGCGCTGGCCAAGGCCTATGGCTGCCAGGTGGATGTAGTGGAAGCTCCCTACGGCAAGACCTTTTCGCTGGACGAAGTGCGCGCCGCGCTGAAGCTGGAAACGCGCGCCGTCTACATGCAGGCCACCGAGACATCCACCGGCGTGCGCCACGATGTGAAGGGTGTGGCCGATCTGCTGAAGTCTGCGAAGAGCGAGGCCGTGCTGGTGGTGGATGCCATCACCGGCTTGGGCACCACGCACATTGACATGGACGCGTGGGGCGTGGACGTGCTGGTTGGCGGATCGCAAAAGGCCGTGATGATTCCTCCGGGTCTGGCTTACCTGGCCGTAAGCGACAAGGCATGGGAGCGCATGGAGGCGACCTACAATCCGCGTTACTACTTTGACCTGCGCAAGGAGCGCAAGAATGCGCAGAAGGGCGAGTCGGCCTACACGCCTGCGGTGGCTCTGATTGCCGGTCTGGGCGCTGCGCTGGATTACATTGCCGCGCAGGGTGGCGGCGATCTGGCGACGGGTCGTGCGCAACTGGTGGAGAATGCCGAGACGATTTCTGCCATGATGCGTGCCGCGGTTTCGGCGCTGGGCTTCAAGCTGTTTGCACCGGAGTCTCCTGCCGCTGCGGTGACGGCCGTGCTGCCGCCGGAGGGGATGGATTCTGGCGTGATCGTGAAGGAGCTGAAGTCGCGCTTTGCCGCCGTGATTACGAACGGCCAGGGCGAGATGAAGGGTCATCTCTTCCGCATCGCGCATCTGGGCTACTTTGATTATCTGGACACCATTTCGCTGATTGGCGCGCTGGAGCAGGTGATCTATGCGACTCCGGCGCTGGCCGCCGCGTTGCCGGGCTTTGAGTTTGGCAAGGCGCTGGTGGCTGCGCAGAAGGTGTTTGCCGGGCGCAAACCGAACCAGGCCGCACTGGATGCCGCAGAGCAGCTTGCCGTAGCAGCAAAGTAAAACAGAGAAATCAACCGAGGGATGTGCAGATGGGGCTCCGGCCCCATCTGCATTCCGGAACAATTCAGGACAATCGCCGGGCCTGCCGGTCTGGTCAACCTGCTGGGACGCCAGCAGCAAAAAGGTAAAAACATACTTTATGAAAATCGTTCTCGCTGAGAAGGTTTCCCCCGCGACATTGGCCGTTCTGAAGCAGGAAGCAGACTGGCAGGTGGTGACGCACGACCAGATCAAGAATGGACTGGTCGCCGAGCTGGCCGACGCCGATGCACTGGTGGTGCGCTCGGCAGTGCAGGCAGATGCGGCACTGCTGGAGTCTGCTCCGAAGCTGCGGCTGATTGGCCGCGCGGGCGTTGGTGTGGACAACATCGATACGGACGCTGCGACGCGACGCGGCATTGTGGTGATGAACACGCCCGGCGCCAATGCCGTGGCGGTGGCGGAACTGACGCTGGGCCTGATGATTGCGCTGGCCCGCCAGGTCACGCGCGCCAATGCCACCATGCACTCCGGCAAGTGGGAAAAGAAGTCGCTGCAGGGCGTGGAACTGCGCGGCAAGACGCTGGGCATTCTGGGTCTTGGCCGCATCGGGCTGGAAGTGGCGCGGCGCGCGGCCAGCTTTGGCATGGAGATCGTCGGTTACGATCCGTTTGTGGCTCCGGCGATTGCGCGCGAGAACAATGTGCGTCTGGTGACGCTGGACGACCTGTTCAAGCAGTCCGATTACCTGTCGCTGCACGTCGGGCTGACGCCGCAGACGGAAGGCATCATCAATGCGACCTCGATTGCGATCATGAAGAAAGGCGTGCGCATTCTGAACTGCGCCCGCGGCGAGCTGATTGTGGAAAGCGCGCTGCTGGACGGTCTGAAGTCGGGCCAGGTTGGCGGCGCAGCGCTGGATGTATTTACCAAGGAGCCGCTGAAGGAGTCGCCGTTCTATGGGCTGGACAATGTGCTGCTGTCGCCGCATATTGCCGGTTCCACGGATGAGGCGCAGGAGGCGATTGGCATTCAGCTGGCGATGCAGGTGCGCGATTATCTGAAGCTGGGCGTGGTGCAGAATGCGGTGAACCTGCCGTCACTCTCGCATGAGGAATATCTGGAGCTGTCGCCCTATATTGAAATGGCCGAGAAGCTGGGCCGCTTCCTTTCCGGCGCTGCGGCGAGCAATCTGGAGAGCATTCATCTTTCCTACTCTGGCCGTTTGGCGCAGGGCAAGACGGACCTGGTCCGCAACGCGGCCATCTGCGGTGTGCTGGCGAACTCAGAGAGTGTGAACCGCATCAATGCGTCGTCTGTGGCGCAGGAGCGTGGTATCCGCCTGCATGAGGACAAGAAGGAAGCTGTTACCGGCGGTGCGGGTAATGTGCTGAAGGTGACGCTGCACTGCAGCGGTGGTGATGCGACGGCCAGCGGTACGGTGCTGCATGGCAGTTCGCCGCGCTTGCTGAGCTACGACGGCATTGATGTGGAGTCTCCGCTGACGGGCACGCTGCTGGTGATGCGCAACCATGATGTTCCGGGCGTAATTGGCCGCATTGGCACCATCCTGGGAGAAAACTCCATCAACATCGCCAACTTTGCGCTGGGCCGCTCGGTGCGCAGCCAGCGCATTCCGCAGGGACAGGCGCTGGCGCTGGTGCAGGTGGATGTTCCGGGCAGCGCAGCGGTGAATGCCGCGCTGGCCGCTTTGCGCAAGGTGGAAGCGATTGCCAGTGTGCGCCTGGTGGAACTGGATAAGTAAGTGGAGCTGGACAACTGAACAGGATCCGCAGCCGTTGCGAATCCTGCATCTCAACAGGCAATGGGTGGTTCGAAAATGCCTCTGTATGAATACGAGTGCAAGCAGTGCGGCAAGCGCGTGGAAAAGATCCAGAAGTTTTCTGACCCTGAGATCACCACGTGCCCGCATTGCGGTGGGGAACTGGAACGCGTGGTTTCGGCTCCGGCAGTGCAATTCAAGGGTGGTGGATGGTACAGCGATCTGTACGCGTCGTCGAAGCCGAAAAGCGGCGGCGACGGCGCAGGCGCCGCTTCCAGCAACAGCTCTTCAGAAAAAAGCGGGACAACCGCTTCTACAACCAGCGATTCTTCTGCTGGCACAGGCAGCAGCTCGACAGCTTCCCCAGCGCCGAGCACTCCTGCTGCAAGCACAACCACCAGCAAGCCCTGAACGTCGACAAACTATCGGATACATTCCGCCAGCGGGGCCAGTTTGGTTCCCGCTGCTTTCATTTGCGCGTTCAATCGCTGGGTGACGGCGGCAAAGGAACCTACGGCCAGAGTGTACTGAGTCTGTTGCACTCCGACGCGCGTTTGCATCTTTTTGTGTGCTCCTGAATCTCTTCTTCCGAAAGCGAGATTAAGAATGCTGACCATTCGAGCTGCAAATGAACGTGGCCATGCCGATCATGGATGGCTGAACTCCAACTTTACCTTTTCCTTTGCTGATTATCACGATTCGAAGCACATGGGCTTTCGTGCGCTGCGCGTCATTAACGAGGACCACGTGGCTCCGGGGACGGGCTTCGGCAAACACCCGCACCGCGACATGGAGATCCTTACCTATGTGCTGGAGGGCGCGGTGGAGCATGAAGATTCCCACGGCGGCAACGGCATCCTGGTGCCGGGCGAACTGCAGCATATGTCTGCGGGACACGGCATTCTGCACAGCGAGATGAATCCATACAAGGAGGAGACGCTGCACCTGCTGCAGATATGGCTGCTGCCAAATGCAAAGGGCACCGATCCGCACTATGAGCAGAAGGCTTTCCGTGTGCAGGAAGAGCCGAACAAGCTGCACCTGCTGGCGTCCAGGGATGGACGCGGCGAGTCCTTCAAAATCTACAGTGATGCCGAGCTGCTGGCGGCAAAGCTGGAGGCGGGCAAATCGGTGGAGCACCACTTCCGCGGCGGTCATGGCTGGCTGCAGGTGGCGCGGGGCAGCGTGACGGCCAATGGGGTTGCACTGCAACAAGGGGACGGCCTGGCCATCAGTGAAGAGGCAGTGCTGAAGATCGACAGCAGCGAGGGTGGAGAAGTGCTGTTGTTTGATCTGGAGTAACACTTTGCAGGAAAGCAAAACAGCGAAGCCATGCGGGGCTTCGCTGTTTTCTTTTGCGTGGAGGCGCGGTTACCTGGTGGCCACCGCAGGCAGAATTTCGTCCACGTCTACCCACTGCGTTGGATACACGCCGGTATAGCAGGCGGTGCAGAAGGTGTTGCCTTCGCCGCCATCGCAGGCGCGCTGCAGGCCATCGAGCGAGAGATAGGCCAGGGAATCGGCTTCGATGTAGCGGCAGATTTCCGCGACGGAATTGTTGGCGGCAATCAGGTCCTTCTTGCTTGGCGTATCCACACCATAAAAACAAGGGGAAATTGTGGGCGGACAACTGATGCGCAGATGCACTTCCGTGGCTCCGGCGGCGCGCACCATGCGGACGATCTTGCGGCTGGTGGTGCCGCGGATGATGGAGTCGTCAATGAGGATGATGCGCTTGCCGGCCAGCAGATTGCGCACCGGATTCAGCTTCAGCCGCACGCCAAAGTCGCGCACGCGCTGCTCCGGCTCAATGAAGGTGCGGCCCACGTAGTGGTTGCGGATGAGGCCGAAGCGGAAGGGGATGCCGCTTTCCGCCGCGTAGCCAATGGCGGCGGTCACGCCGGAGTCCGGCACAGGAACCACCAGATCGGCGGGAACGCCGGATTCGCGCGCCAACTGGCGGCCCATCTCTTCGCGGCTGATCTGCACCCAGCGGCCAAAGATGCGGCTGTCCGGCCGGGCAAAGTAGACCTGCTCGAAGATGCAGCTCGACTGCGGCACGTCGGTTTTGTAGTCGCGCGAGGTGACGCCATCGCGCGAGACCATCACCAGCTCGCCGGGCTTCACGTCGCGCTCGTACTTGGCATGCAGCAGGTCGAAGGCGCAGGTTTCCGAGGCAAACACGATCGTGTCCGGAGCGCCGTCCACGCCGGGAATGCGGCCCATGGAAAGCGGTCGGAAGCCATGTGGATCGCGCGCGGCAAAGATGCGGTCGCGCGTCATCATCACGATGGAAAAGGCGCCTTCCACCTGGCTGAGCGAGTCGGCAATCGCGTCCACCAGCGTGGTGGCCTGCGAGTGCGCGATGAGCTGCAGGATGATCTCCGAGTCGCTGGTGGTCTGGAAGGCCGCACCGTTGCGCTCCAGCCTGGTGCGGATGTTGCCCAGATTCACCAGGTTGCCATTGTGCGCAATGGCGATGAGGCCCTTGGTGGACTCAACTCGGATCGGCTGCGCATTCAGCAACGCAGAGTCACCGGTGGTGGAGTAGCGCGTATGGCCGATGGCCATGTTGCCGGGCAGCTTGGCCAGCACTTCATCGGTGAAAATCTCCGAGACCAGGCCCATGCCCTTGATGTTGCTCAGGTTGATGCCGTTGGCAGAGGCGATGCCGGCCGACTCCTGCCCGCGATGCTGTAGTGCGTACAGGCCAAGGTAGACCTGGCGCGATGCGTCCGGATGGTCGTAGACGGCCATCACGCCGCACTCTTCGCGCAGTTTATCGAAGACCACTTCATCCAGTTCGAGAGCGTCGTCCATCGGGTCGGCAGAACCGTTCTGATTGTGCGTCTGCATCTATTTCACCTCGCTGCCAAGCATGGATTCGAGCGCGCCGGCCCACGCCTGCCGGAGTTCGGCAACAGGTGCATCAATAGTAGCGCGGTCGGGGAGCTGGATGGTCAGCCGGTCAGGAACTGTTTTGCCAATGGCGACGGCGATGGTGCCGTATTCGGTCAGAATCTGCTCAATCTCCTGCAGATCGTCAGGCCGGCAGGTGGCGACCACCTGGCTGGCTTCCTCACCAAAGAAGATATACGGGGCGGGGTTGATCTCATCGCGCAGGGTGACCTCAGCGCCAATGCTGTTTCCGAAAGAGGCCTCTGCCAGCGTAACGGCAATGCCGCCGTCGGAAATGTCTCGCGCGGAACGCAGCAGCGACTTTTCCGCCAGCGCGGTCAGGCTGCGATGCAGGCAGGCCTCTTCTTCCAGCAGCAGGCTGGGCGGTGCGCCCCACAGGCTGCCCAGGATGTTTTTGGCGTATTCGGAGGAGCCAAAGCTGCGCTGTGCCTCGTCGCCGCTGGAGCCACTGGGCGAGCAGAGCAGCAGCACAATATCGCCTGCCTGCTGGAAGTCTGCGGGAACGGCCTTGGTGACGTCTTCCAGCAGCCCAACGATGCCCAGTACCGGCGTGGGATAAATGCCTTCGCCGCGGGTCTCGTTGTAGAGCGAAACATTGCCGCCGGTGATTGGCGTGCCCAGAGCGGTGCAGGCTTCGGCAATGCCGTCGATGGCGTCGCTGAGCTGCGCCATGATCTCCGGCTTTTCCGGATTGCCGAAGTTCAGGCAATTGGTGGCGGCGATGGGCATGGCACCGGTGCAGGCCACTTTGCGGGCCGCCTCCGCCACGGCATGTTGCGCGCCGAGCTTCGGATTCAGATAGCACCAGCGGCCGTTGCCGTCCAGCGCCATGGACAGGCCGCGCTGCGTGCCTTTGATGCGCAGCACGCCGCCCTCATTGCCGGGGCCCTGCACGGTGTTGGTCTGCACCATGGTGTCGTACTGCTCATAAACCCAGCGCTTGGAGCAGATGTTGGCCGAAGCCAGCAGTTTCCTGAGGTCGTCAGTGTAGTTGCGCGGAGCCTGGATCTGCGCAACTATTTCTTCCGGCGGATCCAGCTCGACCGGAGCATTCCAATTGCCCACCGGACGGTGATAGAGCGGAGCGTCGTCGGTCAGGGACTGGTTGGGAATGTCGGCCACCAGCGTGCCGTGGTGCGTAATGCGCAGGCGCGGCTCGCCGATGACGGTGCCGACGATGCGGGCGTCGAGCCCCCACTTGGTGAAGACGTCCAGCACTTCCTGCTCGCGGCCTTTGTCTGCCACCAGCAGCATGCGTTCCTGCGATTCGGAGAGCATGATTTCGTAGCTGGACATGGCGGTTTCGCGTTGCGGAACATGATCGAGCTCCACTTCCAGGCCAACGCCGCCGCGCGCGCCCATTTCGCAGGTGGAGCAGGTGAGTCCGGCAGCTCCCATGTCTTGAATACCAAGCACAGCGCCGGTGGCCATGGCCTCAATGCAGCCCTCCAGCAGCAGCTTCTCCATAAACGGATCGCCCATCTGCACGTTGGGGCGCTTCTGCTCCGAGCCTTCCTTGAACTCTTCGCTGGCCATGGTTGCGCCGTGGATGCCGTCGCGGCCTGTCTTGGCGCCAACGTAGATCACCGGGTTGCCGATGCCGGTGGCCCTGGCGTAGAAGATTTCATCGCGGCGAACCAGGCCCAGGGCAAAGGCATTCACCAGCGGATTGCCGCTGTAGCACGGCTCAAAGCGGGTTTCGCCACCCAGGTTGGGCACGCCAAAGCAGTTGCCATAACCGGCAATGCCATGCACTACGCCCTCTACAATGGAGTGATTTTTGCGGACCAGTTCGGTGTCGTCCTCGCCTTCGCTGGTGGAGAGCGGGCCGAAGCGCAGAGAATCCATGACGGCAAAGGGGCGCGCATTCATGGTGAAAATGTCGCGCAGGATGCCGCCAACGCCGGTTGCTGCCCCCTGAAACGGCTCAATATAGGAGGGGTGGTTGTGCGATTCGATCTTGAAGGCGCAGGCCCAGCCATCGCCCACGTCAATAATGCCGGCGTTTTCTCCCGGTCCCTGCACAACGCGGTCGCTCTTGGTGGGCAGGCGCTTCAGGTGTACACGCGAGGATTTGTAGGAGCAGTGCTCGCTCCACATCACGCTATAGATGCCGAGCTCGGTCAGGCTGGGAGTGCGTCCCAGCGCATTCTCAATGCGTTCATACTCTTCCGCGGTTACGCTGTGCTGGGCCAACAGTTCGGGCGTAATCGCGGCTGGTTCAGGGGCCAAAGCGGTGGGATTGGGTTTCATGGCTTGAAGTTCTATTGTCGCATGGTTGACCGGGGAATTTCCCGGTCAGCGCAGAACGGCGGCGGGCTTTACTGCGAAAAAGCGGGCGGCAATGCCTTTCGTATCTGCCGGATCTGTTCCGTGCCGGTGCGGCAGCAGCCGCCAATCCATCTGATTCCGGCAGCCTGCCATTGCCGGGCGATGGGAAAGCAGGCCGCGGAGAGAATCGAGAGATAGCATCAAGTCGGGTCAACTGGCGCAATGTACCTGCATTGTCGAACTTCTCCTGCTGGCCATTAATCCTTTAATGCTGGAAGAACTTCCAGCGACGCCACTCAAGAAATTTTCGCCAAAGCGCCCGGCCATCCACTGTCGCACAAAGCCGCTGCTTCTGTTAGACTAGCGAATGTTGGCCAGGTCTGGGGATGTGGCTCTACCACCCTGCATGAAACGGCCGCCAACACATTCGCAACAGATTCGGGGAGTGGCTCAGCCTGGTAGAGCACCTGGTTCGGGACCAGGGGGTCGGAG
>DZDJ01000192.1 GCA_022736715.1 Edaphobacter aggregans
CGGCCAGTGAAGATAACCGCCCAGTATGGATATGCGGGGAGGATGGCGTCTGGAGCGTAGCGGAAGACGCCATCTTCCCCGCGGCGTTTGGGCGATGGGCTGGGAGGGCGATTTATGCGGTGGCGGGTTGAGATTTCTGCTTGCGTTTGCTCTGCTTGAGCCGGTAACTATCGCCGTTCATCTCCAGGATATGGACATGATGGGTGAGCCGATCCAGCAGCGCGCCGGTCAGCCGTTCCGAGCCGAGAACTTCGGTCCACTCCTGAAACGGAAGGTTGGATGTGACCAGGGTGGAGCTGCGTTCGTAGCGCAGGCTGAAGACTTCGAAGAGCAACTCCGCTCCGGTCTTCGACAGCGGAACAAAACCCAGCTCATCGACGATCAGCAGTTCGTAGCTGGCCAGTTGTTTTTGCAATCGGAGCAGCTTCTTCTCGTCTCTGGCCTCGATCAACTCACTGACCAGGGCCGCGGCAGTGGTGAAGCGCACGCGATGGCCATGCTGACAGGCGACCAGCCCGAGAGCCAGCGCGATGTGGGTTTTGCCGGTGCCGCTGTTGCCCAGGATCAGCGCATTTTCCCGGCGGGTGAGAAACTCCGATCGCGCCAGCTCCAACACCATAGTCTTGTTCAAGGAGGGGATGGCGAGGAAGTCGAAGCTGTCCAGACTCTTGAGCACCGGAAACTTCGCCTGCCGGATGCGCCGTTCCGTGGCCCGGCGTTCGCGATCCAGCAACTCCAGTTCCGTGAGCCGCAGCAGGTAGCGCGGATAATCGAGGCTTTCGGCGGCGCACTGCCGCGCCACCTTGTCGTACTCGCGCAGGACGGTCGGCAGCCGGAGATGTTTGAGGTGATGTTCCAACAGCAGTTGCGGCGTGGCGTCGGTCGGCGAAGAAGCAGTTGTGCTCATGCTCCCACCTCCACCACCCCAGCAAGCAAAGACCGCTTGCCGGGGACCCCGGTCTCCACCAGCAACAGACTGTAATCGGAGGCCAGGGTTGTGCGCACCTTGGCCAGCGGCAGATGCGGATAGTTTTCCATGTCCAGCCGCGGCGGCCTGCGCTCGATGCGGCACAGCAGCAGGTGCTTGACCGCATCGAAGCCGATCGTGCCCAGATGCAAGGCATCTTCGATGGCATGCGTGACTTCCTCCAGCGAGAAGGTCTCCATCAATCGCAGCACCTGCACATACTCGCGACTGCCATGCTTGCGCAGTCGCGCTTCGAGCAGACGCCGCAGTTGCGCGAAGCAGTCCGGCAACTGCCAGCCTACGAGCGGCGCGGCCTGGTCCAGAGCGCGCGTTTTCTGTTCCAGCAGCGCCAGATAATGCAGCGGATCGAAGACCACCGCCTCGCGCTCGTAGCTTCTTGGGTGACGCGCGAGGACTTGGCTGCCGCAGGCGATCACCACTTCATGCACGTACCCCTTCACCAGAACTTCCCGATGACCGTAGCAGGTAGGCACGGAATAATCGTTCGACCGATACCGCACCAGCGACAGTGAACTGACGCGGACAGAGATCTTTTCGCAGGCTTCATAGGGTGCGCCGGGCAAGCTCAGCATCGCCGCCCGGTCGCGCTCGAAGCGTTCGCCGATGGTCTCGGAGTGTCCGCGCAACCTTCGTTCGCGCCGCTGGCGGCACTGCTGTTCCAGGTGCGCGTTCAACTCTTCCCAACTCGATACGCGGGGAATCGGCACAAGGAAGTTGCGTCGTGCATACCCGACCAGGCCTTCCACTTTGCCCTTATCGTTGCCCTTGGCCGGGCGTCCGAACTTGCTGACAAACAGGTAAT
>DZDJ01000193.1 GCA_022736715.1 Edaphobacter aggregans
AACTGCTCTTCATGGGTGGCGAATTCGGCCAGGTTGCGGAGTGGAAATTCTCTGGTCAACTTGAATGGTGGGTGACGCAATTCCCCTTGCACGCCGGAATGCTCCGCCTCGTCGGCGACTTAAACCGCCTGTATGTCGGCGAAAATGCCCTGCACGCACGCGACTTCGACTGGGATGGTTTTCATTGGCTGGACTGCACCGATGCCAGCCGCTCAATTCTCAGCTACATCCGTCAAAGCGGCGAACACAGCATTATCGTGGCACTCAATTTCACCCCCGTGGTGCGCGATGGCTACCGCCTCGGTGTGCCGCAAGAGGGACGTTACCGCGTGCTGCTCAATTCCGATGCCGAAGTCTATGGCGGCAGCAATGTCGGCTTGATCGAAGCCCAGTCGGAACATGTGCCATGGATGGGCATGGAGCAGTCGATTGTGCTCACCCTGCCGCCACTTGGCGCCTTGTATTTGCAGCGTGTTGATTAAAACGGATTTAGCCACAGAGGTCACTGAGGGATTTTACGTTCCCTCTCATTTTCCAATGTGTAGGGCGCAATAGCGAAGCGTGTTGCGCCGAATGATTTAGGTCGATGCGCGTGACCCATGCGGTGGGTTACGCTTCGCTAACTCGTCCTACTAAGATCTGTATTCTCTGTGGCAAAAATAATTTAAGGACATTTTCATGCGCGTTCTATTTGCAAGCTCTGAAATCCATCCGCTGATGAAAACTGGCGGGCTGGCGGACGTATCGGCCAGCCTGCCGCAGGCCTTGTTTGAACTGGGCGTGGATATTCGCTTAGTCATGCCCGCCTATGCCGACACCCTTGCCCGTCTCAAGTCTTGGCAGGTGATGAGTGAACTCAAGCTCGGTCTTTTTGGCATGGCGCGCCTGTTGCGCAGCCAAATTCCAGGCAGCCGTGTGCCGCTGTACTTGGTTGAACATCCAAGTTTCAGTACCCGCACCGGCAACCCTTATAACGACACGGCAGGCCACGCTTGGCCGGACAATGCCGAACGTTTCACCTTGTTTTGCCGCGCCTGCGAAATGCTCGCGCTTAATCAAGCCATGCTCGATTGGCAGCCCGACATTGTGCATGGCAACGACTGGCAGACCGGCATTCTGCTCTCGCTATTGCGCGATAATCCACAGGCACCCCCCAGCCTGATGACCATCCACAACTTGGCTTACCAGGGCGTATTTAACCGCGCCACCTTTGATGCGCTTGGCCTGCCCGCAAGGTTGTGGCGTTCGGATGCGCTGGAACATTGGGGCGAGATGAACTGCCTCAAAGCTGGCTTGAATGCCGCGCGCAAAATTGCCACCGTCAGCCCAAGTTATGCGCGTGAAATTCAAACCACCGCCTTGGGTGCGGGTTTGGATGGTTTACTACGTCACCGCCAAGGCGATGTACTCGGCATGATTAACGGCATCGACATGGACGAATGGAATCCAGCCAAAGATGTCCATCTTCCCGCGACCTATTCACCCGACAACCTTGCCAACAAAAGTCTCAATAAACAGCTATTGCAGCGTGAAATGGGTCTGAACACAGACTCCAAAGCCATGCTCATCGGCATGGTCGGTCGCATGACCGAGCAAAAGGGTTTGGACGTGGTACTGACCGCCGCTGAACAAATGATGCAGCGCCCGGTGCAACTTGCCATGCTTGGCGGCGGCGATATTGAACTTGAAACCGCGTTTTCCGATCTGATGCAACGCCATCCCGGTCGGTTAAGCGTGCGCTTGGGTTACAACGAAGGTCTTGCACATCGCATTGAAGCGGGCAGTGATGT
>DZDJ01000194.1 GCA_022736715.1 Edaphobacter aggregans
TGCCCGCGCCGGAGGAAAGAATGTAGGGTCCATGCGTGCCGACGAACTGCACATAGCCTTGGCCAAAATTCTCTTTCCAGCTCAACATGTCCGTCGAGGTGAACTCGCTGATCCACTGCAGGCGATCCATGATGTGGAAATTGCCGCGCACATCCAGATCCACGCCATCGGTGACCAGTGAATTGGCGTTGATGTAAGGCGACGACACGATCAGCGGACGCAGCGGCGCGTTGGGGAAATTCGGATCCGGATTGTCGTATGTCAGCGTATAGCCTGGCGGTATCGGTTGTCCGGCGTAATAAGCCGCCAGCGCTGGCGTGCTCGGAGCCACGGTGATGACGTTGGTCTTCTTGATGTGGTAGTAGTCGAGCGTGGCGCTGATGTCGGGCAACGGCTGCACGATGGTGCCCAACGTGTAGCTGGTGGATTTCTCCGGCTTCAGGTTCGGGCTGGCCGAACTCTGCAGGCCGAGGTTGTACGGCGTGGTGGCATAGCCGTCACCGCCATGTTGCGCGGCAAAGCTCGGCGGCGGCGTGTAGGTCACGAAGCCGATCGACTGGCTGGAGCCGCTCTCTGCGAAGCTGGGCGCCTTGAAGCCCTTCGAGTAGGTCGCGCGGAAGGCCACCTGCTTGATCGGCTGCCATTTGATGCCCGCAGCGGGCGAGAAGTTGGTGCCAAAGGTCGAGTAATCATCGAAGCGCCCGGACACATTGGCGGTCAGCGTGTCCAGCAGAGGCATCTGGAACTGGCCGTACACCGCACCGACCTTCTGCGAGCCGATGATCTGCGTGTTGCCCAAGCCGAGATAATCGTTGCCTGGATTCAGCGCGGGCTCGTACTGTGACTCGTGACGGAAACTGACGCCCAGGCCAAGTGCACTGCGTCCACCCGGCATACGCCACAGATGACGCGATGCAGTCAGGGATACGCTTTCCAGATCGGTGGTAGCCGTGTTGCTGATCGTCGGCGCCAGCGCGGCACGCACAGCGGCCGAATTCGAGGATGGGTTGATGAAGTTGTAGGCGCCATCAAGGATATCGGCATACAGCTGCGGGAAATAGATGTAGCCATAGTTGTTGATGGTCAGCCAGGTGTGATTGATCACCGCGGCCGCGTCATAGCGCCAGGGCCCGTAGTAGCCGTTCAGGTCCGCCACCACGCGCAGGTTGTGGTTGGTGTCGTTGTAACTGCCGAAGCCCGGCAGATCGCCAAAGGCATAGTTGATCAGCGCATCCTCGCCCTGTGCCGCGAACGGATCGTTCGGATTGAGCTGGCCGTTGCTCAGCACCGCAGGCAGTGCGATGTTGCTGGTATTGATGGGCGTCCCCGCCTGAATCTGCGAAGGCGGCGTCTGCGACTGCGAGTTGACCTGCACGTAGCTGGCGTTGAGGTAAGCCTGCGCGTTGTCGCTGATGCGCACGGTCATGCGCCCGTCGATGGCGTAACGCGTGAGCTGGGGTGCGAGCTGGCCGTACTGGCCAACGAAGTTCTGCGTGCAGTAGCTGCCACTGCTGTTGCTGCCAGCCACCGTGCCAGGACCGCAGGGACGCAATGGCTGGAACAATCCGGTCGGATTACCCGACAGCAACGGATATTGTCCGGTCGGATCGGTCAGCGTGGCCGGTGCCACCGCGCCGTAGATCGAGCCCGACAGCGGCGCCGCACCCGCATTGTTGTTGAAGCCGCCGATCGAGGACAGGTTCGAGGTGTTGTACGGGAAGCCGCGTTCGCTGGCGTAGATCGGATTGGTCTTCTGGTACTCGATGTCGATGTAGGCATTGTGGCC
>DZDJ01000195.1 GCA_022736715.1 Edaphobacter aggregans
CGTCTTCGCTTTTGAAGTACAGCTCGCGGTTGGTGACGGTGAGCACGCTTTCAACACCCGTCAGCGCGGCGGCGCGCAGAAAGGTTTTTTGCAACAGGCTTTGCCCATCGGCTAGGCGCAGAAAAGGCTTAGGGTGGGCTTCGCGTGATACGGGCCACAGGCGGCTGCCTGTGCCGCCGGAGAGGATGACGGGGATGAGCATGGTGGTCATTTTGTGTTGGCTATAGGGTCAATGCGACGTGGATTGAGGGGTATGGTCGAAATTTTTTAGCGTAGTGTAGGCCGGATAAGCGTAGCGCATCCGGCAATGCCTCATCACTTTTCCGGATGCGCTGCGCTTATCCGGCCTACGCGACTGAGCACGTCGGTGCTCATACGGCGCGGACTAAGGACGTGCATGATGACAAAAATTAGCAGTGGAGCCAAGTAAAGCAGGCCGCGATTGACTAGAGTGCCGTCGATAATGAAGGGGAGCGTGCGTGGCGAGGCGTAGGTCAGGGCGAAGAAAAAAAGGCTGCTAAACAGGCTGATGTTGAGGGCGAGTAGCATTATGTCGCGCGGTTTTTGGCGCAGGAGCCGGACAAACAGGACAAGCCAGGCGAGGGCGCTGATGCCCCAGAGCATGTGCCACGAGTCGAGAATGAAGAGCTGGAAAAGCATCGGTTCGGCAATACGGGCAAAATCAGGCGCAAGATTGCCCAAGCCGGGGAGGGCGATTTGCGTGGCTTGCACACTGATGTCGCCTAGTACGGGGAGGTGCAGGTGACCATCTGACAGGTTGATGCCGAGGAAAATGACGATACCTGCGCTCAGCGCAACCCCTAGGCCAGTACGCAGGCGCGGCGGAATGGCGATGAACATCGCCCAGATCACGAGCGGGCTGCTGCTGGCAAGCAGGAGCAGCCAGACCTGATGTTTGATCAGCGGCAGGCTGAGGAGACCCAGCAAAACAAGTACGAGGGCGGCGCGTTGGCGGGCGCTTATCCAGAGTAGCAGGCCGAAAATGAGTTGGCTGTAGGCGAGGGTGAGCCAAAGATCGGCATAGCCCGCAATAGCGATTTGGGTGTTGAGGATCGGTAGGGAGAGCAGCATCCATACGCCGCCCAGCGCCAGCCATGCTGGGGTATGGCTGCTGCGCAGTGCGCCGTAAAGTGTGAATGCGAGCGCAATGCCAGCCCCTAGCCAGGGCAGGTTCACGAGCGCTTCATCCCAGCGGCCTAGCGCGAGTGCAGCCCAAAGGTGGATGAGCGAAACCAGGATCGGGTAGTGAGCTGCTTCGCTTTCATAGCTGCCGCTGGGCGCGTTCAGCCATGCTTCGGTGGGCACATAGGGGGCGAGCTGGCCGAGGTAAAACCAGGTTTTGGCACGCTCTGCCCAGATAATCCAGGCATCCCAGGCCGGCATGGCTTGGTGGGTGATTTCAATGCCTAGGCTCGTGAGGCGCAGGGCAATGAGAGCAAGTAAAAGTCCGAAAACGAGTTTTTGCCAAAGTGGCATGGCGAGGATGCTATTGATTTTGCATGAATATATGTTGAGCTGTAGGAGCGGGCTTGCCCGCGAAAAGCCGCGTGCGACAGCCTTCGCGGGCAAGCCCGCTCCTACCGTCAATCCATCTTCAATTCGTGCCGGATCAATAGGTTTTGCTGGCAGGTTCTGCCACGAGCGTACCCACGAGAGCGATGCGCTACGCATCAAGCGTGAGCGGACGGTAGGAGCGGGCTTGCCCGCGACGTCTTTAACGCACGCTTTTTCGCGGCCAAGGCCGCTCCTACAAGGAGAAATATAT
>DZDJ01000196.1 GCA_022736715.1 Edaphobacter aggregans
TGCCTTGTTTGCCCCGCGTGACGATGTCACCATGGCAGCAAAAATGGCCGAGGTGTTACAAAACCCCGAGTTCCGCCAAGAGCTGGAACGCCACGGTTTGGAACAAGCCAAAAAATTCTCATGGTCTATCAGTGCCAATCTCGCATGGGCGGCGCTGTCACACTTGCAAGCCGAACATTCAGAGCAAAAGAGTACGGTGCTTTCACCCGCAGTCCGACGTCCTAAATTGGCCTTTGTTTCCCCCTTGCCGCCGGAAAAAACAGGTATCGCCGATTACAGCGCGGAACTTTTGCCCGAGCTTGCGCGGCATTACGACATTACCGTGATTGTGCAGCAAGAGGCAGTAAGTGATGCCTGGGTGCAGGCCAACGCGGCCATTCATGATGCTGCCTGGTTGCGCCAGCATGCTCATGAGTTTGATCGGGTGCTTTATCAAATGGGCAATTCCGATAAACACATACCGATGTTCGCCCTCATGGATGAGATTCCCGGCGTGCTGGTTTTGCATGATTTTTTTCTTTCGGGTCCTTTAGCTTGGTGCATGGAAGAGCAGCCAGCTTATAAAAACGCATGGACGAAAGCCCTGTACCAGTCGCATGGCTGGAGCGCCGTGCAGGCGCGTTTCAAGCCGGATAATGCGGTTCAGACGGTGATGAAATGGCCGTGCAATCTAACGGTGCTGCAGCAAGCTTTAGGCGTGGTTGTCCATTCTGATTTTTCACGCCAACTTGCCATGCAGTATTACGGAGCGCGTGCCGCTGAAAGCTGGGCCGTCATCCCGCATTTGCGCCAAATCGGCGAGCAAGCAAATAAAAGCGGGGCGAGGGAGTCACTCAATCTGCTGCCCGGCGATTTTGTGATCTGTAGTTTTGGGGTGCTTGGCGAAAGCAAGCTCAACCACCGCTTGCTGGATGCCTGGCTGGCCTCGCCGCTTTCCAAGGAAGCCAACTGCCGCCTCGTGTTTGTTGGTGAAAATCAAGGCGGTGATTATGGCCACGATTTCACGCACAACATTGCGCAAAGCTTGGCCAAAGATCGGATTGTTATAACGGGCTGGGCCAGTGAGGAAACCTATCGCACTTGGCTGGCCGCCGCCGATATGGGCGTGCAACTGCGCAACCTCTCACGCGGCGAAACCTCGGGCACGGTGCTTGACTGCATGAATTACGGCCTGCCTACCGTCGTTAATGCGCACGGCAGTATGGCAGAGCTGCCTGCTGATGCCGTCTGGCTACTGCCGGATGCCTTTAGTGACGCGCAACTCATTGAAGCAATCACTACCCTTTGGCAAGATGCCACCCGCCGAACAGCGTTGGGGGCGCAGGCTAAGGCGCGTATTTTGAGTCATCACAACCCGCGCCGCTGCGCCGATCAATACGCTGAGGCAATTGAAGCTGCCTATGCCCAAGCAGAGCAAACCCTCTTCGGTTTGACGCAGGCCCTACCGCAACTCAAACCGACATTATCGGTACAAGAATATCCTCGTTTATCGGAAGTTCTTTCGGCTAATTTTCCGCCACAGCCTAGACTGCGGCAATTGATGCTGGATGTTTCGGCCATTGCGCAGAACGATCTGAAAAGCGGCATTGAGCGCGTCACCCGCGCCCTGCTGGAGCAAATGCTGCTCAATCCGCCTGCGGGCTGGTCCGTTCAGCCGGTGTATGCCACGACGGATCGTGCGGGTTATCGCTACGCCCGCCAATTCACCAGCCATTTTCTGAACATCCCCGGCGATTGGGCGGAAGATGCGCCCGTACAGGCTTGGGCAGGTGATGTGTTCTTTGG
>DZDJ01000197.1 GCA_022736715.1 Edaphobacter aggregans
GGATGATCAGGTCATCGTCCTCCATGATCCCACCCTTGACCGGGTTACCAATGTGGCCGAGGTCTTTCCGGGCCGCAATCGCAAGGACGGGAAATTTTATGCCCTTGATTTCACCCTGGCCGAGATCAGGCAACTGCGGGTGAAAGAGCCCTATTCCAATATCGGTAACGGCGATGGGCGTTTTCCCGATACTGGCAAGAGTCTGCAACTGGGTGTCCCTACCTTCAAGGAAGAACTGGAGCTGATCCGGGGCCTGGAAAAGACCATGCGCCGCGATATCGGCATCTATCCCGAGATCAAGCAGCCCTGGCTGCACCGCAAGGAGGGCAAGGATATCTCCATGGCCGTTCTCCGGCTTCTGCGCGAATTCGGATATACGGACAAGGAAGATAAGATCTATCTTCAGTGTTTTGACCCGGACGAACTCAAGCGCATTCACACGGAGCTGTTGCCGGCGCTGGGCATGAATCTGAAGCTGACGCAGCTCATTGATGACAATAACGGCAATGAGACCAAATCCCTGGAATGGGGGGAGTGGGTCAACTATAATTATGACTGGCTCTTGAGCAAATCAGGGCTGCGCACCTTGTCGACCTATATTGCCGGCATTGGCATGAACAAGTCCCGACTCGTCGATGAAACCGGCAAGCTTTTGCTCCCGGAACTGGTAAATGACGCCCATAATCTGGGGCTGGTGGTGCATGCCTACACCTTCCGCCGGGAAAAGGAGTCGCTGCCGTCCTATGCCCCCGGTTTTGAGGCCCTTCTGGACTATTTCTATTTCAAGGTTGGTGTTGACGGCGTCTTTACCGATTATTGCGGCGATGCCGTTCTTTTTCTGCATGCCAGGCCTGCAGCGCCGGCCTCGGCCCCCGCCGCCGAAGCAGTCGGCGGGGAGTCGCCGCAGCCGGTGGTTGCTCCCGACGCGCCTCGGCCGCCTGAGGCTGTCCAGGTCTTCCCGGCAACGCCTGCCTCCGCGCCGGAGATAAGGCTGCCCGCATCGGCAAATACACCTGTGGCCGAGCCGCCGGTGTCGGCAACAGCGCCCAAGGCTCCTTCAGGCCCGGCTGCTCCCCGTCTGCCGATTACCATATCCGGGCCGGAGCTTGTCCCCAAACCGGCTTCTTCGGCGTCCGAGCCTGATCCGGCTGAGAGCAAGTATCGATAGAACCCCCTTGTGAGCAGAACGATGGACGAAACTTTTCCGCCAACCCCTTTACGGGTCGGGGCAACTGAGATCTACTGGCTCAGCGGCGGTGATTTCCGTCTGGATGGCGGAGCGATGTTCGGCCCGGTGCCGAAAGTCCTTTGGCAGAAAAGCTATCCGGCCGCCGCCGATAATACCATTCGCCTGGTCAATGATCCGCTGCTGATTAGAACCCCGGAGCTCAATATCCTGGTGGACAGCGGGCTTGGCAACAAACTCACCCCCAAGCAGCAGGCCATTTTCGCATCAACGCCGTGGCGGCTTGTCTCCCAGCTCGCGCTGCTGGGACTCAGCCGCCGGGACATCGACGTGGTGATTCTGACCCATGGTGATTTTGACCATGCCGGCGGCGTGGTCATGATGGCTGAGGGGGGTGCAGAGGTGACGTTTCCGTCCGCCGTCTATCTGATCCAGGAGGCGGAATGGGAGGATGTGACCGCGCCCTGCCGCCGCGCCCAGGAAAGTTACTGGCCCATCAATTTCAACGCGCTCAGCGCAAGCGGCAGGTTGCGGCTTATCCGGGAGACGCATCAGGTCTGCCCGGAGGTGCGGGCCCGTCATACCGGCGGCCATAC
>DZDJ01000068.1 GCA_022736715.1 Edaphobacter aggregans
GTTCCGCCGGGGTCGTCTTCCCAGACCAGCAGGTGGTTGGTGCCGTCAAAGGCGGCTATTGCTGAGATCCCGTAGCGGCCGGTGGGGATCAGGCTGCCCACCTTGGCTCCGTTGGCATTCAGCAGCTGCGCGCCGATGCTGGCAGGTGTGGTGCTATGGTTTTCAACGCCAATCAGGTAATTGGTGCCGTCAAAGGAGGCGCCCATCGCAGCGCTTGCCGAGGCGATCGGGTAGGTGGTCGGTATCGGGGTGGCAGTCAGGCCTCCCTGCTCCATGGCATCGGCCTCTGCCTGGAAGACGCGGGCATTGATGGAGTAGCCGGATTTGCTGCCGGTTACCCTGATCCAGTCGCCATCTTCAACATTCATGATGCAGAAGCGGCTGTCATCAGTGAGTACCGTGGGCGAGGTGCAGTCGCCATAGAGCACCGTATACTTGCTGGTGGAGTTGTAGCGGCTGCTGTAGGCGGTGATGGTTACCCCGCCCACGTTGTTACCGGCATTGTCCCTGGTCCGGGTACGGATGATCCCCTTACCGGCTGTAATGCCTTTGCTTGCGAGGTACGTGTCAGCTGGAAGGCCGTAGGCGTAGGGGTTGGGGATTGGCGAGTCGTAGTAGCCGCTCATGTAGGCGGTATAGACCGGCGACGTTCCGGTATATGACAGTCTCTGGCGATAGAGTTTGCCGGTGGGGATGCCGGCAAGCTGGTAAAGCCCATCGGCCCCGCTGGTGGTGCTGATCAGCGGATCGCTGTCGGCAATGGCAATCGTTGCGCCGGACAAGGGATTTTGGGCCCAGTCATTAACATACCCGCTATAGGTAAAGGTGGGGGTAAACTCGCTGCTGGATGCGGTGCTGATGCCGCTTGTGGTTACGACAACCGGCCCCGTTGGCGAGTAGCTGGTGGTGCAGTCCGGCAGCTGGAAGGTCAGACTGGTTCCTGTGGCACTGATCGGGGTGATCGGGAACTGGGTGTTGTTCAGGTAGATACTGTTGCTGGCCGGCGTGGTATTGAACCCGCTGCCGGTTATCGTAATGGTATCAGATGCCCCACAGGCCAGGGTCGCGGGGCTGATTCCGGTGATGGCCGGGCCCGACGCCTGGGGAATGAAGTTTGCGAAACGGGTCGAGCGGTTACCCTGGGCATCCACCATCCTGAGGTACCAGCTATACTCTGTCCCGGTACTCAATGCGGGGCCTTCGTACTCGAACGAGGTCTGGTTCGGAGGCAGCACGGTTTCAAACAGGTAGTCGCCGGATACATAGGCCTGCTGGAGCGCAATATGGTACATGAACGGCGTTTGCGGTATCCCGGACAAGGTGTTCCAGCCAAAACGGGGGTTGCTGCCCAGCTGTACTGCACCAATCGGGTAGGCGGGGTTGGCGCTGATGGTCAGTACGTTGGTTACCTGCAGCGAGAAGTCATCAGAATCGCCATCGGTGTAATAGATTGTGCCGCTGTAGCTGTCGCCTTTGGTCGGCGCAGTGCTGCCCAGATTGAACCACGACCAGAACTCGCCCCATGAGTTGATGGTCAGGTCGGTGGTTGTCAATTGGGGACCGGACACCACAATGTGGGCCGGGTGTTTCTCCTGACCGTTAAAGCCAAAGTTCAGGTTGTAGGAGGTGCCCCATTGGTCGTTCCAGGTCTCGGTGGTCAGGCTGGCTTCGTAATTGCGGCTGACAAGCATATCCAGCCCGCCCATATTGACATCCGCACTCGCAACCGTCACCCGAGGCTGGCGCCAGTCAAGGTCGGTGTAGACCACATCGCCGATGTCGTAGAGGCCGTTGTTGTTTTTATCCAGCACCAGGAACAGCTCATAGCTGTCGTCCGGCACGCCGCTGATGGTGATGGTCTGGTTTTGAGCCGGGGCGGCAATGTAACTGCCGACCAGGACGTCCTCTGCATCATTTTCCAAAAGTGCCAGCAATGCCCCTGACGGTGCAGCATTGAAGTTGACGGCGACCGTCACCGTTTGGCCTCCTTCGGCAGGGCCGATGGTGACCGGCCCGGTTGTGGTGAGTGTGCTTGTTGCAGCGCCCAGCACCGCCTCAACGGCAAAGTAGTAGCTGCCGCCGTTGGTCAGGGGGATAAAGGCATGGCCGTCGTCACGGGAGGGGATATTTTCAATTTTACCGGTGTAGTCCGATGAACTGGGACTGCCGGTTGTGTTCCAGTACAGATTGTAGTGGTGGGCTATTTCGATATCGTAGGTTGCATCCTTCGGCGGCTCCCAGAACAGCAGCACGCCGTTGTCAAGGGGAGCTGCTGCAAAGTCTGTTGGAGCCGTTACGGTTGGCGGCATCATGTTGAACAGCGCGAAGTCCTTGCCGCTGATGGTGTCGCTGGCGGTTGTGACGGTGAAGAAGATGGGGTTAAAACTCCCGTCCATGTACGCACCGATCGGTGATTCGCTGTAGGGATAGCCGGCAGCCGCTGTGTTGTCACGAATGTCCAGAAAAGCTCGCACCGTATAGCTGCCCGGCTGTACACCACGCAACGTATAGGGAACTGCGGTGCCTGTAGTAATGTTGGCGTAGCTGGTGCCGATACCGGTTGACCCGTAGCTGCTTTCCAGCATCACATACAATCGACCGCTCTTGCCGGTGGTGTTGGTGATGGTACCGGAAACGGTGGCGGCCTGGCTGATGGTGGCGAAACCAAGCAACAGCAGCGTTAGTAACGGCAGAATACTTCGAATCAAGGTGCGCATGGTGACCCCCGTGAAGGTGGTATGTATACGGCGAAATTCTAGCGCTATCGACCGCTTTGTCAAGGAAACAATCGTGAACTGGTGGCTATTGCACTCAGCTGATCCGCTTACCTGACGATCAACTGCTCCACGATCAGATTGCCAGTGGTAATAGTCAGGCTCTGCAGTAGTTTTTGTTGCTAGCTGTGCCAGGGGTTGTACAGGGTTAAGCCATCGATATGTAGAAAGTCTTTTGTGTTGCGTGTTGCCAGTGGATAACCGTGTGCCACGGCAATGGCGGCGATGAGCGCATCTTCTGTGGAGGTCCCGTGACCGGATCTGCGCCGTGCAGCAACTATGGCGGCATAGTGGGGTGTACATGATGTGTCAAAGGGGAGGCACCTGCCAGCAAAGTCCTGCGCAAACATTTTGGCCGCTGCATCCGCTAACAGCTGCCGACGTTTGCCGGCAGGTAGCAGTGCGATACCGAGCTGGATCTCTGCCTGGGTGACTGCTGAGATGTAAAAGAGCTCATGGGTACGATGTGCGAACCAGTCCATCACCACCTGTTCAGGACAGGGCCGCATCAGTGCAGAGACAATGTTGGTGTCAAGGAGGATTCCTGCCATTATTCGCCAAACTCCGGAGGATTTCTTACCTCTTGCCGTGGGGGGGTTGGCAGGCTGTCAACCCCCAGCGTTTCAAAACGGCGATGGATGGTTTCGGCCAGGTTCTGATCCCCTGACGGCAGGTTCATGGTGTGCGAGAGGATGGCCCGTGCTTCTGCCTCCATGGAGCGACCGTGTTGTGCGGCCCTCTGGCGGAGTTGTGCCTTTACGTGCATATCAAGGTTTCTGATGGTAAGCGATGCCATGGTGCACCTCCTGTTGCAATCAATGATTGCATTGTAAGCAATGCGTGCACGTCCTGCAAGTGAAAGGTTTTGTTGGCTACGTTGCAGGAGGCGATCCGCTTACCTGATGATCAGGTTCTCTGCAGTCAGGCTGCCGCTGCCGATGGTCAGGCTGCCGGTCAGGGTGCTGAAGGCTCCGGCATTGCTGCTGTAGTCGGCGTTGTAGCCGCCCTTCAGGGTAAGGGCTTTGGCAATGGCCAGGTTCTCATTGAACAGCACCTCGCGGGCCAGGACGGTTGCGCCTGCTGCTGCCGGGTCATTATGGGCGTCTTGCAGGGTGTCGTAGCCGTTACCCCCGCTTACCTTTGCCTTCCAGGCCCCCTCAAAACCGGCGCTCACGGTTCGTTCTTCAGCTACGGTGATGCTGCATCCTGTCGGCTCGCTGCAGCCGACCACGCTCCAGCCGCCAAAGGTGGAGTTGACATCAGGTGACGCTATCAGGGTAACCGGAGTAACGGCATCATAGTAGGCAGCGCAGGTGCCGCTTTGGATGCCGCTCGCGCTTACACAGGAAATCCCGCCGTTTGCCGTTATGGTCCCGCCGCCGATGATGCTTCCGGCGGTTGTGCTCAGCGGGGTGACGGTCAAAAGCCACTGGTTAAGGGCAAAGCTTGCTGTCACGGTACAGTCGGCGGTGATCGGGCCGGTGCTGTAGCTGTAACTGGCGACGGCGTTGTTGCTGTTCGTGTAGGGGGTGCCGTTGCAGCCGTTCACCCCGACGACGTGGTAGTTGGTTGTCGCATCAAAGGTGAAGCTGGTGCTGGCGCCCTGGGGGACACTGACAGGCGATGGTGTTGCCGGGTTCAGTGAGCCGTTGGTACCGGCACTGGCGCTGACCGTGAACTGCGGCACCGCACTGAATGCCTTGATACAGAAATTTGCCGTGGCGTTCCAGGTGGTCAGGTCGCTCCAGCTGCCCGGTGTGCCGTTATAATCGTAGGCGTAGAAGCTCTGGCCGGGTGATGCGGTGGCGCCACTGCTGTAATCCGCCACTGCATACTCCAACGGCAGCGGGAAATTGTAACCAGGCGTGTTGAGCAGCAGTGCGACGGCGAACCGTTCTCCGGGAATCACCGGAACCGGGGTGGTGAGCGGGATGGTGTGGTAGCCGGCCTGGGCAACCATGCCAGACTGGGTCAGGGCCAGCACTGCTGTGTCGAGGTTGGCGGGATCTACGGCAGTATAGAGTTTGATGGTATAGCTGGTACCCGGTACTGCGGCATGGAAGCTGACCGCCGTGATCGGGCTGCTGTCGGCGGCGGTAAACAGGTTGGCGCCCCAGGCCGATGTCGTGTCATCATAGCCGAATACCGACACCTTGCCCAGCGGGTCGTACTGGTAGATGCGGCTGTAGGTGGCTGGCGGTGCAAAATTGCTGAAGGCGTGGACCGTGTCCATGATCAGCGGGTCATGGTAGGAGATGTAAAAGTAACCATCATCCCCCCACCAGGTGCCCCAGCTGTTCTTGATGATAAAGGCGCCGTTGCCTGGCGGCGTGGTCAGAAAGTTACCGGCGGGAAAGGCGTCATCCCAGCCGACAATGGTAATGGCATGGTTGGAACTGGTGGCAGCGCCGGTGTAGTAATAGCCGTAGGTGGCCGGCCGATAGAAGGCATCGTCATGGTAATAGAACGCCTCCAGCCCTCCGTACTGCATCAGGGCCTGTTTGATGCTGGTCAGATCGGCCGGGATGATCAGGGCCTGTTGCAGATGCTTTTGTACGGAGAGCCCTGAAGGGGAGACAGAAGAATCAGGATTGTACGGATCGTCTGATTCGTTGACCGGCCCGGCCAAACGGGCCAGGTAGGCGGTCGCCATATCGGCATTACCCCCTTCACAATGCCCGTAGTCAAAGAGGTGGGTGTTCTTCAGGTTGTTTTCCGAGAAATCTCTGGCTTCTGATTGCAGCACCAGCAGATTGGACTCGGTGGATGCCAGTGAGGCAAAACTCCAGCAGTCTCCGCAGGTTCCCTGATCCCTGACTGGCGTTACCTTGCCCAGACTGCGCAGGTCGTAGGAGGTGCCAGGCACGGGTGCGTCTGTCGCAAAGGGTGCGGGCACTGTCGTCGATAGCGGGGCCGGGGCCGAGGCCGCTGCTGAAATTTTTAAGTAGCTGTAATCTATCGGGGATGGAATGTAGCCAAAGGCACGACCGGTTCGCTGCTGTGATCCTTGCCGTTTCTGCAGGGTACGCTGTTTCTGGTAGTCAAGAAACGCCTTGCTGAGCGGGGCGCTGACTGCTGTGGGTGAAGCATAGGCTGGGTGCAGCAAGCAGAGCAGGGTCAGGCAGAGGCTGAGTACCCCCGCACAACAGCGAGAGCATCGGTGATACAGTAGGAGCTGCTTTTCCATGGCAGATTACGGCGCTGTCACAATAATGGTCCGGCTGGTTTCGCCAGCAGGACTGACTATCTGCATACGTAATTCTTTCGGGGTTGATGTGGAGGGGTAGCGCCGGTAGATCAGTGTAGTGCAGTCTACAAAGATCAGTCGTTCTCCCGAAAGGTTGCCGGAGGTTTCAACGCGGCTGCCATCTACCAGCAACGTGCTGTTCTGCTGAAAGTTGTCCCCGCTAATGATCAGCTCGTAGCTGTTGACGTGGTCACTGCCAATGGCGATGGACGTAATGTCCGGGGCGGTTATGAGGGTCAGGCCAAGGGGAGTGGTGCTGCTGTCGCCATTTTTGACCGCAACCTGATGGAGCCCGCCGCGTGCTGCGGCAGGTGCGGTAAAGCTGATCCTCTCGGTGGAGAGGTAGCGGCTGGGGATGATGGTTCCATCAAAGAGTAGCTGCGATGAAGGACTGAAGTTTTGACCCTGTATGGTGACCAGGCGGGAATCGCCTCTGGTACAGGACGTGATCCGGGCCGGATCTATGCTGAAAGCCACCGGTTTGAGTGGCAAGACCGTAAAGGCGTAGGAGCGGGAACTGCCATCAGGTGACACCACGGTCAGTGAATACTGCCCCGGTGCCAGCGTTGCGGGAAGATCGAAGGCGATGTGTCGGGTATTCACCATGCGCCAGGCAATGTCATCACCTCCAAGATTCAGCCTGAGGCCGTCGCTTACGCCACTGATTGCCATAATCACCTGCGTACCCGGTTCTGCCTGGGCAGGCACGATGCTGAAAACCGCGATGGTGCTGCTGCTCAGCTGTCTGGCTGACCTGGCAGGTGGTGCAGCAGCATGCGTCGTTGCAGCGGAAAGCAAACCAATCAGTAGCAGCAGTTGAAGACAATGGCGCAGCATCACCACTCCTTGTACGGTTTATTGTTGCTATCCATTAGTTCCGAGCCGCTTTGCACATCATAGATGGTCCCCTTGGGCAGGGGAATAACACCGGTCGGTTGGGGATTTGATCCGGTGTTCTCGGGCGGAAGTTCAGCAGGTGGCGGAACCGTAATCCAGGTGTCATTTTTCTTGGTAAAGGGGTCGCGGGGGATTTCACGCAGATACTTGCGGGTAATCAGATCATCGAGTTTATCCGGGTAGCTACCCTGATCAGCGAAGTATTGGTCAATGGCAGAACGGATGCCGTAGAGGTTCTCCTGCAAGACTGCCTCACGGGCACGGATCAGGGCCCACTGATAGTTCGGTACGGCAATGGCTGCCAGAATACCGACGATGGTCATGACGATCATCAGCTCAACCAGGGTGAAACCTGCCCGGTTGTTACCAGTCTTTATAGCTACTGCCGTCAATGGCAACTCCTTCACTTAATGAATACACGTCAAAGACATCTTCTCCACTCCAGGAATTTGAATCCGGCCGGTCAGCATAGGAGCGCATTCCCCACTGAGGTTCTCCCTTTTGAACCGGATGCATCGGGTCTGATGGAATACGCCGCAGAAATTTGCGTTTTGCACCGTAGAGACCGCCAAAGTCCTCTCCTTCGACAAGTATTTCAAGGGTTTTAGGGTATCCTGAAACATTCAGTGAGGCCAGAATTTTTTTCTGTTCCACGGCTTTGTCATAGGCCTTTTTATAGTCATCGATGGCAATCCGGATCGTACGCAGGTTCCGCCGTAATTCGATTTCTTTGGTACGTTTGGCGGTCATGCGGGTAAAGGGAAGTACTGCCGAGGCCAGCAGTGCCAGCAGCGTGACGGCGATAATCAACTCAACCAGAGTAACCCCTGTGGCTCGGCACCGGAGCGTCACTATTCAAGTGCTCCTGTTGTCGGGGTTTCGGGTTCGGTTACCGGCGGAGCTGGCGGTGGTTCTACTGCTGCCGTTGGCGGTGGTTGCAACATCTCCGATGCAACGGGCGGAGTGACTGGAGCAGGTTGCTGCCGGTTGTCCGTTGGCTCTTGATCCGGCTCAGTAGCCTCAGGAACGGCCGGTTCCAATGGTGTTACAACCAGTGCGGGGGATGGCTGTTCGACTTCTTTGCCGACTGGACGCTGAGGTGCCGGGGATACCTGTGGCTTTGCCGCAGGGGCATAGTCTGCTGCCTGTTCAAACGAGACATAGGGTGGCATTACGCTGGGAGCATCTTCTTTTCC
>DZDJ01000198.1 GCA_022736715.1 Edaphobacter aggregans
GCACCCTGACGAATCAATTGATGACAGCCGCGCGCCATGGGGTTGTGAATCGAGCCGGGAATGGCAAACACCTCGCGCCCCATTTCGCTGGCGAGGCGCGCGGTAATCAGCGAACCGCTTTTTGGCGCGGCCTCGACCACCAGCGTCCCCAAACTGAGTGCCGCCAAAATTCGATTCCGGCGCGGAAATTGCCCCGGACTGGGCGGCGTGCCCAGTGCAAGCTCACTCACCATCAAGCCCGCATGGTTCACAATGGCATGTGCCAGTTCGCGATGTTGCGCCGGGTAGACCCGATCAACCCCCGTGCCCACCACCGCCAGCGTGTAGCCCTGTGCTTCGAGCGCGCCATGATGCGCTTCCGCATCAATCCCCTGCGCCAACCCGCTGGCAATACACACGCCGCGCCCGGCCAGATCACGCGCAAAAGCCCGCGCATTCTGCGCTCCGCCGGGCGTAGGATGGCGCGTACCGACCACGGCAAGACTGGGGTAATGCAGCAGCTCGGTGTTGCCCATCACAAACAGCGCCAACGGCGGGTCATCCATGGCGCGCAGCGTGTCCGGGTAGCGCGCATCGTCATAAGCAATCAGCGCACGCTGCGGCTCGGCCAACCAGGCCAGGGTGTTGTCAATGCGTGCTTGATCGGGCTGGCGCAATGCGTCGATGCTGGCTGCATTCAGACCCGCCTCGCGCCACAGTGCGGTGGGCGCAGCAAGAATGCCGATCGCATCCGGCAACTGTTCCCATAAACGCAAAAAACGCCGGGAACCTAATCCCGGCGCATGAATCAGCGCCAACCAAGCGCGCAAGGCCTGCACGCTATAACCGCTTACTGGTTTTGCTCAGGCTGAGGCTCACTCGCCGCCGCAGCGGCCTTGCGCTCCTGCCAGCACAACCCGGCATTCGCCGCCATGCAGTCACCGATGCGCACCGGGCGGGTGTTCTGCGTGACCAAAACGTAACTCACACGCTCGTAGGCTAGGAAGACCACCGCATCGCCGATTTGCTTGGGTGGCAGAGCAAAGGTTGCGCTGCTCGACATTTCAACAACCGAGGGCTTGCCTTCATTCGGCGGGAAGGGCGACGAGGCCTGCACCGCACGCCAGTCAACCACGGGCGTAGTATCCACGGAGGCATCCTTGCTGTGCGTAAAAATACGCAACACCTGCCCCGGCGCAACACCTTCGCGCGTGCCGACGTTAATGGCGACGATCTGCCACTGTACGGCGCTGGTCAGTTGCTCAGGCAAGGAAATAACCTCGGCGCCCAAGTCGGCGCGCAATGGCAAAAGCTCAAGGTCGTTGGTCAGCACGGACGGAATCAGCGCCAAACGGTCATTGGGGCGAACTTCCTTATTGGCTCTCATCAAGCTCAAGGTGGCGGGATCATCGTTGATCAGCACCTTGGCCACACCCAGTCCGTCCACTTCGTAACCCAAGGCCTCGCCATTGATCGGGTCGAACAAGGTCTTGTGCGGACGCACGATAGCCAAAAGCTCATCCGGCTTGAACGTGCCCGAGGCGTAAATTTTATCGCCCGCCCCCATGACGAGGCGGTCAGAAACTGACGCCAAGATGCGCGGCGTGTTATTCAACACCGGCACTTCAATGATTTGCGGATAGGCCAGGAAGCCTTTCAACATCTCGAAAGGCAAAGTTGGAATGGCCTTGTCCAAGGGCGAAATACGCACCTGCGGACTAAGCTTTTTGGTCAGACGCTGCTCGCCATTGATGGTGACAATTTCCAACTGATCGCCAGGGAAAATCAGAT
>DZDJ01000199.1 GCA_022736715.1 Edaphobacter aggregans
GGTGGCCTGTTCGGCTTCATTGGCGGCACAGGGTTTGACGCAGGATGATGTGTTGCCCGGTGTGGAGCTGTCAGGTATGGCGAGCTGGCTGGCCTTTGCCGCAGGGGCGGATATTCAGTTGAATTTTGGGTGAGTTTTTTGGACGGGTGTCAGTCGTAGGGTGCGCTGTGCGCACCGATTCGGCGTGCGATGGTGCGCGCGGCGCACCCTACGATCCTTACCCGCGTGAGGGTAAAAATAAGAGGGATTCATTATGGCATTCGTTTCAATCAATCCATTCAATGGCGATGTGTTGGCGCAGTTTTCGGGGCATACCCCGCAGGAGATTGAGCACGCGCTGTCGCGCAGTGCGCGCATGGCTTCCATCTGGCGTGAGGGTGGTTTTGCGCCGCGTGCGCGGGTGCTGCTTGAGGTGGCGCGTTTGCTGCGTGAGCGTCAGGGGATGTATGCGCGCTTGATGGCCCTGGAAATGGGCAAGCCGATGCGTGAAGCGCGTGCCGAGGTGCAAAAGTGTGCCTGGGTGTGTGAATTTTATGCCGAGCAGGCTGCGGCGCTGCTGGCGGATGAGGTGGTGGCCTCGGATGCGCGTGACAGCCGGGTGATTTATGAACCACTGGGTACGGTGCTGGGTATCATGCCGTGGAATTTTCCGTTCTGGCAGGTGTTGCGCGCTGCTGCGCCGATTGTGATGGCAGGCAATACTTTTTTGCTGAAACATGCGTCGAACGTGCCGCAATGTGCTTTGGCGCTGCATGAGTTATTTCGAGATGCGGGTGCGCCGGAAGGGGTGTTTGGCACGCTTATTGTGGGCAGCGAGGCCGTGCCCGCGCTGATTGATGATGTGCGCGTGCATGGCGTGACCTTGACCGGGAGCGAAACCGCCGGGCGGCGGGTGGCGGCACTGGCCGGGGCAGCGCTCAAGCCGGTGGTGATGGAGTTGGGCGGCTCGGACGCGTTTCTGGTATTGGAAGATGCCGATTTGGAGCTGGCGCTGGATAATGCAGTGCGTTCACGTTTTCAAAACAACGGGCAAAGCTGCATCGCGGCGAAGCGTTTTATTGTGCATGAATCTCTGGCCGAGGATTTTGCGCAAGGCTTGGCGCTGCGCGTGGCGGCCTTGCGTGCGGGGGATCCAGCGGATGAAGACACCGAAATTGGCCCGCTGGCGCGACCTGATTTGCGTCTACAGGTGTTGGAGCAGGTGCAGGCCAGTGTGCGCGGGGGGGCGCGCGTGGTGCAGGGCGGTGTGGCCGTGCCCGGAAGTTTTGCCGCCATGCACGCCTGCGTGTTGATGGATGTGCGCCCCGGCATGGCGGCGTTTGATGAGGAAATTTTTGGCCCGGTGGCGGCAATTTGTGTGGCGCAGGACGATTTGCACGCCTTGCATCTGGCCAATGCCAGTCGTTTTGGTCTTGGCGGCAGTGTGTGGACGCGCGATGTGGTGCGTGGCGAGGCACTGGCGCGGGGGTTGGAGTGTGGCGCGGCGTTTGTGAATGGCATGGTGAAGAGTGATCCGCGTTTGCCGTTTGGTGGTTGCAAGGTGTCTGGCTTAGGGCGTGAGCTTGGGATGCAGGGTTTGCGGGCGTTTACCAATGTGAAGACGTTGTGGGTTGCTTGCGCCAGTTGATTCAGGCATGACGCAACCCTCGAATGCCCGTCTGGGTTTTGCTTATGTTGCCGTGGTGCTGATTTGGGCAACCACGCCGCTTGGGATTCAGTGGAGCGGGGCGGAGGGTGGTTTTTTATTTGGCGTGACGGCGCGCATGG
>DZDJ01000200.1 GCA_022736715.1 Edaphobacter aggregans
TTTCTCCCCCTTCCATGCCATCTGCCGCCGTTATTATCCCCGCCGCCGGAAGCGGAACCCGAATGGGCCTGGGTCACCCCAAACAGTACCATCTCCTGGCCGGCGTCCCGATCCTGATTCATACCATCCGGGCCTTTGTCGCCACCCCTTCCATCCAGCGCATCATCGTTACCGTCCCGCCGGATCTCGTCGCCGAAAGCCGCCTCCTCCTCGCCGAGTATAACCTGGCCGGCCAAGCCATCACCATAACCGGTGGAGGCCGAAGGCGGCAGGATTCGGTACTGGCGGGCCTGGAATGCCTCAGCGATGACATCGACGTTGTTCTTGTCCATGACGGCGCAAGACCGCTGGTCACCCCGGAACTCATCCGGCGCTGTCTTGAGGCCGCTTGGCAACATGGCGCGGCCATCGCCGCCATCCCGGTCACCGATACCCTCAAGAAATCCGGGCCCGGCCAGACCATTGCCCGCACCATCGACCGCAAGGACTTATGGCAGGCCCAAACCCCGCAGGCGGCCCGCCTTTCCCTGCTCAAACAGGCCTACGCCACCCTTGCCGACCAGGACGTAACCGACGAGGCCGCCCTGCTGGAACAGGCGGGCATTGTTGTCACCCTCATTGAAGGATCAGAGACAAACATCAAGATCACCCGGCCGTTGGACCTGATCCTGGCGGAGAAAATGATGCAGCCATCTTCCCCCCCCATCCCGCGTATCGGCCATGGCTATGACGCCCACCGCCTTGTCCCGGACCGGGAGCTTATTCTCGCCGGCGTGAAAGTCCCGCATCATCTGGGACTTGCCGGCCATTCCGATGCCGATGTGGTGACCCATGCCCTCTGCGACGCCATCCTCGGGGCCATGGCCGCCGGCGATATCGGCCGCCATTTTCCGGATTCGGATCAGCGCTTCAAGGACATCTGCTCCATTTCCCTGCTGGAACAGGTCATGGAGCTGGTCTTCGCCAAAGGACTGGCCCTGGCCAACGCCGATCTCACCATCGTCTGTCAGGCCCCGAAACTGGCGCCATACATGGACGCCATGGCCGCAACCCTGACCAGGGCCTGTCAGGTCACCGGCGAGCAACTGAACATCAAGGCCACCACCACCGAAAAAATGGGCTTTACCGGCCGGCAAGAAGGCATCAGCTGCCATGCCGTTGTCCTCTTAGGAGCCGTTACGAAATAACCTGGACTTTTATATTGATTTCGTTACGGCTCCTTATGCCGCTCCAGTCAATTCATTGGCCATGTTATTTGTTTACAGCGGCCTGATCCCGGCTTGCCTGCAAAACCAGAACGAGAGGAAGGAAAACAGATGAACATCCCCATCCATGTTGAGCGGCTGGCCGCGACCTTTGTCCAGCTCTGCGAGATTGACAGCCCATCGCGGCGGGAAAAAAAGGTGTCCGACTTTCTGGTCAAGACCTTTCAAGACCTGGGCGCGGCCACCATCGCCGAAGATCAATCCGCCGAACAAACCGGCGCGGACTGCGGGAATCTTGTGGTCTCTTTTCCGGGAAGGGGAAACGGCGCGAATCAGGAGGCCATCCTCTTCGCCTGTCACATGGATACGGTGGAACCCGGCTGCGGGGTTGAGGTTCTGCGAAACGGGGATATCTTCACCAGCCGCGGCAACACCGTCCTCGGCAGTGACGACAAATCAGGAATTGCCGCTGTCATCGAGCTGATACGGATCCTGAGGGGAAACAACATTGACCATGCCCCGCTGGA
>DZDJ01000201.1 GCA_022736715.1 Edaphobacter aggregans
CCCCAAGGATCTGGATGCCTTAAACTTGAGCGGCGCCGCCCAGCTCGAACTCAATATGGGCATACGTCTGGACATCCGCGATCAGGTTCCCGACCGCGTGGAAGGCTGGTACCGGCCACAGAATGCGCGCCTGCAAACCTTCGGTCTGGATTTTTCCAAGCTCAATGGCGAGCTGCATTTTGTAAACCTCGACTTCGACAGCCAAAACCTGCGTGCCGAACTCAAGCAAAACCCCACCCAGATTCGCGTCAGCAGCCATTTAAGCCCGAGCACAGCCAGCATTGATCGTGGCTACCACATTGAAATGGATACCCAAACGCAACTTGGCGACTGGCTGCAACCCGCGCCGAATATCCTCGCAAAACTCCCCGGACGCTTTCCGCTGCACGCCAGGCTGGTATTGAGCGACGACCCGCTGAATAACCCCACCATGCGGCTCGACCTTGCCAGCGACCTGAGTGGCCTTGGCATCGACTTCCCCGCCCCTCTCTACAAAGCCGCGACCACGACACGCCCCACCGAAGCACGCCTGGACTTCAAAAACGCGCAAATCGAACACCTCAGCCTGACTCAACCCGGTCTGCTCGATGGCCAGTTCAAACTGGACGATCAAGGCATTAAGGCTGGTGCCGTTCATTTTGGCCAGGACAACTATGGCAAAACCCAAGAACTCAAGGCCGATGAATTACACCTCAGCGGTATGTTGGAAAGTTTCAATCTGGATGAATGGATCAATGCCCTAAGCACCCATGCCGGGCAAAACAACAATGAACAAGAGAAAACCTTCCTGCCTCCCACCTTGCGTATCAGTAGCAAAATCAGGCAACTGCACGCCTTAGGCAGTGTGTGGGACAACGTGCCGATTGAGGGAGCACACAACGCTCAAGGCTGGAATATCGAGCTGGATGCCCCGCGCGTGAGCGGCCAAATTATCCTGCCACCCCAACCCACGCCCGAGGCTCCGCTGGAGGTCAAACTCAGCCGCCTGATCTTCCCGGAAACACCGCCCAGCCCCGCCCAAAACACCCCCGTGCTACCCTTTGAACCCAGCCCCATCGACCCCGCCAGCCTGCCTGCGCTGCATTTAAGCATCGGCGAGCTCAGTTATGGCGACATCAAGCTGCGCGAAATCGACTTGCGCGCCAAGCCGCAAGCCGCTATCGCCAGCCCCAAAGGCGAAAGCGCCTGGCTCATCAACCCCTTGAGCGCCAAGGGCACCAGCCTCGCTGTGCAAGGCAACGCCGCCTGGCGACGCACCTTTGAGGGTCATCCGCACAGTGCGCTTGAGCTTGCGTTTAGCAGCGACAATGTCGGCGCGGCGCTGACTGAGCTAGGCGCCAAACACGCGCTACGCTCAGGCACGCTTGACGACACACACCTCGGCCTCAGCTGGCCGGGCGGGCTACAACAATTCGACTGGGCGCGCGCCCACGGCCAAGGCCAGATGCACATTCTTGACGGCGAAATCGACAAGGTCGAACTCGGTGCTGGGCGCGTGCTGGGGCTGATTAGCCTCACCGAACTGCCGCGCCGCCTGATGCTCGATTTCGGCGATGTGTTCGGCAAAGGCCTGCACTTTGATCGCCTGGACAGCGAGATGACGCTGAACGATGGCAAACTCCACGCCACACGCTTCGAGCTGGCAAGCTCGGCACTCAAGCTCAAGGTCAGCGGTTACAGCGATATGCGCGACCAAAGCCTGCACTACCAGATGGTCGCCACCCCCTCCCT
>DZDJ01000202.1 GCA_022736715.1 Edaphobacter aggregans
ACATAGAAAACATAATGGGCTTCCCGCGAACGTCCTTGACGATCACGTTAAGGTTATCAAACCACGGATGGGAAATCTGGCAAGTATTTAGGATTTTGCAGTTTTGCTGCGCACCGGGTCAATATGCATGAAAAGTCTTCCACGCGGCGTACTCAGACGGCCGTAAACCATAGCGCGCGAGGACTCCTTCGTGCAGCCGCCGTAGCTCTTCGACGATCAGTGCCTGTACGCCTGGCTGATCTTGCTCTGGAACATGCTGTGCCACGGATCGCTGAATGATGGCGAGCGGGTCAAGTTCCGCATGTGTGATGACCGCTCTGATGGTTTGCTTGATCACGTCACGCCAAGCCAAGCGAAGGGGGTCGGGCTCCGCCAACTCCTGCTTGATGGCCAGATATTCCTGCGTCGAGCGTTCGTAGGCCCAAACGTAAAGGTCGCGCAAAAGCTCCACCCGTGTCATTTCGTACACACCGAGCGTGGCACGGCTGTAGGCCTGCTCCGGCACGTCCAGAAAGGTTAGTGGACACAGATTGGCACGGAATAAAGGCAGATTCGCCGCCAGCCGGGAGGTGCGCTTATTGATGTTGACAAAGGGCTGTAGATAGGGCAAATGCACCATCATGAAAAAGGACTGCTCGAATGGGTCACGAATCTGCTTAGCCTTGCCCAACAGCACATCCAGCGCGTCTTCGATCTGCTGGGGTGTGGGTAGTGGGCGATAGACACTTTTACCGATATCGACAGCGTGCTGGCGAATGCGTCCTTCATCCGCTGGATTGGGCAGCAGGTTTTCCGCCAGGGCGCTGTGCAGGTTCATCAAGGTGTAGCGATCGAACTCGGCACTGCCGATATTTTCGACCAACAGTTCAATTGCCGTCTTATGGTTCAGAATCATCTGTGTTTCTATGGCGGGCTTGCCCCGTGCAGCCTTGCCGTGCTCGATGAGCTCAAAGGTATCGAGCCGGGAGTAGGTGTTACCTTCCAGATGGCTGGACGCCCATGACAGGTCGATCAGCAAGCGGTTGAGAATGGCACGGCTGTATGTGCCGGCAGGCTTATCAACGTCGGAGGTTCTGCCCATCTTGTGCAATTGACGGCGCAGCGAACCCGATAAATACCAGGTTTCATTGGGGCGGTAAGCCTCCAGAAAATCGCGCTGGTAACCTACGGGCTTGCGCGCTTCCGTGGGCTGGTCGATATAGGCAAGGATGTCCTGGCTGTCGGCAGACAGGGGGATAAAGGGCGGGAAGCGATCAGATTTGTCGGCCTGCGTGTTGATGCCAACGTGAATGCCCACAGCAAAATAACGCCGAGCGCGCCCCTCACCTAGCGCGGTAATTTGGCCTTTTTCAATCAACTTCGCGATCAGACGCTGTGCCGTTCGCCTGGCAATGTCAGGGTGCGCGCTCAGGAGCTCAGCCAGCGTCAATCCGCTCTCGGATGCTCGGACGCTGTTCAGTACGTCAGTGGTGGAAGACATTGCAGTGTTGGCGCAGTTTGGAGTGAATAGGGCGCAATTGTGGCGCGGTTTATCAATCCGCGCCAGCTTTGATCAAACGCATGGCGCGGTTCATGACGGGGAAGGATAGCGCGGACGGCACAGCCGTCCATGAGATTTAATGCGGCGGATACCGGTTTCTATCCTGCCCATCAGGAGTTTACCGGTCGGATTGACCTGTCCTGACAACCGTAGACACACCCACCTCAACCACAAGCCTGTTGTTC
>DZDJ01000203.1 GCA_022736715.1 Edaphobacter aggregans
CATGATGTGTGCGCGTTCGGCTTGAATGTCCCAATATTCGCGCTGTGCTGCGGATGGATGGATATCTTGCTTGTTCGAATACAGGCGCATATTAGCTTGAGTCAGAACGTGCTCGTCGCTCTCGGCGCGGTGTTCAAGCTGTGTGCCGCGAATGTCATAAGCAGCTTGGCCATTCTTGTCGAACACGCGGGCAACGGGTTGGATAAAGGCATGATCGGCGCCAATCTTGCGTTTTTCTGCGCTAGGGATGGGTTTGTAAAGCGACAAACTCGCCCAAGTGCTGAGCAGCGCAAGTAGGGGTAGAACAAGCCAAGGCAACCAGCGGCTCATGCTGATTTAACGCAGGTAATAAGCGAGCGTTTCATCCCAGCGGCCTTGGGCGTTGAGAATGAACTCGCACACTTCACGCGCCGCACCCTGCCCGCCGTGATGTCGGGAGACAAAATGACAATGGCTTTGCATGAAGTCGCTGGCATCAGCCACGGTGGCCGCGAAACCGACGCGGCGCAGCACAGGCAGGTCGATAATGTCATCGCCCATGTAGGCAACCTGCTCGTGGCTCAGACCAAGCTGTGCAAGCAGATTTTCATACGCGGCGAGCTTATCCAGTTGGCCTTGAAGCACATGCAGCACACCTAAATCCGCCATGCGCCGCGCCACCGCCAGCGAGCTGCGCGCGGTGATAATGCCTATCTCCAATCCCGCGTGCATCAAGAGCTTCATGCCCAAGCCATCTCTTGAATGGAACACCTTGCTTTGTTCTTTTTCCGGTGCGTTGGGATGTGATGAGTAATCTAGGCGGCCATCGGTCAGCACTCCGTCCACATCAAAAATAACCAGGCGCACCGGGCGCGCGCGTTCGATCAACTCGTGCATTAAATAACTCCTGCTCGAAGTAAGTCGTGGGTATTCAACGCGCCAATTGGACAGTGGTCGTCGTCCACCACAATCAGCGCATTCACCGCTGTGCGCTCCATCAGTCCGAGCGCCTCAGCCGCCAGCATGTGCGGCACGCAGGTTTTGCCGCCCAGCGTGTAGAGATCGTCAACACGAGCCGAGCGTAAATCCAGCGTTTCATGGTCGAGCGCGCGGCGCAAATCACCGTCAGTAAACACGCCCGTCAGCACGCCTTGCGCATCGACCACGGCGGTAATGCCCAAACCCTTGTGCGTGATTTCCAGCAACGCATCACGCAGCGGCGCGCCAAGCGTGACCACGGGCAGGTCGTCGCCCGCGTGCATTACATCACGCACCAAAATCAGCAAACGCCGCCCCAGCGCGCCGCCGGGATGAGACAGCGCAAAATCTTCGGCGGTAAAGCCGCGTGCTTCCAGCAGGGTTACGGCCAGCGCGTCGCCCAAGGCGAGGGCGGCGGTGGTGCTAGCCGTGGGTGCGAGCCCGAGCGGGCAGGCTTCCTGTTCGACGCTGGCATCCAGATGAATCGTGGCTTCACGCGCCAGGGTTGAGTTGTCGCGCCCGGTCACGGCGATAAGCGGAATGCCCATGCGCTTGATGGGCGGCAAAATAGCCAAAAGCTCGGGTGTTTCGCCGGAGTTGGAGAGCATCAACAAGACATCCTGGCGCGTGACCATGCCCAAGTCGCCGTGACTGGCTTCGCCGGGGTGCAGAAAAAAAGCCGGTGTGCCGGTGCTGGCCAGCGTGGCGGCAATTTTGCCGCCGATGTGCCCGGATTTGCCCATGCCGCACACAATCACCCGCCCGG
>DZDJ01000069.1 GCA_022736715.1 Edaphobacter aggregans
GTTCCTTTGGGTCGATGGCGGCTTGAGCAGCCACGATATCTAATCGCAATCTCGCCGAACGCCAAGAATAAGCAACACAGACAGCACCAAGGACGGGCGCTTGCAATATGGCCGGATCATGCACAATGGAGTAAAACACTCAGCGATACAGAGACATGAACCAGCAAGCCCTCGACGACACGACCAAGGAACTGATTCGTGAGGCGTACAAAAATCTTGGCGACAACACGCCAGGATTCCGTCCGCGCGCCGCCCAGCGTCACATGATCGGCGGTATCGCCAGGCATCTCGGGGCGGTTTATCCGGGTGACAAGCGGCCGGATGGATACCACACACCGATATTTGTCGTCGAGGCTGGCACAGGCACCGGAAAGACCTTCGCCTACGCACTGGCCATGTTGGTCATCGCCAAGCAGCGCGGCAAGACGCTCATTATCAGCACCGGCACGGTGGCTCTACAGGAGCAGATCGTAGCCAAGGATCTCCCGGACCTGCAGGCCCGGTCCGGGCTGGATTTCAAATTCGTGCTGGCCAAGGGCCGCCGCCGCTACGTTTGCCCATCCCGCCTAGTGCAGCGCACCGATGGATCGGCGCAGGGCACGTTCGAGACCTATGACACCCCCACCGCAGAGAAGCTGGACAATATCCAGTTGTTCGGTCGTCTGCGTGAAGCCTTTGACAGCGGAGCGTGGAACGGCGACCGGGACACATGGGACGTGTCCTTGGTGGACAGCGCATGGAGCGAGATCTCCACCGATCGACATGGGTGTACAGGCGGACACTGCTCCATGCGAGCCTTATGCCCATTCTTCACGGCCCGTGAAGCAATGGAGGGTTGCGAAGTGATCGTGGCCAACCACGATCTCGTGCTATCGGACATGATGCTGGGCGGTGGCGTCATCTTGCCGTCTCCAGGGGAATCCATTCTGGTACTCGACGAAGGTCACCATCTTGCCGATAAGGCCGCCAGTCATGGCAGCAACTCGCATTGGGTGGGCGGGGCGCGTGAATGGATCAACCGGATAGACAAGGTGATTCAGACCGTCGTTCAGGCTCTTCCTGGCGCCATTGGATCGCAACTACGCGACCACTTCGGCAACAAGATCAACGATGCCATCCACGAACTGAACCGCCAGCTCAACATCCTCATGGGATCGCTCATCAACGACGGTCCGTTCAGCTTGGAGGGGGATGCCAAGGAATCCGTGTGGCGATTTCCTCACGGGGCCGTGCCGGAAGCCATCCAGTCCATCGGCGAGAACATCCTTCCCGTGGCCGCGGACCTACACAAGGTGCTGACGCAGACCGCTGACGCTCTTCGGCTCTGCATCAAGGATGGCTCCGTGGCGGCATCGATGGGCGAGGCGTTGCTGCCCGACCTGGGATTTTTCATGCAGCGTATCGAGAACCTGCACGGCACCTGGAACATGATGCTCGCCAAGACCCCGAGGGGATCAGCGCCGATGGCGCGATGGATCACGGCGGCGGAGAAAGGTTCGCAAGGCATCGATTACGAAGTCTGTGCATCGACCATTGACGTGGGACCATTCTTGAACGAGAAGGTATGGAACCCATACGCCGGAATTGTGGTTACGTCAGCAACCCTGACCGCACTGGGCAAATTCAACCACTATTTCGAGAAAACGGGGCTATACACACAGCCGGAGGCCATCACGCTCAAACTGGAATCACCGTTTGATTACGCCAAGCAAGGCGTGCTGGATGTGCCAGATCTGTCGAGCACGCCCAAGGATCAGGTCGCCCATACCCAGGACATCATCCGTTGGGCCAATGGTGGCGGCATCCATTCGAGCGAAGGCACGCTGTTCCTGTTCTCGTCCTACCGCCAGATGAGCGACGTGTACGCGGAGCTGAACCCGACGCTTCAAGACATCGCGCTCTTGCAGGGCCAGCTGCCCAAGTCGCTGCTGATCCAGCGTCACAAGGACGCCATCGATGCAGGGCGGGGGAGCCTCCTGATGGGTGTGGACAGCATGGGCGAGGGCATCGACCTTCCGGGCAAATTTTGTACGCATGTGGTCATTGCGAAAATCCCCTTCGCAGTCCCGACTTCGCCGGTCGAGGAAGCCACGTCCGAATGGATCGAGGCACAGGGCAAGAGTCCGTTTATGGAAATCGCCGTGCCTGCAGCCTCGACCAAGCTCATCCAGCGGGTGGGACGGCTGCTTAGAACCGAGGACGACCACGGGCGCATCACCATCCTCGACCGCCGTCTTATCTGCACTCGTTACGGTCAAGCGATGCTTGATGCACTCCCTCCCATGAAGCGCACCATTTCCACGTAGAATGCGCTCCGATTGAGAAGGCGCGCTCAAAATCTAAGGTGATACCCATGCGGAAAACAACGGCAGCCATGATGGTTAGCATGCTCGCAGCCAGCCCCATCGCCATGGCCAACGAAGGCATGATCGAGTCGGATCTAAGCACGCGCCTTCCGCAACCCAAGGATCGGGGCCCATACGCGACCACGGTCATCGACCTGGAGACGATCCGCATGAGCGGCGCAATGACCGTGGGCGAGGTCATGCGGCTGATTCCGGGCATGCTGGTGGGATACCGCGACGGAGCGCATGAGATCATCGCCTATCAGGGCATGACCGACGAATACGCTCGCCGCATGCAAGTCCTTGTGAATGGCCGGTCGATCCTTCTCCCGTCCTCGGGTGGAGTGCCCTGGATGGCCATGCCCGTGCAGATCGATGACATCGAGCGCATCGAGGTCATCCACGGCCCGAACTCGGCCTACCATGGAAGCAACGCGTTTCTGGGCACCATCGACATCATCACGCGCCATCCACGGGAAACCGAGAAGGCTATGCTCAGCGTCGGCCACAGTGACCACGGCAGTACGCAAACTACCGCGCGGGCATCGTACACGGGCGACATGACTGCCGCTTCGTTCTCGTTGCACGACATGCGATCCGATGGCTACACCGACCGATCGCAAATTACCCCGTTCGCAGATGCCTACCGATCCACGGGAGGCGTGGTCAGGATAGACACCAACCTGGATCGGACATCGCGCGGCACGGGGCAGGTCACCCTCGAAGCGGGCGCAAACACGATGACGACGGAGATTGGCGGGTATGCTGCCCCATGGGACGCGAAACCGGGGCGCAACGAGGCCTATCGAGATGAAGCCATTCGGCACAATTTTCAAAATCTCGCTTGGCACACAGGATCCAACGATCTCTACGCTGTGGTTCGACTGGGCAGGATGGAGGACCACCTGGAAGATCTATCCACCCTGACCATGGCGCCGGGAATCAGCGTCAGGGACAACAACGGATACGCATCCGCCCGCTACGATGCGGAAGTTGAGGTAGGCGGGACGTTGGCCGAACATCTCCGAGGCCAAGTCGGGGCCAGTCTGCGCAAGGATGAAATCACCAGCGAGGGGTTGTTGGGCGCGAACAGCCCGGCAACCGTCGACCTGAGTCGCGCCTTCGGCCAGATCGAATGGCGACCACTTGAGCGATGGACGTTTCATGTAATGGGAGCCGTCGAGCGCACGACCATTATGGACGCACACTTCACCCCCACTGTGGCGGCAAACTACGCACTGGGGGGCGGACACCATCTGCGCGTGGGGTATGCCGAGGGCATCCGACACCCGATGGCCTACGAGGAGCTGGCGGACAACCGCTTGAATCTCCCGGGGGTCGGGGCGATGCATCTGGTCGAATCTATGGGCGGACTCCGGCCCGAACTCAACCGGACCTTGGACGCCTCCTGGCTGTTCAGGAAAGGCAAGCATTACGAGTCACAACTTCGCTTCTTCCGCAGCGAGCTCACCGAGTTGATCACCCCGTATGAGCGAAGCTATTCAGGCCTGACATTGATCCCCGGGGTTGTCATGGATTTTAAGAACGCAGACAGCCTGATCGTGCGCGGCGTTGAGCTTTCACACGGCCTGAAACGGGATGGATGGTTGGTTCGCGTAGCTTACGCCCACACCACCGTCGAAAACGCCAATGCATGCGCTGCCGATTTGGTGACGGCCTGCGGCATGTACCCGACATCGGTACCGAAGCACAACGCCACACTACTGGCGGGGTACAAGTTTAACGACGGATGGGAAGCATCCGCACTCTACCAGTACGTCTCCGAATACCGCTGGATGTGGCTGACCTATCCGGTCGTGGGAGACTACCAGCGGCTGAACCTGCGCCTGGCCAAGCGCATCCACATCGACGATCAGATGGTCATCATGGAGGTCTTGGGCAAGAGTCTGATCGGCCACGTCCATGACTTCCGCGCTGACGCGGCATGGGGCAAGGAAGTGATGCTCCGCCTCTCGTGGCGGATGTAACCTCCATGCGGGCCTCAAAACGCGAGGCATTCCGAACCATGCTGGCGTTCGCTGTCGGCATCGGGATGCCACGCGTAAATGCTGCGCCGCCGCCGCGAGTCGCCCAAAGCCCCATGCAGGCAGAGGAATTCCTCCGGGAAAATGCGGTGGATGCTATCCAGATCCTTCATGCCAGCCATGAGGATCTAGCCTGCCTGCGGTCCACCTATCAGGGTGTGGTCTTCCTGGGCTGCCCGATCGACTTCAGTCTGGTCGACATGGCCGGCCTGATCAGGCGGATGGACCCACGGCCGCAGCGGGCACTGATCCCGGTCGTCAAGGGCTGCGCCATGGAAATGAAGCGGAGCAGCATTATGACCCAGGCTCAGAAGGCGGGTATCGAAATCGAGGTGATCAGCATGGAACCGGCCGCGAGTTCGCTCAGGCATGTCGCCGATCGACTCAGCGATTTCGACGTGCTGATCATGACCCCATCCTACGAGTTGTTCGGCCCGGAGCAGATGCCGTACTGGGTTCGCCTGACCGCTCGACATGGCATCCCCATGGTGGGGGCGTGGGCCGACTTCCAGATCAAGGCTGGAGCCTCGGTTGGTTTCATCCGAGATGCTGGAAACATCCAAGTCGAACTTGAGCGTCAAGTACGGGACTACCTGGCCGGGCGTACCGTCAACCCGAACTGCTTGACCACGGCCACCATAAAGGTCAACAAGTCTGTGCTGGAACATATCGGGGTGATGTTCCAACTGCCGGAGGTGCTGAATGGAAAATGAAGAAAAGAACAAAGAAAACATCGAGCTACAACGAGCCCTGGAAGGCAGTCAGAAAGCATTCCTGCGGGATCTGACCAAGGGCCTTCGGCCCATGGTCATGGGCTTTATCTTCGCCATCTTCTGCATTACGGCGGTGTATGCACTGAGAGTTCACGGCATCATGCGTGACCAGATCATGGCCGTTGGTGATTACCTTACCCATTCCGTCCAGTCGTACTTCATCACAAAGGAGGATGATCGCATCGCCGATGATCTGAAAAGGGCGATCAGGAACAACAGCATCCAGCGCATTGAGTTATGGATGGACGGGAAGCTGATGCACGAGGCCATCAACACCCAACTGATCAACCATAAACTGGAGAATATCCAACTCGTCGAAATCAAGATCTACGACAAGTTCATGGGAAGGAATCAGGCAGTGATCGGCAGCCTCCGGATCTACCAAAATTTGTCCCCACAGATCGAAGTGTTCGTCATGGCCGCGGGCATCGGCGCGGTGATGGTGAGCTTTGGCCTCGTTATGTTCAGGAGGCGGGTCAGAAAAAATTCAAAATCCATGAGTGAACCGATCCAGAAGATGGTTGACACCGTTCGGCACGCGACGGAAAACAAAGGCATGGACTTCCAGTTCAATCGGTCAGGGTCTGACGTCAAGTTGATTCAGGCGATGGAGATCGCCATGGAAATCATGGCAAAAAAGCTCAAGGACAGCGTGGTGCTGAAGGGTCAGTTTGAACTGGAATTAAAAAAGGCCGAGGAATCACGAGCCATCCGTACGCAGTTTTTGGCACACGTCAGCCATGAGATTCGCAATCCTTTGAATGCTGTTGTTCAGCTCAGCACTCATTTCTCGCGGCATGAAATCCAGAGGCACCTCTCCACAACTGATCGCGACTTGGCGCGGAAACTGGAGGCAGCATCGAAGAACCTTCTGGTTACGATGGGCGACATCCTGGACTTCGCGAAGATCGATAGCGGCGAGCGTCGGAGGGATTGTGACGAACAGATAAACCTGTGGCAGATCATGGACGACCTGGTCATGATCTCAGCCGTCAACACAGGAAAGAAGGACCTGAAGATCAACCTGATCATGGACGCGAGTGTGCCGGAATACATCGAGGCATCGGAGCGACCCGTGTACCAGACGGTGGGCAACCTCATCGCCAACGCGGTGAAGTACACGAGGGAAGGCCATGTGGACGTGTGGGTCAACGTGGTCAACAGGGGCGGACAGCCCATGGTCGTTGTGAGGGTCGAAGACACCGGCCCTGGCATCCCCGATGCGGACAGAGAGCGCATATTCCAAGCCTTCGTGCAGGGCGACAGCACGACCACGAAGGGCGCCGATGGCGCGGGGCTCGGCCTAACCATCGCGGCAGAGCACATGACCGCCATGGGAGGCACCCTCCACCTGATCCCGTCGAGCGAAGGGGCCATCTTCGAGGCGGCTTGGCCCTACAAGCATGTCTACAAGGACTGGAATGAGTCGGCTGAAGAAGCCCTTCCATATCTCCAAGGAGCGTGGGTTGTGGCTCATCGATTCAGCATGCGGGAATCCATGCGCACCACGATGGAACGCGCAGGCATCCAAAAGGTTGAAACATTTAGCCGCATCCAAGACGCGCTGGACAAAGCTGCCGTATTACCGCTGGAGGCAGCCGTGATGATCCTGGTTGCTGAAGATGTCGCTGATGTTCATCTGGTCAATGAGGAGAATCTGGCGTTTGGATGGTGGGGGATAGTGACCTACGCCTCCGAACCGCGCGAGACCTGGATGGAAACCAAGCCTGACTTTGTGCTGCGCTATCCGTTTTCGGTGCGTGCTGTAAACGAGCAGATGGCCCGCCTACTGCCAGGGGGCAACCGGGCACCATCCGTCACATCGACATCAGCGAGGCACGCAGAGGGGCAAGATGGACGGATCTTGCTGGTCGAGGATCTGGATTACAACCGTGACGTGATGAAAATGGTCATCAACAGGCACCTCAACGTCGAGGTGGTTGAAGCCTCGTCAGGCGCCGAAGCGCTGGACATCATCGCATCGAGCGATCCGTTCGACCGCGTCGTGACAGACCTGCACATGCCAGAGATGGACGGGTTCGAGCTGATCCCGATGATTCAGGAGCTGGACTCCATGGTTCCGATCACCGTGGTCACGGGCGACGCCACCCGCGAGACCATGGATCGGCTAGTCGATCTTGGGATCAGTGACGTATTCCTCAAACCCTACGACGAAAAGACCTTCGTGGAACATTTCGGCATGAATGACCGAGAGCAGAAGAGGGGCGTGGAAAAGGATGCCGTTATGACCCAAAAGTACCACGCCGAACTGCAAGACCTCCTGACCAAGCTGGCTGATGCCAGCCGGGACGTGAGCGCGGAGTCGGTCAAATTCTATCTGCATGCCATCACAGGCATGGCGGGGTTAGCGCAAGACAAGAAAACAGTTGAGTTTACTAAGGACATCAGGAAACTCTTGGCCGATGAAGCATGGGAAAGCATGCTAAGCCAGATCTTGATCTACGCAAAACATAGCGCACTAGAGGGTTGGGATGAATAACGATATTCCAGTCGTCATCGTCGAGGATTTGACCATGATGCGTGAAATGCTGTCGGAGGTCGTGGACAAATGCCCAGGCGTGCGTCTCGTCAGCGAACATGCAAATGCCAAGAGCTACCTGTCATGGATGGATGGGATAAAGGATCAATACCAATATGACCGCCTGCGCAAGAAG
>DZDJ01000204.1 GCA_022736715.1 Edaphobacter aggregans
CGGGTCGCGGCAAAAACCGTTTTTACGCTGCTGCTCAAGGGGGTGAGTCCAAGTGTGTTCGCCAAGGTTACATTGGACAACGGCAGGCTGCCGCCGCCAAGCAGGAGCCCCGAGGTCGCGTTCCATACTTCGCGCTTGATGAAAATGCCGCCGATCGCGCCAGCACTGCCATAGGGGATGCCTAGCGAGCTAAGATCCGTCGCGCCGGTATGGACGTATAGCCGCACGCACAGCTGGTTCTCGTTCTGGTATTCGCAGTTGAACGCGCTGGTCAGCGCGACGGCATCCACTGGCGCACCGCCCATGGTGCATACCGAGGTTCCCGAAGTCAGAAATTTATCTGTTAGTGCCTCACCCGTAATGCCTTGAGCTTCGTTTGTGGAGGGGTAGATATACTGAACTTGTGCATACTCGCTCACGCCGTTGCTTTCCAGCGCCCCGCTGATGAGTGCATAGAGGCCATCGGCTTGCGCCAGGGTGAATGAGCCGTCGTAGCTGCGAAAACGTGACAAGACGCAGTAGTCCTCGGTGTCAGTCGAAATGAAGGTCGCGCCAACGTAATACTGCGTTGCGGCTTGGACGGGGGCGGCGAGTGCGGCGACACACAGGGCGGTGGCGGCAAGTAGTTCTCTTTTCATGCTAAATCTCCTTTTGTGAGGGCGGATCAGTTGGAGGAAAACGACGCGCTCGCGAGCGTCGTTGTAGACGTTGGCGCATCCGCCTGCGGCACCAACGGGATGAGGTTGGGGCTGCGCATCAGCGTTTCGGCCATGACCAGGCCGCTTTCTGCTGGAATAGCACAGCGAAAGACATGAGGCTCGTCTTCGATCAGCTTGAAGCCGAGTGCCATCAGTTGGTGAATGGGGACGCGGAAGCTGAAGGGGTTGACCTCGTCGGGGACGTAGGCGGCATAGCCTTCGGGGGTGCTCAGATAGTAGTCGAGCAGCTCGGGGGCGGGCATCCTCGCCCCGGGCAGGCACACCCCGGCGTAGTCTTCGTACAGCGCAGTCCAGTAATCGGTGCAGCTTGCGCCTCCCGCCAGGCCGTCGTCGACAAGAAAGATGCGTCTGTCCAGCAAGGGGTTTTGCGTGGTGGTGATCTCCAGCTGGTAGGGGAACTTCGCCTTCAGATCGTCGGTGATGCGCTGGATAAGAGCGGGTTCGTTGGCATCAATCAGCGCCTTTGCGGCCTCGTCGAGGCGCATGGCGGCACGGTAACCGTAGTCTTCACTCGTCAGAAAGGCTTTGCCCGAGGCGTGGGGAGTGGTTCCGCCATCCGGCCCGGTGGAAATCAGGCGAACCCCTTCGAGACCCTCGATGCTCTGCGGATGAAGGTCAACAAAGTAGGCGTTGCCGAGCAGATCCTTGCCCATGTAGACCAAGGTGTGGTCGTATTTTCCGGGAATGATGTTGTTGATATTGCTTTCGTGTCCCGGGGTCGGGCCGGTGAAGACAAAATCCCACTTGCGCAGGGCGACGAGGCTCAGCTTTGCGGGATAGTCGTTGTTGACGGGAAACAGGTAGGGCTCGTCGATTAACAGGTCAAGCCGCGAATCGGCGATGATTTCTTCAATGCTGGGTTGAATGACGAGCGGCGCACTTTCATCACAAGCCGTAACCAACCAGGCTGCGGCAAGGAGGAACATCATCCGGAATCGCATTGCGCGTTGGGAAGCCATTTCGCTCGGAACCTGTGTCGGCTCGGTATTACCCGCTC
>DZDJ01000070.1 GCA_022736715.1 Edaphobacter aggregans
GGCTTTTTTCTCAAGAAAAAGCCGTCCTGCGTATTCCTGGTATTCCTGGAAACTCCACGAAAACTGGAGAACCGCTTTAATATGCAGGGCGGTGTTTCAGCGGCTGCACCAGGTCCTGGTTTTCCGGCGCGGTCGGGTGCACGCCGAAGTCCCACACATCCAGGTTGACGTCCTTTTCTGAGAGCACTTCCATCAGCGCGTATTCACCAATTTCCAGCGGCTCTTGCGGCGTCAGCTTCATCCAGTGGCCGCCGGGCAGCAGCCCGGTCTGCATCTCCACCACATCCTGCTGACGGGTCACCTTGCCCAGCAGGCTGATCTTGAAGCTGCCGATCACGCGGCTGTCGTGATGAATGCTGGCGCGGACCAGCACGTACTGGCTCTTGCGGGAACCGTTGCTGGCAGCGTCGCCATCTGCCGCGACGGCACCGGTGTCCACCGTGAAGGCGCCCGGCGCTGCATCCAGAGGAACGTCCGGCCCCACGCTGATGTAAAACACCGGCTGCGCAACGTGCAGCTGTACCTGCGCGCGATTGCCGCGCAACTGCATCATCTGATGCGGGCTGGCCAGCGGATTGATGACGGCCTTCAGAATGTTGTGGCCGGTGTTGCGGTCCAGGTCGCCGGTGGACTGCGTCAGTTCAACCATCTGCGGTGTGTTCTGGTAGGTGTCCAGCACAAAAACGCCGCCATCGGCGGGCAGAAACAGTCCTGTCGCTACCTCCGGCATCAGCGCGGCGTCTTCGGCCTCCTGCTTCTGCATCTCCGGGCCCAGTTGCACCTGGCGACCTGCCTTTTCTGCGCCGGGAGCGTGGTCGCGCTCCCACTTGTGCGTGGCGTTCCAGTCCACCATGCTGGTGGGCACTTCTTCCCAGTCCTCGCGTTCGGCGCTCCTGTAGCGCACGCGGTCACCGCGCACTTCATATCGTGTCACCATCTGATAGCTGCCATCGGTGAGGTAGAGCCGGGTGCGGCGATTGGGACTGCCCGTCTCTGGCAGCAGAATCTTACGGTCCGCGCTGGACTGGCTGCTTTGCGCCATCGCAACAGACGCGGGGAGGTTGAGTATCAGCAGCAGGCAGAGCGGAAGGAGATGGCGCAGCACGCCGGCCGGAAGCGTTCTCGTTGGAACCGCGCGATGCCTGGGTGCTTTGCCTGCCACGTTTTTCTCCTGCAAAGAGCCTGTTCTGCCTTTAGTTTAGACGGTTTCCAGCCAATCCGGTGGTCTAGTGCGGTTTGACGGCAGGGTGCTTTATCTCTCATACTGAAATACTTACTCAGTCTCTATAAAATGCAAGGCACAGTCCAACCCGAAGTTACATCCGTGCAGCTGGTTCCGCGGTGGTTCCGCTGGGTGGCTGTCGTGGGGTTGTTTGTACTTTTTTGTGCCACCACGGTGCGGGCATCGCACATCCATCCGGATGCTGGCCCGAATTCAGCGGACCATTGCCCGATCTGTGTGGCGATCCACTCTGCTTTGCCGGCAGTGCAACACACGGCGCAGGCCCCGGTTTTTGCGTTGCAGAGCACGCTTTCTCCGCGCGCGGAGCATCAATGCTCCCGCATTTCCACGCTTGCACTCTCTGACCGCGCTCCGCCCAGCTTCTCCTGATCCGAAACAGCAGCACTTCTCTGGCAATGGGTTTACCGCAAAGATGCGGTGGTATCTGTTGTATCTGTTTTCGTGTTTTCAACGTTTCAGGAGGGCCTTTCACATGTTTCGCAATTGGCGATTGACTTCACTTTTTGTGATGCTCCTTCTTCTCAGCTCCGCACTGTCTTTGTCGGCCCAGTCGGCAGGCAGTGCAGGTTCGGTGACCGGTTCCGTTGGCGATTTGACCGGCGCAGTGATTCCTGGAGCTACGGTCAGCATCGGCAACCCGGTCAGTGGATTCGAGCGGGAGACGCAGGTCAGCGCTGGCGGCCACTATACCTTCGACAATGTTCCTTACAACCACTATCACCTGACCGTTCATGCGCAGGGGTTTGCGCCGCAGGCAAAGGATGTGGAAGTGCGCACCGGCATTCCGGTGGTATTGGACTGGAAGCTGGCGATTGCTTCTTCCAGCACCACGGTTACCGTGTCGAGCGACGCGGGTGACCTGCTGGAAAATACGCCGGTGGGCCACACGGACATTGATCGCGGCCTGTTTAGCAAGATCCCGCTGGAGAGCGCTTCCTCGTCCCTCAGTTCGCTGGTGACGCTGGCCTCTCCCGGCGTGGCGGCAGACTCCAATGGTCTGTTCCATGGCATGGGCGATCATGCATCGAACTCATTTTCGGTGGACGGTCAGCCAATCACAGACCAGCAGAGCAAGGTCTTCTCCAACCAGATTCCGGTGGATGCCGTGCAGTCGCTGGAAGTGATTCCGGGCGCGCCGCCGGCAGAGTATGGTGACAAAACCAGTCTGGTAATTGTGGCCACTACGCGTTCCGGTCAGAACATGACCAGGCCGCATGGCGAAGTGACAACTTCGTATGGCACCTTCGGCTCGTCGAATCTTGGTTTCAATGTTGGTTACGGAGGCAGCAACTGGGGCAACTTTCTTTCTGCCAATGGCATGAACACCGGGCGCTTCCTCGATCCCCCGGAGTTTGTGGTTCTCCATGATAAGGGCAACGAAGAGAACCTTTTTGATCGCATCGATTACCAACTCACGCCCAGGGATTCGCTGCGCTTCAATCTTGGCTACACGCGTTCCTGGTTCCAGACGCCGAACTCGTACGATATGCAGTACGCCACGCAATGGACCAACGGCATAGGCCCGAATGGCAAAGTCGTTGGACCGGCGGACCAGCGCTCGAAGATTGAAACCGTCAACTTTGCGCCGACGTATACGCACCTGCTGGATGCGTTCACCGTGTTCAACTTCGGTGGATGGATTCGCCGCGACGGTTACAACTATTTCCCCAGCGGCAATCCGTTTGCCGATCGTGGGCCGTCGAACCTGCAGCAGGAGACCATCTCGCAGTTCCGCACGCTGGCCAACACCGGGGCCCGCGCAGACATCACACGCGCCAAGGGCATCAACACCATCAAGGCGGGCGTGACGTACGAGCAGACCTTTCTGACGGAAAAGGATGCGTTCGGCATTGTGGACCCGACGCTGGTGCCCGGTCTGGGCTGCACCGATCCCGTTACCGGTGCGCCGGAGCCGGGAACGCCCTGCGCAACGCTGGCGCCGTATGACCTGACGACGGGCGGCAGCCTGTATGACTTCAACGGACACGCCGATGTTAAAGAACTTTCCATGTATATCCAGGACGCGATTTCGGCTGGCCCCTGGACGGCCAACATCGGTATCCGCGGCGACATGTATAACGGCCTGACGGTGGCAAGGCAGGCGGAGCCCCGCCTGGGTGTTTCGTACAAAGTGGCGCCCAGCAATACGGTGCTGCGCGTGTCGTATGCACGTACGCTGGAAACGCCGTTCAACGAAAACCTGGTGCTCTCCAGCGAAGGCTGCAACTCTGCGGTGATCGCAGCGCTGATTCCCTGCGTGAATGCGCCGATGCAGCCGGGCTATCGCAATGAGTTCCATGCCGGGTTCCAGCAGGCGCTGGGGCACTTTGCCGTTTTCAGCGGAGACTATGTGTGGAAGTACACGCACACCGCCTTCGACTTCAGCGTGCTGGGTGCAACGCCGATCACCTTCCCAATCGGCTGGTACAGCTCCAAAATCCCTGGCTTTGATGGCCGTTTGAGCGTGCCGGACTTCCACGGATTGTCTGCGCTGGTGGTCTTCTCCAGCGTTGCTGCACGCTTCTACACGCCGCAGACCAGCGGACTTGGAGTTGTGCCGGAAACCAGTGGTCCGGGCGAACACACACCCTTCCGCATTGACCACGACGAGCGCTTCAACCAGACCACGCACCTGCAATATCAGCCGATCAAGCGCGGTCCCTGGATGGGCTTCAACTGGCGCTATGACAGCGGTCTGGTGGCTGGCGCGGTGCCTTTTGCCACGGACAGTACAACTCCGGTGGACCTGACCGGATTGACGGCGGACCAGCAGATGCAGGCCGGCCTGTTTTGCGGCGGTGCGCGGCCAACTCTGTCTGCGCCGCTCACCAGTTGTGCTCCTTCGCAGTACGGTTCCACGCTGCTGAAGATTCCGGCGCCGGGCACGGAGAATGACGACAAGAATCCGCAGCGCGTTGCGCCACGGAGCCTGTTCGATCTTTCTGTGGGCGACGACAACCTCTTCCGTTCGCACGGGGCGAAGGCGATCAGCGCGCGCCTGACAGTTGTTAACCTTGCAAATAAGTATGCACTCTACAACTTCCTTTCCACCTTCAGCGGAACGCACTATGTAACGCCGCGTACGGTGACGGCACAGGTGAGCTTCCATTTCTGAGCCTGTCACACGGCTCAATGCGACCCGCGGACCAGAAATGGGGTCTCCCGTTGTATTGTCTGGAAGCCGGTTGGATGAGGGAAAGCGAAGGTGCAGTCCCTTCGCTTTCGTTTTTTCTTGTCCTGCCTGCGCGTAAGTCTCGTACACCGGCACCGGTTTGTGAATTCAATGACGACCTAATGGCGACTGCGCCCGTCTGTTCTATGCAACCTGTCCTGTTCCGTGTTGCATCCTATTGAACATTGTCAGGGGACGAATTGCTTTACTGTGCAACGCTTGAACTAAAAAATAAACTGGGAGAATTCGTGCACCAATATTTTTCGATTGACCCACAGTTTCCATTTTTTCTTGCTTTTTTTCTGGGATTTCACGGCGCGCAGGCACAGACCAATTTTGCGGCGCAATCAAAGGACGCTCCAAAAGCCGACATGTACCAGGTGAGCTATACAGCGGCCCTGTCTGATAGCGTGTTGACTGCGCAGGTGCAGCAGATGGGGACAAGGATGTTTCCGTGGGCCGCGGAAGGGATGGATGGTGATTCCAGCGGCGCCAGAGGTTCCGATGTCACCAGCACAAAGCCGCTTCCGTCCGCAATACAGGTGGCTGCGCCGCCAGCGCACAGGCATGCGTGGGGACCGAATACGAGCGGGCCGTTTTTTACGGGAACCGCGGAAACTGAGCCGGTGGGATCCATGTATCTGGAGCCTTTCATGTTTGATTACCGCAAAAATGGCTCGCAAAGCGATACTTTTACCCAGAAAATGGCCATCGGCATGGGACACAACCTCGAGTTTGACGTTCTGATTCCACTCATCAACAACACTGTTACTGCCCCGTCCACGTCGCCGTCCTCACCGGCCATGGGGTTGGAAGATTTTGGGCCTGGCGACACGCATCTGTATTTCAAATACGGGTTGTTGTCGGATGCGAATACACATGAATTTCTTGTCCGCCCGGCCATTTCTCTGACGGCCGATTTTCTGTTGCCAACGGGCAATACGGCGCATCTGAGCGGCCGGCGGGGTGGCGCCGACCAGCTCGGCAATGGCACCTATCAGGAGGGCATTTCGCTGATGGTGCACAAGCGCGCCAAGCCGTTTGCAGTGTATGGACAGTTTGGCGATCTGGTGGCGAACCCGGCGACTGTTTCCGCTGGATATGGTTTTGACAACGGCATCGGCACGGTGAGTTCTGGCAACAACGTCCGGATGGTGGACGGAAACCTGGTCTATTACAGCACCGCCATCGAATACGTGCTCAACGACAAGCACGGCATTGGCTTTCTGACGGAAGCGAGTGGCCAGTCGCAGAGCGGCCGCAACCTGTTTTTCGGCAAAGCGACAGCGCCGTCCTACTCGTATTTATGGCTGGCTCCGGAGGTGGAGTTTACCTGGCCGGTGCACAAAAGTTTTTCCATCACCTGGGGGGCCGGCGTGGCTTTTACGGTGCACAGGAATAACTATGCCCGCACACTGACGCCAATGATGACGGCCACCTTTTACTTCAACGGCCCCAAGGGCAGTCGAGATTCGGAATAACCTGTTTATAATCTTTTATTTCCGTGAATCTGCTGGACGTTGTTGCCGTGGTGTTGGTAAAGCCGGAGGTGTGGTAGAAATCTTCCGGCTTTTCCACCTTTCTTTCCCGGCCCATTCCTGCGATACTTAATCGTGCACACCGAGCACGCCAATCCCAATCAATCAAATAAGGTGACGCAGGAATGTCGGCAAAGTACATCTTTGTGACGGGCGGAGTCGTGTCCAGTCTTGGTAAGGGCCTTGCGGCAGCATCCATTGGATGCCTGCTGGAGAGTCGTGGTCTTCGGGTCAACCTCATGAAATTTGACCCCTATCTGAATGTCGACCCCGGAACCATGTCGCCTTTCCAGCACGGCGAGGTCTTTGTGACCGACGATGGTGCGGAGACGGACCTGGATCTGGGGCACTATGAACGGTTTACGCACGCCAGGCTGACGCGCGACAACAACCTGACGACCGGCCGCATCTACGAACAGATCATCACCAAGGAGCGCCGGGGCGATTATCTGGGCAAAACCGTCCAGGTGATTCCACATGTCACCAACGAGATCAAGAACGCCATGCGCAAGGTTGCGGTCGATACGGACGTGGTGATCGTCGAGATCGGCGGCACGGTGGGCGACATTGAGTCGCTGCCATTTCTGGAGGCCATCCGGCAGATGCGCCAGGACCTGGGCCGCGAGAACACGGTGTTTGTGCATGTAACGCTGGTGCCGTGGATTGCCGCCGCGCAGGAACTGAAGACCAAGCCGACGCAGCACTCGGTGAAGGAGATGCTCTCCATCGGAATTCAGCCGGATGTGCTGCTGTGCCGCACGGAGCGCACGCTGCCGCGCGAAATGAAGTCGAAGATTGCGCTCTTCTGCAATGTGGAAGAGCAGGCCGTGGTGACGGCCAAGGACGTGGCCTCCATTTATGAGGTGCCGGTGAACTTTGCCCAGGAGGGCGTGGATACGCTGATCCTGAAGTATCTGCACATGGAAGCGAAGCCAGCGGATTTGAGTAGATGGCAGGACATTGTGCATCGCGCCTACAACCCCAGGGATGAAGTGCACATCGCCATTGTGGGCAAGTATGTGGAGTATGAGGACAGCTACAAGTCCTTGAAAGAGGCGCTGGTGCATGGCGCGCTCTTCCACAATCTGAAGCTGAAGGTGACATGGGTCGAAGCCGAAGGGCTGGAGACCAGGGATGCGCAGGGGCAGCCGGACTGCGCCTATGAAGAGCAGCTCCGCGGATTTGACGGCATTCTGGTGCCCGGCGGCTTTGGCAAGCGTGGCATTGAGGGCATGTTGAACGCTATCCGTTACGCGCGGGAAAACCAGGTGCCGTACTTCGGCATCTGCCTGGGCATGCAGACGGCCTGCATTGAGTTTGCCCGCAATGTTTGCGGTCTCAAGGACGCAAACTCCGGCGAGTTCGATCCGGCCACGCCGCACCGCATCATCTACAAGCTGCGCGAGCTGATTGGCGTGGAAGAGATGGGCGGCACCATGCGGCTGGGCGCGTGGACCTGCATTCTGGAGCCGGATTCGCTGGCCTACAAAGCGTATGGAACAACCGAGATCAGCGAGCGCCATCGGCACCGTTACGAGTTCAACCGGGAGTATGAGGCCGTTTTGACCGGCGGCGGACTGCGCCTGACAGGAACAACGCCGGATGCGACCTATGTCGAGATCGTGGAGATTCCGGGGCACCCATTCTTCCTGGGCTGCCAGTTCCATCCGGAATTTAAATCCAAGCCACTGGAGCCGCATCCCCTGTTCCGCGACTTTGTCGGCGCCAGCTACCACAACCGGCTGAAGCAGAGCACTGCTGCTGGTGCTGAGGCTCCGGCAACAGCAAGCCGGTAAAGCATTCCGCGAGAAAGAAAAGTGCAAGTAAAAGGCCCACCATTCGGTGGGCCTTTTATTGTATTGAAGAGCTGATGCTCTAGT
>DZDJ01000205.1 GCA_022736715.1 Edaphobacter aggregans
CCGAGTTTCAGAAAATTACGGCGTGTGGTCATGGGCGTAGCTCATGTTATTTAGGGTGATTGTAGGCTGGATAAGCGCAGCGCATCCGGCATGTTTTTGAATTACCAGTCATTTGTACCGTGTACTGAACGAGCGGCTGGCGGATGCGCTACGCTTATCCGCCCTACAAAACCGCCCTATAGCGCTACCTCAAACCACCCGCTCCCACAGCGTGACTTCAGCAACGCTATGCTGAAACTTGCGCCGGGTTTCACGGATGACAAAAGGCACGTCCTGCGGCGCGCGCAGCAGGCGGAAATGCGCCCCGAGCAGGGCTTTCAGGCCATCCAGCGTGGTGAAGTTTTCACCATCCTTTTTGAAGCCACCCACCCAGTTTTCCCGCGCCGTATGCTCTTCCAACCAGGTGTATGGCGAGGCGATCAACAACACGCCGCCAAGGTTGATACGCTCATGAATCGCGCCGAGGAACTGCGCCGGGTCATACAGCCGGTCGATCAGGTTGGCGGCGAGCACAAGATCAAAGCCATTGAGGAAAGGCTTGAGGTTGCAGGCATCACTCTGCACGAAATCCACCTTGCCGCGCACCGCCTCCAGCCCCAGATCGGCTAGGTGCGCGGTTTTGTAATTGACCAGCTCGCCTTCATCGCTCAGGGTGTAACGCACCGTACCCTGCTCGGCCAGTTGCACGCCCAGGTTGATAAAACGTGCGGAAAAATCCACGCCGGTGACCTGCTCAAAATGCCGCGCCAGCTCAAAACTTGCCCGCCCGGTGGCGCAGCCCAGATCCATGGCCTTGCGTGCGGGTTTATCGCGCATGGCTTCAATCGCGATAGCCGCCAGGGTTTGCGGGAAATTGGCCACGCCGAAATACTCGGCACCGTAATGAAATTCGGCATATTCGGCGAGCTGTTTGTCGCTTTCGTAATAGGTATTCGGCACCGCCGCCGCGTGTTCGCTGAGCACATAACGGAAGCCGACATGCTGGAAGAAATGGCGGCGGAAGGCATAACGCGCCGCGCGCAGACTTTCATTGCCGCAGGAAATCCATGAACCGCCCTTAATCAAGTTATGGCGACCATCGAAAGTTGGCGTGGTGAAATCATCGTAAATTGGGTGAACTTCAAAGCCCTCAAACGGATAAATCGGCGTTTCCGTCCATTGCCAGACATTGCCAACCACGTCATAAAACTCGCCGTGTGCGAAATGATTGACCGCGCAGGGCGAAGCCCAATGATCCAAATGCAGATTGGCCGCTGCGAGCCGGTCTTCGGGGACTTCGCTAATGCCGGAAACGTCATAAAGCCGATACCATTCGTCTTCACTCGGCAGGCGCACGCGCTTGCCAAGCTGTTCGGACTTCCACTGACAAAAAGCACTGGCTTCGTGGTAATTCACCTCCACCGGCCAGTTCCAGGGCATGGGCACAACTTCGGCCATCAAACGTAGTTGCCAGTCTGCTTGTTCACCAGCTTCGGCACGCAACCAGAAACTCGGATGATGCGCCCCGGTATAGTGCCGCCAATTCAAGCCCTCCTCAGCCCAGTAACGGTCGATGGCATATCCATCTGCGCGCACGAAATCGAGGAACTCTGCATTGCTTACCAAAAACCGGCTGGCTTCAAAAGTAGGCACATCGACCACACGCTCGCCGTATTCATTATCCCAACCGTAACGCGGGGTTTGCCTTGAATTGCCAAGGCGCGTCGTTCCACGTG
>DZDJ01000071.1 GCA_022736715.1 Edaphobacter aggregans
CTTGCGATGCCGACAACAACAGCGCGCAACGCAATGCCGAATGCAGCAAGCGGTTCTCGGGTCGGTTGGTCGAAAACTCGTCGTGTTCAGTAAAAAACCGATCCGCCCGACATAGATTTTGATGCAGGTGCTGAGACACCAGTAGCTTGCCACGTAGCGCAAACAAGTTGTCTTGACGGCTCGTGTAATCGCTGCGCAGACCACGCTTAACGATCTGTTCTACTGACCGCAAAAACTCCCCGATGAAGACCTCCAGCAAGGGCATTCGCGCGGCGGCAAGCTTGGCGCTGTCGGTCTGGATATGGCGGAAACCGCCAAGGCAGCGCAGCATGTCGATTAACAGTTGCCTTGCCTCCTTGTCACCGCCGCCGATGGCCTTGCCCACCTTGGGCAACACTTCGATCTGGTACCCGTCGGGCGCACGAATGACACCCACAAAACTCGTTACCTGAACGGATCGGCGTCCACGCCGCTGAGTCAGTCGTAACCAGGCGGCTTCGGCTTGCTCGGCGGTGCGCAAGCACTGTAATTCCAGCCAATTGAACACGGCGGGCGGGACGCCGCGCAAACCTTCGGTCTCGCTGAACCCCGGCACTGACGGAACCAGTGCATCGAATTCGTAGATCGTGATGCCGCTCATACGCATTCCCTTGGCTGTCAGGAGATCAGCGTCTGGTAGATGCCGATGTAGGCATCGGGCTTCAAGAACGCACTTTCTTGTACGGAGTAACGCCGCTTGGTGCCATAGGCATCCAGGCCATGATCGCTGCCAAACAGACTATTCAAGTCTTGCTCGTGATCTTGGCTTTCGCGGATGAAGTGCGTCTGCTCGTCTTTCTTCTGGTTGTCTCCCAACACCAGCCGAATCTTCTGCCAGTCCTCGAAAAAATATTCTTCCAGCAGTGGCACGATGCGATTGCGAAATACCTGCCCCAGGGCTGCAAACCGCACATCGCCATCAGGCACTTGCGCCAACGCCGTAAAGTAGGCGTGACCAATGCAGTGATCGCGGTCGTACAGCGCCTCGACCCGCTGGTTAATTCGATGCAGCATCTCCCGCACATCAATGAGCCCGGAGTCGAGTGTGATCACCAGACCGGCCAATGGCGCGCTGTCGGGATCGGCGGGGTCTTTTTCATGCCGGGTGTCGGGCATCAAAGCCACGAAATCGAAGCGCCGTCGCAGAGCCGTATCCAGCAAGGCCAGCGACCGATCCGCCGTGTTCATCGTGCCGATAATGTCCACATTGGCGGGCACGGCAAATTTCTCACCAGAGTAGGCCAGCGTGACTTCGGCGGGAGGCCTGCTGCCATCGAGTGGGTCGCGCTTGTCGGCTTCGATCAGCGTAATCAACTCACCGAGGATTTTGCTGATATTGCCGCGATTGATTTCATCGATCACCATCGCAAAGCGTTGATCAGGCGCGAGGCGTGCCTTGCGACACAACTCCTTGAATACACCCGGACGAATCTCGTACTGGATTTCACCGGCCTCGGCATCGTCATTCAGCACCGGTCGCAAACCCTCGACGAACTCCTCATAGCCATAGGACTGATGGAAGGTGACGAAACTGTAGCGTTGCACCGCTCCCGCATTCTGGTGGCCAGCCTTCAGTTGATCGACCAGTGCAATCAGATCCTCGCAGGCATCCTGCCAGTCTCCAGCAAACTGCCATACCGACTCGGTGGACTTATCGAATACGGCGGGGCTCAGTCGCTTCTTCATCTTCACCGTGGCCGACTCATCCACCGTGTGGTTCTGCAATGTGCGCCACAGTGTTTGCCGCACATTGCGGTTAGAGCCATTGGCCGAGACGATGGCATGGATAAACGGGTGTTCGGCAATTTCACTCACCTTGGCCTTGCCGCCGAGGTCGTACAGTGCCGCTGCGGCGCACTCCCACCACTTGAGTACGGCGATCTTTTCCGCGATGACCTGGCTGCGCCACTCTTCGGGTGACACCGACTGCATCGCCTGCTCGTAATCTTGTTTCAGCAAGCGAGTAAGGGTGTAAGTCTTGCCGGTTCCGGGCGGCCCGTAATAGATGCGATTCAGGGCTGTATCAATTGGCTTGGTGGCAGTGACTGGCAATGGGGTCGAGAGGCTAGGCAAGGGAGCGATTTTCAGACTGGCCGCTTCAATTGGTTCGCCAGCCATACCCGCCAGTTCAGCCAAATCGGTGCCGAAATAAGGCTTCAGCAAGGTGTTTTCAAACTCCGGCAGATCGTGCCCGCCTACCAGTGAAAACGTCGAATTGCCTTGTGGAGACCAGTACTTTGAGTTGACTGTATAGCGATCCGTGCGCTGCGCTGGCTTGAGCACACGGTAACTGCGTTGGAGCCAACCATCGCCCTTGTCGCAAGGCAACGCCTCCGACGTGAACTGCCCGATACGCTGTGGACTATTGCCGTGGCACAGGAAAAACAGGGTGCCGACAGGTGCCTCGACGAACTTCTTACCTTGCTCTTTGCCGGTGTCGCGGTGTACCGCCACCAGCAGGCCATCCAGAAGCTGTTGCCGCTCAGCACTCGTGAATGGTTGATCACCATGCGAGAGCTTCCAGATCGCCAGATTCTTCAGACTCCACGCCTCCCAAATCTGCCGCCCGAATTCCAGAACGCCTAGATCTACAGGGCGCATCGTCACCGCCGCCTTTTGCAAAACCGCCATGCTGCGGGCCGCCGTATCGCCTACGAAGACCGCCAGCGGTGCCTTCTTGAAAATATCGACGATGACGGGAGATTGGCGATTCTGATAGTGGAAGGCGATCTTCCACTTGTAGGCTTCGCCAAGATGCTCAAATTTCTCGATGCCATCAAGATCGCCTTGCGCTGCCAGAGTAGCCACTTGCGCCACATGACCACGCACCAGTGAGAAGGCTTCTTCTGCCGAAGCGCCCAATGAGGAATACCAGCCGTGCGTATCGGAATAGCTCAGCTTGGCGTCACTCGTTTTGTCGTCGGTATCCTTGCGCGAGAACACGCCAAATTTGAACGACGAGCCGCCCCAGATGCTGCCCAGCTCGTCTAGCCGCGATTCAATCCAATAGGTAAAGCTATCCTTCGAGCCTGCCTGCGTGTACTCGTCCAGCGTCATCGTGGTCAGACGCGTCAGTGGCCAGACGCTGAGGAACTCATCCCAAAGTGCGTATTCTTTTTTGAAATCGCTCATTTGCGCGACACCTCCACAACGAGAAACGGCGCAGAAGTCTGGGTTTGATCTGGCGTCATTTCAGATGCTCCTCAATCCCATCCCAGCGCTTGTCCTTGATCATTACGAATCGGCAACGCCCCTCGGAAAGATTGGCCCACAGTCCACCAATCAAACGGTCATCCTCAGCGGATAACCAGCGGTCAGCACCCTTGTATTCGACGGCGAGAATCGGTCCGGGCTTGTCATCTTTTCCTGGAAGCTGGCAGAGAAAGTCCGGGTAGAAACGCCCGTCCGCCTTTTGCAGGAAGAACGAACTCCCTTCACGCCGCACCAGATTGCGCACCCAGAACTGAATACGACCCTTCTGCGCCTGAATATCCAGCCAGCAAGCGCACTCGAATTCTTCTTTGCTGTCGAAATCGCCAATGCGGCCGTAAAAGTGTTTCCTGAAATCGAAGTGACCGAAGCGGCCGTCATAATCGCGACTAGGCGCATAAGCATGCGGATGAAAATCGAAGGCGTATTGATCACTCACCGCCACGCTAGATGCGGCATCCTCACCGAACAGCGTTTGCTGGAATGCTTTGCCCACCGCCAGCTTACGCAGGTCGCGGATGCGCGCCTCAAGGCGATTGCGGATCAGGAACTTCTGCAGATTGGCACGTGCCAGCGTGACATCGTCCCGGCGCAGCAGATCGGTCAGCCACGCGGCGACGAAGGCTTGCTTGCTAGCATGGGTGAGGGATTGCTCCGGGAGGTTGCGGCAAAGCCAGGTGGCAAGGCGAATTTCATCCCAGTTTTCCGGTTGGTACACCAGCCCCAAGTCGCGTTGCAGATCAGGCAAGAAGCGTGAAATGACTCGGCCAGAGGTGTCATCCACATCGATCTCGCCACCTTCCGAAACCTTGAGGCCCGCACCGAGTGCGGAGAGATCGTCGGCCGTTGGCGCAGCATCGTAAGGCGAGAGATCCCACGGGTACTCCAGCACCTCCGGGTCATCGAACAAAGCCAACTCACCCTGAATCCGTAGCGCGAGTTGCGGAATGCGGAAACGTTCGCCGAGTTCAGCAGGCGTCTGGAAAAACTCGATGGCGGTAGTGCGGCTGACTTCGGCGGCTTCAACGATGGCCGCCGCTGCGGTTTCTGACCTGACCGAGGCCTTGAGTGTTTCGGTCTCATCCTCGGTCAGCGGGGCGCTGATAGTCAGCGTATTCAGCTTGCCATCCCAACTCACCTTGTCGCGGATCGGCTTGGGCACGCACTTGAGATCGGGCTTTTCTGATAAGGTAATCGCCACCGGCCGAACGACAACGCGCCCGGCGTGGCCCTCTAGATCCAGCCGCGATTGTTCGGCCTTGGCCGCTGTTACAAACTCGTTCACTTCGCGCCGCTCGAAACCCGCACCAGCCACCAAGCGGTCACGCAAGGCGCTGGCGGTTTCGGCAAAGTTGCGCGAGACGACGAAAGCATAGGACTGATTCAGCGCACGCGCCTGCCGATGACTCGCGCCCGGTTGACGCAATACGCGCCCAAGCAACTGCTCGACTGCCGTGGCCGAATGCAGTGAGGCCATACTGACCAGGATGTAGGCAAATGGGCAGTCCCAGCCTTCGGCCAGCGCCTTCTGGGTGATGACGAACTTCACCGGGCAGCTTGGGTCGGCAATGCCCAGCTTGTAATCCACGTCGACCTGTTCCAGCCCTTTTTCTTCGCCGGTCGCCACGATAATTTCGCTGGCCGGAATGCCGTGGTTGGTGATCAGCTCGTTCTTCACCCGCTCGAAATCCAACGTATCGACTCCGGCCCGGCGTGGCTCCGACTGAATCAGCACCAGCGGTCGCAAATAGGCTGCACCGGCTCGGCGTTCGTCGTCGGCCAACTTGTGCAGGGCATCGCGGCGACCGATGGCGTCGGCCAGGCATTGCTGCCAGTTTGGCTCCGTTTCCAGCACCACCGGCAGCTTGATCATTTCTTCCGCCTTCAATTCGGTGGCGGATACGCTGTGCAATACGTTGCTGGGCGTGCGCTCCAGATCGGGCGTGGCGGTCAGTTCCATCACCCCGCTGGGACGGAAGCGCGCCAGCATGTCGAAGGCCAGTTCGGTGCGGTTGTTGTGCGCCTCGTCGACGACCACGAAGGGGCGACGCAGACGCAGCACGTTGGCCAACGAATAGGGCGTGATCCGATCCGTGCCTTCGCCTTCGGTCAACAACTCGTCGCGCTGCGTTGGAGAAAGGTTGTCGAAGTGGTGCATCAGCGCGCCGCTGGACTGGTACACCTTGCGGCATTCCTCCTCCTCCACTTGAAACGCCTGCCGCGTCGCCACGATGATCGTCGTCGAGGAATCCAGCGTGGCGCGCGTTACGCTCTTGGCTTCTTCCAGATCGAGGACGGTAATCGGCCCGGCTTCGCGCAACGCGGTGTGATAGGGATGCTGCCGGTCGCGCAAGGCGCGCAGCGTTTGCTCGCGGATCGGCTTCGAGGGCACCAGCCACAGAATCACGCTTTGCTCGCAGCGCAGTAGGTGCGTGTTGACCAAAGCCACGCTCTTCGCCGCCAGCCAGGTTTTGCCGCCGCCGGTGGGCACACGCAGGCAGAAGTACGGCATATCGGTCGGAAAGCCAGAAAGTGGGTTATAGGTATTGCCGCGTCCCCACAGGCGCTCCGTGGTCGCGGTGAAGGCAATCGAGGGAGACGGCAGTTCGTGGCAGGCCTTAAAGTAGGCTTCCACGCTGTCAAGCACTTGTGACTGGTAAGTTTTTGGTGCGAATGTGGTCATGGCTTACACCTCCAGTGCGTAAGGGGTTTGCTTGAAGGTGATGCCCTCACGGGCAGCACGGCCACCCATGCGGTTGGCGGCGGCGTAGATCACTTTGGGGCCGGCAAATTTCGGCAGCACATCGAACACCGGCCCGGTCAGCACATTGCCACCGGCGATGGATTTGTCCTTGAGGATGCCGTTGTAGAGCAAGTAGATGCCGCGCCCTTCATGCACACCCAGAAGCGGCGAATCCCCTTGGCCGGTATAACCACTGCCGGTTTCCGCGAACCAGACGAATTCGGCCAGTTGGGCGAACGTGACATCGGCGCGAATCTGCCCCTCGGCTGTGAACAGCGGCTCGGCAGACAGGCGACAGAATTGGAAGCCGCCGCCGAGTCCTGGTACCTTTTCACCCTTGCTGTTGGTGTAGCCCGATGCGACCCGTTGCACACGCTGAGCTGTTACACCGCTTGCGATGGCGTCCTTCATCTCGACCAAGATGAATCGGCGGTTTTGACCGTCTGCATGATTCAGTTTCAGCACGGCATTTGCTGTTGTTCCAGAGCCGCCGAAAGAATCCAGTATCAAATCGTTGGCACCGGTCGTGAAGCTCAACAACTCTTCAATCAGCTCGGTGGGTTTTGGGAAGTCAAACGGCCGCTTATCCTCCGGGAAGATCGCCTTGATCTCGTTTGTGCCGATGCGGCCATCGAGCTCGAAAAGACTTGAGAGCTTGGCGCGATAGTCTTTGGCGTAGACCTTGAGCTCGACCAGCTTCGTCTCATCTTCTCCGAAGATAATTCGCCCCTCTTGAATGAGGCGTTGCATCGATTCCTCGGGAAACCGGTAGCCCATCAGCGGCTGCTGGCATGGCCGCTTGGTCACCGGGTGGATTATGTCGTACCGGTACCCCTCTTTGCCCGGGTTGTGAACCGAGCGCATGCCCGTATAGACTCCACCGCTGTCGATGAACTTGTAGTCCTCGAAGGGCCATAGCTGCGGCTTGTTCTCGCGGTACCACTTCGTGTAGGCCGCTTGACGTTTGGCCTGGTCTAGGTGCTGCTTAACGAACTTCTCGCCCACTTCAAGCAGGCGGGTTTTGACTTCAAGACTCGACGCTTTCCACTCGCTGGCGATCTTACGCTTGTCTTTGGCGTAACAGAGCACATATTCATGCTCGCTGGCAATTTGGGTTGGGTTGTTGTCTGTTGCATTCTTCCAGACAATGACGCCGATACGGTTGGTGACACCAAAAATCTCATCGAACAGCATGCGCAGGCTCGCAACCTCGATATCGTCGATGCTCGCGAAGATGACACCATCGTCACGCAGGAAATCTTTGAGAAGGCGTAGTCGTGGGTACATCATGCAGAGCCACTTGTCGTGCCTACACAGATCCTCAGCTTCGATACCGACGACCTTACCTAGCCATTCTCGGATTTCAGGACTTTCAACGCGGTCGTTGTAGATCCAACCCGTGCGCAGGCCGTCCGCGCCGCGGTCATCTTGTCCCGTGTTATATGGTGGGTCGATGTAAATGCACTTCACCTGTCCGGCATAGCGTGGCAGTAGCGCCTTGAGCGCGTGCAGGTTGTCGCCCTGAACGATCAGGTTGCCGCTGCTCGCCTTATCACCAGCGCCTACTTTGTCGCAGGACAGTTCAGACACCGGTTCCAGCAGACGAAACGGCACTTCCTTATGGTGTTTGACGACGGCTTCTTTGCCGATCCAGTTCAATGTTGGCATTCAGCCCATCCCCTTAGTTCTTTGGCGATGGCGTTTGGCCATCGCTGCGTTGTTCTTCATCCGCGCCGCCCACGCGTACCCACTCATCGACCTCAGACAGCTGGAATTTCCACAGCCGCCCGATCCT
>DZDJ01000072.1:0-3366 GCA_022736715.1 Edaphobacter aggregans
ATGGCCCGCAATTTTTACACTTTGGCTGCGACGCTGCTGTTGTTTTCGCTGATCTCCTGTGGAGTGGCGTGGACGAACCTGGCGCATCAGCCGGTTTCGCCGGGAGATGCGGCGCTATGGCGCATGATTGGGCTGGTGCTGCTGCTGCTGGCGCTGGTGATGGCGGTGGTCGGCACGCTGACTTCCATGTTTGAGCAGGCGCAGCGGCGCAATGACGAACGCGCCGAGCGGGAGCACCGGCGGCGTTCGTAGGCGTCAATAAAACGAGGCACACTGCTGGAGCGCAGTGTGCTGGGGCCTGCTGTGTTTATTGGTGCTTCTCGGCTGCCAGCCGGTCATTGCGCTCCAGGTTGGCTCGCGTTGACCACAATCCCGCCGAAGGCGTGCTGATAAAGAAAACTTCCTCTCCATCCGGCATTGTGTTCCAGCCTTCCCGCATTTTGGCCGGATTGTAGCGCTGCAACATCGCATTCAGGTCAGCGTACTGGAAGTTCACACCCTCTATCTCTTCCTTCGTCAGGTGGCCCGGCGCATAGCGAATGGTGAAGCGGCCTTCGCTGGAGCCATGAATCAAATGGGCAGTTCCGTGGGCCAGGTCCTGCAAGGTTTCTTCCGTCCGATAGAGCTGGAGCACCTTTTCCGTCCCGGTGTATCCATACTGGCGGATCAGCGCATCCACGGCTGGCTGCTCCCCGAACCGCTCCAGTCCAGGAGCAAGAATCAGCAGCTCGCCTCCGTCGGCGATGGCCATGCGCGTGCGGTAAACCGCCTTGTTCGCCACCCAGGTGCTGCGGAATTCATCGCCCTGCATGACGGCAACAACCTTCTGCACCGGCTTTTCAAAGACAGTGATGTTCTGTGCGCGGCTGGCGCGGGCGGCCATCAGATAGGTCTCCAGATCGTCGCCAACATAAATACCGCTGGTCACCAGCCGGTTTTCCTCGTTGCGCTTCATCACAATCTGCAGATACACGTCCGGCAAATGTCCCAGAAACTGCTGCTCGGCCCAGTTGTAACAGTGCCGCAGCGGCGTCACCAGATTGCCCAGGTTGTTTTCAATGCCATAAATGGCCGCGGCAATGTGCGATGCGCAAATCGTCTCCTTGCCGCCCAGTCCGATGAAATAGTTCTTATTGTGATTGGCAAAGCCCAGCACTTCGTGCGGCACCACATGGCCAATGTTGATAATCAGGTCCCACTGCTCCTGCATCAGCATTGCATTCATATCCAGCGGAATCTCCCAGTCGGCCTTGCCCCCCGTGCTTTCCTGCACGAGAGAAGCGGGAATCACGCCCACACGCGTCACCCCGTTCAGCCAGTCATGGGCATGAATGCGCTCATGCGGAATCGAACCGAACATCCAGCGGTTTTCCGCCTCCGTGTGCGGAACATGCTGCCCCAGCGTCGGAACCACATGCACGTCGCAGGTGGGTGCGAGCGCCTTATACAGAACTTCCGTTATTTTGCCGGCGCCGCTGTGGGCACGCGTCAGGTCAGGGGGCAGCAGCAATACTCGTCTGGGCGTCACACCCAACCTTGTCTTTGCCTCATCCAGCAAACGATGGGCCAGGGCCTCTATTTCCTGCGTGGACAATTCGTCCGATTCCTGCCAAAACCAGGGCATTCCACTTCTCCGCTGTCAAATTTTTTATCCGGGCAGAAAAGGAATGCGCGTTGCCGCGCCACACAGGTCAGACCAATTTCCGCCTCTTCTTTTATACGTCAGCGGGCCTGCGTAGAGCCAGTTTCCAAAGAATTACTTCTTTCCTTCGAACTGCAGGGAGGCGGAATTGATGCAATAGCGCATGCCGGTTGGGCGGGGACCATCCGGAAAAATATGCCCCAGATGGGCATCGCAGCGGGCGCAGGTGACCTCAATGCGCCGCATGCCATGGCTCTTGTCCTCATGCGCCTCCACGGCGTCCGCCGAGACCGGAAGCCAGAAACTGGGCCAGCCGCTGCCGGAATCATATTTCATATCGGACTGAAACAGCTCCGCACCGCAGCATGCGCAATGGTAGATGCCGTCCTCGTGGTTCTGATAGAGCGCGCCGGTAAAAGCGGGCTCCGTCCCCTTCTGCCGCATGATGTGGAACTGCTCCGGCGTCAGCAGTGCGCGCCATTCGGCTTCTGTTTTGCGGATTTTCTTTGTACCAGAGTCCTCTGTCATAACTGCTCCTCTCCTCAATTCTGCAGTCGAGGTCAAAATCAGACCGTTTGCATACGCTGAGAAGACACATCATAGGGAAATCTGCTTTTCAACTTAAGAAATCTCTTTTCAAACAATTCATAACTCGACACAGAAACAATTACCGTAATAAGCAACACAAACAGCACATAAAGGATGCCGCCGATGAGAATTGAATGGGAGATACGCTGCAAGTCAGGCAGAAACGTCCCCAAGTATGGCGAAAATACCCGGTGATAGATGTACATTCCATAGCTGTAACGGCCGAAGAAGCGCAGACCACGCATGCTGCATATCCGAAACAACCAAGTATCAGGCTTCAAAGTCCGCAACAATATTACAGTAAAAATAACTGCAAGCAGTGGATAAACAAATATTGTCATTACAGCAGTGTGATAGTTGAGGTCCTTATTCTTTACGAGCAACACAATCAAACCTAAACCGGCTGCCACACCAATCCAACGCGACTTTCGAATAAGCACAGCCAAATCTACCTGTCGCACGAGAATGGCCGCAATTGCGCCACAAAGCAGTCCATCGGCGTGTGTAGGTAGCTCCCCATAGGCCCACTCAAACCCGGGTCCTGGTTTGAAGAGGACCAGAGCAATTCGCAATAGCAGCCCCAGCCCCATGAGGCCAGCACAGACCTTCAGGAGCCGCTTGCGGCTAGCAACAAACAATACAACCAGTGGCCACAGCATGTAGAACTGCTCTTCCACAGCCAATGACCAGGTATGCGTCAGGTTGACGAAAGGCTGAACAAAATTCAGTGAACCATCGACGTGGCCAGCAATATTTCCCAGATACAGGAAATATGCGATGTGTCCTAACTTCCATTGCAGATGCAGAACCGGCGTCAATAAAAGCAGCAGGAACATCACACCATAGAACAAAGGGAAAATTCGCAATGCGCGGCGTGCATAAAAATTGCGGAAGTAGTATTGATGCTCCCGTGTATCCAGCAGAATTCCAGTAATCAGGAATCCTGACAGCACAAAGAATAGATCCACTCCGGCCCAGCCACCACCAGCCAACCATGCCACAGCAAGTATCCAGTGCTGAGTTGAATGCGTTGTCAGGGCATAGTGGTGAAAAAAAACGGACAGGAAGGCCAATCCGCGCAAACCATCCAGCCCTTTATAGTGTCGGCTTGAAAATACTGGTTTTTCAATAGTCAT
>DZDJ01000072.1:3466-7758 GCA_022736715.1 Edaphobacter aggregans
AACCATCCAGCCCTTTATAGTGTCGGCTTGAAAATACTGGTTTTTCAATAGTCATAGGTAATCAGAATTCCTGTCTGTGGACGCTATCTCACAACGCATTCGAGCCCGGTCATGCTTTCAAAGAGCCGCAATCACTTCCATCTCCACCAGCGCTTCCCTGGGCAGCGCGGCAACCTGCACGGTGGAGCGTGCCGGAGGAACGATGCCTGCCGGGGCAAAGTACTGGCCGTAAATCGCATTCATGGCGGCAAAATCCTTCAGGTTCTGCAGAAAGACGGTGGTTTTTACCACCTGCGACATCTCTGCTCCGGCTGCCTGCAGCACGGCCTTCAGATTTTCCAGCACGCGCCGGGTCTGCGCCTCGATTCCGCCTTCCACCAGTTGTCCGGTGGCCGGATCCAGTCCAATTTGTCCAGAGGAGTACAAGAAATCGCCAATGCGGACCGCCTGCGTGTATGGGCCAATGGCCGCAGGGGCAGCCTGCGTGGAAACTGCTGTCTTCGTATGGGAGGTCATGATGCTTTGATTGTAGAACGGAACTGCCGCCGTCTACACCTTCTGCATGCGCTGCACATCGCGGACGCCCGGCACGCGGCGCATGGCCGTCACCAGGCGGTTCAGGTGGCGCACATCCAGTGTTTCAATCACGAAGTCTACAATCGCGCCATTGCCATCGGGGTTTGGCTTGGAGTCCACGCTGCGGATGTTGGTGTCATCATCGCTGATGATGGCCGTCAGCTCCTTCAACATGCCGGTCCGATCGTCGCAGTAGACAATCAAGCGCACCGGATAGCGCGCCGGCTTGGCCGTGGAGCCTTCTGGCGGGCTGGCCCACTCCACCGAAATGCGGCGATCGCTCTCGTAAAGCAGATTCTGCACATTCGGGCAGCTGCGCGCATGCACGGCCACCCCCTTGCCACGCGTGACGTAGCCAATAATCTCTTCGCCGCGAATCGGATTGCAACATCGCGCGCGATACACCAGCAGATCGTCCTGCCCTTCCACCTGCAGCGAATCCGAGCCCTTGCCGAAGAAGACGCGCTTCACCGCGTCGGACATGGCGCCCACCGCGCCATGATGCTCGCTGGCAGCCTCCTGCTCCGGCGTTACGGCCATTGTGGAGCCCGGTTCCAGTTTGTTCAGCACCTGCCGCGCGGAATATTTGCCGAAGCCCACGCCGGCCAGCAGCTCCGCCTGCGTTCCCATGCCATACTCGCCCGCCACGCGGACGAAATCGGCCTCCTGAAACTTGTTCAGGCTCAGCTTATATTTGCGGGCTTCGCGTTCGATCAGCTTGCGGCCCAACTCCATCGCACGCTCGCGCTGGTGCTCATTCAGCCAATGCTTGATCTTGTTCCGCGCGCGCGAGCTTTTGGTAAAGCTCAACCAGTCGCGGCTGGGGGTGTGCCCCGTCTGCGTCAGAATCTCGACAATGTCGCCATTGCGCAACCTGGTGCGCAGCTGCACCATGCGGCCATTTACCTTGGCGCCCGTGGTGGTATTGCCCACCTCCGTATGGATGGAATAGGCAAAGTCGACCGGGCTGGCATCCTTCGGCAGCACCACCACTTTGCCCTTCGGCGTAAAGGTGTAGACCTCTTCCGGGTACAGATCGATCTTCAGCGTCGAGAGGAACTCATTCGGATCGGTCATCTCGCGCTGCCACTCCACCAGTTGCCGCACCCAGGCCAGCCGCTGCTCGTCCCTGGCGCTGATGGCGTCGTCCGCCTTGTACTTCCAGTGCGCTGCAATGCCTTCTTCCGCCACGCGGTGCATCTCTTCCGTGCGGATCTGCACCTCAAACTGGTGGCCGCCCCCGGCAATCACCGTCGTATGCAGCGACTGGTAGAAGTTGGGACGCGGCATGGCGATAAAGTCCTTGATGCGTCCCGGCACCGGACGCCACATGCTGTGGATCAGGCCAAAGACCGCATAGCAGTCCTGCACCGACTGCGTAATCACGCGGATGGCCAGCAGATCGTATATCTGGTCGATCGTCAGATGCTGGTCCTGCATCTTCTGGTGCAGGCTATACAGACGCTTGATGCGCCATTGCACCTGCCCCTGAATGCCATGCTGCTGCAGCCGCTCTTCCAGTTGCGACACCACGCGGCGCAGAAAGGCCTCGCCCTCGGCCCGCATCTCTTCCACCTGTCGGCTCAACTGCTCGTAAGCCACCGGGTCAACGTAGCGAAAAGCCAGGTCCTCCAGTTCGCCACGCAGTTTGCCCATGCCCAGCCGGTGCGCCAGCGGCGCGTAAATCTCCAGCGTTTCCCGGGCAATGGCCTGTTGCCGCTCCGGCTTCAGGTGTTCCAGCGTGCGCATATTGTGCAGCCGGTCTGCCAGCTTGATGAGCACCACGCGCACATCCGTCACCATGGCCAGCAGCATCTTGCGCACGTTTTCAGCCTGGCGGTCTTCCCGGTTGGCAAACTGGATTTTGTCGATCTTGGTTACGCCCTCCACGATGTGCGCCACCTGCTCGCCAAACATAGTGGCAATGTCGGCCGAGGTGACCGGCGTGTCTTCCACGGCGTCGTGCAGCAGCCCGGCGGCGATGGCCGTCGAGTCCATCTTCATCTCTGCCAGCACCTGTGCCACTTCCAGCGGATGAATCACATACGGTTCGCCGGAAGCGCGCAGTTGCCCGCGATGATGCTCCAGCGAGAACTCCCAGGCTTTGCGGATGATTTCCAGGTCGTCAGCAGGGCGATTGGCGCGCACCGTCTCCAGTAAATGCAGGAAGCGTGCCGCAGTCGGATCAGGAGCGCCAGCCACACCGGTTGCTGCACCGGCTAAAGGGTCAGCAAGCTCCGAGCCAGCCTTCGTCGTGGCTGGTTGCACAATCGCCATACCTGATTATAGGCTGGGCTGTCTGGCGTGAAGCCGGCTGGTTGCGATTTTGCCCGGATGGCCCGCCGCCTTTCCCTTCGCTAACGCACAATCGTAATCTGGATGGCTGCCGTCTGCCTGGCGCCGGTTTCCACTGCGCTGGCAGAGACCGTCACCGCGCTGTCGCCGTAAATTTTTCTTTCGCAACTCCAGGCACACAGCCTCACCGGATACACCGGTACTCTGCCCGGCAGCTTTGTGCCATAATTCTCCATGTCCGCCCTGTTTTTCCGCGAGGTGCCGCCATGCCGCAAAGCGTCGATACTCATCCTCTCCGCACCACGGTGGAGGACTTTGTTGCGGGCCTGCGGGAGTTGGAAAATGAGCTCATCACCAAGGAGCGGATTGCCAGCTACATGGCCGCCACTGTGCTGCGGCCGGAACCACTCGCCCGCTACACCCACTGGCGTGACAGCTTCTACACCCGCAACCTGATCTATCGTGATGAGTTGTTCGAGGTGATGACCATCTGCTGGAGCCCCGGACAGAAGACCGCCATCCATACACACAACGGCCAGCTTGGCTGGATGACCGTGCCGCAGGGGGAGGTCTCCACGCACGAGTACAGGCACGTGCGCTGCAATGCGCCGGAAAACCAGAATGTGATTGGCCTGGACTGCCTGGGCGGTGCGACGGAAATTGAGCTGGCGCGCACCGGCACTGTGACCTGCGCCGAAGGCAGCGGACTGGTGACCGTCGACAAACTGCACACCATCCATCAGATTGAGAACACAGGCGCAACCGGCTGCATCAGCCTGCATGTCTACTCCAGGCCATTCGATTCCTGCATTGCGTTTGATCTGGAAAAGCAGCGCTGCTACCGCCGCAGCCTGAGCTACTTCAGCCGCGAAGGCGTGCTGCTCCAGCCGGAAGGCTGAGCCGGAAAACAGGCATGCAAAAGGGCCAGATCGCAATCTGGCCCTTTTGCGGAATCGAGTGCTTCCTGGGGAGATCCGCAGGCCAGAACTAGGCGGTCTTGACGGCCAGCGCCTTCAGGCGGGCATTCAGACGGCTCTTGTAACGGGAAGCGGTGTTGTCGTGCAGCACACCCTTCTGCACGCTCTTGTCCAGAACGGAGACGGTTGCACGGTACTGCTCGCTGGCGGCCTTGGCATCGCCAGCGGCAAGGGCCTCGCGCAAGGAGCGCAGGCTGCCGCGCAACTTGCTCTTATTGGCGCGGTTTACCGTGGTCTTGCTCTCGGTCTGACGGGCGCGCTTCAACGACGAAACATGATTTGCCATAATCTTCTCTTTATTGAGCCGGAACAGATCCGGCGGAAATTTTACCCGGTTGTCTACGGGAATCTTCAGGGTGCAGGCAGAAGAGGAAAGGCCGCAACCCCTGCAATCTCCAAGAATACTGGAATTTACCAGATGGGTCAATTCAGGCCGCAATCCGG
>DZDJ01000206.1 GCA_022736715.1 Edaphobacter aggregans
GAGGCGTCGAACCAGATGCCCGCCCACAAACCCCGTGGCACCTGTCACCGTGACCTGCTCCCCCGCGTAGCCGACTGCGCTCATGGATGCAGTTTCCATCGCCAGCCCCGCCATCATCCACCTGATGAAGCATCGGTCTTGAAGACATGCCTCTCATGAGGGTTGGTGGGATGATTTAGCAACCTGTAAATCCTGCCCACCAAGGGATTGAGGATGTCGATTGGGCATCGAATTGCCAAGCGCAGGGGTTCGAGGTGTGCGCCGACATCCAGCTTGATCGGATAGGTCGTCAAACCCATCTCAAGGCGCTTGGCCCCAAGTTCAATGGCGGCCTGAATGACGGCTTGGGTGACATACAGATAAAGACTGTCATTCACCGGCTCGGTGCGTCCGAAATACAACCAGCGCACCATGTCGCCATCGTGCAGCAACAGGGCATGGCCAATCCAGTCATCCCCACGGAAAAAACGCAGGATCTTGGCTCGACCATTCATGCGCAAGGCAAGCTCACGATAGAAGGTTGGTGTCAGCACCTCACGCTGAAACTCGTTGGCTCGCTCATGAACGATCAACCATTGGCGACAGAGCTCGTCCGCCATGGGGGCGAAATCCTCAATCATGTCATGCCGCACTTTCAACTCGGCATTCTTGCAAAGATGATGGTTGATCTTGCTGCGGTAGTAGCTTTTCAAGGCTGCCCGGTAGCTTGCGATGGAATCCCAGTGAATGTCGAGATAGGTGTTCGGCAGACCCTGAACCTCGTGATAGCCATGCGCCCGCAGCGGCTCAAACCAGGACATCTCAGGCGTTTCAAAGTCACGCAAGACCAGCAACAGCACACCTTCGCTCCGAGCGTAGCCCCTCAGGGTCTCGTGCAGCACAGCAACGATGTCCTGTGGCTCGAAATCCGGATGCAACACCACGGGCGGGCTGTTGAGAATAATGGGGGTGCCACACTCCAGCATCTTCAACTTGAGGAAAGTGGGAAACACCCGTCGTATCAAACCCAACCAGCCTCGCAACCAGGGTGGCGCGAAGATGGCAATATCCGTGGTCACCACGTAAAACGTCGTCTGCGCCACCGGCTGATCGTCTTCATCAAGGAAAAGCACATGGCGATAACGGAAGTCATTGAGTGCGGACGCTTCAATGACACTCCAGAAAGCATGCGAAAAGGTGACCGAGCGCCCACTCAGCAAGGCATCCCAGCGCAAGGGATCCATCTCATGGATCGACTCATGCACACATGCCCTGATCATGCGCGCCGCCTCCTCGCACCGTCCTCGATCCTCGCCAGCCCCTGCAGCACAGGTCGCACAATCCGCCTCCACCAAGGCAGGCGACCTCCGGACTGCTCACGCTGGGCGACCAACTCGTCCACCGCCTGTTCGGGAGTGATAAATGCACCATCAACCAGACTCATGTAACGCGGATACATGATTAATGCCCCGGCCACCAGCTGATCCAGAGAAAGCCGACGGCTTCGCCGCTCCAAAGGATATACATCCTCAGTCAAGCCCCAGCCAGCGTAAAACGGATGACCGTAACAGATGACACGCCGCCCGCGCAGCAAGGCCTCGAACCCGGTGAGGGAGGTCATCACATGCACCGCATCCACCTGCTCCAGCAACGCATCCATCGACACATCCACGACCAGCTCATCGCAGTGACGAACTACATCCGACT
>DZDJ01000207.1 GCA_022736715.1 Edaphobacter aggregans
GCAAGCCAGGATTTTTTCATATGCACCAAACTCACGAATCGCCCGATAGGCTTAAGGGCATTTCTATAAATCGTCATTCCGGGCTTGACCCGGAATCTAGTGCGTTAATTTGACTGGATTCCCGCCTACGCGGGAATGACGAAAACCGTATTGATAGAAGTGCTTTTGATTATTTTGCATGTAGTCTAGCGCAATAATTCCACTCCACACCCGATAAATAAATTTCGCCTTCATTCAATGGGTTTAGGGCGTAAAGTCAGGCAAATAGCCATTAGAAAGTCTGCGCTCGCTCACCTACCACCCCTGCGACAGTAGCTCCTTCGTGCTCAGCCCGTTCAACACCGATGCACATGTTTCCCAATCGGCATCTTCCACCTTGCTGTACTTCGCATCAAACGGATTCCGCGTGGCCGTCGTGCGGTCAATGAGCTGATTCGCGGCTTGCTCGTCGTTGAGTGCGACCTGCACCCACACATCTTCCAGTGTGTCGGGAATCTGGCCAAACAGTCCATGAATCGCTTCAAGCCGGTCGGCCAGCACCTGGTGAACGCGATCCTCAACGGAATCCCGGTAGCGCAGATTGGCGATCCAGATTTCGTTGCGTGCCTGGCCGATGCGCTGAATACGGCCCTTGCGTTGTTCGAGCCGGGTCGGGTTCCACGGTAAGTCGATATTGATCAGTGTACCGAGGCGCTGGAGATTCAGCCCCTCCGACGCAGCATCCGTGCCCAGCAAGAGCTTGAGGTCGCCGGCGCGAACGCGGTCTTTCAGTACATTCCGCTCACAACGCTGAAACCTGCCGTCACGCCACAAACCGGAACGATTGCTACCGGCATACAGGCCAATGTCCATGCCGGCAAACTCGGCACGCTTGGCCATTTCATTGCCGATCCAGCGTACCGTGTCGTAATACTGCGAGAACAAAATGCAGCCCCGATCGAGCCAACTCTGACTGACACCTGGATGAGTGCCGCGCAGATAGCCAATCAGCGCGTCCAGTTTGGGATCGTTATTGCCGCCTTGCGTTAGCAGATCGAGGCAGCGGCGCAATGAGCTTATTTCCGCGTCCGTAAAATTCTTGAAGTCGCTGACTGCTTGCGCTGGCCGCCCCAATTGCACCGGTGCGGCTTCTTCGGCGTCATCCTCCTCGTCCTCATCATCCAAGGTATCCAGCTCTTCGCCGAGCAGCTTGGCAACGGTGCGACGTCCGGCTTCCATCGAGCTTCCCATGCGCCGCAGCAGCAGCGTCTTGAAAAACCCCGCACCTGTTACCCGTTGCTGGAGCAACTGGGAGAACGCCTCAGCCTCTTGATACGCATCGCGCAGATAGCTGCCCAGAACCAGCGCGCCGGTATCGTCCTCACCGAACAGCTTCACTGTCACCTTGGGCAGGAAATAGCCGCCCGTCGCCGGGTTGATGGTCGCTTCAAGATACGCCCGGGTACGGCGGACGATACAGCGCAACAGCGGGTTGAAGTTCTCGCCATAGTGCGGCAGCAGGACGCTCTGAAGCTGCACGCGCTGGATGGCCATCGGCAGCTTATCCAGACTCTCCGGGTTAAATTGCCAGCGCGTGTCACTGGCATCCAGACGGCGGCGGATGCTGGTGAACGCCGGGTCTTCAAACTTTGAGGGCAGCGGGTCGCGCACGTATTGCCAGCCCTCGCGCACATCGGCAGTCGGC
>DZDJ01000208.1 GCA_022736715.1 Edaphobacter aggregans
GCATGGGCGATCCCGGCGAGTTGCGCTATGCCAATGAATTGGTTGAGTTTATCCGTCATGAGACCGGTGACTGGTTTCACATTGAAGTCGCGGCTTACCCGGAGTTTCACCCGCAAGCCGCCTCGGCCAACGCCGATTTGGCGGCATTTCAACGCAAGGTCGAAGCGGGCGCAGACGCGGCGATTACGCAGTATTTTTACAACGTGGATAGTTATCTGCGCTTTATGAATGACTGCCTGGATCGCGGCATCCACATTCCCATCGTGCCGGGCATTATGCCAATAACCAATTACACCCAACTGGCGCGCTTTTCCGATGCCAGCGGTGCGGAAATTCCACGGTGGATGCGCAAGCGTTTGTAAGCCTATGGTGATGACATGGAGAGCCTACGCAGCTTTGGTCTGGATGTGGTGGGTGAACTGTGCCAACAACTGCTCGAAGCCGGTGCGCCGGGGCTGCATTTTTATAGCATGAATCAAGTTGAGCCGACCTTGAGCCTGTGGCGCGGATTAAATCTGCGTCAAGACATCGAAATGTAGCCTTTGGCCGTTTACACTCGTCTTACGCGTCACAATATGAGGATTGCCCGATGGAATTATTTGCTCTAACCCTGCTGGCTGTGGCCGTGGCTTTTATTTTCGCCGGGGTCAAAACCGTACCGCAAGGCAGCGACTGGACGATTGAGCGCTTCGGGCGCTACACGCGCAGCCTCAGTCCCGGCCTCGGTTTGATTGTGCCATTCATTGATGTGGTAGGTCGTAAAATCAACATGATGGAACAGGTCATGGACGTGCCTTCGCAAGAGGTCATCACCCAAGACAACGCCATGGTCAAGGCCGATGGTGTGGTGTATTACCAAGTGCTTGATGCGGCCAAGGCGGCGTATGAAATCCACAATCTGGAATACGCCATCCTCAACCTGACCATGACCAATATCCGTACCGTGATGGGTTCCATGACGCTGGATGAGCTGCTTTCCAAGCGTGATGAAATCAATGCTCGCCTGTTGCGCGTGGTGGATGAGGCGACGTCGCCTTGGGGTGTCAAAATCACCCGTATCGAAATCAAGGATATTACCCCGCCCAAGGATTTGGTGGATGCGATGGCGCGCCAGATGAAAGCCGAGCGTGAGAAGCGCGCCAATATTCTGGATGCTGAGGGTTTCCGCCAGGCGGCAATTCTTAAAGCCGAAGGTGAAAAGCAAGCGCAAATCCTGCAAGCCGAAGGACTGCGCGAAGCCGCCTTCCGCGAAGCCGAAGCACGTGAACGTCTGGCTCAAGCGGAAGCGAACGCCACCACCTCGGTGAGCGAGGCCATTTCCAGCGGAAATATCCAGGCCATCAACTACTTCGTGGCGACAAAATACATTGAAGCCTTCCAAGCCGTCGCCACCGCGCCGAACCAAAAGGTCATTATGATTCCAATGGAAGCCACCGCAATTCTTGGCTCGCTGGAAGGTATCGGCCAACTGGCGAAGGAAACCTTCCTCAAGCCCGCCGAGGCTGCTGCCGCAGCACGCGCGGCCACGCCCAACGCTGGCACGCCGATGAGCGCCTGGGCTGAGCGCACTAATGCTGCTCTTGCAGAAGGGGCTCCCGCCGTCAATCCTTATGCGCGGGGTTAAGTATGATTGGCACTGAATTTGTGATGAACTTTTGGCACTGGCTGGTGCTGGGCTT
>DZDJ01000012.1:0-72302 GCA_022736715.1 Edaphobacter aggregans
GCTCCTGGCCCCCATGGGGGCCAGGAGCAAAACAACCCAAACCCAACAACCTTCCAGAGTAAGACGGAAGATCTAAAGTGCGAAAAACTCTGGACAGTACCCTGGACACTACCGCCGCTTTTGCTGCAGTTGAGTCAAATCCCATCCGCTGCTAAACTGGATCAAGTACGTCCCATCCGCGCTATGTTTTTACCGGGTAGCGCAGCCACGCAGAGTGGGGATATAGCTCAGTTGGGAGAGCGCATCGTTCGCAACGATGAGGTCGTCGGTTCGATCCCGACTATCTCCACCAAATTCACTCCAGATTTTCACGCAAAGCTTGCTGTCAATTGCACGGTTTTCCGTGCAACTGCAGGGCCTACACCCCTGCCTGTACCGGCGCTGCTGCGGAATTTTCCGTGGCAATGGTTATTTTAGGCGGATGCATCAGGGTGTGATGAACCAGGCACTGGTGAGCGGCCGTCTGCATGCCGTCCAGATGCTCCTGCGGAAGGTCGACCGGGGAGGTGATGACGATCTGAAAGTTTTCCAGCCGTGCCGGACCCTTCACTTTTTCCGCCTGCACACGGACGGACAGCCCTTCCTGAGCCAGGCCACGGCGATGCAGATACTGTGCCGCATAAAACGCTGCGCAAGAGCCGAGCGAGGCCAGCAGCAACTCCGGCGGGGTCATGCCTTCGTCAAAGCCCCCGGCATTTTCCGGCTGGTCGCTGATGATGGCGTGCTGTCGCGCTTTGATCTCAAACTGTACATCGCCCAGGTGCCGGACGGTGATTTCCATGCAATTTCCTCCCGGCGGCAGAACTCGCCTGGCTGCTGCCACTGTACTGAGTATATAGCTTTGCCGGCAGCAGTTACGTCCCCGCGCCAAAGCCGTGTCAAAGTCGGCGCCTCAGCCGATGACGACGGTCTTTGTGTTCAGGAATTCGCGGATGCCGATGGCGCTCAACTCGCGCCCGTAGCCGGAGGCCTTGATACCGCCAAAGGGCAGGCGCGCGTCGGAGGCGACCATGCGGTTCAGGAAGACGGAGCCGGCCTCAATTTCGTCGATCAGCCGTTTCTGCTCGGCGGGTTCGCGCGTCCAGGCGGAAGCGCCCAGACCAAAGGGTGTATCGTTGGCCAGCGCAATGGCCTCGTCCAGATCCTTTGCGCGAAACAGCATGGCTACCGGGCCGAACAGCTCTTCGTAGAAGACCTTGGAGCTGCGTGGGACTTCTGCCAGCACGGTGGGTGTGTAAAAATTTCCGGGCCTGTCGATGCGCGAGCCGCCGGTCAGCAGTTTTGCGCCTGCCTGCACCGCCGCCTTCACCTGCGCGTCCAGCTTGTCCAGAATAGCGGGCGTGGCCAGCGGGCCAATGTCCGTGGATTCGTGCATGGGATCTCCAACGGTGAGCGCGGCCATGGCGGCGGCAAATTTCTGCTCGAACTCGGCGTAGACTTCTTCGGCAACGATGAAACGCTTGGCGGCTATGCAGGACTGGCCGTTGTTGATGCAGCGGGCCTTCACGGCGGTCTGCACGGCGGCGTCCAGATCGGCGCTGGGCAGCACCAGAAAAGGATCGCTGCCGCCCAGTTCCAGCACGGATTTTTTGAGGAGAGAGCCCGCCTGCGCCCCTACGGCCCGGCCCGCCGGTTCGCTGCCCGTCAGGGTGACGGCGGCAATGGCCGGATGCTCCAGCACCTGCTCCACCTGGCCGGACCCGATGAGGAGTGTCTGGAAAATGCCGCGCGGGAAGCCGGCGCGACGCACGAGTTCCTCAATCACCAGGGCGCACTGCGGCACATTGGACGCATGCTTCAGCAGGCCAACATTGCCCGCCATCAGCGCCGGGGCCAGAAAGCGAAAGACCTGCCAGAAAGGGAAGTTCCACGGCATGACGGCCAGCACCACACCCAGCGGCTGGTAGCGGACAAAGCTGCGCCTGGCCTCGGTGCGTACAGGCTCATCGGCCAGCATTTTAGCGGCGTGGTCGGCGTAGTAGCGGCAAACGGTGGCACACTTCAGCGCTTCCTGCTGTGCTGCCTTGTAGGGCTTGCCCATCTCCAGCGTCATCAGGCGGGCCAGATCGGCGCTTTCATACTCCAGAATTCCGGCCAGCTTGCGCATCCAGCGGGCACGGTCCTCCATGGAGATGCTGCGGTAGCTGCGGAAGCTGTCGGCTGCCAGCGCGATCTTCTGCCCCAGCGCCTGCGCATCCAGCGGCTCGTAACTGCGGAGCAGTTCGCCATTTGCGGGATTGATGGATTGTATGGCCATGGATACGTTGGTGGTCCGTGATGCGCTGTGTCCTGAAAATTCTACCCCGGCACGGTACTATCAGAATGATAGCGAAATCAGACAACTGAGGACTGCCGGTGGCGCTGAAAGAGGTCGCCGCTGGCTGAATCGAAGAACGAGATCGCTAGCAAATCTTAAAATGGACACTGGAAATGGACAGACGGCGAACTTCTCTTCTTCAGAATAGTACGCTGATTCGGAAGTAAGGGCTCCGTTTGTGAATGGATTATGCCTCGTACAAAGACTGTGAAAAAGACAACCTCCTCGAAGTCGGCTGGCCGTGCGGCGCAGTCGTTGCCTGCCTCCTCACCCGTAAAAGTGGCCCTGCTGGGCTTTGGCACGGTGGGCAGTTCTGTTGCCAAGGTGCTGGCCACGATGAAGTACTCCGGCCTGGAGCTGACGCATATTTACAACCGCGACGTGGAGCGCAAAAGGGCCTCCACCGCGGCCAAGGTGGTGCCGCCCACGGTGCAGTGGACGGAGAATATCCAGGATGTACTGCGGTCGGATGTGGATATTGTGGTGGAGCTGATGGGCGGGCTCGACCCGGCGGAGGGATGGCTGCGCAAGGTGTTGTCCTCCGGCAAGTCTGTGGTGACGGCCAATAAGCAACTGATTGCCTATCGCGGAGCCAAGCTGGCACGCGTGGCCAGACAGAACCATGCGCAATTGCTCTACGGGGCTGCGGTGGCCGGCGGCGTGCCGGTGATTCCGGGCACGCAGCAGGGGTTGGGCGGCGATCGCATCACGCGGTTGAGCGGCATTGTGAACGGCACCTGCAACTACATCCTGAGCCGTATGGAGAGTGGAGCCGATTACGCAGAGGCGCTGGCCGATGCGCAGAAGCTGGGCTATGCTGAGGCGAATCCTTCGTCCGATGTGGATGGTTATGATGCTCGCGCCAAGCTGGTGATTCTGTCGCGCATTGCTCTGCATGCCGAGATTGACCCGGACGAGGTGAGTACGCAGAGCATCTCCAGTATTTCCGCGATTGACTTTGCCTACGCGCGCGAGCTGAACTGCACCATCCGGCAAATTTCCCGTGCACAGGTAGAAGGCAGCACGGTGCGGGCGCGGGTGGCTCCCATGCTGGTACCCAAAACATCGCCGATGGCATGGTCGCATGGCACGCAGAACATGGTGGTGACCAGCGGCGAGTTTGGCGGCGACGTGGTCTTCTCTGGCCATGGCGCGGGCGGACATCCTACGGCGGTGGCGGTTGTTTCAGACATTCTGGCCGTGGCGCAGCGCTGCCACGCGGTGGAGTTGCCGGTGCGCCGCCGCACGGTGACCAGCGAAGTGGTGGCGCCGCATTATCTGCGCTTTGTGGTGCACGATCAGCCGGGCATCATTATGGGCATTGCTGGTGCGCTGGCCAGGGTCGGCATCAATATAGACTCCATTTTGCAACACGCGGGACACCCCAAGAACCGGCTGCCCTTTGTGGTCACCGTGGAGCCGTGTCTGAATACCACGCTGGAAAAGGCGCTGCGCGCGATTGCCAAGATGGACTTTATTCTGGAGAAGCCGGTCAGCCTGCAGATTCTGGCGCCAGATGAGAAGGACGAATAAGAGCAGCCAGAAAGCGACTTCGTTATAGCGGTTTTCCAGTTGGTGTAGAGGGAACGTGATGCCTTGAAATGGCTTTTTTCTCAAGAAAAAGCCATCCTGCATATTTCTGGAAACTCCACGAAAACTGGAGAACCGCTATAGAAGTCCCCCAAACCGCAGGTGCTTCCACGTCTGAAACAGATGGCACGAATACAGCGGGAATTATTGGCAGCGATATAGAGAAAAGCCAATGCCCTGCGGCGGTGGCCCCCACTGCAGGGCATTGGCTTGTTATTGCTGGTTCCAGAAGGCGGGAGCGGCGGCCTTCCATTGGTCAGAGACGTAGCTCATCTTCGGATTGAAGGCAAAGAGGTTAGTCTGGGTGGACTCAAGGCAGGCCGCAGCCAGATCTGCTGCGGCTTTCCGGTCGCTCTCGCTCATTACTGCCTTAAGATGCTCCGAATCGCCCATGCTCCGGTCCACTTCGGCCAGAGATTTCATGGGCGTGATGATGATGTAGACTCCACCGTTGTTCGCTCCATACATGCTCTCAAAGGTGGCCCAGTGCGCTGTGGGAGAGGCCTTTTCATAGGCGCTCTGGTAGATCTTGACGAGCGCATCCCAGTCCTTCTGGTGGCCGGGGCGAACCACGACCATGGAGATTTCAAAGTATCGCATTTCGGCAATTTTCACGGCAGCGCGCAGGCTGTAGTCCTTCCGGTAGACAAAAGCACTGGTCCCATATTTGCTGAGCAGTTCTCCGTCCGCGGCACTGGCGCTGTCCAACGCCGCAGACAAGGTTGCATCCTTGTGCATGGCCAGGTTGTCCTTCTCCCAGGCCTCAAAGGAATCGTAGGCAATGAAAAACAGCGAGCGCGCCGGGCCGGTCAGCGAGTCTGCTGCAAAGTAGTGCGTTGGCCATTTGGCGTTTGTCAGGGCCTGCACAAAGACGCTTTCCGTTTTTTCGTGCATGCTGGCGGTTTTACCCGGCTTCAGATACTCGCGGACGATGACCATTACCTTGGGCGGTGGCGTTGTTCCGGTGGGTGCTTCCTGTGCGGATGCGTTGGGGGTAGCTGCGCAGATGCTGCACAGCACCAGAGAAAGAGCAATCAGGTTTTTCATGGCTGCTTTGCCTCCTGGGCAAACGGGATGAAGCCGGTTTCTGCAAAGAAACGTAGCGGAAAGAAGCATCAGGAAGATGGCAGGCCAATATCGGCAGGGACTGGGGAAACGGGCGCAGGGCAACACCAGTGCAGACTTTCATTCTCGACACCTTCTGCTTTTCCGGGAGAGCAGGGGTACCGCCATTCCCGGAATCAGGAGAACGTCCTCCTGACCACCAGGGATTGAATTGGCGCAAAACTGAAAAAGCTCCGTGCGGGATGCAAGCATGAGCCAAAAACGGCTAATTATACAATATAAGTAAAGTATACTTTAACTAAATTTGCATTTTAGTTCGTTTTTGAGTTTCTCCCGTCTATTTCGCGCTACCCTTTCGCCAGATACACAAAGCGCAGCGCAAACAGGATCGCCAGCAGATACAGCATCCAGTCCTGTTTGCGGAAGCGGCCGCTCAGGACTTGCAGCAGTGCATACGACGTCATGCCAAAGCTGAGGCCGTTGGCAATGGAGTAGGTCAGCGGAATGGTGACCAGCGTAAGAAAGGCAGGAATCGCCACCAGCGGATTGCTCCATTCAATGTCGCTGACCGAGGCCAGCATCAGGCCGCCCACAATGATCAGTGCCGGAGAGGTGGCAGCCGAAGGAATAGCGCCCACCAGCGGAGCCACAAACAGCGCGCACAGAAAGAGGAAGCCCGTCACAATCGCCGTCACTCCCGTGCGTCCGCCCGCCGCTACGCCCGCGCTGGACTCCACATAGCTGCACACCGTGCTGGTGCCCACCAGTGACCCGGCAATGGTGGCCGTGGCATCGGCAAAAAAGATGCGGCTCAGGCGCGGAATCGTGTGGTCCGCCTCAATCAGCCCGGCCTTCTGCGTGACGGCAACCAGCGTGCCGATATTGTCGAACAGATCGACAAAAAGAAATACGAAGATGATCTCAAAAAGACCCACATGGACAGCGCTGCGCAGATCCAGCTTGAAGGTGGTGGCCGTAATCTCCACCAGGCGATAGCTCTCTGGATGCCAGTGCACCTGGCCCAAAATGTATCCCGTCAGCGTGGTGCCCAGAATGCCGATCAGCATGGAGGCGCGCACGCGAAAGACCTGCAACACCGCAATCAGCATCAGCCCGAAAAGCGCCAGTGCCGTCTGTGGATTGCGCAGGTTGCCCAGCCCCACCAGCGTCGCCGGATTGGCCACGATAATGCCCGCGTTGCGCAGCCCTATGAACGCGATAAACAGCCCCACCCCGCCCGCCAGCGCTGCGTGCAACTGATGCGGAATGGCGCCGACCAGCATCTGCCGGATGCCACCAAAGGTGAGCAGCAGAAAAATCACGCCGGAGATGAAAACCGCACCCAGCGCCGTCTGCCACGGCACTCCCATCCCCTGCACCACGGAATAGGTGAAGTACGCATTCAGCCCCATGCCCGGAGCCATGGCAATGGGATACTTCGCCAGGGCGCCCATCAAAAAACTGCCCAGCGCGGCGGAAAAACACGTGGCCGCCGTCACCGCGGCAATCGGCATTCCGGTTTCGTGCAGGATGGAGGGGTTCACGAAGACGATGTACGCCATCGTGATGAAGGTCGTCAGCCCGGCCAGCACCTCCGTGCGCCAGGTGGTGCCAAGAGCGGCAAATTCAAAGTACTGCTCCAGGGCAGCAACAAGGCCGCTCTGTTTTTTTCGGGTCATCGTGGCATTGGTCGGCATTGGTTATGGGTGCGTTGAATGTTATGTTGAAAGCAAGGGCCGTGATGGCTAGTCTACACAGGGCACGGCGGAATTGCCGACAGAAAATCCAACCAGTCTGGAAGAAATATGCAGCCAAACCCGGAGTCCACAGTGAAATCTGCCCTGACGGCCGGCCAGATCAAGGAACTGCTTCATCTTGTGCCCCATCCGTGCGAAGGCGGCTGGTTCGTGCGCACCTATGAGTCAGGCGAAATGCTTGCGCCAGCCGCACTTGATGCGCGCTACAACGGTCCGCGCAGAACAGGCACCGCAATCTATTACCTGCTGGAGCCGGACACCTTCTCCGAAATGCACCTGCTGCAGTCCGATGAGATTTTCCACTTCTACCTGGGCGACCCGGTGGAACTGGTGCAACTGCTGCCCGACGGCAGCGGAACCATCACACTGCTGGGCAACGATCTGGCAGCCGGTCAAACGCCGCAGGCGGTAGTGCCCCGGCAGGTGTGGCAAGGATCCCGGCTGGTTCGCGGCGGCCGTTTTGCTCTGCTGGGCTGCACCGTGGCTCCCGGTTTTGAGTTTGCCGACTACGCCAGCGGCACCCGCGACGAACTTTGCGCCCGCTGGCCTGCATACCGGGAGCAGATTCTTCAATTGACCCGGTAAGCTGCGCAGCTCATCTTATAAGACCAACGGGGCCGACAAGCTCTTCCTCAGAGCCTGTTCACGATCTTCTGAGTAGAAGAACCAGGAAGGCAAGGTGGTTGCGTCCTTGGTTGGATCGGGCCTCGCCAACCGATTTTTTATAGCGGTTCTCCAGTTTTCGTGGAGTTTCCAGGAATATGCAGGACGGCTTTTTCTTGAGAAAAAAGCCGGTTCAGGGCATCACGTTCCCTCTACACCAACTGGAAAACCGCTATAAGGCCCGCTCCAGAACGCTGATACCGTCCGAACCGGACCCGCTCCACCTGGCAAAGTACGAATGCACCATGCGCCACTTGGGAAATCCATCGGGAAGCATACGCCACTGGCAGCCGCTCTTGAGCAGGTACGACACTGCATTGAATACTTTGAGAATATAGAGCACTACGGCCTACTTCAGCAGCATCACCAGGATGCGGCCGTCGGAATGAAAGCTGCCGCCGGTGGCGGTTTTGCCGGAGGAGAACGGGTCGGCGGGCAGCACGTAGGCGGCGCTGACGATGTTGCCGGCGGACTGGAAGCTGTGCAGGATGAAGTCGCGCTCCTGGTCCACGTCCGGATCAATGTGGTGGGTGATGCCGTCATTCCTCTGGTCGCGCTCAAAGCCGTTGTCGTGCGTGGAAGAGCCGACCCAGAGCGGCCTGCCATCGATCACCTGGCTGGTCTTCCAGATGCGCAGATGATGGCGGATGGCGGCCACCTCCAGCGCATTGCCGCGGGCAAAGGCGTAGTCCTGCGGGCGTCCGAAGAGGTAGAGCGTGCTCATGGGCATGTCCAGATAGGTCTTGTGCTGCAGCACATCCATCAGGCCATGCAGAACAGCGTCCTGCGTGGTCTTGTCCGTCTGCTGGTAGCCGGCATTGTCAAGGGCCTGCAGTACCTGCTCCTGCATGCCGATCAGCGCAAAGTTCACCATGTCGCCGGGGTGGCCCTGCTCATCGCTGACGCGCCGGGGAATATCGGCAAAGGTCTGCGCGCTGACGAGCGTGCTGACCCCGGTTGGCGGCGCGGTGAGGATTTTGGCGTCGGCTTTGGCGGTGAATTTCAGCTTGAGTTTGTAACTGCCGGTGCAGCTTTCACCTGTTCCCAGATTGATGTGCAGAAAGAGATGGCCATCGGTGGGCACGGTCAGGTTGCTCTTGTCGCCGATGAGGAAGGGAACTGCTGCGGCGCTGTCTCCGATGCGGCCCACCAGAGCGCCGCTGTTGGCGTTATTCAGGATGAACTGGCGCAGCAGGTCTTTCCATCCCAGGGCAAGCCCGGCAGGACCGGTTTTACGGCCGTCGGCCAGGGAGATGGTGCCGCCGGTGGAGAAGCTGAGCTTGTCGCCGACGAAAAGGGAGACACCGGTGTCCATCCAGTCATCGCCTTCCACTTTGAAGCTGTAGGAGGATTTGCGGTTCTTGAGGACAGACGGAGTGATGGCAGGGCCGGAAGACGGGATGGCCTCCACCTGTGGCGTCCGGCCCTCTGGTGTGACAGTGGTCGCCGGAGTTGCAGTTGACGGGGCTGTGGCAGGCATCTGCAGAGCCGCCGCAGGGTGGATGGAAAGCGCAAGCGCAACGAGTGGCACCATCCACAGGCATCGCCAGGGCCGCCGGGTGACCTTCTGGAGACGTACCACAAAAGTGTAGGCGAAGTCGTTCACGTTAGAACCCATTTTGCATGATTCGTTAGTATGATGCTTATGTATCCCACTTGTTGGACGTAAACGCACGGCAGGCAGCTTCAGGGGAGCATTGTGGTTCTGGCAGCACATAAAACCGATGGTACAGATCTTCAACAAAACGAAGCAGGTACTGGCAGCCGCGGCCGCGGTTGCTCTTTGCGGGCTGGTATCGGGCTGTACGAACATTACCGGAAGCAGAAGCCTGTCGCAGGTGCGGATCATCAACGCCTCTCCGGATGCGCCGGGCATGGACGTTTATGAAGGCTCCGATGTGATTGCCTACAACCTGGGCTTTGGCACGGTTACGTCCTATGTGCCGATTATGCCGGGAACCAAGACAGTCTCAATGGACACGGCAGGCACCAGACAGCAACTGGTGAGTGCGACGGCGCTGTTTGGCACGTCCAGGCAGTACACCGTGCTGGTTTCCAATGTTGCCGCCGATATACAGGAGCAGATCCTGACGGACCAGAGCTCGGCCGCGCCCACCGGTGAGATTGCGGTGCGCTTTATTGATGAAGCCACGCAGATTGGCGGAGTGGACATTTACATGGTCCCCAGTGGTTCCAGGCTGGCCGATGCCAATCCGGTGCTGACCGATGTGACCTTCCCCACCATTGGCGGCTATCTGGATGTGCCGACGGGGAGCTACTCCATTGTGGTGACGGCGACCGGCACTTCCACGGCGCTCTACACCGGCAACACGGTGAGCTATGCGGCGGGGGCAGCGCGCACCTTTGTGCTGCTGGATCAGCAGATTCTGAATAAGCCTGCGGTGAATGTGATCACGGCAGACGATTATGACTCGCCTACGGTAGCGCAATCCTCCGCACAATAAATCAGCATTCTGACTGACCCGCGTTGCGTTGCAGGGTTGCGGATGTGGGCTGAAATTTATTTTGCGCTCATTGCGCAACCTTCCCGTCTATGTCAGGGTTCATCTCGCTGTACCCGGCCTGGAACAGGCCGCGGTACCAGAGGGGAACGAACTATGAACGTTGCACGTTTTGCATTGACCGCAATTTTTTCTCTCGGAAGCACGGCCCTTTATGCGCAGAGCGTTGCACCCGCTGCTCCGGCTGCTCCTCAGGCAACGATCCAGCAGCGCAAAGGGGACCAGCAGCAGCGCATTGGGCAGGGGGTCCGCAGCGGCCAGCTGACAGCTGGGGAAACGCATCATCTGGAGCACCGGGAACGGGCGATCAATCACGAAGAGCACAATATGCGGGCCCGGAACAATGGGCAACTGACCAAACATGACCGCCACACCATTCGCCGCCAGCAGAATCGGGAATCGCACCGCATTTATCGCGACAAGCACAACGCCAGGGTGCGGTAGCTGAGTCGTTCCGCTGTTAAACAGAAACGACCCTCACCAGAGGACTGGTGAGGGTCGTTTGCAATGCGCGGCTCTAGTAGCGGTAATGCTCTGATTTGAAGGGGCCTTCCACATCTACGCCGAGATATTCGGCTTGCTTTGGAGAAAGTGTCGTCAGTCTGACGCCGATCTTTGCCAGATGCAGGCGGGCGACCTCCTCGTCCAGTTTTTTCGGCAGCGTGTAGACGTCGATGGAGTAGACGTCCTTGTTCTTCCACAGATCAATCTGCGCCAGTGTCTGGTTGGCGAAGCTGTTGCTCATCACAAAGCTGGGATGCCCGGTGGCGCAACCCAGATTCACCAGGCGGCCTTCGGCCAGCACAAAGATGCTGCGGCCGCCGGCGAAGGTGTATTGGTCCACCTGCGGCTTGATGTTGATCCGGGTGGCCGTCCTGTCTTCATTCAGGCGGTCCATCTGGATTTCATTGTCGAAGTGGCCAATGTTGCACACAATGGCCTGGTCCTTCATGGCCTTCATGTGCTCCAGCGTGATGATGTCCACGTTGCCGGTGCAGGTGACGTAGATGTCGCCACGGCCCAGCGTCTCTTCGATTGTGGTCACCTCAAAGCCTTCCATGGCGGCCTGCAGCGCGTTGATGGGGTCAATCTCCGTCACAATGACGCGAGCGCCCATGCCGCGCAGCGAATGGGCAGATCCTTTGCCCACATCGCCATAGCCGCAGATGACGGCCACTTTGCCGGCCACCATCACGTCAGTTGCGCGCTTGATGCCGTCGGCCAGCGACTCGCGGCAGCCGTAGAGGTTGTCGAACTTGGACTTGGTGACGGAGTCGTTCACGTTGATGGCCGGAACCAGCAGCTTGCCCTGCTCCTTCATCTTGTACAGGCGATGCACGCCGGTTGTGGTTTCTTCGGAAACGCCGCGCCACTCCTTCACCACGTTGTGCCAGTGCTGCGGATTTTCCGCGTGCACCTTCTTCAGCAGGTCCTTGATGACCTGCTCTTCCTGGTTCGAGGAAGGCGTGTTCACCCAGTTGTCGCCATCTTCCAGCTCATGGCCCTTGTGGATGAGCAGAGTCACGTCGCCGCCATCGTCCACCACCAGCTGCGGGCCCTTGCCGTTGTGGTTCAGCGCCTGGTAAGTGCACCACCAGTATTCCTCCAGCGTTTCGCCCTTCCAGGCAAAAACGGGCACGCCCGCAGCGGCAATGGCGGCGGCGGCGTGGTCCTGCGTGGAGAAGATGTTGCAGCTGGCCCAGCGAACGTCTGCACCCAGGGCAATCAGCGTTTCAATCAGCACAGCGGTCTGGATCGTCATGTGCAGCGAACCGGTGACGCGGACGCCCGCCAGAGGCTTTTCTGCCGCGTACTTGTTGCGGATCGCCATCAGGCCGGGCATTTCATGCTCAGCAATGCCGATCTCCTTGCGTCCCCAGTCGGCGAGCGACAGGTCGGCTACCTTGTTGTCTGTTGCGATGCGGTCCAGTGCTGCTGTTGCCATGTGGATTGACCTCGTTATGCGTGGTTTGCCCCGGCGGCGCTTCTGGTCGAAGCGGCCAGCGGAGCTTTGCTCAACGTTCAGGATACCACTCAAAACACGCGGTTTTACGCCAACTTTTGCAGGTGCATCCAGCGGCTTTTGCGGACATTGAAGCGCAGATTTTCGCGGTTAAATGGTCCGCAGAAATTGTCTTCGGGCACAAAAGACAGGTCGAACCGATGGCTGGCAATGATGCTGGAGCCAGCGCAACGGTAGTGGTCGTTTCGAAGCCCTTCAGCTCAATTTGGCGTGGACCCGATCGCCCTTGGCGGCCCGTTCTGCAATGCGCTTGGTTGCGTAGTCGTTCCATTGTTCGTAGGTCTGCTCATAGGTGCCGTCTTGTTCGGCAAAGCGACGAGAGCGCACCCGCTCGACGAGAATCTCTCCGCTGGGTGGCGGATTCTTGAGAAGCGCCATGGTCTCGCTGATGAAGTCGGCCAGTGGCATCGCATTCGGATCTTCGGCCTGAAAGCGTCCGGTGAGCTCGGTTTGAACGTAGGGTGGAGCAATCTCCAGTACTTCTACCGACGTGTCGCGCAGCTGGTATCGCAGAGATTGGGACCAGGAGTGAATAGCAGCCTTGGTAGCACAATAGGACGGATTGGGATAAATGGGCATGAAGGCGAGACCGGAAGACACGGTCATGATGGTCGCTTTCGGTTGGGCGAGCAGCCGCGGCATGAGGGCCGCGGTGATACGAAAGGTACCGAGAAGGTTGATGGCCACGGTCTGCTCGGCGAGCGCCAGGTCCTGAGCGCCTGTCTTCAAGTCTTCGGATTTCATGATGCCGGCATTGTTAATCAGAACGTTGAGGGTGGGGAATTCTGTCTTAACCTGAGCGCCAAAGCGCTGCGTGTCGTCAAGGTTTTCGACATCGACCAGGAGAAAGCGCATGCCCGGATTAGCGCGGGCGGTGTCTTCCAGGACTGATTGACGGCGCCCGGCAAGGATGACCTGATTGCCATCCCGATGAAAAGCCTCCGCCAGGCCGCGGCCGATTCCAGTGCCGCCACCGGTAATGAGAATGGTATTGCCAGTCGGGTTCATGGAATGCTCCTCTGCATAACTTTGATTTGGCACTGTATGGGATGACGTGTGCCGGGGTCAGGATGCAGATTGTCGCCAGCAGCTTCCTTGAGGAACCGGTCCAGTCAGTTGTTATAGAGGATGGAGAAGAATATTGGAGGCGCGGGTCGGGATCGAACCGACGCATAAAGGTTTTGCAGACCTCTCCCTTACCACTTGGGTACCGCGCCTGACGGGATGGAACCGGATGATACGGTCTTTGCAGCACCACCTGTTGAAAGCCCGGTTCTTGAGTGGAAAGTGTACCGCAGACGGGCCTTCGTTTGGAGCGGGAGACGGGACTTGAACCCGCGACCCTCGCCTTGGCAAGGCGATGCTCTACCACTGAGCTACTCCCGCGCGGTACTTTTTGAGTATATCGGTAGCTGGTACATTCGGTCAACGCGCGGGAACGCGCCCGGCGTTGGTTGATCGTGAACTGTATCTTCCAGAAGATTGGGCTGCCGATGCTCAACGCCCCGGCCAGTCTTCTATCTACAACTGTAGTACTAGGCCTGGGCTGCCAGTTTGGCGACGTGATCGTCGGCAAGGGCGAGCGCGGCATCCAGCGCAGCCACGCCGGTGTCGATCTCTTCCCTGGTGACGATCAGCGGCGGAGCAATCACAAAGTGGCTGATCCAGGCCTGTACGGTGACACCGCGTTTGGTCATGTCGGCGGCCACCTGGTCGACCACGAGCGGCTTGCCTTCCACCTTGTCGCGCATGGTGTTCAGCGGGGCCTTGGTCTTCTGATCCTGCACCAGCTCCACGGCCCAGAAGAGGCCCATGCCGCGGACGTCTCCGATGGAAGGGTGTCTGGCTTTGAGCGCAGTCAGCTTTTCTCCCAGATATTTGCCCATCTCGCGGGAGCGGTTCACGAGGTCGAGCCGCTGCATTTCGCGGATGGTGGCAATGGCCGGACCGAGCGTCATGGGATGCGCTTCGTAGGTGTGACCGTGGGCAAAATAGTGGTCGTTGAAGAAGTCGCCGATTTTAGTGGAGGTGGCGCAGAGGCCCAGCGGCACATAGGCCGAGGTGATGCCCTTGGCGGTGACCAGAATGTCTGGCTTCAGGTTCCAGTGATTGATGGAGAACCACTCGCCGGCGCGTCCCCAGCCTGCCATCACCTCATCGGCAATCAGCAGCACGCCGTGGCGGTCGCAGATTTCGCGCAGACGCGGAAAGTACTCCGGTGGCGGCACCAGCACGCCGTTGGTGCCGACGATCGGCTCCACGATGACGGCGGCCACGTCGCTTTCATTGGCGATCATGTGCTCCAGGTAATCGGCGCAGGCAATGTTGCAGCCGGGATAGGTGTGCTGGATGGGGCACTTATAGCAGTTCACCTCTGGGGCAAAAACAAAGCCCTGGCCTTTGCCGCCCGGCTCCATGGCCCAGCGGCGCGGGTCTCCGGTGGCGGCGATGGAGGCCGTGGTGGAACCATGATAGGAGCGGTAGCGGGCGATGATCTTGGTCTTGCCGGTGTACATGCGCGCGATCTTGAAGGCGGCCTCGTTGGCCTCTGTGCCGGAGGTGGTGAAGAAGAACTTCGTCAGGCCTTCGGGGAGCACTTCCAGCAGCAGCCTGCTCAGCTCGGCGCGGGCGTTGGTGGCATAGGTGGGCATGGCGTAGGCCAGCTCCTGTGCCTGCGCGGCAATGGAGTCGATGACGGCCTTGTTCTTGTGGCCGAGGTTCATGCAGATGAGCTGCGAAGAAAAATCCAGATAGCGCTTGCCATTGCCGTCGATGATGTAACAGCCCTCGGCATCGGTGACGTGCATGGGGTTCCAGGTCTTCTGGTGCCGCCAGGTGCCGTAGTTCAGTTTTTTGGTCCATTCCACCACTTCGGCGGAGGTCATGGGAGTGGGTGCGGTGAGTGTGTCGCTCATAATGATTAACCTGCCTTAATAAAGCATTTTCACGGATGCTGTGGTCTGCCCGACGAGCGTTCGGGGCCGTTTTCATTGAAGGAGAACGGCGTCAGCGACCGTGGCTGCTTACACCTTCAGTGAAAAATGCTCGGGCGCGCAATGCGATTGAGCTAAAGCTATCAACATAGCAGCCGCTGGGGAAGTTGTAAATCAGCGGAAGCGTAGCGCAATTGACTAAATGTGATTGGCAGAAACAGGCTGCCAATTGGGGGCAAGTTGCAACTCCGCGGCACGCTGTTCATACCCAGGGGGCGTTCGTGATGGTACAGATGCAAAATGATGCACGATCCGTTCCAGATACTGCTGGAGCGGTGTGTAGCTCATGCCCAGCTCTGCTCTGCTGCGGGTGTTGTCAAGAGCGGACATCCACTGGCTGCTGAAAGGCGAGCAGGATGGCAAGAGTCCGGCGGCTTCCAATATCGCCCGCGGGACTTTTACTGATTGCAGAGGGCGCTGCGCGATGCGTGCCAGAAGCGTGAGAAATGCTTCGATGGTGGCGGTCTCTTCCTGAGAAATATTATAGGCGCGGCCAGCGGCGGCGGGTGATTGCGCGGCCAGCAGAAGTGCGTCCACTACGTCTTCTCCATAGACGTGGCGCAAGGGGAGGTGCGGCACGTCGGCAGTGCTTGCAGGAACCAGAATCGGGCCGCCATCCTGTAGCCGTGCCAGATAGTTGAGGATGCGGTCGTGGTGGTCGCGCTCGCTGTTGACGCCGGGCAGGCGCAGCACGGTGAGTGGAAACCCCGTTGCCGCTGCGCGGAAGAGCGCATCCTCTGCTGCGCGCTTGTCCATGCCGTAGAGCCAGTTCTCGTAGTCATGGCGCTGGGCGAGTGGGGGTGCGGGAATGGTTGCGCCAGCGTAATCCTCTTCGCGGAATGGCCGCTGCAGGCCGTCGCGGACGAGATAGACCTGTCCTGTGCTGAGGAAGAGATAGCGGCCGATGCGGCCCTGCAACAGTTGCGCGGTGGTTGTGGCATCGGCGCCGGTGTAGAGCGTTGTGTCGACGACAAGATCAAAGTTGCGGCGGGCCAGCGCAGCGGCAAACTGGTCTGGCTGGCTGCGGTCGGCAAAAAGCTCTTCCACCTGCGACGGGAATGGGTAATTTGTTTTTCCGCGATGCAGCAGTGTGACCTGATCGCCGCGATCGAGCAGCTTTTGGACAAGTGCGGGGCCAAGATTGCGGGTTCCACCAATCACCAGTGCGCGGGAGTGCGGCATACCACTAACTTACGCTACAAATGCTGGCGCGCAGGACGCAATTGTGTATGCTGGTCTGAAAGAAAGTGAAGAGGAATCCTGTGGCAACAGTCACCCCGTTTCATATTGTATTTCCGGTGGACGATCTGGAGGCAAAGCTGCTCTTTGGGCGTTTGCAGGGACATAGTATGGCGCAGCGCGGGCGACAGATGGTTTTGCCGGTGGAGCCGGTTTTGCCGGTGGAGCCGGTGGTGCGTGGCTCCTGCAGATGCAGGCCACGTTTTCCAGGCTGGTCTCCTGTCCTGAGATTCGTTAGTCCATTTTTTGAAGAGGTGAGGAGTATGCGTTTGTATCGGAACTTTCTGCTGTTGTTTGGCGCGCTGCTTTTAGTATCGGCGCCATCCTTTGCTGCCGTGACTTTGCCAGCACTTTTTACCAGCCACATGGTGCTGCAACGCAACCGTCCGGTTCATATCTGGGGCATGGCCGACCCGCAGGAAAAGGTCACGGTGAGCTTTCGCGGTGAAGTGAAGAGCACCAACGCGGATGCGCTGGGACGGTGGAGCCTCTACCTGGCTCCGGGCAGCGCAGGCGGGCCGTTTCCGTTGACGGTAAAGGCGAGCAATACGATCCAGTTGGACGATGTGCTGGTGGGTGATGTGTGGGTGGCGTCGGGCCAGTCAAACATGGAGTTTCCGATGACATGGCTGCGCAACGCCAAGGCGGAGATTGCTGCGGCGAATGCTCCGCAGATTCGCCTGCTGCGCGTGGAGCGTGCGTACTCGGATTATCCACTGAGCAATGTGAAGGCGGCTCCGTGGGCGGCCTGCACGCCGGATTCGGTGGCCGACTTTTCTGCCGTGGCGTACTTCTTTGCGCGCGATGTGCAGCAGAAGGAGCATGTGCCGATTGGATTGATTGACTCGTCGTGGGGTGGAACGGTGGCAGAGGCATGGACCAGCATGGACGGCTTGTCGCGCGATGCCAGCCTGATGCCGGTGTTTGCTTCATGGGCCAGAATGTCGGACGCAGCGGTGAGCGTGCAACTGCTGCGGCAGGCAGTGGACCGGGACAAGGCGGAAGGCAGGCCCGCGCCGAATCTTCCCTGGCTGCCGGAGCTGCAAAGCTGGGCGCCGGCACAGCTCTACAACGGTATGATTGCGCCGCTGACGCCGTTCGCCATTCGCGGGGTCATCTGGTATCAGGGGGAAAGCAACAGCGCACTGGATCGCGCACCGATGTATTCGCGGCTGTTCCCGGCGATGATTCAGGACTGGCGGCGTCATTGGGCACAGGGCGATTTTCCGTTCCTCTTTGTGCAGATTTCCAGTTTCACGTTGGCCCCGCAGGATGATTGGGCGACCATTCGCGAGGCGCAGCGGCAGACGCTGGCTCTGCGCAACACTGCGATGGCGGTGACGATCGACATTGGCAATCCTGACAATATACATCCAAAGGACAAGCAGGATGTGGGCGAGCGTCTGGCGCTTGCGGCCAGAGCAATTGCGTATGGCGAGCATGATCTGGAGTATTCCGGGCCGCTGTTTCAACAGGTGACGCAGGAGCCTGGTGTGCTGCGCGTCTGGTTCACGCATGCGGAGAGTGGTCTGACCGCGAAGGGCGGTGCGCTGGAAGGATTTGAAGTGGCCGGAACGGATGGGAAGTTTGTGCCCGCAACGGCAAAAATCGACGGCGCAACAGTCATTGTTGGCAGCCCGCAGGTGACTGCTCCGAAGTTTGTGCGCTATGGGTGGGCCAACAGCCCGAAGTGCAATCTGTATAATCAGCAGAATTTGCCTGCGTCACCGTTTACATCGGTAGATGATTCGTCGCATTTCGACGATACTGAATGAGGCCATTTACCGGAATGGCCTCATGGCCGTTTCCGGCCATGTCCAGGAGCAGGCGTGCTGGCTGTGCCAGCGCGCCGGTTGTGAGAAAAATCTAAGAGTGGATCGTGTAACGGATGGCCAATCCTGTAGTTTCGAATTTTCCGGAATCTTCAACCTTTGACGCACCGCAGTCCAGCAACCACCGGGCCATGGCCATGGTGACAACCTTGTTCTTCATCTGGGGTTTTCTTACCTCGCTGAATGACATTCTGGTTCCGCATCTCAAATCCATCTTCAATCTGAATTATGTGCAGGCGATGCTGGTGCAGTTCAGCTTTTTCTCTTCCTATTTTGTTTTCGCCATGCCGGCGGGCAAGCTGGTGGAGTGGATTGGCTACAAGCGCACCATGGTTGTCTCGCTGTTGGTGATGGCTGCGGGCGCAGTGCTGTTTGTTCCGGCGGCCAGCGTGCCGTCGTTTCCGCTGTTTCTGGGAGCGCTGATTGTGCTGGCCGCAGGCATTACCGGATTGCAGGTGGCGGCGAACCCCTATGTCACTGTGCTCGGCCCGGCGCGCACGGCCTCCAGCCGGTTGAACCTGACGCAGGCCTTCAACTCGCTGGGGACCACGGTGGCGCCGTACTTTGGCAGCCTGCTGATTTTGAGTGCCGCGCCACTGACTTTGGAAGCAATGAAGAAACTTTCGGCGCCCGCGCTGCTGGCGTATCAGCAGGAGCAGGCCTCTTCGGTAAAGCTGCCATATATTGGCATCGCCATCACGATTGTTCTGCTGGCACTGGCCATCGGCGTCTTCAAACTGCCCCGGCTGGATGTGACGCGCGAGTTCAGGCCGATGGGCGAGTTGGAAAAGGCCAGCATCTGGAACTGGGAGCACCGTCAACTGTTGCTGGGGGCGATCGGCATCTTTGTGTACGTGGGTGCTGAGGTTTCCATCGGCAGCTTTCTGGTGAATTATTTCAGCCTGCCAGAGATCGGACACCTGACAGAAAAAGTGGCGGCCACTTACGTGTCGCTCTACTGGGGAGGCGCCATGATTGGCCGCTTTCTGGGTTCGGTGGCATTGCAACGGCTGCGCACCAACGTGGTGCTGGGCGTGGCGGCGGTGATTGCCGGCCTGCTGGTCATCACCTCCATGGCCACCTTTGGTCATGTCGCCATGTGGACGATGCTGGCGGTCGGCTTCTTCAACTCCATCATGTTCCCCAGCATCTTTACGCTGGGCATTGAAGGACTGGGGCCGCTGACGGGACAGGGTTCCGGCCTGCTGGTGATGGCGATTGTGGGGGGCGCTGTGATTCCGCTGGTGCAGGGTGCGTTTGCCGATCACATTGGTCTGCACCGGGCGTTCATCCTGCCCGTGCTTTGCTACCTCTACATTGCGTACTACGGATTTTTTGGTGTGCGCAGAACAAAAGGCTCCGCGCAGGCCGGAGCCGTGGCCGCACATTGATTGAGCAATTGATTGAGCAATAGAAAAGCCCTGCATCCGGCGGAAATTTTGACGGCTGCAGGGCATTTGTTTTCTGTGCGGGATTACAAGGTTGGCAGTTGTGCGGTGCTCCAGCCCCCGCCGAGTGCTTTGATGAGCAGTACGCTGGCCTCCAGCCTGCGACGCTCGATGTCAATGTCGTTGCGCTGGTAGATGAGCAGAGCGGTCTGCCAGGTGATGACCTGCAGATAGTCGTCCACGCCGCCTTCGTAGCGGGTGTTGGAGAGGTTGAGCGATTGCGCAGCCGAGGCGGTGGCCTGGTGCTGCTGCCGGGCCTCGGTTTCCAGCACGCGCAGCCCGGACAGGTTGTCTTCCACCTGCTGGAAGGCGGTCAGCACGGTCTGGCGATAGTCGGCCACGGTGGCGTCGTAGTTGGCGCGGGCAATGTCTGTAGTGGCGCGCCGGCGGCCTGCATCAAAGAGCGTTTCTGAGAGCATTGGTCCGACGGCCCAAAAGCGGCTGGGCCAGTTGAACCAGTTCAGTGCGGAAGAGCCTTCCAGTCCGGCTGCTGCGCCCAGGCCCAGCGTGGGGTACCAGGCAGATTCGGCAATGCCGATCTGTTCGTTGGCGGCTGCGACGGTGCGTTCTTTGGAGGCGATGTCTGGTCTTCGCTCCAGAAGCTGCGATGGCAGCAGGCCGGGAATGCCGGGCAAGACTGGCGGACGCGTATTCAGCGGCGTTGCGGGAATGGTGAGCCCGGCCGGCGGCTTGCCGATGAGCACGGCAATAGCGTGTTCATATTGCTGGCGCTGCACCTGGATGTCCGTCTCCTGCACGCGCACGGCTGCCAGCTGCGTCTGCGCCTGCGAGACGTCGGACTCCGGAGCAATGCCGCCCTCGTACCGTGTCTGCGTGAGTTGCAGGGAATCGGCATAGGCTTTTTCACTATCGCGGAGTAGCTGCTCCTGCGCATCGGCGCTGCGCAGTTCAATGTAGTCCATCGCCAGTTCCGCATGCAGGCTCAGCCGCGCGGTTTCCATGTCGGCTGCGCTGGCCTGCGCCTGTTCGCGCGCCGCGGTCACGGTGCGGCGGATGCGGCCCCAGAGATCGACTTCGTACGAGAGGTCAAACGGCAGCGTGAAGTCGCCGGCGCTGCCCGTATTGTTGAACTGCAGCGCGTAGGGCCGGTTTGCCGACAAATGTTCTGAGCTGATGGAGGGCGAAGTGCCAATCGTTGGAGCTTCGGCAGCGCGGCTGTAGCGGACGGCATCGCGGGCGGCGCGGAAGTTGGCAGCGGCAATTTTCAGCGTCTGGTTGGCGGAGTCAATCTGCTCTTCCAGCGCGTTCAACTGCGCATCGTGGAACATCTCCCACCATTTGCCGCGGGGCAGTGCGGCCTGGGGTTGCGCGGTCTTCCAGCCACCCACTGCTTTGAAAGCGGCAGGTGGGGCCTCTTTGAAGGATGGCGCCAGCGGCGCGGCGGGGCGAACATATTTAGGGCCAACCATGCAGCCTGCCAGCAACAGCAGGGCAGACGATGCCAGCAGGCCATTCTGTGCCGATCTTCCCGATGTTGCCAGCTTCATTGTGCAACTCCTGATTTCGCGGCCGCAGCACTGGCCGGGGATGCGACCTGCACCTGGGCTCCGTTAGCGAGAGAGTCCGACGGGTCCTGCACCAGCGAATCCTGCGGCGTCAGCCCCTGGATGACTTCGATGGAGTCGCCATAATCGCGGCCGACGGTGATGGGCGTCAGCACAACGTGGTTGTTGTAGACCAGTGCGACGCGCAGTCCTTCTTTGCGGAAGAGCAGGGTGCTGGCGGGAATGGTGACGGAGTTGTTGGCGCCCGGGAATCCGAAGTGCACGGTGACATAGGCTCCCGGCATCAACTGCCCGCCGCGATTGTCCACATCGACTTCGACATTCAGGGTCCGGGAGTTCTGGTTGATCGCATTGGCATTGCGCACCACGGTGCCAGAAATCAGCAGGTCCGGCTGTGCGTCCAGCGTGACGCGGACGCGCATGCCGTTCTTAATGTCGCCGGCGTAGGCCTCCGGCACGGCAACGAAGACGCGCAATGTACGGATCTGGGCCAGGTGGAACATTTCCTGTGGTGGTGTATTGGCTCCAGCGGCCACCAGATCGCCGATGTCGATGTTGCGTACGGTGATGACGCCATCGAAGGGAGAGGTCACGCGTTCAAAGGAGACGAGCTGCTGCAGGCGGCGCACATTGGCTTCGTTGGCAGCAACCGTTGCCTGGCTTGCCAGCAGCGTGCTGCGGGCCTGGTCCGTCTGTTGCGCGGAGACGGCGTTTTTGGCCAGCATTTTTTCCCAGCGCGTCGCGGTAATCTGCGCAATCTGCCGGTTGGCCTGTGACGTCTTCAGGTCTGCCTCCGCCTGTTGCAACTGCTGGTCGAGTTCGGGCGTTTCGATCACCGCCAGCAGTTGGCCGCGACGGACGCGCGTGCCGATGTCGGTGTACCACTTCTTGATGTAGCCGCTGGTGCGCGCATAAATCGGCGTGTCGATATACGCCTCAGCATTGCCCGGTAAAGTCAGCTCTTCCGTTCCGGAGCCGGGCGTGGGGTGGATGACGCGGACACTCTGGATGGCGGCCTCATGCGTGCTGGTTGTAAGTTCGCTGGCGCTCACCAGCCGCGAACGGATGCCGGCTGTAATGGCGGCCCCGAGCACAACCGCGCACACGATGAGGAGCAGCAGCAGGCCCTTCCGGTCGGGCCCCTTCTGCTGGTCCAGTTCGGCTCTGTGCGCAGCCACTGCAACTTCTTCTTTTGCGATGTCGTCCATGGAACTTTTTCCTCCGTAGTTACGCATGCTGTGGACCTGCCTCGTCCGGGGACGCAGTTGCGGACTGTGTGTGCTTGCGTCCGTGAATCAATCCAAAGACCGAAGGCACAAAAACCAGGGTGGCGACGGTGGCGCACAGCAGGCCACCGATGACGGCGCGGCCCAGCGGCGCGTTCTGCTCGCCGCCATCGCCAAGGCCAAGCGCCATGGGAATCATACCGATGATCATGGCCAGCGCCGTCATGACGACCGGGCGGAAGCGGGTCGCACCGGCCTCTATTGCGGCCTTCACTGCATCGCCGTGCTGCTCCAGCCGGATCTTGGCAAAGGAGACCACCAGAATACTGTTGGCTGTGGCCACGCCCATGCACATGATGGCGCCCATTAGTGCTGGAACGCTGAGCGCCGTGTGCGTGAGGAACAGGAACAGCACAATGCCTGCCAGTGCCGCGGGCAATGCTGTGATGATGATGAAGGGATCAACCCAGGACTGGAAGTTGACCACGATCAGCAGGTACACCAGTACGATGGCAAAGAGCAGGCCGCCCAGCAGACCGAGATACGAGGTGCGCATGGTGGCCAGCTGTCCGCGAATGGAGACGAAGGTGCCGCGCGGCAGCAGGTGTTTGTCTGCATCCACAATGCGCTGTACGTCGCGGCCCACGCCGCCCAGGTCACGCCCCTGCACTGCGCCGTAGATGTCGACGACGCGACGGATGTTGTAGTGCGAAACCACGGCCATCTCTTCGGAGCGGCCAATGGTGGCCAGGTTCGCCAGAATGCCCGGCGATTTGGCATTGGCGGAATTGATGGGGATGTTCTGAATGTCGCTGATGGATTGCATCTTGTACTGTGGTGTCTGCACCGTCATGGGGTAGTTGACGCCGTTCCGCCAGTTGAGGAAGAACATGGGACTGGTCTGGAAGCTGCTGCTGAGCGTATTCAGAACGCTGGTGGTGACGTCCTTTTCGGTATAGCCGGCCTGCGAGGCTTTGGTGCGGTTCACGTCAATGTTGAACGTGGGGTAGTTGAAGGGCTGCTGGATGCGCAGGTCGGTCAGACCTGGCACCTGGCGCAACTGCGCCAGCATCTTCACGGCCAGAGCGTGGCTGGCGACCGCGTTGTTGCCTTCAAGCTGGATGTCGATCGGCGCAGGCAGTCCAAAGTTCAGAATTTGCGTGGTGATGTCGGCTGGCAGAAAGTAGAACGTGGTTCCGGGAAACTTCCGCGGCAGTTCCTCGCGCAGAATGCGGATGTAGTCAGCTGTAGGGTGATGGTCGGGCTGCAGCGAGACCATGATGTCCGCATCGGCGGCGCCAATGGTGCCGTCGGTGCTGTGCATGGTGTTCATCGGGCTGTAGGGCAGGCCAATGTTGTCCAGAATATTGTGCAGTTCGTTGGCGGGAATCTTCTGACGGATGACCTGCTCCACCAGATCGCTGAGGCGCGCGGTCTCTTCAATGCGCAGGCCGGTGGCTCCGCGCACGTGCAGGATGAACTCTCCGCTGTCGGTCTTGGGAAAAAAGTCCTGCCCTAGCCACGGAGCCAGCAGAAAAGCGCAGAGGCAGACCAGAAGAAAGAGTGGAACGAATGTCTTCCGCCGGAGCACGAGTTTCTCCAGCAAGCCTTCATAGCTGCCGCGTGTGCGCTCAAAACCGCGCTCAAAGGAGCGCTGCATGCGGCCGAAGATGTTGGCAGGCGCTTTGTGGTGCTCCTTGACGCGCAGCAGATACATGGCCAGCGTAGGCACCAGCGTCCGCGAGAACACGTACGAGGCCAGCATGGCGAAGACTACCGCCTCTGCCAGCGGCACAAACAGGTAGCGGGCGACGCCGTTGAGGAAAAACATGGGCAGAAACACAATACAGATGCAGAGGGTGGAGACCAGTGCCGGAACGGCAATCTGCGCCGCGCCTTCCAGTATGGCATCGTACAGCGGATAGCCCTCTTCCAGAAAACGCTCGATGTTTTCGATGGTCACGGTTGCGTCGTCCACCAGAATACCGACCGCCAGCGCTAGGCCGCCGAGCGTCATGATGTTGATGGTCTCGCCCAGGAAACTCAGGATGATGACCGAAGTGAGAATAGAGAGCGGAATGGAGACGGCAATGATGAGCGTACTGCGCCAACTGCCCAGGAAGAGCAGAATCATCAGTGCCGTCAGCCCAGCGGCCAGTACGGCCTCGCGGATTACACCGGTAATGGCTCCGCGTACAAAGACGGACTGGTCATTGAGCGGAACAATTTTGAGCGCCGGCGGAACAATGGAGGACACGCGCGGCAGCATCTTGCGGATGCCGCTGACAACATCCAGCGTGGAAGCGTTGCCGGCCTTCAAAATACTGACCAGCACACCGCGCTGCCCGTTCTGGCGCACAATATTGGTCTGGAACTGGAAACCGTTGCTGACGGTGGCGATGTCGCGCACATAAACCGTAGCGCCATTCACCTGCTTTACCGGAATACTGCCCACCTTATCCAGCGTGCGCGGCGCACCGTTGGTCAATACGTCGTATTCGCTCTCGCCGATCTTGATGGTTCCCGAAGGCTGCACCAAATATTGGTTGTTCAGGGCAGACAACAGGTCCGATGGCGCAATGCCCTTGGACTGCATGCGCCTGGGCATGACGCTGATGCTGATCTGCCGCTGCTTGCCGCCATATGGATACGGAACGACTGCGCCCGGAACAGTGACCAGTTGGGGACGGACGAAGTTCATGCCGTAGTCGTTCAATTGCGCTTCGGACAGGCCCTTGCCGGAGAGCGAAAGTTGCAGAATTGGAACGCTCGATGCGCTGAAGTTGATGATTTCCGGCGGCAGCGTTCCTTGTGGTAACTGGCGCAGCATGAACTGCGATGTGGCCGTGACCTGCGCATTGGCCGTGTCCAGGCTGGCGCCGGGCTGCAGGAAGATCTTAATGACGACGACGCCGTTGTAGGTGGTGGACTCAATGTGCTGGATGTTGTCGACCAGCGTCGTCAGCGCCTTTTCATACGGCGTGGTCAGGCGGCCTTCAAGCTCTTCGGGATTCAGCCCGGTGTACGTCCAGGCCACGGAGACGACAGGGATGTTGATGTTCGGAAAGATGTCTGTTGGCGTGCGGCTGATGACCACCGGACTGAGCAGCAGAATGAGCAGCGCCAGAACGATGAAGGTGTATGGACGGGTGAGTGCGACTTTGACAATCCACATGCTGGGATTACAACCTCCACCTGCTCTTAAGCTGTGTTGAGAATGGATCTATATCGTAAGGACGAAGTCCCATAAACAATAGATTCAGTATTTCAGCTAAAGGTAGCGCAGTTTGATGTGATGATTTATATCGGAAAAACCGATAGAATGCCGTCATAGATGTTTTGAGGTACCAGTATGGAACTACGCCACCTCCGTTATTTCTGTGCTGTGGCCGATCAACAGGGCTTCAGTCGGGCGGCACGGGCGCTGCATGTGTCGCAATCGGCCATCAGCGAGCAGATTGCCGACCTGGAAGACGAGATCGGAGTCCCATTGCTGACGCGGCAGCAGCACAAGGTCGGACTCACCCCTCATGGCCGGATTTTTCTGACAGAGGCCAGAAACGTTCTGGAGAATGCGCAACAGGCAGTCACCATGGCTCAACGGTCCTTGCGCGGCGAGGTGGGTGAGCTGACCATTGCGTTTTTTACCGGAGGGATGGGAACCGCTCTTCCCAGGCTTATCCGAAATTTTCGGCAGAAACATCCCGAAGTCCGCGTTTCACTGCTGGAGATGACCTCAACCATGCAATCGCGCGCCTTGCTGGAAGGCACCATCGACGTGGCCTTTACCCGGCCGCTGGAGCCGCATCTGGACCGCGAGATGTGCTCGGAGACGCTGCGGCTCGATCCGCTGTTTGCCGTGCTGCCGAAGGACCATCCGCTGGCTTCCGGGCCGGTGGACATCCGGTCGCTCTCCAGCGAGCGGTTCATTCTTTGCGGGCGCGATACCTCCTCCGTACTGCATGACAAGATTTTTTCGCTCTGCACGGAGGCAGGCATCGCGCCGGAGATTGCCTCGGTTTCGCCGGTGTGGTCCACCATTACCACGCTGGTGCAGGCGGGCGAGGGCATTGCGATTCTGCCCATCAACATGCAGCAATTTGCCACGAATGACCTGGTCTTTTGCCCATTGACGAACGCACATGCCGTGATTGAACTGGTGATGGCCTGGTCGCCGCTGCGGGAGACCGGTATTCTGTGCAGTTTTCTGAATCTGGTGCGTGCCAGCCGCGAACGCGGTGCCGTGTAGCGCCGTGGTCTGCTTTTGCCATAATCGTCCGTGCGGATGAGGATTTTTCCGGAGATGGACGGGGTGCCGCTCCATTCCTTCCAGGCGGCCGCGGAGAGGTCTTCATGGGGTAAATTGTAGCGCAGCGGGCCATGCTGTCCTCAACCCAGCCGTGCTCCCCCGGCATGTAATGCCAGACGTGGTGATGCGCATCCATAACCACTGCCATGAGTGCGAATCCCGGCGTGTGGATGTTAGCATCCTGCTATGCAGTCCAGCACGCAACCTCTGGTAGAAGCACGGCATTTGGTGAAGGAGTATCCCCGCGGCAAGGGAGGATTTGCCTTGCCGGGACGCGGTGCACAGAGCGTGCGCGTGGTGGAGGACGTTTCATTTTCCATTTTTCGCGGCGAAACGCTGGGGCTGGTGGGGGAATCCGGCTCTGGCAAGAGCACGGTGGCGCGGATGGTGCTGCGCCTGATCGAGACCACTTCCGGCGAAGTACGCTTCGATGGGCAGAATTTGCTGGCTGCCAGTCCACAGCAAATGCGCCGCTTGCGGCAGCGGATGCAGATTGTCTTTCAGGACCCTTACGCGGCGCTGAATCCACGCATGCGTGTGCGCGAGATTGTTGCCGAGCCGCTGATGATTCACCGCAAAGAAATGAAGAACGGGTTGGCTGCGAAGGATTCGCAGCGGCGCGTGGTGGAGTTGTTGCAGGCGGTGGGGCTGGACGAGTCGGCGCTGGGGCGGTATCCGCATGAGTTTTCCGGCGGACAGCGGCAGCGCATCAACATTGCAAGGGCGCTGGCGCTGCAGCCGGAGTTTCTGGTGCTGGATGAGCCGGTTTCGGCGTTGGATGTGAGCGTTGGGGCGCAGATCATCAACCTGTTGCAGCAGTTGCAGCGGCAGTTCGGGCTGACGTATCTGTTCATTTCGCATTCCATGCCGCTGGTGCGCTATTTGTGCACGCGGGTTGCGGTGATGCAGCGCGGCCGGCTGGTGGAGATTGGCGAAAGCGAGCAGGTGTGCGGGCGCCCGCAGCAGGAGTACACCCGGCAACTGATTGCGGCCACGCCAGAGCTGGCGGTTTAGAGCATAAGCAGAACTGCTGTGTGGTGTGCGGCTTTTGCAGGGAGAGTGCCTGGTCGCCGCTCTCTGTTGGTCGCCGCCGACTCAGAGCCCGCGGCTTCGTCTTACGCCATCTCTGCTTTTGCTTTAGCGTGCAGCCTTCCGTTCGCGGACAACGATACAATTAAGACAATGCACGCCTTTCCTTTTTATGAATATCTCTGGCTGGGCTTTGCCGCATTTCTTGCCGGAATCGTGAATGCGGTCGCCGGCGGCGGAGGTTTTCTTGCCTTCCCGAGCTTGCTGCATGTGGGCGTGCCTCCGGTGGAGGCCAATGCCACCAACACGGTGGCGTTGTGGCCGGGGCAGTTCACTTCTATTTTCGCCTACTATCAGGACGTCAAGACGAATCTGCGCTTGGTGCTGCCGGTCATGGTGGCGGCCTTGATTGGTGGCGTGGCTGGCGCATGGACGCTGCTGCACACCAGCCAGAGCAGCTTTATGCGCCTGGTTCCGTGGCTGTTTCTGCTGGGGGCAACAATGTTTTCCATCAGCGGGCCGGTCTCGCGCTGGATTCGCCGCAGAAATGCGTCCAACACGGAAGAGAAGCAGATTCCGGTGCTGCCGCTGGCCTTGTGCCTGACGCTGGTCTGCTTTTACATCGGCTATTTTGGTGCGGGCGCTGGCTTCATTACCATGACGGTGCTGTCGTTGTTTGGCGTGGCGCGCCTGGTAGAGGTGAATGCACTGAAGGTGATCACCACGACTGTGGCCAACGGGGTTGCGGTGATTACGTTCATTCTGGACCGCGCCGTGGTATGGCACTACTGCATTGTGATGATGGTGGCCTGCGCCATTGGCGGTTACCTGGGAGCACGCTACGCGCGGGGCATGAGCGACCGCGTGCTGCGTCCTGCCATTATTCTGTTTGGTTTTGCTGTCGCTGCATATTTCTTCTGGAAGCAGGCATAACAATCATGCACCTCAGTCTGGTGGAGATGATCGGCTTCGCAGCCGCCTTCTGCACAACCGTTTCCTTTGTGCCGCAACTGGTTCGCGTGCTGCAATTGCGTTCGGCGCGTGATATTTCGCTGGGTATGTTTCTGCTGTTTTCTCTGGGGGTCTTTCTCTGGCTGGTGTATGGGCTTTCGATTCATTCCATGCCGGTGATCGTGTCCAATGCGGTAACGCTGCTGCTCTCGGTGAGCATTTTGATTTTGAAGCTGCGTTTTGACCGTGCCAATCGCAGTCGTTAGCGCAGAAGAGACGAATCGGAGACAATGGAGAGCAGGAAAGACAGCCGAACCTGGCTGTGAGTGAGTTGCGATGAGTCATGAGGGAATCCGTTTTGTGAACGCGGAAGAAGCGCAGAAGGAGTCTGCGACGGAGCGCGATCTTCCACGGGAAGCAACCGAGCCGGTGAAGGTGCGTGTGCATCAGACGGAAGGCACCGGGGTGGAGATTGAGTGGCGCGATGGCCATCGCAGCAACTGGACCTTCGCCTGGCTGCGGGACGCCTGTCCATGCGCCACCTGCCATGAAGAGCGGGAAGCCACCGGACGCAAACCGGGCCAGCACAAACCGAGGCCCGCGGAATTGCTGCCGATGTACCAGGCCCCGGCGCGACCCAGCGCCGTTTCTCCGGTAGGTCGCTATGCGTTGAAGTTTTCCTGGAATGACGGACACGAGAGCGGCATCTACTCGTGGGACTATCTGCGCCGCGTTTGCCAGTGCGAGCAGTGCCAACGGCAGAATGCTGGCTGAACGGTTACCGGTGCAGACAGATAACCGCCGTCGGGGGTGTGGGGAAGTGGGAAGAGCGTAGCGATTTCCACTTCCCCACACCCCTTGTTGTTTGCGGTCAGCCACGCTGCTGGTGCGGGTGGCCTGTAGCCCAGCGACGAGTGCGGCCTGACCGTGTTGTAGTGGACGCGCCAGCGTTCAGCCAGCACGCGCAGTTCTTTCATCGAGTAAAAGATTTCTCCGTTCAGAAACTCATCCCGCAGCTTGCTGTTGAAGCTCTCGCAGTAGCCGTTCTCCCACGGGCTACCTGGTTCGATGTACAACGTATTTGCTCCCGTACCTGCCAGCCATTTTCGCAGCTCTTTGGCCACGAACTCCGGGCCATTGTCCGAACGCAGGTGTTCCGGAATTCCTTTCATCACCATCACGTCGGCCAACGCTTCGATCACTCTGGCACTGCACCATCGTCGTTCAGCACGGATCAGCAGGCACTCCCGCGTGTGCGGGGGGGCCTTGATCGAGAGCTACAAAGTATCGACGGCCAAGGGTCTATCCCCGCGGGGCTCCCGTGAAGTACCTGTCCCATAGTGCCTCCTTCTGGCGTTCAGAAAAGTATGCACCATCTATCTCTGGGACCAAACAGCCGGGCCTGATTGCTCTTGGCCGACAGCCGCGATGGAAGCTGGCATCAGCGATCACGTTTTGGAAATCGCAGAATTGGTTGCGCTGCTTAAATTAAACTTGACCAGTTCCCGCTTGCGGCTAAAGCAAAAGCAGGGTTACTGTAAGGCATACACTTTTTTGCAGGGAGTGCCCGGCCGCCACTCCCTGCTGGTCGCGCCGGCTCCGGGCCTGCGGCTTCTCTTACTCTCGCTGCTTCTGTTTTAGGGCAGTTCGCAGATTAAATAGAAACAGCTTTCGCTACTTACGCCACCATTACGGCTCACAGAGCAGAACAGGTGGAGAAAGGAACATTTGCATGAAAACCAGGTTCCTGGTAACGGCCATTCTCGCTATTTCTGCTGTCCCCAATATGGCACACGCCCAGACCGCTCCGGCTGCTAACCACATTTACTCTCATTCAGAATTGATGCGCCTGATTCGCACCGCCCATACTCCGGACGAATTCAATGCGCTTGCGGACTACTTCGATCGAAAACATGAGCAAAATACCCAAAAGGCGAAGGACGAACAGACAGAGTTGAACCGCCGTCTCGCGGCCCCCTATCTTTCTCCAAAGTATCCAACTCCTGTAGATACTGCGAGGAGACGCCTCCAGTATTACAAGGCAGAGGCGGAAGAATATGAGCATCGAGCGGATACATATCGACAAAAAGCAAAGGAAATGAGCGGCACGACGCATTCACCGGACAGTCATTGAGTCTAAAGACGGGTCCCTCGTGTTTGCTATATACATAGGGTACGTGTCTTACCAGTCTCCCTGCTTTCTGCCGTGCCATCACACCAGGCCAATGGTTGCGGTGTCCTGATGGTTCTGCAGTGTGCCAGAGGCCCCGGACGGGAAGAATAAATGGTTCGCCAGTCGCGCCGTTGTTCCGCCGTCCCCATAAAACCTTTGCCAAACGTGTGTCGGAATGTGCCGGCCGACGCTGCCAGAGCTTGTGTTGTCCCGCTATAGCGGGACAACAGTTTTCGTGGAGTTTCCGGGGACATGCAGGACGGCTTTTTCTTGAGGAAAAGCCATTCAGGGCGTCACTTCCCTCTACACCAACTGGAAAACCGCTATAGCGCAAAAGCAGAGTGAGTGTAAGACTGGACTGCCCGGCGAATCTGGCAGCAGTTGACAAGAAAAAACCGGACAAAAGTAGCTTTGGTTGCGCTTTGTGTTCATTGTTGCAAATAAATCAGTGGTGATTATCCCGCCGGGTCATAGTTGAGATTTGGCCCAAGCCAGCGCTCAACTTCTTCCATGCCCATTCCTTTGCGTTGTTGATAATCATCGACCTGGTCGCGGCCAATTTTGCCGAGACTGAAGTAGCGCGATTGTGGGTGAGCAAAGTAGATTCCGCTCACACTGGAGCCCGGCCACATCGCAAAAGACTCGGTGATCTTCATCCCTGTATTGGCCTCTACATTCAGCAGCCGCCAGATGGTCCCTTTTTCGGTGTGATCGGGAGACGCAGGATACCCCGGAGCGGGGCGGATGCCACGATATTTTTCGTGGATCAGATCTTCTCTACCGAGGTGCTCTTCGCGGCCATAGCCCCACTCTTCACGCACGCGCTTATGAAGGCATTCTGCAAATGCTTCGGCCAGACGGTCCGCGAGTGCCTCTGCCATAATTGCGCTGTAATCGTCATACTCTGCGCGATAGCGGTCACAGAGTGCTTTTAGTCCAATGCCACTGGTGACGGCGAAGGCACCAATGTAATCCGGCAGTCCGGTTTCCTTGGGCGCGACAAAGTCTGCGAGCGAACGGCAGGGCTCATTGCCTTCACGGTTTGCCTGCTGACGCAGGAAGTAAAAACGATCGAGTACCTTCTGCCGCGAGTTGTCTGTATACAGCTCAATATCATCGCCCACAGCATTGGCAGGGAAGAAGCCGTAGACTCCATGAGCGGTGATGGGTTGTTCCTGGATGATCTTGTCCAGCATCACGTTGGCGTCTGCAAAAATCTGTTGTGCCTGAGCGCCCTGCTTTTCATCTTCCAGAATGCGAGGGTAAATGCCTTTGAGGCCCCAGGTATGGAAGAGCGGAGACCAGTCAATAAAGTCACGAAGAACAGCAAGCGGAAAGGAGTTCAAGACGCGCACACCGGTGAATTCCGGGGCGGCGATGTCCTCTGTGCGCCATTCAACAGGTGTACGTCTGGAGCGCGCAGTTTCGATTGGAATGGTTTGTTGGCGGGGCGCGGCATGTGCTTTGCGCACCTCTGCATATTCGGCATAATGCTGCGCAACAAAGGCAGGCTTGATCTCATCGCTTAGCAAGCTGGTGGTGACTGGTACGGCGCGGCTGGCATCTGTTACATGCACGACAGGCTGGCTGTAGTGGGGCGCAATTTTGATGGCAGTGTGCGCGCGGCTGGTGGTGGCTCCGCCAATGAGCAGCGGCTGTTGAAAACCCTGCCGCTCCATTTCGCGGGCCACGTGCACCATTTCATCGAGCGATGGAGTGATCAGGCCGCTCAACCCAATGATGTCAGCGTTCTCGGTCCGGGCGCGCTCCAGAATTTTTTCAGCTGGAACCATTACGCCCATGTCAATAACTTCGTAGTTGTTGCAGGCCAGGACGACGCCAACGATATTTTTGCCAATGTCGTGAACATCGCCCTTGACGGTGGCAAGGACGATCTTTCCTTGCGTTCTGACCTGTTGGCCAGCCGCGGCCGCGGCCGCCTTTTCCGCTTCCATGAATGGAGTCAGATAAGCGACGGCCTTTTTCATCACGCGGGCAGACTTGACCACTTGCGGCAGGAACATTTTTCCGGCACCAAACAGATCGCCGACAACACCCATGCCCGCCATCAATGGACCTTCAATGACCAGCAGCGGGCGGACAAGTTTTGCGTGAGCTTCTTCCGTGTCAGCATCTATATAGGCATCAATGCCTTTGACCAGGGCGTGCGTGAGGCGCTCTTCTACTGTACCGTTGCGCCACTCTTCGATCTTCTTCTCGTTTGCTGTTGTGCCCGCACCGGCAGCCTTCAGTATTTCGCCATACTCAACCAACCGCTCAGTTGCATCCGGGCCACGGTTGAGCAAAACATCCTCGACCAGTTTCTTCAGTTCGGGTTCAATTTCCTCGTAAATTTCCAATTGGCCAGCATTGACGATGCCCATATCAAGGCCGGCCGCAATGGCATGATAAAGAAATGCGGCGTGCATGGCCTCGCGTACTTTATTGTTCCCGCGAAAGCTGAAGGAGATGTTCGAAACGCCACCGCTTACTTTTGCATGTGGAAGATTCTGTTTGATCCACCGGGTTGCGTTGATGAAATCGACAGCATAGTTGTTGTGTTCCTCCATGCCCGTTGCCACAGTGAGGATGTTGGGATCAAAGATAATGTCTTCCGGGGGAAGGCCAATGTCCTCCACCAGAATGCGGTAGGCGCGCCCGCAGATGCGGGTTTTATCTTCATAAGTAGCGGCCTGCCCTTGCTCGTCGAAGGCCATAACAACAACTGCAGCACCGTATTTGTGAACAGTGGCGGCGTGCTGGCGAAATTTAGCTACGCCCTCTTTCAATGAAATTGAATTGACAATGCCTTTGCCTTGCAGACATTTGAGCCCAGCTTCGATGACTTCCCATTTGGAGGAGTCGATCATGAACGGGACTTTTGCAACCTCAGGCTCGCTCGCAAGCAGTTGTAAAAAGCGCGTCATGGCGGCGACGCCATCAATCATGCCTTCATCCATGCAGATATCGATGACGTTTGCACCGTTCTCCACCTGCTGCCGTGCGATGCTGACGGCTTCTTCGTACTTGCCTTGCTTGACCAATTTTGCGAATTTGGGGGAACCAGCCACATTGGTCCGCTCGCCAATCATGATGAAAACACCTGGCTGTTGCGTAAACGGTTGTGAGCCAGACAAACGAAGTGGCTTTATTTCACTTGCTGTAACTAAGTTCATGCCTTGCTCTTTCCAGCGTATGACTCTGCAACGGAGACGGAACCGAATTCGCGGGGTGGTTGTCCGTCCAGTGCTTTCGCAATAGCGGCGATATGTTCTGGCGTGTTGCCGCAGCAGCCACCAGCTATATTGATCAGACCTCCATGTGCAAACTCGCTGAGATACCGCGCCATGTCCTTTGGTTCCAGATCGAACCCAGTCGGCGAAAGCGGGTTGGGCAGTCCGGCATTGGGGTATGCGGAGATGGCCACGTTGGCCCTGCCGGAAAGCTCTTCAAGAAAGGGATACATCAGGTCCGGGCCAAGCGAACAGTTCAGGCCGACGGACAGTGGCTTCGCATGCTCGACTGCTGTCCAGAAGGCCTGCACCGTTTGAGCTGAAATCATGGTTTCGCCACCGCGGCCTACCGCAGCGGAAAGCATAATTGGCAGCTCCTTTCCATCCTGATCGAAGACCTCGCGGATGGCGACGAGGGCGGCCTTTGCGTTGAGCGAATCGAAGATGGTTTCCACCAGCAACAGATCGACGCCGCCAGCAATCAAGGCGCGCACCTGCTGCACATAGGCTGCCTTTACCTGATCGAAGGCGACAACGCGGAATCCCGGGTCTTCCGCATCGGGCGAATTGGAAAGTGACACGGTGAGCGGGCCGATAGCGCCAGCCACGAACCGCTGCCGGGATGTTGCATTGGCCACGCGGTCTGCCCATTCGCGGCACTGCCGTGCAGACTGCTCGTTGATCTCCCATGCAAGATCGCCCAGGAAGGAATCGTCGATAATCTTCTGGTAGAACTCTGGATCTTTGCGGCCACCATGCTCTCGCGGATCGTCTACGAAGAACTCGCTTTGGGAGATGCTCGTTGCGCCGAATGTGTTTGTTTCAATGATGTCGGCGCCCGCTTCCAGAAAGCGGCGGTGAATGTCGCAGATAATATCTGGCCGGGTCAGCGAAAAAATATCACCATTATTCAGCAGGTCTTTTGGGGCGTCCCTGAACCGCTGCCCACGGATGTCGGCTTCCGTCATGCCGTAGGTGCGGATGGTGGTGCCCATCGCGCCATCAATGATGGCAATGCGTTGTAGAAGAATTTCCTGCAGAGGATGTAGGCCGGCTCTTGTCATGTCTTCCCAATGGCGTTGAGAAATTTTCTGTGGTTTGGGCGAGCACAAATATGCTTGTCCTTCCCCCTCTGTTCCCGCTGCCAAATCATGTACAAGCCGCTTCTGCGCTGGACTCTGTTATCCATGGTTTGCCGGAACAGGCTGAACGCCATATCTGTCTATTATCGCATTTTGAAGCATAGCAACTTTGATTTCGTATTGCTGGATGGAGTACAGCAACTGCATGGTTGCAAGAGTGTAAATGCGCGGGAAAGAAACCACTGCCGCTTTCGCAAACAACAGAAAAAAATATACTTAGGCCAGCATATAGATGGCCATTGCCTCCGGATGAATTTGTGGCAAGCCGTGGCTGTTACGGGGCAGCGCCAGTTGCTGAAAAGGTGCTTCCAATGAATCAAGTTGATATGTGATTGGTTTGTGGCTGGCAAAAAAGGCGATCTCAATATCGAGGAGCCCATCGCGGAGCGGCAAAGATGTGATCGAGAAGTTGCAGTGCAGCGCGGTGATTGTGGCTGATGGTAACACGATGCTGCGATGGCACCGGTTGCATTTTGCTGCCGTAGAATGCTTTGCCTTGTCATTGTCGGCGTTCAAGCAAAAGCAGAGAGAGTGTAAGCCGAAGCCGCACGCATTGAACCGGCGCTACCAACAGGGAGCGGCAGTTGAGCACTCCCTTCAAGAAGGCGTACACCTCTACAGTAGTGCTGCTGTTGCCTTAATCGCCTTCACGGCCAAGCCAGCCTGGATACGCCTCCAGCGTCAGCTCGCAGTTGTCCTTCCGTTCGACGATTTACCCGGCGGCGCTCAGGCCGTTGACTAGAGTCACGAAGTTGCGCAGAAATGGCCCCGTGGTCTCCACAAACAGTCAGTGACTACGCCCCGGTTGCCACTGGATTTGCAGTTGTGTTACTACTGAGATGCTGCATTGGTGAAGGAATCCGCCATTAAATGCCTCTGGATACGGAAGGCTGATGACTCCTACAGAGGCGTAGGGGTGTTCTCGCTCCCGCGCTCTTAAACAGCAAAAGGAGCGAAATGATTGACTATCTAAGCCTGCCCATCGGAGATGAATCCCCCGAAATCGTCACGGCTGTGATCGAGATCCCCCAGGGATGCATTAATAAGTACGAGTACGATAAGAAGCTTCACGTCTTTCGGCTGGACCGCAACCTGCACTCGCCTGTGCATTATCCCGCTGACTACGGATTTATTCCTCGCACTTTGGCCGACGATGGCGATCCACTTGACATCCTGGTGCTTGGGGATGCGCCCACATTTCCCGGCTGCGTCTACACGGCTCGTCCGATCGGCCTCTTCCAGATGCTCGATCAGGGTGTGCCGGATGAGAAGATTCTGGCATACGCGACAGGCAATCCCCGCTTCAGTAGCATTCAAAACTACACCGAAGTACAGCCACATATTCTTCGCGAGGTAGAACACTTTTTTTCGATCTACAAAGACCTTGAGGGAAAACGGACCAAAGTGCTTGGCTGGAAGGACCTTGATGCAGCACACGCCATCATACAAGCGAGTCATCAACGATTTCCCGCAAAGGATGTTCGCCCCGCTGGCGCAGCCAGGGAGTGAGGTTCCGCATGGCCGTGTCCATCCTTCAGCAAACGCCAACAGCGAACTATCTGGCAGCGGTCGACAGGGTTGAAGAGATGGCGCGGTTGCAGGCGCAGGCCCAAAAGCGAAAATGCATGCTGATTTTCGGGCCTGAGACTGTGGGAAAAACACGCCTTCTTGAGGTCTTCGTCAAGACACAACCATGGGCCCTGTATGTCAGCCATCTAAAGTCGCCTCGCGATCTTGTGCTCGCGCTGGTCGAAAAGCTTCGCAGTTTGAATAAACGAGAGGTACGACTGCCTTCAGACCCGCAAGCGCTGAGCACCTCCTCTCTCAAGGGAATTGTTCAGAGGGCCCTGGGTCTGGGACCATTCATCCTCGTGCTCGATCATTTGTCTGGACCGTCACGCGTTCTGACCGGCATGATTAAGGAAATGAACTACTATGGGCGCACGCCCGTGTACTTTGCTGCACGCACTCCCCACATGGAAGACATTGGGACATTGCTGCCAATGTGCTCAGACCGTTCAGAACGTGTAGAGATAAAGAACTTTACTCCCGCTGTCGCGCTTGCATTTGCACAGCGGGAAGCGGAACGAACTTCCTTGTGCGCATCCAACCTTGAAAGCGCGTTGCAGTTCCTTGCTGAAGAAAGCGAAGGCAACCCGGGCGGAATCCTCCATATGATCAAAATGGCGCAACTTCCGAAATACCGGATGGACGGCCAGATCAAGGCACGCGTCCTGTACCTCGACTATCGAATGGGGCGCCGCCAATAACGCATCATTTTGAGTGGCGAAGTAAACATGCAATAGATCGCCTGCGAAACCCCTGAAAATCTTCGAGCCATGGAGTGGCTGGGCTGTTATCCCGCGCTGTCAATATCCCGGTTGCTGAAGTGGGAAGATGCCAACCTGCGCCTGCTTCAACACTCCTATGATCTGCTCCACGCTGAAGCGCTTCTTCTTCATCAGCCAACCCTCCGCCTTTACAGGCTCAGTTCTGGCCGAAGACTATCATTGCAACTGGTTCAGGAATAACGGGGCCGGTCAGTCAAGGTAGTGCAGGAGTTGTTGCGCCATGCGAGTACGAAGATCACGCTGGATGTTTATGCGCAGGCCGTGACTTCGGACAAGCGAAAAGCTCAGTCGAGGGTGGCGAGAATGCTGTAGGAAACGATGGGGGCGAAGGCAGGGAGAATCTTTTTGAACCCTCGGCCATTTCTGCAGAAGCTGTAAGTGATTGAATATATGGTAGGCACGAGGAGACTCGAACTCCTGACCTCTACCGTGTCAAGGTAGCGCTCTAACCAACTGAGCTACGCGCCTGCATAGTGCGGCAGATTCAGTGTAAATCGCCCTTCTCAAATGAGCAAATGTGGTTGCATTTCAGGCATTTAAAGGGGCAATTGCGCTAGGATGAGTCTGGGCCTGCCCGTTTTTGTACGCCTGGAGAAAGTTCAACGTGCTCAGTCAACTTCGTGCTGCTCCGAACCAGTTAACGCTTCTGCGCCTGTGCATCATTCCATTTCTGGTAAATGCTGTGCTGGAGCGGGATTTTCGCGTTGCCTTTGTGTTGTTTCTGCTGGCGGGGCTAAGCGACGGCCTGGATGGCCTTCTGGCGCGTTGGCTGCATCAGCGCACAGTGCTTGGCCAATATCTGGATCCAATTGCAGACAAACTGCTGCTCAGCACGCTCTTTCTGGTGCTGACAAAAGTCGGTCTGGTGCGCCGCTATATCACGGTTCTTGTCTTCAGCCGCGATCTTGGCATTCTGCTGGTTGCCACGTTGCTGTTTGCGACGGTTGGGCTGCGGGACTTTCGTCCCAGTATTTTCGGCAAGGCAAACACGCTTGCGCAGATCGCAGCCGTTACGACGGCCCTGCTCAGTCAGTTGTATGCGCCCGCATGGGTGGTTCTGCTGCGTCGCGGAGCCATGGCCAGTACCGTTGTGCTGACAGTTGTTTCTGGTTTTCACTATGTATGGCTGGTCGGTCGCCGGCTCGCCGTGCTCAGCGCCTCTAACTCCGCTTCGCACTGACAGCGTGGCTGTTCAGCTTTCATCTTTCTTGGTAGCTTCCTCAATGGCCATGTCCCGGAACTCGTCGGAGTCGAAGACCTCCCCGCATTCCAGGCACTCCACGTATTCAATGTCCTCGTCCTCATCGCGTGCCACCACGCGAATCCTGGGGTGCTTGCAATTCGAATTCATGTTCGAATTCATGAAGGATCTACCAATCAGCGGGTCTGAACCACGATGGCAGGATTTTCCTTTGTAAAGACACCCTTGTCAAATCCCAAATTGGTAAAAAACCTTCCTTCTACAAACTATTGCCAAGTGGACAGGAATCGCCGTACACTAAACGCAGACTGGAATGGTCTATTTTTCGGGGGCTCCCGTGATTTTGCGGGAAGCTGCCGGAACAGGGGAGATTCCACGTCGGGCAGGTTTACATGCTACGGCTCACCAAAAAAGCAGATTATGGATTGATGGCCGTCAAGTTTCTGGCCGAACAGGGGCGCTGGGCAGATGGCATATCCACGCGGGTCAACCCAGCCTTCAGTGCCAAGGACATTGCAGCGGCGTACCACATCCCGTCCCAGCTACTGGCTAAGATATTGCAAACGCTGGTGAAATCCGGGATTCTGATCTCGCATGCCGGCATCAACGGTGGCTATGAACTCGCCCGTGGTCCGCATGAGGTTTCTGCGTTTGAGGTGATCCGGGCCATTGACGGGCCACTGTTTATCACCTCGTGCGTCACAGTGCATGGAAATTGCGACCTCACCAGCAGTTGCACCATCAAAGAGCCGCTGAGCAAGGTGAATGACAGCATCCGGGACCTGCTAAGCAGCATCTACATATCAGATCTTTGTGATCCGGATATGACGGTCGCCCAAGCACCTAAAAATGCAGGACTTGTCATTTTAGCGAATTAGAATCAATGAGATAAGAATTTCAAGCCGTAACAGTACCATGGCATGGTACTCTGCGGAAAAAGAATGATAAAGTTTATCAGGAGAGAAAGTATCATGAGCAGCATTGAGACCCCTCACGAGACGGCGAACGGCGTAAAGCTGCCGATTTACATGGATTACCACGCTACCACTCCCATGGATCCCCGCGTGCTCGAAGCCATGATGCCGTACTTTACCGGGAAGTTTGGCAATGCTGCCAGCCGTAACCACGCTTTTGGCTGGGAGGCAGAGCAGGCGGTGGAAGCTGCCCGCGAGCAGATTGCCAGGCTGATTGGTGCGACAGCCAAGGAGCTTATTTTCACCTCCGGCGCCACAGAGTCGAACAACCTCGCGCTCAAGGGCATCGCCGAGATGTACAAGGAGCGCGGCAATCACATTATCACCCAGGTTACCGAGCACAAGGCAGTGCTGGACACCTGTAAGCGCTTGGAGAAGTACGGTTACCGTGTCACCTATCTGCCAGTCAAGGCCGACGGTCTGATCGGTATTGAAGATCTGAAGCGCGCCATCGACGACAAGACGGTCCTTGTTTCCATCATGTTTGCAAACAATGAAATCGGTGTAATTCAGCCGGTTGAAGAGATCGGCAAGCTCTGCCGTGAACGCGGCGTCCTCTTCCACACGGATGCAGTGCAGGCCGTGGGCAAGATTCCGGTGGATGTGAACGCGATGAACATTGATGTGCTGTCGCTTTCCGGACACAAGATTTATGGCCCAAAGGGTGTGGGTGCGCTGTATGTCCGCCGCCGCAACCCGCGCGTACAGATTTCTTCGCAGATTGATGGTGGTGGTCATGAGCGCGGCATGCGTTCCGGCACGCTGAATGTTCCGGGCATTGTTGGCCTGGGCACGGCCTGCGAGATTGCCGGCGCGGAGATGGCGGAAGAGTCGGCCCGTCTGATCAAACTGCGCGATCACCTGCGCAACAAGCTGGAGTCGGCGCTGGATTACGTGCACATTAATGGTTCCATGGAGCACCACCTGCCCGGCAACCTGAACATGAGCTTTGTGTATGTGGAAGGCGAGTCGCTGCTGATGGGCATCAACGATATTGCCGTGTCGAGCGGTTCGGCCTGCACATCGGCAACGCTGGAGCCCAGCTACGTGTTGAAGGCCCTTGGGCTGGGGGATGATGTGGCCCACAGTTCGATCCGGTTCGGCCTGGGCCGCTTCAATACTGAAGCGGAAGTGGATTATGTGGCGAACAAGGTGATTGATGTAGTGCAGAAGCTGCGTGAGCTCTCGCCACTGTACGAGATGGTGAAGGAAGGCATTGACCTGTCCAAGATTGAATGGGCAGCGCACTAAGGACCAGAAACAGGACCAGGAACAGGAGAAACAATCATGGCATATAGCGACAAGGTAATAGATCACTACAACAATCCGCGCAATGTGGGCCAAATGGACAAGAGCAGCACCGAAGTTGGCACCGGGCTGGTCGGCGCGCCGGAGTGCGGAGACGTCATGCGCCTGCAGATCAAGGTGAATCCGGAGACGCAGGTGATTGAAGATGCCAGGTTCAAGACCTTTGGCTGCGGTTCCGCCATTGCCTCTTCCTCGCTGGCAACAGAGTGGGTCAAAGGCAAGACGGTGGCCGAAGCACTGGAGATCAAGAACACTGACATCGTGAAGGAGCTGGCGCTGCCGCCGGTGAAGATTCACTGCTCGGTGCTGGCCGAGGATGCCATCCGCGCGGCCATTGGCGACTGGAAGAAGAAGAACGGCGTTGCAGAAACGGCCGGGGCCGCGGTTACCGCAAACTAGGCCTGCTTTGGCTTTGCCGGGTGGGCCGCAGCGCCTGCCCGCGGCCGGCGGGTCTGGCTGCCGTAACAGAGGAAGAAGAGATGTCCACAGTACTTGACCAGTCCGTGCTGACAGCGCAGAACCAGGCGCCGAACCAGAAGGGTGTGCAGGTGACCGCGCGTGCCCTGAAGCGCATCCGCATTGCGATGGCGAAGGAAGGCATTTCTCCAGAACAGGGTGGTTTGCGGCTGGGGATCACGGGCGGCGGCTGCTCCGGGCTTTCTTACAACATCCGTTTTGATACGCAGCCGCGCGAGCGCGATCGTGTGTATGAGTTTGAAGATGTGCGTGTCTTTATCGATCCAAAATCGTTCCTCTATCTGCATGGGATGGTGCTCGATTATGAAGAGACGTTGATGCGCCAGGGCTTCAACTTCATCAATCCGAACTCGTCAAAGTCCTGTGGGTGTGGTTCGTCCTTCTCCGCCTGACTGTTGGCAGCAGCAACACTTTTTTACATCCGGGGCACGGCAACTGCCGTGCCGCTTTTCCGTGCGGGCAATGTGTAAATCATGTCGCAGACACAAACTCAATCCGTAGCAGCATGTTGGGCGTGCGGCGTTCCACAGGAACAGGCACAGCACTTTTGCACGAACTGTGGCAAAGTGCAACCCACGCAGGCGTTGGACTATTTCAGCTTTTTCGCTCTTCCACGCAAGCTGGTGCTGGACACTGGCGCACTGGAAAAACAGTTCTACACGCTCAGCCGCAAACTGCATCCAGACCGCTTCGCTGCTCGTCCGCAGCAGGAGCAGGAGCTTGCCCTGGCGCAAAGCTCGCTGCTCAACGATGCCTATCGTGCGCTGAAAGGACCTGTCGCGCGCACAGAATATCTGCTGTCGCTCGAAGGCGTGGAGTTGGAAGAGCAGTCGCGCAAAGCAACGGACAGCGCGCGTGAGGCCGGCCAGCAGAAGCAACAGATTGTGCCTCCAGACCTGTTGGAGGAGGTCTTCGAGCTGAACATGCAGCTCGAAGAGATGCGCATGGCGAAAAAGATGGGCGATGACGATCCGCAATTGAAGCAGGACCTGGAGTCTGCCCGGCAGAATTTCGAGTCGCAACTGGCCGCTGCACAAAGTGAGATGGAGGAGCTTTGGACCGCATGGGACAAGGCCGTGGACAACGGCGATGCAGCAGGCAGGGAAGCCGCCAAGCAGAAAATGGTGGCACTGCTCAACCGCCGCAGTTATGTTCGCAATCTGGTGCGTGACGTGAACGAGGTTTTGAGTTGAAGGCTCAGACAAAGCACTATGCTGGAAAAGGACTGTTGGAATGGCAGAAGAACGCATTGTAGGTATTGACCTGGGCACGACCAATTCGCTGGTCGCTTTTATGCAGGGCGAGCAGCCGGTGGTGATTCCGGGCGAAGACGGCTCCAACCTGGTCCCCTCCGTGGTTGCGCTGACGAACAAGGGCATTGTCATTGGCAACGCCGCGCGCAACACGCTGGTGAACGCTTCGGAGCGCGCCGTTTATTCGGCCAAGCGCCTGATGGGACGCGGTGTGGAAGATGTGCAGGAAGAGCTGAAGCTCTTTCCCTTTCGCCTGGCAGAGGATCTGAAGCCCGGCGAAGTGCTGCGGCTGAAGCTGGGCGAACGCGAATTGACTCCGCCGGAGATTTCCGCCTACGTACTGCGGCAGTTGAAGCGCAATGCCGAGCGCTACTTTGGCCCAGGGGCTCCGGTAACCAAGGCCGTCATCACCGTGCCTGCGTATTTCAACGATGCGCAGCGGCAGGCCACCAAGGACGCGGGCCGCATCGCTGGGCTGGAGGTTCTACGCCTGGTGAATGAGCCAACGGCAGCGGCATTGGCCTATGGCCTCGACAAACAGAAAGAAGGCATCATCGCCGTCTACGATTTTGGCGGCGGCACTTTTGACATCTCCATTCTCAAGCTGCATGAAGGCATCTTTGAGGTCATCGCCACCAATGGCGACACGCATCTCGGCGGCGATGACATTGACAATCTGCTGATTGCCGTTGCGCTCGACGATATTCAAGGCGATCTTGGCGTGGATGTTCGCCATCATGGCGACGCGGTGCAGGCAATTCGCAAAGCCGTGATCGAGGCCAAGATTGCCTTGTCTTCGCAGCTCGCGGCCAAGCTCGATGTGACCCTCCCGGCAGAGTTTGGCGGCAAGCGTTATTTGCGCGAAATTACTCGCGAGCAATTCGAGCAACTCATCGAGCCGGTCCTCCAGCGCACATTGGCGCCTTGCAAGCAGGCGTTGAAAGACTCCGGCATTGCGCCAGAGCAGATTGGCGAAGTGGTGCTGGTTGGCGGCTCTACGCGGGTCCCGCGTGTGCGCGCCCTGGTGGATGTGATCTTTCAGCTTGGCGCGCGTGGCAAAAAGCCGCATACCGAACTGAATCCGGATGAAGTGGTGGCGCTGGGAGCAGCCGTGCAGGCCAACATTCTTTCCGGCGGCTCCAGGGCAACGGAAGACATGCTGCTGCTCGATGTGACACCACTTTCGCTTGGCATTGAAGCACTGGGCGGCGTGGTTGCCAAAATCATCCATCGCAACTCCACGGTCCCGGCATCTGCCACGGAGCACTTCACCACTGGCGTCGATGGCCAGACGAATGTGGCCATCCATGTGGTGCAGGGAGAGCGCGAGCTGGCCAAAGATTGCCGCTCGCTGGCACGCTTCGATCTGAAAGGCATTCCGCCGATGACGGCCGGTCTGCCGCGCATTGAAGTGAAGTTTCTGATCGACGCCAACGGCATCCTGCATGTTTCGGCACGCGAGCAGCGCAGCGGCAAAGAGGCCGAGATTGAGGTGAAGCCCACCTACGGGCTCACGGATGATCAGGTTGAGACGATGATCCTGGAGTCGTTCGACCACGCGGAAGAGGACATTCACCATCGTCAGGTGATCGAGGCCCGCAATGAGGCGGATACGATTCTGACCGCGGTGGAAAAGGCCCCATCGGATCCGGCGTGGCAGCAGCTTACACCGGATGAAATCGCGGAGATTCAGTCGCGCAGGGCCGAGTTGGAAGTACTGAAGCAGGGCGATGATTACAAATTGATCCGCGATGGCATTGATGGACTGGACAAGGCCACGCACCGCTTTGCTGAACTGATGATGGATGGGGCCGTTTCCACTGCGATCAAAGGCGAAACAATGCAGTCCGCCGGCGAGAAGCTGGGTGAAGGCCCATCGGCGCCGCATCCCTTTGCCCCGGCACAGATTGATACAACGCAAAAACCGTAACTTTCAACAACAGATAGGAACAGGAAAATGTCTGAGCAGACACCCAAGCAGGAACAGCAAATCGATCTGAGTAGGCCGCCCGCGGCAGACATGGTGCGCGTCACCTTCTTGCCGGAGGGCCGCACTGTGGAATTCAAGTTTGGCACGATGCCCTATGATCATCACGGCAAGCCGATGTCGTTTCTGGATGTGGCGGAGAACTATGGCATCTTTCTCGACCACGCCTGCGGCGGTGTTTGTGCCTGCACCACCTGCCATCTGTGGATCAGGGAAGGTGAAAGCGGACTGGGCGAAGCCGATGACGATGAACTGGACCGCATGGAGAAGGCCGCTGATGTGCAGTTGAACTCGCGCCTCGGTTGCCAGGCCGTCATCACCAGGCCCGGCAGCTATGTGGTGGAGATTCCCAGGTGGAACCGCAATTATGTTTCCGAAGGCAAGCCGCTGGCGCTGGCCGAGAACAAGTAGCCCAACCAGACTGTTAAGGAAGAATTATGCCGCGCGAAATTACCTGGAATGACGCAGAAGAAATTGGAATACAGTTGCAGGAAAAATTTCCTGATCTGGATCCGCTGACGGTGCGCTTTACCGACCTGCATCGTTACGTCATCGAATTGGCTGGCTTCAGCGACGATGCTGCCAGGTCGAATGAGTCGAAGCTGGAGGCCATCCAGATGGCCTGGTACGAGGAATACAAAGACGCACAGTAAGCGAGGTCCTGCATGGAACGCATTGTCAACGGAGTGTTGAAATTTCAGCGCGAGGTGTACCCCAACAGCAAAGCGCTTTTCCGCGAATTGTCGATGTCGCAGGCTCCGGCAGCATTGTTCATCGGTTGTGCCGACTCCCGCGTGGTGCCGGAGATGCTGACGCAGCAGGGCCCCGGCGATCTGTTTGTTGTGCGCAACGCGGGCAACATTGTTCCGCCCTACGGCCCGGAGCCCGGTGGCGTTACCGCCAGCATTGAATATGCCGTTTCTGTGCTTGGCGTTCCGGATGTTGTCATCTGCGGCCACTCCGGCTGCGGCGCCATGACTGCACTGATGAATGGCCGTGACAAGCTGGAAAATCTGCCGGCTGTGGCCAAGTGGCTCCACTATGCTGACAACGCGCGCAAAGTGCTGGAAGAAAATCCATCGCTGCCGCCGGAAAAGCAACTGGATGCACTGGTCCACAAGAATGTGCTGGCGCAGCTTGCCAATCTGCTTACGCATCCCGTGGTGGCCAAAGCCGTGCAGGCCAAGCAGGTGCGCGTGCATGGCTGGGTATACGAGATCGGCACCGGCGCCGTTTCCACCTACGATGCGCAGACCTCGCAGTTTGTGCCTCTCAGCAGCGCACCTTTTGCCAGCGCCACCCCGCAAGAGTCCGTCCGCTGATTCTCAGAAGATCTGGCGCAGATGATGCCGGAGGCGGGCAATGTGGTCCTCTGCAACGAAGCCCAGCGTCAGAATTTTCCTCCTCCAACCGCCAGGTGTGCGGCAGCGCAGTTTCTGTCGGCTCCGTATATCTCAATGCCATGAGAACACTCCCTGAAATAAATCGAACTCCGGCTTTTCGCTGATCAGGTAGACCGAGACGACATCAAAGCGCACCGGGATGCGGTCACGGTCTTCATAGCGCCGCAGATAGGCTTTCGCCATTCTGCGCAGCATCCTGCGCTTTTCTTCATTCACGGCAAACTCCGCGGCAATGTTGTCGCGCCGCGTGCGTGTCTTCACTTCCACAAAGCAAAGATAACCATCCTGCCAGCCAATCAGATCCAGATCGCCACGCAGCCGGGGACTGCGCCAGTTGCGCGCCACAACGGTGTAGCCTGTACGCAGCAAATAGAAGAATGCTTCCTCTTCGCCGCGTTTGCCCACGCGAAGATGCTCAGGCAGTTCTGCATTGGCTGTGCGCCCTGACCGCGCAGAGACACGGTCAAGCTGGCGAATCAGTGTATGAACCAGGGAACGGGCAATCTTCAGCATAGAGTTTGATCCACACGCATCCGCATTAAAAGAATATGGCGGAACACACTGGTTCCGCCATGAGATTCTTCTGCTGCAGAAGGGCTACTTCCTGTTTTCCCGTTCCACAATGGCAATGCACTCTTCCAGAATATCGAGCGCAACGTCGGCTTCTTCCTGCTTCAGAATCAGCGGCGGCGCCAGACGGATCGTGGTCTCGCCGCAGCCAAGAATCAGCAGCCCGCGCTCAAAGGCCAGGTCCACCACGCGGTCCCGCCACGCACCCACAGCCTCGCGCGACTTCTGGTCCTTCACCAGCTCAACGCCTATCATCAGTCCACGGCCGCGCACATCGCCCACAATCGAATACTTCGACAGCCATGTCTTCAGACGGCCCTGGATTGCATCTCCCACCTTGGCTGCATTGGCAATGCCTTCGCGCTCCAGAATATCCATCGTCGCCAGCGCTGCCGCAATCGAAACCGGATTGCCGCCAAAGGTGGAAGCGTGCGAGCCCGGCTTCCAGTCCATGATTTCTGCTTTGGAAATGCAGATGCCCAGCGGCATGCCGCTGGCAATACCCTTTGCGCTGCAGAGGATGTCCGGCTCCACACCCGTATGTTGCACCGCCCACCATTTGCCGGTGCGGCCAGCACCCGACTGCACTTCATCCACCACCAGCAGAATGCCATGCTTGTCGCAGATACGGCGCAGTTCCTGCATGAAGACCGCCGGCGCTACAACGTAACCGCCCTCGCCCTGGATCGGCTCCACAAAAATCGCGGCAACTTCTTCCGGAGGCAGCGTTGTCTTGAAGAGTTTCTCTTCAATATAGCGGGCACATCCCAGCGCGAACGCCTCCTCTTCCTGCGGACCACCGCTGCATCCGCGATACGCATACGGGTAGCGAACATGCGTCACGCCAGGAACCAGCGGCGAGAAGCGGCGCTTTTGTTGCGGCTTGGAGGCCGTCAGGGAAAGTGCGCCCATCGTGCGGCCATGGAATGCGCCATAGAAGGCAATGATGTTCTGGCGGCCTGTGTGATAGCGCGCCAGCTTCAGTGCGCATTCCACTGCCTCCGCGCCAGAGTTGCCGTAGTAAAACTTGTGCGGCCCACGCATGGGCGCAACCGCAGAAAGCCGCGCGGCCAGCTGTGTCATGTGCTCGTAGTAGAAGTCCGTGCCCGAGATGTGAATCAACTCAGCAGCCTGCTTCTGAATGGCGGCAACCACTTCCGGATGACAGTGCCCGGTCGACGTCACGGCAATGCCGGCAGCAAAGTCCAGAAACTCGTTGCCGTCCACATCCTCCACCCGCAGCCCGCGGCCGCGTTTGGCCACCATCGGGTAGGACCGTGTGTAGCTGGGGGAAATGTAGCGGTCGTCTTCGGCAACAGCCTTCACGGCATTGGGGCCGGGAACCGTGCCTTTCAGCCTGGGGCCAAACTGCGCATAAACTTCTTCGCTGACGGTACGAACATGGATCTGATTTTCTGTGGTGCTGCTCATGGTATGCCTTCCTCGCAATCCTGCATGTTTTAAAGAAATGGATGGACTTGACCATGCCCGCGCTGATGCAGACTCACAGGCTGCATGGCACTCTTCCGCAGAGAAGCGGGCAAATCGATCACGTGCGCAGGAAATCTACGGCAGGAACTTAGTCTCCGCCGTAGAGGCTAGGTCGCGTCAGGCTGGGCAGCACGCACAGGTAGCGGCGCGGCATCCGAAGCGTTCTGGACGAACACCAGAGGCGGCCACGAAATCTTACCGGAATGGAAGCAGTGTGCATGCGGTCTCTTGTGGTGCAGTATAGCCGGAATTACAGAGAAAGAACAGCATGTCTGGAGTTATGTGTCCGGGAGCCGCGGGCCAACTGGTGCTGGCCGTTGCATTTACCATAGGGACAGTCGCATGGCCTCTTCTCCCACCTACGCTGCTTCCCGTTTTCAGATCTGGTTTGCCTTCCTTTGCGTGTACACCTTCTGGGGGGCCACGTACACGGCGGTCAGCGTGGGCGTGCAACTGGTTCCGGCCTTTCTGCTGGCTGGCGTGCGCATGCTCATCGGCAGCAGTCTGCTACTGCTCTATTGCCGCATCCGTGGTTATCAGATGCTGTGGGACCGCCGCACCATGGTGCGCGTCGCCTTGGTGGGCGTCATGCTATTGTGCGGAGGCAACGTTGGTCTGGTATGGGCCGAGCGTTATCTTCCCAGCGGATTCGCAGCGCTCGTGCTGGCGGTAATTCCGCTCTATGTTGCTTTGGGCGAAGCGCTGCTGCCCAACGGAGAGCGCCTGCAAATCCGCGGTATTATCGGCATCCTCATTGGATTTGCTGGCCTTGGCGTACTGGTATGGCCCAGGATTCGCCATGGTCTGCGCGGCGAACGCATGGAGATCATCGCCATCGCTGTGCTGTTACTGGGGGCGGTCTCCTGGGCCGGCGGATCAATTCTTGCCCGGCACTCCAAATTTCCCATGCACCCGCTGGTGGCCGCCGCCTGGGAGATGGCCGCCGCGGCAACTGTGAATCTGACGCTGGGAACGCTGGCCGGCCAGTGGCGCCACGCCATTTGGAACCTGCAAAGCTGGGGCGCTATTGGCTATCTGATTCTTTTTGGCTCCCTGGGAGGATTCACCGCCTACGTCTGGCTGATTGCGCATGTTCCTGTGGCCAAAGTGGCCACCTATGCGTATGTGAATCCGATCGTGGCAGTCCTTCTGGGGGCTCTGGTGCTCCACGAGCGGTTGGAGGGGCCGGAATATATCGGCATGGTGGTGGTGCTGGTGGCCGTTGCCCTGGTCACCAGCTCGCAAACCAGCGCAGGCAAAAGGGCCGCGGAAGCCCAGGAGCGGGCGCCCGTGGAAGCGTAGCTGTTACTTCCGCTTCCAGCGCACGCCGTCCTTCGAGTCTTCGATCAGAATGCCTTTGTCCGCCAGTTCCTTGCGGATGGCATCGGCACGGGCAAAGTTGCGCTGTTTGCGTGCCAGGTTGCGCTCGGCAATCAGAGCGTCCACCTGCTCCTCGCTCAAGGAAAGCGCGGTCAGCAGTTCCGGCGCCACCTCCTGCATGCGGCCTTCCCGTTCAGCCCACTCCAAGGCAGTGCGTGTAATCGCGGCATCGCGGTCTTCCAGGACCGCAAATACGCCGTCGAATTTTGCCAGCACCGCCAGAATCTCTGTCGCGTTGTCGGCCTGTAGCCTGCCCGCATCGGCGGAGGCGTTCGCGGCGCGCACCAGCTCAAAGATGGCCGCGCGGGCCTCTGCCGTATTCAGGTCGTAGGCCAGCGCAGATGTGTAGTCTTCGGCGGCCTTTTGCGTAAGCCGGGCAATCTCTTCGTTTCTGCCTGCGGCAAAGCCGCCTTTCAGCATGCGCTGGTGGAAGGTGCGCAGACGCTCAATCGCATTGGTGCTTTCCGTCAGTCCTTCAAAGGTAAAGTTCAACTGGTGGCGATACGGGACGGAAACCAGCAGAAAGCGAATCGCCGAGGCCTTGTGTCCCTTCAGCAGCAGATCGCGCAGTGTATAGAAGTTGCCTTCCGACTTCGACATCTTGCGGCCTTCCACCAGCAGAAAGCGGACATGCATCCAGTGGTGCGCCAGCTCCTTGCCTGTCGCTGCTTCTGACTGCGCAATCTCATTCTCATGGTGCGGAAACATCAGGTCTTCGCCGCCCGCATGCAGGTCAAAGCTGTCTCCCAGATACTTCATTGCCATTGCGGAGCACTCAATGTGCCAGCCCGGCCGTCCCGGCCCCAGCGGTGTCTCCCAGCGGTGTTCGCCCGGCCTGGGTGCCTTCCACAGCGCAAAATCGCGTGCGCCGTCCTTCTCGTACTCATCTACATCAACGCGCGCGCCGTCTTCGATGCCGTCAAAGTCCTTCTTGGACAGCTTGCCGTACTCCGGAAACTTCGCAATGCGGAAATACCAGGAGCCGTCCTCCGCCTTGTAGGCGAAGCCCTTCTGCTCCAGCGTCTCCACCAGGTTCACCATCTCCGGAATATGCTCCGTGGCGCGGGCAATGTGCTCCGGATGTTCCACGCCCAGCGAGTCCAGGTCCTCAAAAAACGCCTTCTCGTACTTCCGGGTGTACTCCTGAATCGGGACATTGGCCGCAGTAGCATTGCGGATAATCTTGTCATCCACGTCGGTCACGTTCATCACGTGCTCCACGGCCATGCCCTGCTGCTGCAAAAAGCGCCGCAGCAGATCCACCTGCAAAAAGGTGCGGAAGTTGCCAATGTGGCCGTAGTCATACACTGTGGGGCCGCACGCATACAGCCGCAGGCGCTTCCCGTCGGCAGGAACCAGCGGTTCGACGCTATTAGTAAGTGTGTTGAAAAGCTGAATGGGCATTCGTTGGCTTGCTGCTTCCATCATCCGTTAATGTTTGCTGCTTGTAGGAATTGCCGCTCTTTCGTTTCGATGTCGATTCTAGCTGATTCCGGTGGATTTCTGCCTGTCATCCTTGTCCCAGCGCCAGTTGTGCCGTTGCGCTCAGCTCTTCCGCGGCAAACTCAGCCGCCCGCAGCCTGGGCCATGCCGCCGCGGCAATCATGGCGGCATTGTCGGTCGAAAGCGAAAGCGATGGGAAGGCAATCGGCAGGTTGCGTTCCCTGGCCTCTTTGGTAAACCGCTCCCGCAGCTCGCTGTTGGCTGCCACGCCACCGGAAACCACCAGGCTGTGCGCGCCAAAGGCCTCCGCGGCAGCAAAGGCTTTGCGCCGCAGGTCATCTACCACCGCCCTTTGGAAAGAAGCAATCAGCCCCAGCGTTTCCGCATCGCACAGCGTCAGAGCATCGGCCGGTTTGGCATGGGGAATTGCCGCCAGCGCCTGCCGCCGCTTTTCAATGCCGTCGCGCATGGCGTGCGTTTCCACATAGCGCAGTACTGCCGTCTTGATCCCGCTGAACGAGAAGTGGAAGCGCCGTCCGCCCACCTCCTGCCCGCCTGTGCGATGGGCCTTCGGTTTGATCTGCGCAAAGCTGAACTTTACCGCGTATGGATCGCCGTGTTTTGCCAGCGCATCGATCCACGGGCCGCCCGGATACCCCAGCCCCAGCAGCTTGGCCACTTTGTCATACGCCTCGCCCGCAGCGTCGTCCACCGTGCGGCCAACATTGCGATACTGCCATCCCGTGCCGCCCGCTTCCACATGCAGCGGCTCCGCCAGGTAAAGATGCGTATGCCCGCCAGAGACCACCAGCGCCAGCAGCGGCAATGGCAGCGCCATCCGCGTCTGCTGGCGCATTTCCAGCAGCACAGCGTGGATGTGGCCTTCCAGATGATTGATGCCGATCAGCGGCTTGCCCAGCGCAAAGGCAAGCGACTTGGCGTAGGTAATGCCCACCAGCAGCGCTCCGGCCAGCCCTGGGCCTTCGGTAACGGCAATCGCTTCCAGTTCGCAGAAGTCGACCCCTGCCTCCTGCATGGCTGCTCGCGCCACTGGCACAATATTCCGCAGATGCTCGCGCGAGGCCAGCTCTGGCACCACACCGCCATACAGGGCATGGGTCGCAATCTGCGAAGCCACCACATTCGAAAGCACTTGCTCGCCAGCGCGCACCACTGCCGCAGCTGTTTCGTCGCAGGAGCTTTCAATGCCAAGAATCAGTCCGCTTTGTGGATTTGGCAGCATATCGGCCATCTCTTGGAACTGTGTATTCCGTTCTCTCTTTATAGTAGTTTACGGGCTGCCTTCACGGGAAAATCCTGCTCGTAGCCCATTGGTGATCCACAGATGGCATCTTCTTCCAACCCGAAGTTCGCCGCCGCCGCGCAAATCGTGGCTCGCCTGCGCGCACAAGGACACCTGGCGTACTTTGCCGGCGGTTGCGTGCGAGATCTGCTGTTGCAGCGCGAACCCAGGGACTATGACGTGGCCACCAGCGCCACGCCAGACGCGGTCATTTCACTATTTTCCAGGACCTTCGCCGTCGGCGCGCATTTTGGCGTGGTTCTGGTGGTAAGCGGGGCAGCAATCGGCGAGGAGATCGCCACCGAAGTCGCCACCTTCCGCAACGATGGCATATACAGCGACGGCCGTCATCCCGATGCCGTGCGCTTTTCCACCGATCCGCGCGAAGATGTTCTGCGCCGCGACTTCACCATCAACGGCATGTTGCTCGATCCTGCGCTGCTGCTGCCCTCTGCCGATGTGACGCCTGCCGTGCTGGATTTCGTGGGTGGCCAGGCAGACCTGGCTGCTGGCATCGTTCGCGCCATTGGTGATCCGGAACGGCGCTTTCAGGAGGACAAGCTGCGCATGCTGCGGGCCGTCCGCTTTGCCGCGCGCTTTGGCTACGTCATCGAGCCGCAGACCTTCGCCGCTATTCGCGTCCTGGCGGCGGAAATTGTTCAGGTCAGCCGGGAGCGCATCCGCGACGAACTGACCCGCATGCTCACCGAGGGCGCGGCGCGCAACGCATTCGAGCTGCTGGACAGCACCGGCCTGCTGCAACAGGTATTGCCAGAGGCCGTGCGCATGAAGGGCGTCGAGCAGCCACCACAGTTCCATCCGGAAGGCGATGTGTGGACACACACGCTGCTGCTGCTGGAAAAGCTGCCGCCCAGCTGCCCGCCCACGCTGGCCTGGGGAGCGCTGCTGCACGACATTGGCAAGCCGGCCACTTTTCGCCGTTCGCCGGAGCGCATTCGCTTCGATGGTCATGTCGAGGTGGGCGTGCGCATGGCCGAAGAGATATGCCGCCGCCTGCGCTTTTCCAACGATGAAACGGCCCAGATTCTGGCGCTGGTGCAGAACCACATGCGCTTTGGCGATGTGATGCACATGAAGCAGTCCACGCTGAAGCGCTTCCTGCGCCTGCCGCAGTTTGCCGAACACCTGGCGCTGCATCGCATGGACTGCCTTTCCGCCCACGGCGACCTGACACTCTACGACTTTGCTAAAACGCAGTATGAGACCCTGCCGCAGGAGGCCGTGCAGCCCGTGTTGCTGGTGACCGGACGCGACCTGATCGCGGCTGGCTATAAGCCCGGCCCATATTTCAAGGAAATTCTGGCCTTTGCCGAAGATGCCCAGCTCGAAGGCCGCATCCACACCGCACAACAGGGGATGCAACTGGTGCGCGAGCACTTTCCGCTGTAGAAAAGCACCCGCGCAACGTGTGCAGAGGGTCTTTATTCCAGCCCCTTGCCGTCCTTCGCTGGCCGCCCGCCAGGATTCCACTGCGGCCTCCAGTTCGTGTTGGCCAGCCAGCGCACCGGTGCCACCATCGACGCAATGGCGTGGGTCATGTGCGTGAAGTCAATGTGGGCAATGTCATCCTCCGGCTGGTGATACTGCGGCTGCAGGCCAAAGCTGGAAACCGTGTGCGCAATGACGCCTTCCTTGGCCAGCGCATAGTTGTCTGAGCGTTGAAAGAAGTGCTGCTGCGGGTGCGGATCGGCCACCAGATGTGCACCATGCTTCACCAGTTCCGCGCCCAGCGTCGAGCGATCGAACCCCGTGAGCCACAGCGTGCCTTCGGGAACCTTCGGATCGGCCCAGCCAATCATTTCAAACTCCAGATTGGCGACGATATTCTGCAACGGCACCGGCGGATGCGCCAGAAACGCGGCATTGCCCAGCCCGCCCAGTTCCTCGGCATCGAAGAGCGCAAAAACAATCGTGCGTCTGGGCGGTTTGCCATGGGCAAGCATCCGCGCCAGCTCCAGCACGGCGATGGTGCCGGAGGCATCGTCATCCGCGCCGTTGTAAATGCTGTCCCCATTCACCGGCGTACCAATGCCCAGGTGGTCCTGGTGCGCGGTAATCAGAATCACCTGATCTTTCAGCCTGGGGTCCGTTCCGCGCAGAATGCCAATCGTGTTCCAGGTCTCCGTGCGTGGCACTTTCTGGAAGCGCTGCCAGTAGCGCTCCATTCTGGGAGACAAGGGCAACGGATAGGCAAGAGGCGTTCTCTGAATGTAGCCGCCGCCATCGCCCTGCGAGCCGCCCGCCGGTTCCAGTCCATCTGCCTCAAAGCGCGAGGCGGTATAGAGCGCGGCCAGATGTTCATCCCGCGTGGCGCTGCCGCGTCCCCGCAGCACATCCGAGGCCAGAAAGTTCATGTCGGCCCGGATGTTACGCTCGATGATTGACAAAGAGACGGAAGTCGCAGCGGAATGGGGGCCACTCGCGTCTAACAGTGGCTGGGCAGCTTGCGCGGTATGTACTGTTGGCAGCAGAATGCCAAGTGCCAGTGTGGCAGTGCAGAGCGCAGTGACGAAATTTTTCATTATGGCGCAGTATAGAAGAGGAGCATGCGTAAGTGGGAGCCCCGGAAATATTCGCAGGTAAGGGCGTAGACCGATGAAATCTGTGCGGATACTGATGACCATGGCAGCGGTACTGGCTTTGACCGGCTGCCGGGAGTTTTTTGTGCCGGTCAACGGTGGCGGTGGCAGCACCACAGGTGACTATGTGTATGTGGCCAATCAGACCACCGCAACTCTGGCTGGATACTCCATCTCCACCAGCGGCAAGCTGTCTTCCGTCACCAACTCGCCCTATTCGTTGGGCTACATTCCCACCGCGCTGGCCGTCACGCCTGGCAACGCCTACCTCTATGTGGGCAGCCTGTTTGGCCTGTATGTTTACAGCATCAACAGCGATGGTTCCCTGACGGCAGCCGTTGGCGGAGCATCGCAGGCCAGCGTGCTGGCGCAGTCCATGGCCATTTCCCCCGATGGCAACTGGCTGTTCGTGCTCAATGCATTCACGGTAATTGCCGGCGCCGCCGCGACGGGCACCATCTCTGAATTTGCGATCAACAGCACCACCGGAGCACTGACGCCGGAGGCCGGCACCTCCTTCATCGTGTCCAGTACCAGCCCATCTGCACAGGACATCGTCGTTTCTCCGAATGGGAATTTTGTGATTGCCGCGCTGGGAACCGGCGGGGACGTAGTGTTTCCGTTCAATACGTCCACCGGGGCCTTCGGAAATACGTATCAAAACCTGTCGCCGCCTTCCAGCACCAGTGATAATGCACTGGCCGTTGGGCCCAATTCCGATTACCTCTACATTGCGCGCAGCGGTGTTTCCGGCAGCAGCGGACTGGCCGTGTACAGCATCACCGCGTCCAACGGCGCACTCACGCAGGTGAGCGGCTCACCCTACACCACCGGCAACGGCCCCTATTCCGTGGCCTTCGCTAACACTGGCAATTATCTCTACGTGGGCAACCGGACCGACAATACCATCAGCGGGTTTTCTGTCGCCAGTGGCAAACTGACGGCGCTTTCCGGCTCGCCCTACACCACCGGGGCACAGCCCATCGGCATTGTGAAAGACAGAACCGGCGCTTACATGCTGGTGGCCTGTGCCGGCGGTTCGCCGGACCTGCAGCTTTTCGGCTTTGACTCTTCCGTTGTCGGCAAGCTGACCAGTATCAGTTCCACGGCAACTGGAACAGATCCCACCAACCCGATCGCCATCGCGGCGACACATTAGTTGTGCGGATCTTTTGCCAGGGCGCAACTTCGGGCCTCAGTAGTGGAGTTTGGCGTTGTGATGTTGAAATCACGCATCGGAATAAAAACCGGCAACAGCAAAACGGCCTTGTGCGCGATCCAACTCTGCAATGGTGATATGCTCAGGGTGCCGATGATTGTTGTCCGCCGTGCACAATCTCACTCCCATCGCCCGCCATTGCTCAATGGTTCACCACTCCCTGCGCGCTTTGCCCGTTCCGGTTTGTCCCTGGTTCTGCTGTTGCTCTCCCTCGGTTCTTTGGCTGGCTGTAAGTGGATACGCCCTGGTCCTCCGCAGGAATACGTATACGTGGTTGCACGAAAATCCAGCCTGCGCGATCGTGTGGCTCCGGTTGCGGTGAAGACGGCAACCATCGTGAATGGCGATAAATTGCTGGTGCTGGAGCGGGACGGCCGCTTCCTGCGCGTCAAAACAGACAAAGGCGAAACTGGCTGGACGGCGGATATTTTTGTGGCCACGCAGCAGGTGGCCGGTGCTTTTGCGCAGCTAAAGAATGAGCATGCCAGCGATCCAACGGTAGGTACGGCCATCCTGCGCAACGAGCTGTACATGCACTCTCTGCCTGGCCGCGACACGGACCGTTTTTACCTGCTGCCGGAGAATGCGAAGGTGCATCTGCTGGTGCGCGCTTCCGTGCCGCGGGTCACTTCCGCGGGCCAGCCTGTGTATCAAGCCCCCGTACAGCATGTGAAAGGCGCCACATTGCCGTCCGGCCCCCCGCCGGTGCGCATGGAAGACTGGTGGCTTGTGCGGGATGCGCAGGGCCGCACAGGATGGATGTTGGCGCAGCAACTGGACGTGGATGTGCCTGCCGCGCTGGTGCGCTACACGGAAAACAAGCGCATCGTGGCTGCTTATGTGTTGACGACTGTCTACGACCCGGAAGCAGATGCCGCCGACAAGAATATTCCGGAGTATGTGGCGCTGCTGCGCAGTCCCAAAGAAGGCCTGCCATACGACTTTGACCTGATGCGCGTCTTCACCTGGAACGTGAAGCGCCATCGCTACGAAACGGCCTATCGCGACAGCAATATCGAAGGCTATCTGCCGGTCGTCATCGGTGAGGTGACCACGCCAAAAGGCAACCGCCTGCCGACTTTCAGCTACAAAGTGGCAGCGGAGGGCAGCACGCTCGTCACCGATCCGAAGACCGGCATCAGCCATGCCAGCCAGTTGATTGAGAAGAACTATCAGATGGATGGTGTCATCGTGAAACGCATTCTGCCGCCAGGGCAGACAGTGGCTCCGAAAGAAGCACATCCGGAGCCTGTCAAAGAAAAGAGCCGCCGCGGGAAGGCCAGCCGGCGCAGATAATACGCTCGCCCGGCCTATTGATGGAAGCGCAGGACCGCATCCACAACACGTTCCTGCTCGTCGGCGCGCAGCTCCGGATACATCGGCAGCGCAAGCACTTCCTGCGCCGCGCGCTCACTTTCCGGAAAATCGCCCGTCTTGTAGCCAAGTGCGGCAAGGCTGGTCTGCTGGTGCAGCGAAAGCGGATAGTAAATCTCTGATCCGATCTTCTGTTCTGCAAGCCATGCCTTCAGTTCGTCCCGCCGTGCAACACGAACCACATACTGGTGGAAGACGTGGCTGGCTTTGGGATGCGTCAACGGCAGCACCACGCCCTCAGCAATGCTTTCTGCCGCCAGCCCTGCCATGCGGAAGAGCTGGTTGTAGTGGGCCGCGCGCTGCTGGCGCTGCTCGTTCCACTGCTGGACATAGCGCAGTTTTACCTGCAACACCGCGGCCTGGATTGTGTCCAGGCGGCTGTTCCAGCCAACTTCATCGTGGTAGTAGCGGCGGCGCATGCCATGCGCGCGCAACATGCTGGCCCGCTCGGCAAGCGCGGCATTGTTCGTTGTCACCAGGCCTGCATCGCCATACGCGCTCAGGTTTTTGGTGGGATAAAAACTGAAGGCTGCCGCATCGCCCAGCGCTCCGGCGGCGGCTCCGTTCCATCGTGCACCAAAGGCCTGCGCGGCGTCCTCAATCAGCAGAACGCCAAACCTGTTTTTAATGGCAGCAAAAGCGTCCCAGTCCGCGCATTGCCCATACAGATGCACCGGCATGATGGCTTTCACCTTCCTGCCTGCGGGGGACTGCAATACTTTTTCCACCGCCGCCGGATCCAGATTGTAGCTGACGGTGTCGATATCGGCCAGCAAAGGCTGCGCGCCACAGCGGAGAATGGAGCTGACGCTGGCAAAAAAGCTAAAGGGGGTCGTAATGACCGCATCGCCCGGCCCGATCTCAGCCGCAGCCATCGCCAGCCACAACGCATCCGTGCCGGAGGCGCATCCTATTGCATGAGATGTATTGCAATATTGCGCTGCCGCAGCCTCAAAGCTGGAGACTTCTTCTCCCAGAATATATTTCTGGCTGTCGCAGACGTGCTCGATGGCGGCAAGTACTTCTTCCCGGATCAAAGCATATTGCCGGGAAAAATCCAGCATCGGGACGGCCGCGGGCTGCGCTGTGGGGCCTGCCGGCGGCGTCAGGGAAGGAGCCAGAACAGTTTTCGACACATACCCATCCTACACTGCACTGTGACCTGTTTTGCACATTCTGTGCCACTTAGGCACTCGGAGTAACAAGGCAGGTAAGTTACAATCACCTGTCTTTCTTATGGATGAGCTACAATCTTCTATTCCGTAGTTAGGAAGGCCATAGGTAGAAGACTTCGTATATATGCGGGAAACAGTTGAAAAAATTCCGCCACACTCGTATTGTGAACTCGCTCCGCAATGTACGGGGCTCGGCTTCAGTTTTTTTGGCCACAAGCGCTTACTTTGTGGGCATCGTTGTTGTATCTATAAGCATCAAACTAGCATCAAGTACAGGAGATCGGCCCATGGACAACAAGCCGGCGCAGAACATTCAGGACACGTTCCTGAATACGGTTCGTAAAGATAAAAGCCCCATTACCATTTATCTGGTCAGCGGCGTGAAGCTGACCGGAAAAATTCGTTCCTTTGATAAGTACTCTGTGTTGCTGGAGAACAACAATCAGGAACAGTTGATCTTCAAGCATGCCATTTCCACAGTAGTAAGCGGCCGGGCGGGGGCGCATATCGAGTTGCGCTCTACAGAGCCCCGTGCCCATGCGGTGTCGCATGCAGCCCCTGCTGCTGTGGGTACAGCAGCAACAGCCAATGACGCTACCGGCACCTCCGGGTCGTAGTGGCCATTGCGGAACAATAGGGCAGTAAACACCGATGCTTCACCTCCTGTTGAAGCTCAGCAGGGGCCGTCGGCGCGTCTGCGGCAGGAACCGCTCACTGGTTCTGTGGCGGAACGCGCCGTCCTTGTTTCCGTCGAATTCACAGGGCGCACCGGCAAATCACATCTGACTCCCGCGGCACGTATGGCGCGAGATGCGGTGGGGCTCTTGCGCGCCAGTGCTGAAGAGGTGCAGGGCACGGCAGACGAAGCACCTGTCCGTGCTGCTGGTTCTCCGGACCTGGATTTTGAGGCCGCGCTGGAAGAGTTTCGCGAACTGGCAATCAGCGCCGGGGCCGAGCTGGCTGCTGTGCTGGTGCAGCGCCGCTCACGGCTGGATCCTGCTACCCTGGTGGGCCAGGGCAAGGTGGAAGAGATCGCTGGTGTTGCTGCTTCCACGCATGCCGATGTTGTCCTTTTTGATCATGACCTGACCCCATCTCAGCTCCGTAACCTGGAGCGCGCTCTGCCTTGCCGGGTCATTGACCGGACGCAGCTCATCCTGGATATTTTTGCCCGCCATGCCCGCACTCGCGAGGGCCAGTTGCAGGTGGAGCTGGCGCAGCTGGAGTACATGCTGCCGCGGCTGGCTGGCCGGGGCAAAGCCATGTCGCAGTTGGGCGGCGGCATCGGCACCCGCGGCCCCGGCGAAACCCAGTTGGAAACGGACCGCCGCAAGATCAACCGCCGCATCACCCATGTCAAAGAGCAACTGGAGTCTGTCCGGCGCGTCCGCCGGCAGCAACGCCAGCGGCGCGAGGCGGTTCCCGTGCCCACCGTGGCGCTGGTGGGCTATACCAATGCCGGCAAAAGCACGCTGTTCAATGCACTGACGCAGGCTGGAGTGCTGGAGTCTGCCCGCATGTTTGCCACGCTCGACCCCAAACTGCGCTCAATTGCTCTACCATCCCGCCGACGGGTACTGCTCTCGGATACGGTTGGTTTCATCCGCAATCTGCCACACACGCTGGTTACATCCTTCCGGGCAACGCTCGAAGAGGTGGAAAAGGCCGAGGTGCTGCTGCATGTCCGGGACGCTGCCAGCCCCCTGCTGGAGCAGCAAAAGGCAGAAGTCGAGAAGGTACTGAGCGAACTGGACGCCCTGCAAAAGCCGGTCATCGAAGTCCTCAACAAGATTGACCTGTTGCCTGCTGAGGAACAGGCGGAACTGCGGCAACGCGCTGGCGTGGTGGCGATTTCTGCCCGCACAGGAGTTGGTCTGGACCGCCTTCTGCTACAGGTCGACCAGGCCCTGCAGGCAGATCCATTGATAACAATGGATCTGCGAGTGCCGCAATCGCAGGGTGCCGTATTGGCGGCCCTGGAAGCAGGAGCCACAATCGAACAGAAGCAGTTTCAGGGGAACCTTGCGGTCCTGCGGGTCCGGGGGCCGGAATCTTTGCTGGGACGATACAGGCACCTGTGGAGCAGGGCATGACGGCGGTGCAAGTGCCAGACACAGGTACGGGCCGAAAAGAAGGGAGCGGTGGAGAGTCCCAGCTTTACGGCCCGCATGACCCTGAACCGGGTCAAGGTGATGGTTCAAGTGTAGGCCGATCCTGCCCAAAGTCAAGCCGAATTTCGTGCAATCTGGTATAGACTGGTTAAGGTTCCAAAATACTTATTTTCCAACAAAAGTGGCGTTTTTCTGGTTTGACACTGACAATTGCGCCCTGCTACAAAAAAGAGTACCTAATCGAAATCTGAGAGAGCCTCTGAACCTTGGAACATTTCAAGGTTTCCAGCGCCGATAATACCGGTAAAACATGGACGAAATACTGAAACAGCTCGGCGGTCTTGTGCTCGGCTCAGTGCCGACGATTGTGCTTTTTCTGCTGCTGGTGATTGCCTATCGCTACCTGGTGCATGGTCCGTTGAAAAAGACCCTTGCTGAGCGTCGCGAGCACACCGTTGGCGCAATGGAGAAGGCGCAGGCGGCCATTGCTGCGGCCGAGGCAAAATCTCTGGAATATGAAACCAGCCTGCGCACTGCGCGTGGGGCCATCTTTCAGGCGCGTGAATTGCGCCTGCAGAAGTGGCAGGCCGAGCGCGATGCTGCGCTGGCAACGGCCCGTCTGGCTTCGCAGAACCGCGTGCAGATTGCCCGTCGGCAGATTGAGCAGAGCGCGGGCCAGGCCCGCCTGCAGGTGGAGTTGTCCACGGACCAGTTGGCAGAGCAGGTGCTCAGGGCCGTATTGCCGGCCCCGGTTGCCACTCCGGAGAGCTCCCGGTGAATTCCATAAAAAATAAAGTTCCCAGGCTGCTGCAGGCGGCGGTGCTTGTGGCCGCATTGTTGACCGCTGCTCCCGTATTGCATGCAGAGCCGCAGGCTGCGGCGCCAGCGGCAGCCTCTGCAACAGAAGGCACGCAACATCACCACGATGTGATGCAGCGGGAAGAGTCGGGCGAAGAGATCAATATCTATCGCCACTCACCCATGGTGGCCAAAATTGGCCAGGCCTTTGGGATGAGTGCAGAGAGCACAGCCCGCCTGTTTGAGACCATCAATTTCATCATTCTGGCCAGCGTCATTCTCTGGTTTGTTTTCAAATCAGTGCCGAAGCTCTTCCGCAATCGCGCCAGTGCAATCCAGCAGCATTTGGCGGACGCGCGCACTGCGACCGAAGATGCCGGTCTGCGGCTGGCAGGTGTGGAGCAGCGGCTGGCAAGGCTGGACGGCGAAATTGCGGCCATTCGTGCCCAGGCCGAGCAGATTACGGCCCAGGACGAATCGCGGATCAAGGCCTCGGTGGAAGAGGAAAAGAACAAGATTATCGCCGCCGCTGAGCAGGAGATTAGCACTGCGACGGCCACGGCGCAGCGTGAAATCCGTAAATACGCTGCGGAACTGGCCATCGATCAGGCCGCCCGCCGTGTGGCCATCAATGCAGAAACAGACCGTCTGCTGGTGCAGAGCTTTGCTGGCCGCCTGATTGGCGACGAAGGCAAGGGAGGGCAGAACTGATGGCCCTTTTTGCCGCTCGTTATGCTCAGGCTTTTGCGGAAGTGGTGGCCGCCAGGCATCTGGATGTTGCTGCCGTGCAGCAGCAGTTGGCGGATTTTGCCGCCACGCTGGCCGGGAGCAGGGACCTGCGCGAGGTGATGGGCAATCCTTCGATTCCCCAGGAGCAGAAGCTGAAGGTCATCGATGCGATTGCGGTAAAGATCGGGTTTCTGCACGAGGTGCGGAACTTTATTGCTGTTTTGGCGGAGCATGATCGGTTGCTGGCGCTGGATGAGGTGATGGCCGAGTATCGCGCCGTCATGGATGCGGAACAGGGAATCGTGGAGGTCACGGTTTCCAGTGCTCATCCGTTGGCGGCCGAAGACCGCGCTGATCTGGAAGAAAAAATTGCATCACTGGCCAGGGCGAAAATTCATGCCATCTACTGCGAGGACGCGTCCTTGCTGGGCGGGGTGGTGGTGCGTATCGGCAGTACCGTATATGACGGGTCGGTGCGGGGCCGGCTGCAGCAATTGAAAGAAGTGCTGGTGGCGCAGTAGCGCAGAAAAAAGATTTTTGCAGCAAACCGGGCGGCAGATTTGTTACAGTGTCGCGCGGGAGAACTATCGATATTTCGCGGAATCAGGATTCCGGCAGGGAAAAGGAAGCATGGCACAAATCAAGGCAGACGAAATTACAGAACTGCTTCGCCAGCAGATTGAGAATTATGAGTCGCGCATCCAGGTGGATGAGGTTGGCACGGTCATCTCACTGGGTGACGGCATTGCACGGGTACATGGGCTCGACAAGGTGATGGCCGGAGAGCTGGTGGAGTTTCCGCACGCTGTAATGGGCCTGGCCATGAACCTGGAAGAGGACCAGGTGGGCGTGGTGCTGCTGGGCGACTATACCGAGATTAAGGAAGGCGATCAGGTCAAGCGGACAGGCAAGATCATGTCCGTGCCGGTTGGCAGGCAGTTGATTGGCCGCGTGGTGAACGCACTGGGCCAGCCGATTGATGACAAAGGGCCGATCGATACCACGGAGAGCCTGCCTGTGGAGCGGATTGCTCCGGGCGTGATCGACCGTCAGCCGGTGCGTGAGCCGATGGCGACCGGCATCAAGGCCATCGATACGATGATTCCGATTGGCCGGGGCCAGCGCGAGCTGATTATCGGTGACCGCCAGACGGGCAAGACTGCCGTGGCGCTGGACACCATCATCAACAGCGCCAAAAACAATCTGGTTTGCATTTATTGCGCCATCGGGCAGAAGCGTTCTTCCGTGGCGCAGGTGGTGCAGACGCTGGAAGAGTACGGCGCCATGGGGCACACAATTGTATTGGCCGCTACAGCTTCTGAGCCGGCGCCGATGCAGTATCTGGCTCCGTATGCGGCAACTGCCATGGGGGAATATTTCCGCGACAACGGCATGCACGCACTGGTGATTTATGACGATCTCTCCAAGCATGCGGCGTCCTATCGTGAAATTTCCCTGCTGCTCCGCCGCCCGCCGGGCCGGGAAGCCTATCCGGGCGATGTGTTTTATCTGCACTCGCGCCTGCTGGAGCGCTCCGCCAAGATGAGCGATGAGTTTGGGGCGGGTTCGCTGACGGCGCTGCCGATCATTGAGACGCAGGCTGGCGACGTTTCCGCCTATATTCCGACCAACGTGATTTCGATCACCGATGGCCAGATCTTCCTGGAGACGGACCTGTTCAACTCCGGCGTCCGTCCGGCAGTGAACGTGGGCCTGTCCGTGAGCCGCGTCGGCTTCTCGGCCGCGATCAAGGCCACCAAGCAGGTGGGCTCCACGCTGAAGCTGGATCTGGCGCAGTTCCGCGAACTGGCCGCCTTCGCGCAGTTCGGCAGCGATCTGGACAAGGTGACACTGCAGCAGTTGAACCGCGGCCAGCGCCTGACGGAGTTGCTGAAGCAGCCACAGTTCCAGCCTTTGTCGGCAGAGAAGCAGGTGACCATCATCTACGCCGGCACGAATGGTCTTCTGGATGATGTTGATGTTGCTGACCTCCGTGCATTCGAAGCTGGCTTCCATAAGTACATGGATGCGGCGCAGCCGGGAATTCTGAACGACATCGCCACCAGGAAGGCACTGGATGACGACATCAAGGCCCGCCTGAATGCGGCCATCCGGGAATACAAGGCAAACTTCCTGGCAGAAAAGCAGGCAGCGAAGGCGTAACCCGTAAACAGACCAGACAATCTCCGGGCAGCAGGCCAGAGGTTGAGGAAATGATTTGACCGTGCGGCACAGGCCCGCACTGACCAGGAAGAATGGCAAACGTACTCGATTTACGACGGCGCATCCGCAGTGTGAAGAACACGCGACAGATCACCAAGGCCATGAAGATGGTTTCGGCGGCCAAGCTGCGCCGCGCCCAGGAGCGGGCCTTTGCGGCCCGGCCGTATGCGCAGATGCTGACCAGCGTGTTGGAGTCCCTGGTGCGCCGCACCGATCTTTTTGATGCGAGCACCGGAGAGACCCGTCATCCGCTGCTGATGGAACGGCCAGAGAAGAACATCCTTCTGGTGGTGGTCTCCGGCGACAAAGGCTTTGCCGGCGCATTCAACAGCAACATTGCGAAAGCGGCAGAGAAGTTTCTGGCCTCTCGTGCAGGACAACGGTGCAGTATTGATCTGGAGCCCATTGGGCGCAAGGCGCGCGACCTGTACCGCCGACGCTTCCAGGCGGCCGTTTATGAGCAGCGCACGGAAGAGTACGACGAAGGGCTGAGCAAGCATTTTGAGACCATCCGTCATCGCAGGGCGGAGGTTGAAATTGCGGGCGAGCATCCAGGGATGCTGAATAAGCTGGAGTTTGATGAGGTCAATGCGTTGACTCATTCGATTGTGGAGCGCTATACGCGTCAGGAAATTGATGCGGTTTATGTGGTCTACAACGAGTTCAAGTCTGTGATTGCGCAGCGCCTGGTGGTGGAAAAGCTGCTGCCGATCCGCAAGCTGGGGACGCGGGAAATTACGGCGGCCGAAGAGATGTCGATCGAAGCGCGCGAAGAGTCTGCGCGCGCGGCGTTGACCGGCGGCATCAGTATCGAGGAGCCGGACACGCAGGAGATGGACGAGGAGGCGCGCCGGTTCGGCACGGCCAATGTGGAGTACCTCTACGACCAGTCGCCGGAGCGGCTCTTTCACGACCTGCTGCCGCGCTATGTGGCCACGCAGTTGTTCCATTCCATGCTGGAGTCGGTTGCTGCGGAACATGCCGCCCGTATGACCGCGATGGATGCTGCGACCAGCAATGCCTCTGAGATGATCGACTCGCTCACCCTGACGATGAACCGTTTGCGTCAGGCGGCGATTACTAAAGAAATTATCGAGATTGTGAGCGGCGCGGCCGCATTGTAACGAAAGAGACGCTATGGCAGAAAACATTGGAAAAGTGATTAAGATCAGCGGCCCAGCCGTTGATGTGCAGTTTGACGAGGCACAGATGCCGCCGATTTACCAGGCGCTGCGCATTGTGAGTGAGGGCTTCCATGTGCCGCAGCCGGTTGATGTGGTCGTGGAAGTGCAGCAGCACCTGGGCGAAGGCCGGGTGCGTTGCGTGGCCATGCAGGCGACGGAAGGCATGGTGCGCGGCATGAAGGCCATCGACACCGGCGCGGGCATTATGGTGCCGGTGGGCCGGGAAACGCTGGGCCGCGTGCTGAACGTGGTCGGCGAGCCGGTGGACGCACTGGGCCCGGTGAATGCCAGGGTGAAGAGTCCGATTCACCGCGCTGCCCCGGCCTTTGACGAGCAGTCGACCTCGGAGGAGATGTTCGAAACCGGCATCAAGGTGATTGACCTGATCCAGCCCTTTCTGAAGGGTGGCAAGATCGGTCTGTTTGGCGGCGCTGGGGTCGGCAAGACGGTAATTATTCAGGAACTCATCAACAACGTCGCTACGAAGCACGGTGGTTTCTCCGTGTTTGCCGGTGTGGGTGAGCGTACGCGCGAAGGCAATGACCTGTGGCTGGAATTCCAGGAGTCTGGCGTTATCAACCTGAAGGAGCTGGACAAGTCCAAGGCGACGCTGGTCTATGGCCAGATGACGGAGCCGCCAGGTGCGCGTCTGCGCGTGGCCTTGACGGCGCTGACCGTGGCCGAGCACTTCCGCGACGAGGAAGGCGCCGATACGCTGCTCTTCATCGACAACATTTTCCGCTTTACGCAGGCCGGTTCTGAGGTCTCCACGCTGCTGGGCCGTATGCCTTCGGCCGTGGGATACCAGCCCAACCTGGCCACGGAAATGGGCGAATTGCAGGAGCGCATCACCTCGACCAAGAAGGGTTCGGTCACCTCGATCCAGGCCGTATATGTGCCTGCGGATGACTTTACCGACCCTGCTCCGGCGACAACCTTCGCCCACCTGGATGCCACCACCTCGCTCTCGCGTCCTTTGTCGGAGCTGGGTATTTATCCGGCCGTCGATCCGCTGGTTTCCACCTCGCGCATTCTGACGCCGCGCGTGGTTGGTCAGGAGCACTATGATGTGGCGCAGGGTGTGAAGCGGATTCTGCAGCGGTACAAGGACCTGCAGGACATCATCGCCATTCTTGGCATCGACGAGCTCTCGGAAGAGGACCGGATCACGGTGGCCCGCGCCCGCAAGGTGCAGCGCTTCCTGTCGCAGCCGTTCCATGTGGCGGAAATCTTCACCGGCATTCCGGGGCGTTACGTCAAGATTGCCGATACGGTGCGCAGCTTCAAGGAAATCATCGAAGGCAAGCACGACGATATTCCGGAGCAGGCCTTCTATCTGAAGGGCGGCATTGAGGATGTGCTGGAAGCGGCCGAAAAGCTGAAGAAGTCGGTGGCCTGAGGAGTCCGCATGGCAGAAGCGAACAACAATCTGTTGCGTATCCGGCTGGTGACGCCGGACCGCATTCTGGTGGCAGGTACGGCCGGTGCGGTGGAGCTGCCCACGCGGTGCGGCTACATCGAAGTATTGCCGGGCCACGCTCCTTTGCTCAGTGAGCTGGGCGAGGGCGAAGTAAAGCTGCATGGTGGCGAGACCAATGGTCAACGCTATTTTGTGGCGCGCGGCTTTGTCGAGGTGCTGCCGGAGCGGGTGACGATTCTGGCGGAAACGGCTTTGTTGCCCCAGCAGATCGATGCAGCGGAAGCCCAGCAGCAACTGACTGAAGGCGAAGCGCTGTGGGAGAAAGCGGGCGACGAGGCTGAGAAGTTCGATGCGGCCAGTGATGTCATCCGCGAGGCCGAAGCCAAGCTGGAGTCTGCCGTCAGCAAAATCTAACTGCTAGGTTTTCTTTCTTGATTTCCTGATTTTTGTGAACTGCGGCTGGTATTTTGCCAGCCGCTTTTGCATGGTCTGGACTGCTTCCGCGCTGCAGTCCACCAGCATGGATTCCCGCCCATGCTTTACGGCTGCCTCGCCCAGCGTGCCGCTGCCGGCAAAGAAGTCCAGCAACAGGTCGCCGGGGTTGGAGTGCACTTTCACGATACGCTCCAGCACGCCCAGTGGTTTTTGCGTTGCATATCCTACACGTTCTTTGCCGTTTGTTGGAACAATCGTGTGCCACCAGACGTCTGTGGGGGTCTTACCACGGGCCGCTTTTTCTTCCCCGACTAATGACGGCGCCATGTAGGCGATGCGGTCACATTCATCAAGATTGAATGTGTAATTTTCCGGGTCCTTCGTATACCAGAGGATATTGTCATGTTTTGCGGGCCACTTTGTTTTTGAACGTGCGCCATAGTCATAGGCCCAGATGATTTCATTCTGGAAGCTGGAGCGGCCAAAAATCTCGTCGAGCATCACCTTGCAGTAGTGCACCTCGCGATAGTCGATATGAAAGAACAGCGAGCCATGCGGAGCCAGCACGCGGCGTGCTTCCTCCAGCCGCGGACGCAGAAAGCCCGGAAAGTCCTCAAACGCATCGGCGTATCCCGTACTTTTTACCGGAATGGTCTTATAGCGCCTGCCCTGGAAGCCGGTGCGGTCGCCTGCAATATCGTCGCGCACAGTGGTGATCTGTGTGCGTGTCTGGATTTTTCCGGTGTTAAAAGGTGGATCGATGTAGATCAAATGCACGGAATCGGCTGCCAGTTTGCGCAGCACATCGAGGTTGTCGCCGTGAAAAATCTGTATCCCGCTCGTTTTTTGGGACATGGTTGTGAACCAGCTTAGAGTACCCCATCCCGGCAGTGCGAGGGAAGCAGACAAGTGCCTGGAACACTGATGCTTGCACGAAATACGGTAGGCAGGGCCGCCAGAAGGGTGTATCGTTTTCAGGGGACGGTTTTTCCCGCTTTGGAATGCGCACAGCCATGTGCGCGCGGAGCCGGTTCCCGGGCTGCAAGGCAATGTCGGCGATTACCGTACGCAATCTCGAAGTGGCAGGCTATACAGACCGTGGCCGTGTGCGCAGCGTCAACGAGGACGCTTGCGGCTTCCACGCAGACGCTGGACTTTTTGTGGTCTGCGATGGCATGGGCGGAGCCGCTGCCGGTGAGGTTGCCAGCCACATGGCTGTGGAGTCCTTCATCCGCTACGGGAGCGACCACCTCGGAGACAGAGTCACGCCAGAGGTGTTGCTGCGGAAGGCAGTGCTGGCCGCCAATCAGGAGATTTATCAGCGGGCGCAGGACCAGCCGAAGCTGGAAGGGATGGGCACTACGCTGGTATCTCTGCTGCTGGAGGAGACTGCGGACGGCACCACAGCCTGGGTGGCCCATGCCGGAGACAGCCGCTGTTACCGCCTGCGAGGCGGCAAGCTGCAGCAGTTGACGCTCGACCACTCGCTGGTGGAAGAACAGATGCGGCTGGGCCGTTTGACGCGGCGGGAAGCGGAGCGTTCCCCCTATCGCGCCATCATCACGCGCGCCATCGGTACCACCGAGGACGTGGAGCCGGATGTTCTGCGCGAGGCCGCCGAGGTCGATGATTTGTACCTGCTGTGCAGTGATGGTCTGACGCGCGAGCTGCGGGACGAGGAAATCCTCCAGATTCTGCTGGAGGAGGCGGAAGTGCAGCCGGCCGCTGTCCGGCTAGTGGCCAAAGCCAACGCGCGCGGCGGGCATGACAACACCACGGTCATGCTGGTGCGCATCCGCTAAATCTGCCCTTCTGTTCCTGCTACACTATCGAGTTTGCTGCCAGGAGAATACATGCGGGAAATCAGGACAGTTGGAGTGATTGGCGCGGGCACCATGGGCAACGGCATTGCGCACGTATTTGCCCGCGCAGGGTTTGCAGTGCTGCTGTGCGATGTGGCCCATCATTCGTTAGAACGCGGTATCGGGACGATCCGCAAAAATCTGGAGCGCGAGGCGGCCAAGGGTAAGATCACTCTGGACGAGGTCTCCGCTGCGCTCGCGCGCATTACCAGCGTGCTGGAGCGCGAAAAGCTGGCTGGGTGCGATTTTGTGGTGGAAGCAGCGACGGAGAAGTTCGAGATCAAGACGGCAATTTTTCAGGACCTCGACCGCATTCTGCCACGGGATGTGATTCTGGCCACCAATACCTCGTCCATCTCCATTACGAAGCTGGCCGCGCAGACGCAACGGCCGGAGCATGTAATCGGCATGCACTTCTTCAATCCGGTTCCGGTAATGAAGCTGGTGGAGGTGGTCCGCGGGTTGGCCACTACGCAGCCGGTCTTTGAACAGGTGCGCGACCTGGCCGCCCGGCTGGGAAAAACGCCGGTGGAAGTGAACGATGCGCCGGGCTTTGTGAGCAATCGGGTCCTGATGCCGCTGCTGAATGAGGCGATGTACGCGGTGATGGAGGGCGTGGCCACGCCAGAGGCCGTGGATGAGGTCTTCAAGCTGGGCATGGCGCATCCGATGGGTCCGCTGACGCTTGCGGATTTTATTGGCCTCGATGTCTGCCTCGACATTATGCGCGTGCTGCAGGAGGGTCTTGGCGACCCGAAATACCGTCCATGCCCGTTGCTGATCAAGATGGTGGACGCAGGCTGGCTGGGCTGCAAGAGCGGGCGCGGCTTCTACAAGTACGAGTAGCGGAGAGCAGGCATGGCCCAGAGCGGAGAACTACTACACTTTGAAGATTTTTTCGTCGGGCAGATCTTCCACTCCGGCGCGGAGACCGTGACGGCAGAGGAGATCAAGGAATTTGCTGCGAAGTACGATCCACAGCCTTTCCATCTGGATGAGGAAGCCGCAAAGCGCACGTTTTTTGAGGGACTGGCTGCCAGCGGCTGGCTGACGGCGGCCATTGGCATGCGGCTGCGCGTGCAAAGCATCTCCATTGCTGGTGGCATGATCGGCGCCGGTGTGGAGGAGATGCGCTGGACGCAGCCGGTGCGCCCCGGCGATACGCTGCGCATGGAAAATGAGGTGCTCAGTGTGCGCCGCTCGCATTCGCGGCCAGAGTTTGGCATTGTCAAAACCAGGGCAGTGCTCTACAACCAGCGCAGCGAGCCGGTCATGCGCTCGGTGGTGAACATGCTGGCTCCCCGCCGCGAGCTGCGTTGAACTCCCTGGTGCGTGGTGCGCCCCTTCCACGCCGAATCGCAGTATGCTTTAACCCATGATGAAGATGACAGTGCTCGCCTCCGGCTCCAAAGGCAACAGCACCGTCGTCTCGTCCAGCAGAACTCGCGTGCTGGTGGATGCTGGCCTGAGCTGCCGTGAGCTGATGAAGCGCATGCGGCTGGCTGGCGAAGATCCGGAGACGCTGGACGCCATTCTGATCACCCATGAGCATGTGGACCATGTGAATGGGCTCTCCGTGCTGGCCCGCAAGCTCAACATTCCCGTCTACCTCACCGAACCGACCCATCGTGCCTGGGTGCGCATGCTGACGCCGCGCAAAACGATGACCTATGCGCAGTGGCTGGAAATCCGCCGCAAGGAGATGGAAGACAGGGAACAGGGTGTAGTAGCACTGGCGGCTGCTGAGGGTGCAAATGTGGCGATACCGGACCTGACGGAGGCTTCTCTGGAGATGCAGGCCCCGGCTGCCAGGGAACTGGACGAGGTCAGACCAGCGGTTCCAGGCAAGCTGGCCCAGTTGCCTGCGGTGGAATACTTCCAGGCCGGAGGGAGGTTCTGCGTGGGTGATATGGATGTCTCCTCCTTCACCATTCCGCATGACGCCGCGGATCCTGTTGGCTTTGTGCTGGAAGCCGAGGGGGTTCGCGTGGCGCTGGCAACTGATCTGGGATACATGCCGTCGAATGTGAAACTGGCTCTGCGGCGCTGCGATGTGCTGATGCTGGAGTCGAACCACGACCTGGAAATGCTGCGCGATGGGCCGTATCCTTGGTCGGTAAAGCAGCGTGTGCTCTCCCGCGTTGGGCACTTGTCGAACGATGCCGCGGCTGAATTTCTTTCCGGAGAATATGATGGAAGTGCGACCTGCGTGGTGCTGGCGCATCTATCAGAAAGTAACAATTTGCCGGAACTGGCGCGCGTGGCTGCCGAACAGGCGCTGCAGGGCCGCGGGAGGCTGTTGGCAAATCAGCTACTGCTGGCGCAGCAGTCTGCGCCACTTGCCTCTATCTTATTGTGATCCTGCTACTTGTGGGTTCGTACTGCATATTCCCAGAGCAACCGGCAATTCTTTTCCTGCCAGTCTGCTCGCAAAAAGATTAGAATAAGGTCTGTTAACATATGATGAAGTCAGCGGTGAACAGAAATATGGGGCGACAGAGGGAACGGCGCACTCTCCATTCCGGATGCACGGACTACGTTGTTGGAGACATCCTTTCCAGCTGGAGGTATGACATTTCCGGCCTGAGCCGTGAGATGCGTGTCGACTATGAGCAACACCTTGAGGAATGCTCCCATTGCCGCGCACGGCAGCGGCTGCACCGGGTCATCGACGTGGTGCTGATTGGCATAAGCACTGTTTCTACAATGGCTTTTCTGGTCGCGCTGGCCATTATCCACCACTTGGAACCGCTGCGGAGCTGGTCGCTGGTGCATCTGCACCTGCGGCAGATGTCGATTGTGCTGAGTTTGCAGGAGGCGGCCTTTATGGGGCTGCTGCTCTCGGTGTTGATGTGGGTCCTGGTGGCTGTGGCCACCCCAGTGCCGGTTTATCTCTCTGGCGTGGCAATGGAGCAGGCGCGAGTTCTCCAGGAGCGCATTCCGCAAGAGCTGCGCGGTAAATTACCAAAGATTTCGGCCTGACCGTTTTCCGG
>DZDJ01000012.1:72402-73819 GCA_022736715.1 Edaphobacter aggregans
CCTGACCGTTTTCCGGTGGCAAAGGAACGGAAAGATCCAGAAAAGACCCGCTTTTGCGGGTCTTTTTCGTGTGATGTGTCCTGAGCAGAGGACAATCCGCAGCAGAGGACTACCAGTCCCGCACAGAATCCGGGCATTCTCCGTCTTCTTCTTTGACCTCAAAAACCAGGTTGAAAGGGGTTTCTGCCACTGTGCAGAAGCGGGCAAATCCGCCTGCGCGCACCACTTCCTGGATGCGCGCAGGACCTGCCTGCGCCCCCAGTCCCAGACCTACCTCCTGTGAAAGCGAGCAGGGCACGCACACGGTGGCCGAAGCGGAATAGTAGATGCGGCCCACGGGCGTCAGGTTCGCGGCCGTGTCGTCGTGGGCAAAGGGCTCGACGATCATCCACGTTCCGTCCGGGGCCAGAGCCTCCCGCACGTGCCGGGCCGCGCCGACGGGGTCCCCCATATCGTGCAGGCAGTCAAAGAAGGCGACCAGGTCGTAGTTCTTTCCGGGGAAGGACTTCGCTGGGGCCGCTTCAAATTTCACCCGGTCTGCAACGCCAGCCGCCGCCGCCCTTTCGCGCGCCTTTTCGATGGATTGCGGGTGATAATCGAAGCCGAAAAACTGTGACGCGGGGTAGGACTGCGCCATCAGCAGCGTGGAGGCGCCGTGTCCGCAGCCAATGTCGGCCACGCGGGCCCCCGCTTTTAACTTTTCTTCCACTCCGTTGAGGGCCGGAATCCAGCTCGAAACCAGGCTGGCAAGGTAGGTGGGCCGGAAGAAACGTTCCGTGCCTTCAAACAGGCCCTTTTCATGTTCGTGCCATCCCATGCCTTTGCCGGTACGGTAGATTTCCGTCAGCTTTTCTTCGTCCTTCATCAGAGAGGCCAGCAGATAATAGAAGCCAGGCAGGTGTATCGGCGTATCGTCGGATGCCAGGGCCAGCGTCTCTTCCGGAGTCATAAAGTAGGTGTCAGTTGCCGCGTCATACTCCACGAAATGGCCAGCAGCATTGGCGTTCAGCCATTCGCGCAGATAACGCTCCGAGGTGTTGGTGCGCCGGGCCAGTTCTGCCGGGGTCAGATGCACGCCATCGGACATGGCGCGGTACAGGCCCAGCCGGTCGCCAATCAGCACCAGAGGGGCCTGTAGCGCTGCGCCCATATCCTGTACAGCTCTGCCCAGAAGCGCATTCAGTTTTTCGGGATCAATTGCCGGGGTTTGCGGGTGGGAACTTGCTGCTGTAGCCATCTTTGTCCTCCTCGTGGAAGGGCGGGCAGCGCGGCTACACACGAACTCAGAGGTAGGCCGATGGCGCGCCGGAGCAGCAGGAACAGAGGCAGGTACCCGGTCTACATGACATTTTGCGTAGTCTTCCCGTCCTTCTTAAAGTGGCGATGATAGTAAGCCGCAAATGCGCCGTTGGCAACA
>DZDJ01000035.1:0-20926 GCA_022736715.1 Edaphobacter aggregans
TCTCATTGTGTCGGGCTGCCGCCTTCCTCCAGCGCAACCCGGTTGATGATCCGCTGCACGAAGACCACTTTCAGATTCACGTGGCGGGCCACGTCGGGCACAAACTCCGTAATAAAGTTACCGACCGGAGCCGTGGCCAGCCCAATGGAAACACGCGCAGCCGTCGCCTGCGCATTGGTGTGCCGTCCCGGAACATAGAGGTTGCTGATTTCGTCGTCGATAATCGCGCCAAAAAAGTTCGCATAGTTGAACATCGGATGCCCACTGTCCGACTGCGTGACAAAAATCTGGATGATGGCATGGCCGATGCGCCGCGGAATCGAGGCCTGCGGCATACGGTAGTAATGCGGGTCCTGGTGCGCGAGAGACGGGACCAGAAATGTGCCGACAAATTCGCCCGTCATGTTCTGCGTCAGGCTCACGCCGGCGTTCTTCGCAAAGCCCTCCATGCCGGGGCCGTACACCGAATCCGCATTGCTGGCCGTGCCAATGGCCGATCCCGCGGCGATCGTCAGGAAGTTGAACGGGTCAACAACGTTGCGGAAGGCCAGCTTGCCCTTCTGCCGCACCGTGAGCGGATGTGGCCCGCTGGTGCTCAGAAACGGCCTGAACAGGTTCACATACGGCGCGCAGGGCACGGTAACACTCCCCACTTGCCGGCTGCTGGAAATTTTCTGCTTACCCGTACAGAGAGCAGGCACGGCTATCGGCGGCGGCCGCTTTGCAGCAGGCTGTTCCGCATCTGTGGGCTGCGGCGGATTCGTGGTTGCACCCGTTGCGGCAGGTTGCTGCGGCGGATTCGTCTGCTGCTGACTGCCGTCCTGCGGATCGTCCTGCGCAGAAGCCAGCATGGTCAACGGAGCATCGGGCTGCGGCCGCGGCTCCTCTGGCAGCGCACTCTGCGCACATGCGGGCAGTGTCAGCATGGCGCAGAAACATCCGCAGATCAGCAGCAGCCTCATGAACCTCTCTTCAGTCCCCCATCCACCAACCCGGCAAACGACCCGGTTTGTCAAAGTTTAGATGCAGCCTTGAAGACGGATCACAACAGTGCTTTGTCACAGCTTCTTTCAGAGGCGTGCCTCAACTGCTTTCCAGACCTTCATTCCAGCCTATATTTCTCGATGCTCGTTGCAACCTCCTTTCCTTTACCTTTCTTTTCTTCACCAGTAAAACCCCAAAAAGCATTGCAGGTTTCTGTGGAGACCACTCCTGGCAACTCGCCTGCACAGTTTCCGCACAACCTTCCCGCCCAAATAACAGTGCTTGTCCACAACTGCACTGTAGCAGCCCCGGATCGGCCCGGGTTGCTCCAGGGAGCGGCATTGACCAGCCGGATACCCCATCGACTTCCTGCGTTGACCTCAGGGCCCGGCTTTTCCACAATCAAAGAGGTGTCTGCTGATAAATTCTGCTCAGGTTTGGGGCCGTAGTGCAAAAACGTAGCGAGCTTTTCCGGATGCAAGCTGTCTACAGCCGCATTGGCCTGGCCCTTGCCTTGTCTGTACTGGTGCCCATGCTGGCTGGCTGCCGGCATAAGCACAAGGTGGCCTACGTGCCACCGCCCACGCTTAACGCCAGCAGACAACCCACCGTCAAAAAGTATGACCACTACCGCGGCAAAGTGCTGTCCACGGAGGTGGGCCTGGCCAGCTGGTACGGACCGCCCTATAACAAACGGCGCGGCGCCAACGGCGAAATCTACAACCAGAACGCCATGACCGCCGCGCACCGCACGCTGCCGATGAACACCCTTGTTCGCGTCATCAATGAGCGGACCGGGCAGTCAGCAGTAGTGCGCATCACTGACCGCGGCCCGTTCGTGAAAGGCCGCATCATCGATCTTTCCCTGGCTGCCGCCAAAGCCACCGGCGTTTACCGTGCCGGAGTGGCGCGCGTAAAGCTGGAAATTCTCTCCCGCCCCGGGGAGAACACCCCCGGCCGCTGGTGCGTACAGGTGGGGGCCTTCGAGCATGAGAAAAATGCCGTCAAGCTGAAGAACCAGATGATGCGCCGCTACCGCAAGGCCAAAGTGATCGAGTTCCCCGGCCCCACCGGCCACTGGGTGCGCATCAACCCGGCGTATCCGGACAAGCGCACTGCTGAGGAGGTGGCGGAAAGCATCCGCCCCAGCGAAAAAGGCGCCGAGGCGTATGTCGTCCGGCTCAATTGAAGTCCGGCCACACTAAACAATCTGCTTGCCCGTGCGCTTGCTCAGTTCCGCCCGGAACTCTTCGCCGGCCGCGTGATTCATGGTGTGCAGAATGGTCACGCGGTTGTCGCCAGAGACCTTGGTCATGCGTCCGCCCTGAATGCTCTGGATGGCCATCACCTCCGGGTAGCGGATGACCTTGTCCTTGCGCAGCCAGAAGTGCTGCGTTACCGCGTCTGGCTGCAGCACAATGGTGCCGGGCAGGCGAAACGCCAGCAGCAGCACCAGCACCGTAAACAGCAGATACTCCGCCCAGGCCAGCCGCGTGCCGTGCATGCTGACCACCATCACGACAACAAAGCCCAGCACAATCAGATACAGCGCAAACAAATACTGCTTCATCGGAAAGGCCAGCCCCTCGGCCGTCTGCCGGGACTTGCCCTTGATGAACCGCCCGCCAATCACCAGAACAACCACCAGTACGAGCAGCACATTGCCTGCATGGTGCAGATATGAATTCATCGTCTCACTCCAAACACTTCGTCTCGTTATAGCGCTATTGCGCCCTCACTGCGTCGCTTTCACTGCGTGTGCCGTGCGCATTCTGGGTAGACGCATCCGGCGAAGGACAGTAGGGCAGCTTTTCCTGCTGCTGCGTAGCCCGCTTCACACGGATGACGTCCAATAACACGGCCCGCACACGACCATGCGCGTTTTAAAAAACTAGTGGATGTCAGAAGCGCCAACAACTTTTGCGGGAGAACAGAACCGGTCAGTGGCATGCAGATAATCTCAAACAAATCCTTCTCACGGACGAGAAGCAGACAGTGCTCATCGTGTTTGTGGCCGTTGAAATGCGAGTGTAGCTGAAAAATGCCGTTTGGGGTATCCGCTGTCTTCCCGTTGCCGCCATGGTCTATAAAAGCAGCACACGGCTTCTTCGCCCGCCACTTTCCCCGGAGGCACATGAGCAGTTCTGGTTTTCGCGCAGTCCGCCTGGCAGTTGCCGCACTGGCGCTGTTGTTTTCTCCCCTGCACAGCATCGCGCAGGCGACCCCCGCCGCACCAGCCTCCGCCAGCTCCACCGCGCAGGCAACGGCCGACGCCACTCAGGCCCAGCAACCCGCCTACTCGCTGCCTCCGCAAAAACTGGCCGAAGCTGTTGCCTACTCCCGCCAGCGGACGGTCCTGTTCTTCGCCAGCACCGCGTGGGGCATTCTGTCCCTGGCTCTGCTGCTCTGGCTGCGGATTCCAGCGCGCCTGCAAACCTGGGCCATTGCCGCCAGCCGCCGCCGCTGGGTGCAGGGCTTTGTCTTTACGCCGCTGCTGTTGCTGGCGCTTGGCCTGCTCTCCCTGCCGTTCGACCTCTACGGCCAGCATCTGCAACTGCTCTATCACCAGTCCGTGCAGCACTGGGCAGGCTGGTGGTGGGACTGGACGAAGTCGCAGCTTCTCAGCTTTGCCCTCACCAGCCTGCTGGTGCTGCTGCTCTTCTGGATCATCCGCAGATCGCCGCAGCGCTGGTGGTTCTGGTTCTGGCTGGCCACGCTGCCCATCATGCTCCTCAGCATTTTTGCGGCCCCACTGGTCATCGATCCGCTCTTCAACAAATTTGAACCGCTCCAGAAGACCGACCCCGCACTGGTGGCGCAACTGGAAAAGGTGGCCCACCACGGAGGCATCCACATTCCGCCGGACCGCATGTTTCTGATGCGCGCCAGCGCCAAGGTGACCGGCATCAACGCCTACGTCACCGGCTTTGGCGCTTCCAAACGTGTCGTTGTATGGGACACCGCCGTGCAGCGCGCCACACCCGGCGAAATCTCCTTCATCTTCGGCCATGAGATGGGCCACTACGTCCTGGGCCACATCTTCCACGGGCTGCTCTTTGCCGCCTGCCTGATGTGTTTTGGCCTTTGGCTGGGCCATCGCACCGTGCACTGGCTGCTGCGCCGCTTCGGCGCCCGATGGAAGATTTCCGCGCTCGAAGACTGGGCCGCGCTCGCCGTGCTGATGCTGGTGCTTTCCATCTTCAACTTTCTGAGCGAGCCCATCTACAACAGCTTCAGCCGCATGCAGGAGCACGCCGCCGACGTCTACGGGCAGGAGGTGATCCACGGCATCGTCGCCAACCCGCAGCAGACCGCGCAACAGGCCTTCCAACTGCTCGGCGAGTCCTACCTGGAAGATCCAGCCCCGGACCCGTTCGTCGAGTTCTGGACCTTCAACCACCCCTCCGTCACCAGCCGCGCCACCTTTGCCGCCAGCTATAATCCGTGGGTGCCGGGCAAACATCCAAAATATTTCAGGAAATAGCCAGCCTGGCCGACAAAACAAGGCGGACAAGAAAATTTATGGACTGCTTATTCTGCAAAATCATCGCGGGAGCCATTCCCTCCAGCAAAATCCACGAGGACGCGCTCTGCTACGCCTTTGCGGACATCCATCCGCAGGCCCCTACGCACGTCCTCATCGTGCCGCGCAAACACATCGCATCGCTGGCCGAAGCCACCCCAGAGGACCTGACCCTGCTCGGCCACCTGCAGGCCACCGCCGCAGCGCTGGCCCGCCAGCACAACCTGGCACGCGGCTACCGCACCGTCATCAACACCGGCGACGACGGCGGCCAGACGGTGCATCACCTGCACGTCCATCTGCTCGGCGGACGCGCCCTGCACTGGCCTCCGGGATAACCTCGTCTTCCTGCAAAAAAGCCCGCCGCAAAGGATGTCTTTGCGATGGGCTTTTCTTTTTTAAGCTGACTTGCTGACGGCTGATCTGCTCCCGCCTACGCTTCCATCATCTCCGGCTCATCTTCCAAACCATAGCGGCGCAGCAGATTGGGCAGGTTCTGCGAGAAAGCCGAGCGCGGCATCACCGTGTCGCAACCCGCCTCCACAGCCTTCAGCTTCAGGTCGCCCTGCACGTGCGAAAGGAAGCCGACAATCGATGTCGCCCGCTTCAGCTTCGTCTTCAGCTTCGGAATCAGCGTAAGCGGCTTGGCATTGGCGTTGTTCAGGTCAAACACGATCAGCGTCGGCAGCGCCTCACCACCGGCCAGTTGCGCGACCGTGTCCTTTTCCGCTTTGGCAAAGGCCACTTTCACGCCCAGCTTGCGGGCCGTCTCCTGAATCTTGGCCTGGAAAAACAGGTCGTCCACAAAGCAGAAGATGCGCGTCGGCGCATCCTGCCGCACTGGCGCGCTGGCCTGCACCGGCACGTGCTCCACCGGATAGCCGTTGCCATTGCCGTTGCTGCTTCCATTGCCACCATGAAAGCCGCTGGCAATATTGCCCTGAATCTCAATCGTCGACGGCGGCGAGTCAGAAAAATTGCCATTCGCGGCGCGATAGCTGTGGTCCATGGGGCCAACAAAGGCCTGCTGGCGGCGCTGCTTGCCTTTGCGCCGCACTCCACCCTGGCCATTGCCCTGGCCGTTTCCGGGACTGTTCCCCTGGCCATTTCCAGGATTGCCATTGGACTGCCCGCTGCCCTTGCTGCGGAACTTCTTGAAGAAGCGCTTGCCGCCCTGCTTCTGCGCCGACGCTGCTGGCGGAGCATTTTGCTGCTGGCCATTGGCCTGTGGCTGTGCGGCGCTGCCCGGCTTCCCACCCTTGCGTTTGCGGCGGCGGCGACGGTTCCGTGGCTGTCCTTGCGGGCCCTGTGCCTGGGCGGAGGCATTCTGCGATGTTTCTGAGGATGATGCTGCCCCATGCGTGCTGGCCTGGGGTTGGTTCTGCTCTGTGGTCATGCGTGCACTTCCTGGTGCGATAGCGATACTGCTGTTCTGCAAACAAATTAAACCCGGTGCTTCCCTGCAATACTGCTCGGCTTGTTTTGTGAATACTACTCATCCGGACCGCGCGGGGCTCACCCGGCCTGCAACTCTCTCAGCACTCTGCATCTGGGTGCCGCAGTGGGCCACTTGCTTTATTCCGGCCCAACACGCTGGATATCGCCTTCCGGTTCAGGCCCTCAAAGGCTCCCATTCCTGTTGCTCCGGCTGACCGCACCACGTTCCACGCAACGGCAATTAACGTGCCGTCTGCGCCAGAGCGGCACCGGTCAAGTACTCAGCTTGCCGGTCAACGGTTTCGGGAAGGGTAGAACAACTTCAAAGTTCACTCGAATGAGCTGCACTGCTTTTTAGTCAAGGCAGCCAGACTTCGCTGTCTGCCGGTCGGGTAACATCACGCTCCGCTTCTGCGAAACGGCGTTCCTGCCATAACGTTCCTGCCATAATAGGTCAAGAATTCAGGCGAGCCACCAGTTTTCTGTAAATCTGACTCATCCACTGGCAAGGGCTTCAGCCATCTGATAGGCAAAACTGATACTACCCGGAAGCATTCCAATTGGCAAGTTGGGGAGGTAAGATATTTGCAAGTATTTTTCAGCAGAAAAAAGCCACCGCGCGGCGCGGTGGCTTTTTTCTGTTCCTAATGGCCAGTCACTGGCCTCCCGAATCAGATCCCCAATGCCGTGTAGGCACTTCCCGAATCCTGTTCTCCGGCAGGTGATCGCATCTCCTTGGATGCAATGTCATCTCGTACACCGAAGAGGCTTGTCTACACAGGGTCAAAGAACTCGCACTTCCTGTACAACCTTAGCCACACATGGAAAAAGCAATCTGTATGCCAAACCCATTTTCTTTATAAATCAGCGACCTGAAAGGATTTTTATCTTCAAAAATCCGCAATACGGAAGACTGAGCCGACAAAATCTTTGAATTTCCATATTGAATTCTGGTTCACTCATTTTCTGAATTGAGATTCATCGCTGACACTGCGGACAATAATGCGTGCCTCGCCCAGCCAGCAGGATGCGCTGGATCGGCGTCCTGCACACGCGGCAGGGCTCGCCCGTCCGCAGGTAGACCCGGTGCTCCAACTGGAAAAATCCGCGGACACCATCGGCATCCACATAGTCAGAGACCGAAGACCCGCCCAGCCGGATGGCATTGCGCAGCACCTTCTGCAGGGCCGCATGCAGGCGCGTCAGTTCTTCCCGCGTCAGCCGCCCGGCCTGCCGCTTGGGCCGGATGCCAGCATGGAACAGACTCTCGTCGGCATAAATATTGCCCACCCCATGCAGCAGTTTCTGGTTGAGCAGTGCAGCTTTGACCGGCGTCTTCCGCTTGCGGAAGAGTGCTATGAAGTCCTCGGCAGAGATCGTCAGCGGTTCGCTGCCCGGCCCTGTATAGCCTGCCTCTGTCACAGAAAGTCGCCCAAAGCGCCGTGCGTCCACAAAACGCAGCTCCCGGCCAGACTGCAGATGGGCGATGCAGTGCGTGTGCGGTGGCACCGGCACCTCCGGCTCCGAAACCAGCAAACGGCCCGTCATTCCCAGGTGCACCAGCCATTGACCGCAGGAAACAGCAGTCCGGGAAGAGGAACCCGGTTTCCTGCGGCCGGACTTGCTGAGATCGAAGACGATGGTCTTGCCCACGCGATGCACCCGCTCAATGCGGCTGCCGGTGAGCGTCTTCGCAATCAGCGCCGCCGGGGATTTGAGCGGCTCCGGCTTTTCCCCCAGCCACACAGACTCGATCCGTTCTCCGTGAACGCGCTCGTGCACTCCGTTGGCAACTGTTTCGACTTCTGGCAATTCAGGCATGCTCTGCCGATTGTAGGGGAATCCGCAGAGTTTGGGGATAGATCAAGTGCGCCCTATGCGGCCCGATGGAAGGGCTGAATCTTCTTGCGCTTCCTGCTGGCAGCCTGCCAGAAGTCATAATCGCGCTGCATATTGAACCAGAGGTCAGGACTGGTGCCGAGTGCATCGGAGAGCCGGAGCGACATTTCCGCGGAAATGCCCGCCTGACCATTCAGCACACGAGAAAGCGCCACCCGCGTCACCCCCAGGTGCCCGGCAACAGAGGTAACCGACCTGCCTTCAAGGAATTCCTTCAATACGCGGCCCGGGTGCGGTGGGTTGTGCATGCGTGTCATCGTGTCCTCCTCCTTCAGTGATAGTCCTGATAGTCAACGAGGATGGCGTCCTCACCCTCGAATGTGAATGTGAGCCTCCAGTTTCCATTGACCTCGATGGACCAGTGTCCTGCCAGACTTCCGTGCAGAGCGTGCAGGTCCCAGCCCGGCGCCGACATGTCGGATGGTTCCCTTGCATGGTCGAGCGTGAAAAGCTGATTTCCCAGTTTCCGCGCGTGCGCTGGCTGGATTCCAGCCTTTGACCCTGTTTTGAAGAACTTCTCCACTCCGCCGTGCCGGAAGCTCTTTATCATTTACAAATCGTATAGCGTATATATACACACGTCAAGAACATCTTCGCCAGAAGCACGAGGAGTTTCTTCGAATTGACTACTTCTTGTTCTTGAAATCCACATAAATAACCATTTTGGGGCTTGACGCGCGCCGTTTGACGTGGGTCATTGACTTCAAACAGGAGGCCTGTGATGTTTTTTTCAAAGAGTGCGTTACTTGTGGCGCTGGTCGCTATTTACTGTGAGTTGAGCCGACGGATCGACAGAAATCGATCGAAAATGAGCTACTCCGTCCCGCAGTATAAAATGGTTCTTTGGGCGCAGGCGCTTCCCACTGCATGCGCTGCCTGTCGTACGAAATTTTCCTTGGAGCAAAACCAGTTTGAGCAACGCCGCAAAAACCGCAGTCGTGTTGGGTGCCCAGTGGGGCGATGAAGGCAAAGGCAAGATCGTCGATGTGCTGTCAGAACGCTTCGCCGTCGTAGCGCGCTACGCTGGCGGGCACAATGCCGGGCATACGGTCATCATCAAGGGTAAAAAGTTTGTGCTGCAGCTGATCCCCTGCGGCGTGCTGCGTCCGGACTGTCGTGGCGTTATCGGCAACGGCGTGGTGCTGGACCCGATGGCCTTTCTGAGCGAAGTGAAGAAGCTGAAGGAGGCCGGACTGCCGGTGGACGAGCAGCTCTTCGTCTCCAACCGCGCCCAGGTCATCCTGCCCTATCACCGCATGATCGAGCTGGCGGCGGAAAATGCGCCGGGGCGCACGAAAATCGGCACCACCAGCCGCGGCATTGGCCCGGCCTACGAAGACAAGATGCACCGCAGCGGCCTGCGCGTGGTGGACCTGCTGAACACTGCCCTGCTGCGCACGCACATCGAGAACGCCTGCCACGAAAAGAACACCATCGCACATGCGCTCTTCGGCACCGAGCCGCTGGACCCCAAGAGCATGTACGAGGAATATGCCCGCGCCGCCGAGCGGATCGCTCCTTTCGTGACCGACACCTCTGTGTTGCTGAACCAGGCCATCCAGGCCGGCGAGCGCGTGATGTTTGAAGGCGCGCAGGGCACACTGCTGGATATTGACCACGGCACCTATCCATTTGTGACCTCTTCTTCCGCCACGGCCGGCGGCGCTACCATTGGCACCGGCGTTGGCCCCACGCGCATCAACACCGTTATCGGCGTTACCAAGGCCTACGTCACCCGCGTGGGCGAAGGCCCGTTCCCGACGGAGATCCACGAGGGCATTGGCGATGTGCTGCGCGCCCGCGGACAGGAATATGGCGCCGTCACCGGACGTCCGCGCCGCTGCGGCTGGCTTGACCTGCCGCTGCTGCGTTATTCCAACCAGATCAACGGCACAGAGTGGCTGGTGGTCACCAAGATGGACGTGCTCGACACGCTCGAAGAGATTCCGGTCTGCACCGGATACCGCATCCACGGCCAGGTGACCGACGTTGTCCCGGCCGATGTGCGCGGCCTCGAATCCATCCAGCCCATCTACACCACACTGAAGGGCTGGCAGCAGCCCACCGAAGGCATCACCGAGTTCGGCAGGCTGCCGCAGGCGGCGCAGGATTATTTACACTTCCTGGAAAAGGAATCCGGCGCTAAGATCGGCATGGTATCCACCGGGCCCGATCGGGAACAGACAATGCTGCTGCCTGAATTTGCGGCGGCCCTGGGAGCATAACGTCATGGTCAGCTTTACGGTGCGAATGAAGTTTGCCGCGGAAGATCATCACCAGGTGAAGCAGTACCTGGCAGAGCTGGCCACGGCCTCTCGTCTGGAACCGGGATGCGTCTGCTATATTCCTCATTTTGTGGAAGACGATCACGAAATGGTGCTGATCTATGAGCAGTACAAGGATGAGGAAGCGCTGAACTTCCACCGCAACACGCCACACTTCCAGAAATACGCCATCGGCGGGCTGTACCAGATGATGCGTGACCGTGCGATCGAAAACCTGATCGCCGTTTCCTGAGAACCCATTTTCTGCGAACCCGTTTCCTGCGAACCCGGAACAATTCTTCCTCCAGCTTTTCGCATTGGACGATGCTTCTGAATGCACAGAATCACCGTCCAATGCGACAGAGTGGAAGTTTACTTAAGATTGTTTTGACTCGGAAGTCTTTTCCGGACTAACATCCGGTACGCATATGCTGCGGACAGCGCATCCATTTCGCCCTGCCAGTGAAGCTGCTCTCCCCATGGCCGCAGCCTGTCTCACGCTCGCGGGAATGCTCTTCCTTTCAAATGGAGTCTACGCCCTCAGTCTCCCCACGCTGCCGCATGCCCTGCTCAGCGTACACCATGGGGAAAAGCACGAGCACGAAAAGCAGATTGAGGCGCTGGAGATGCAGTGGCGGCAGGCGCAGATGAACAACGACGTCCCCCTCATCAGCCGTTTACTGGCGGACGATTACATCGGCATCACCGCAAACGGCATGGTGCAAACCAGGGAAGAAGCGCTGGCCATGTACAAGACCAGAGCGCTGGTCTTCCACCGGCTGAATCTGACCGAGGTGAAGGTGCGCGTCCACGGAAATACGGCCGTGGTCACTTCCAGGGCGGAAGTAGAAGCAACGCACGGCGGCACCAACATCAGCGGACTCTATCGCTACATGCGCGTGTATGTACGCAAGCAGGGATGCTGGAAGATTGTGAACTTCGAAGTGACCCGCATCTACGACCCTTCCGCCCGCTTTGCCCTGCGCGGCAAGCAGTAACGCTTATCGCTGCGAACGCAGCACATGCCTACACCGCGCAAAATCTACGTTGCGATGTTGGCAGGTGCTGCTATTAGAGAATTTGGAAAACCAAGGCAGATTGAGTCATGCAACGGCAGACCGCAAAGCTGTGGCCTGCCGTTATCCAGCGCGCTTTATTGTGGAAAGCGCCTTTGCAAATACAGCCTTGGGAGAGGTGAGACTCAGACCCAGGAGCCGACGTTGTAAAGACCGTTTGCCGCCAGTGAGATGCGCATCCTCCGGCTCATGGATCCTTTGGTTCAGAGAAGTTTCCATTGCGGAACTCAATCGGGCCGCAAGCACCTCTCTTTGTACCGGCCTGGGTTCCAGCACAGAATTCTGTGTCTGTGCCGCCATGCCGACAAGTTGGGCCGACTTCTTCGTTCGTGACGAGACAACAGGTTTCGACAACACACGCACGGCAAAGGGGGCCGGGCTAGTTACAGCGGCGTTCTCTTTCATAGGGAAACCTCCGCAGAGTAAGTTTGGAATACAACTGGCTAACTTAACTTAGATCGACGTAACTGCCGATACGTTACCACGATTATTACGAAACGGCCGATTTTTCCGCTTGAAAACAGAATAGATTGCCGTAAAAACTGCCGCAGTGACCCGGATCACACGCTCTGCTGATTTTTCGCAATAAGTCCGATGAAGTTACAGCACGGCATACGCGTCGCGCATTCGCTTCCAGGTAACCTTTAATTCTTCCGGCAGGACACGTGTTTCTGCAGTTACGGTCATAAAGTTGGTATCGCCGTTCCACCGCGGCAGGGCGTGCAAATGCAGATGTTCGGCAACACCAGCGCCCGCAGCTTCTCCCAGATTCAGGCCAAAGTTGATGCCCTCTGGCCGGTAAGCCGCACGAAAGGCGGCCTCTGTCAACTGTGCCAGATGCATCAGCTCCTGCGCGGCGGCCTGCTCCAGTTCCACCAGCGTTCCCTGGTGCGCATACGGAACAATCATCACATGGCCCGATGTGTAAGGAAACGCATTCAGGCAGACATAGTTATATTTGGCGCGCAACACAATATGGGCCGCCCTGTCTGCTTCCTCCGCTGGCATTCCATGCGCAATGGCATCGTTGGCCGCAGCCACCAGATTGCAAAACACGCAGTGATGGTCGCCAGTCCAGGCTTCGAGCGCGGCAGGCACTCCAGGCCTGGCATCACTTTTTGCGCGGCTCACATAGTTATAGCGCCAGGGAGTCCAAAGATGATCCATTGGCTGCCAGTATAACTGCTGCCAATAATGTCCAACAGCAGACAGCCTGCTGCCTGCTGTTGCCCCGAAGCAGCGGAAAGAGCATGTAAACATTCCGCAATATTGCACCGTTCCCGCAGCAGGGCCGTTTGACACTGATTTTCAACGGTTGCTATAGTCTTAGATGAGCCTCTGTGCGTGGGATTCAAACACAGTCGCTTAGCCATCACCCTCTTCGCTCCTGTTCCTGCCGGATTCCTTGTCCTAATAGGAACCGACGATTTACCGGAATCTGGTTGCACGATCGACTATCGGCAGACCGTCTCCGCGCAGGAAAACAGATCAAGACAGTGAGAGTGTGTATGGTTTCTGACATTCGGCTGCTCCTCAAAAGGCAAGGCCAACGGCTGAATGATCGCCCCTTTCGTTTGCAAGCGCTGGCAGCACAAGTACCTGCAAATCATTGGTGGCGCGAGGAGCAAACGTGGTCCATTTGAATCCCGGAGCCAGCAGCATGGTAGACGTCCTCAATCCTGATTACACCGAGAGCAAACCCCTGAACACCGAACTGGAAACCCCAACGCTTGAAGCGGCGGCGGCCACGGCCGAACCGTCAAACCACTCCACCGACACCGAAGCGCACTCCTCGCCGGTCGCCACCCTGAACGCTGAAGCATCTGCACATGAGCCTGCCTCCAGCGACGAAGATTACGATGCAGCCAGCATGGAAGACTTTGCCGCTGCACTGGAAAATTTTGACCGCGAGCAGGCAGCGGAAGCTGCGGCCCAGGCCTACGACGAAAATATTGTGGCCGGCACAGTCGTCAAGCTGACCGAGAAGCATGTTGTCGTCGACATCGGCCTCAAGTCCGAGGGACTGATTCCGATCGAGCAGGTGCTCGACCACGCTGGCCAGCCCAGGCTGCAGATCGGCGACCCAGTCGAGGTTGTTGTTGAGCGTGAAGAGGCCGAAGGCGGCTTTCTGGTCAGCTACGACAAGGCCCAGCGCCACAAGGTGTGGGACGTGATCGAACAGGCTGCCAATGAGAAGACCGCCGTCAAGGGCATCGTGCTGAGCCGCGTCAAGGGCGGCCTGACGGTCGACATCGGCATTAAGGCGTTCCTGCCTGGTTCGCAGGTGGAGGTGCGTCCGGTGCGCAACCTGGATGGCTATATTGGCCAGGAGCTGGAAGTCCGCGTTATCAAGCTGAACAAGAAGCGTGGCAACGTCGTGGTTTCCCGCAAGGAGATTCTGGAAGAGGAGCTGACTTCCAAGCGCAGCCTGACGCTGGAGCATCTGGAAGAGGGCAGCGTGCTGACCGGCACGGTGAAAAACCTGACCGACTACGGCGCGTTTGTGGACATGGGCGGCATTGACGGCCTGCTCCACATCACGGACATGTCCTGGGGCCGCCTGACGCATCCGCGCGACCTGGTGAATGTCGGTGACGAAATCCAGGTGAAGGTTCTCAAGTTCGACAAAGACAAGCAGCGCGTCTCGCTCGGCTTCAAGCAGCTCACGCCAGATCCCTGGCTGGACGCCACCGAGCGCTACCCCATCGGCGCGCATGTGCGCGGCCGCGTGCTGTCCGTGACCGACTACGGTGCCTTTGTGGAGCTGGAGCAGGGAATCGAAGGTCTGGTGCACGTCTCTGAGATGTCCTGGTCCAAGCGCCTGAAGCACCCTTCCAAGCTGGTAAAGCCCGGCGATGAAGTGGAGACGGTGGTTCTGAGCGTGAATCCGACCGATCGCCGCATCTCTCTGGGCATGAAGCAGTTGCAGGAAAATCCGTGGGAGCAGCTGGAAGACAAGTATCCGGCTGGCACAGTGGTCGAGGGCCGCGTGCGCAACCTGACCGACTTTGGCGCCTTCATTGAGATTGAAGACGGCATTGACGGACTGGTGCATGTGAGCAACCTGAGCTGGACCAAGCGCGTCAAGCATCCTTCTGAAGTGCTGAAGAAGGGCGAGAAGCTGAAGGCTGTTGTTTTGGGCGTTGAGCCGGAAAACCGCCGCCTGTCGCTGGGCATCAAGCAGCTGCAGCCCGACGTGTGGGAGACCTTCTTTGCACAGCATCGCGTGGGCGATGTGGTGAAGGGCAAGGTTCTGCGCTCCGCGCAGTTCGGCTCCTTCGTGGAGATTGCCGAAGGCGTGGAAGGCCTGTGCCACGTTTCTGAGGCTGCCGACCAGCATGGCGCACCGGTAAAGCTGGAAGCGGGCGACGAGCACGACTTCAAGATCATCAAGATGAACCAGGACGAGAAAAAGGTTGGCCTGAGCCTGCGCGCTGTGGGCGAAGAGGCCAGCCGTGCGGAAGTGGAATCCTACAAGGAGACCTACAAAGGTTCCGCCGCCAGTTCCTCGTCCTCCAGCGGAACCACGCTGGGCGACCTCATCAACTGGAAGCGCTCTGAACGCTAGTTTTCTCCTGTTGTACCAACAGAAAAGCCGCTCCGGCCGGAGCGGCTTTTCTGTTTTCAGCCAGATTGCAGACCATCTATGGCCCTTCCGCTGGACTACTTGCCGGTATCAATCACCAGGTCAATATAAAACTGTTTGCGGTTGTCAAAAGAACTGATGGTGCGGACATCGCTCTTCTTGCCGTCCAGTTCTGCCCACACCTGGTAGTCCGTGTCCTGGGAGAGCTGGCCAAAGCGATAAAATCCATTTTGCGGAACAATGTAGCTCTTGACGTTCAGCGAGGTCGCATCTTTCAGATACACAATCGCTCCGGGCAGCGGCTTACCGGCCTTGTTGACGACCTTGCCCTGCACAACACGCTGTACCGGACCGCGGCCCTGAGCAGCGGCAACTGACCCGGACAACACCACACTTGCAGGAACGGCCAGCAGCAGAAGCAACAGCGCAGAACCGACAAGCACCCAACGAGAACGCATGCGAGAAAACCGTAGGCAGCTCATATCTTTAGTATAAGACGGCTGCCCTTCCGGTTCGTTACCCTTCCTCTTCTTCCTTGTAGTCCTCGTCCTCATCATCGTAGCCGTCCTCATCGACACGGGCCAGCTCCAGCGGATCTACGCCGACAACCTCGAACTCACTGCCACATTCGTCGCACAGAACCACATCGCCTTCCTCGATTTCATTTTCTTCGAAATCGAGAGGACTATCGCACTCTAAACATACCGCCATTGCCAATGCCTCCAACCTTGCAGTTTATGGGATGATGGTGAAACAAAACTCAGTAGTGCAGCTTCGCTAGTTTTAGTGCGTTGCATGGCACTCGTCAAGCTCTGGAAACGCAGTTCGCGAATCTTTTACAAACAAAGGACTCCGATGAACAAATCCGGTAAGCAGAGCCACCAGAAAAACTTTACAACGCTTCGGCTGTGGATGGTTCTGTGCATTTTCTGCGCGGTTTTCGTCAGCCGGGGAAATGCCCAATCCGTTGATCTGAACCGGGCAGGAATGCCGGAAACGGCCGCCCCCGCCAGTCCCCGCATCCAGCAGGCGCTACGGCAGATATCGGCGCAGAGGATTGAGGCCGACATTGCCAGACTGGTGAGTTTCCATACCCGCAACACGCTCTCCAGCATGGACACCAGCCTGCCCGCCGGCCAGGGAGTGACCGCCGCTGCCGACTGGATTGCCAGCCAGTTTGCAGCCGATTCGGCAGCCTGCGGGGGATGCCTGGAGGTGCGGCGCGACACCTTTATGGACCCCGTCGCCGCCCGCGTGCCCCGGCCCACCAGGCTCACCAACGTCTATGCCATCCTGCGCGGCACAGATCCGGTCGAGCGCAAACGCATGTACCTGGTGACCGGGCACTACGACTCCCGCAACAGCGACGTGGAGAACACCCGCGACGCTGCGCCCGGCGCCAATGACGACGCCAGCGGCGTTGCCGTCAGCCTGGAGTGCGCCCGCGTGCTGAGCCGACTCAAATTCCCGGCCACGCTGGTGTTTGTGGCCGTCGCCGGGGAGGAACAGGGGCTGGACGGCAGCCGGCACCTGGCCAAACTGGCGCAGGACGAGGGCTGGCAGCTGGAAGGCGTGCTGAACAACGACATTGTGGGCGGCGACACCACGCCCGGCGATACGCTGCAGAACAAATCCACCGTGCGCGTCTTCTCCGAAGGCATTCCCGCAACGGCCACGCCGCACCAGCTGCGGATGATCGAGCTGCTGGGCGGCGAAAATGATTCTCCCTCGCGCGAGCTGGCCCGCGCCATTGCCGGGGTGGGCCGCAGCTACGGCCCTGCGCTGTCTGGTCAGGCCACCGCGCAGACGGCCCCCTTCCACCCCACGCTCCTCTTCCGGCAGGACCGTTACCTGCGCGGAGGCGACCACAGCAGCTTCAACGCGCAGGGCTTTGCTGCCGTCCGCTTTACCGAGTGGCGCGAGAACTTCCACCACCAGCACCAGAACGTGCGCGTGGAGAACGGCATCCAGTACGGCGATCTGTTGCGGTTTGTGGACACCCGCTACGTGGCCCGCGTGGCCCGGCTGAACGCCGCTACGCTGGCCACACTGGCCTCGGCCCCCGGCGAACCGCAGCAGGTGCAGGTGCTGGTAAAGGACGTGGACAACAGCACGGAGCTGACCTGGCAGGCCCCGGCCGGCGCACCCGCAGGCACCCATTACGAGGTGGTGTGGCGTCCAACAGTGGAGCCCGACTGGACGCGCATGGCAAATGCAGGCACGGCCACGCATCTCACCCTGCCCGTTTCCAAGGACAATGTCATCTTCGGGGTGCGTTCCGTGGATGCGGCCGGGCAGCGTAGTCTGGTAGTAGTTCCTGTACCCGCCCGCTAAGGCAACCGACCGTACAGGCCGAAGAGAGTAGAGAGTATGCCACGTAGCAGCCCGATGATCATGACCTTTCCGGAGTTCCGCGGCTTCACGCGCAAGCTGATCCTGTGGAATCTTGGCGTCTTCTTTGGCCTGATTGTGCTCAGCGTCTTTGCCCGCGGCCTTTCCAGCACCATCGCCGGCTACCTGACGCTGAATCCTGTTCTGGTGCTGCATGGCTACGTGTGGCAACTGGTGAGCTACAGCTTTATCCACGGCGGCATTCTGAACATGGCGTTGGAGATGCTCTCGATCTGGTTCCTGGCCAGCTATCTGGAAGGCATCCACGGCCCACGCTGGATTGCGGAGCTGTACTTTCTTGCCGTGGCCGGCGCCGGGCTGACGGCTGTTGCCCTCCAACTTATTTTTGGCGGGCATCTGAACGGCCTGCCGGTCACGGTGCTGACCGGCTCCTTTGGCGGCATCTTCGGCATGCTGATCGCCTTTGGCGTGCTCTACGGCGACCTGCAGTTCATGATGTTCCCGTTTCCGGTCATGATCAAGGCCAAATATCTGGTCGCAGTTTATATGCTGATCACCGTGGCCAGCCTGTTCATCGGCGACCGCTACTCGGCCTTTGCCCAACTGGGCGGCGCGCTGTTTGGCTATCTCTATATCAAGGCCGCACCCCGCCGCGGCGTCAGCTTTGCCACCACCGAATGGTACTTTGGCCTGCGCAACAGCTTCTATCGCTGGAAGCGCCGCCGCGCCGCCAGAAAGTTCGAGGTCTATATGCGCAAGCAGAACCGCGAGGTCCACTTTGACAGCGAAGGCCGCTATGTTGACCCGGACCAGCGCAAGCATCCCCGCAACGACCCCAACGACAAGCGCTGGATGAACTAAACAGCGCCATGTCAGCAGTTCCGTGCCAGGTTCGGCTGCCTGTAGAGGATCCAGAAGTTGTCTCGCTCTTAAGGCATCGCCATCTTTGCCCTGAAAATCACTGCGTCCGGCCGTAGCGCAGCACCTCGTCCGCAATGGCCGCGGCTTCCACCGCTGGCCGCACGTCATGCACGCGCAGAATATGCGCCCCGGCCAGAACGGCCGCTGTGCCGGACGCCACCGTGGCATGCAGCCGCGCCTCCACCGGAGCATCCACCCCGCCATGCACCGTGGCCAGCGTGCGCCCCAGAAAGGACTTGCGCGACGTCCCGGCCAGCAGTGGACAGCCCAGCGCCTTCAACTCGCTCAGCCGCGCCAGCAGCGGGTAGTTCTCCTCAAACGCTTTGCCGAAACCGAAGCCCGGGTCAAGCACCATCCGCTGCGGCGCAATGCCCGCCTCGCGCGCCCGCTGCACCGTCGCCTGCAGATCGCGCAGCACCAGCGGCACCACTTCCTCCGGCGGCAGCTCCGGCAGCGAGCGCCACTCCTGCGGACGGCCGCGCGTATGCATCAGCACCACGCCACACTCCAGCGCCGCGCAGGCAGAGGCCATCGCCGCATCCCATTGCAGCCCGCTGACATCGTTCACCACCTCGGCTCCGGCGGCAACCGCGATTCTTGCCGTGGCCGCGTGATAGGTGTCGATGGAAACAATCGTCCCCGGCCGCTCGTGCAGCACGGCTTCCAGCACCGGCAGCACGCGTTCCTGCTCCTGCTGGGGCGAGAGCGGCTCCTTTTTGCCGGGGCGGGTGGATTCGCCACCGATGTCCAGCAGCGCCGCGCCTTCGTCCAGCATGTGGAGCGCGCGCTGCACGGCTTTCTCACTGCACAGATAGTGTCCGCCATCGGAGAACGAGTCCGGCGTAACGTTGAGCACGCCCATCACCAGCGTTTCCGCACCCAGCGCCAGCGTGCGCGTGCGCAGTTTCCAGTCGAACGAAGGCCGGGACTCAAATGGCATACCAGGTCGATTCTACGGTGTGCGGTATCATCTGGCACATCGACACTTTGTACCATCGCCAACGCACTACTTCCAAAAATAATGATGAAAAATCTTCGCTCCCATCGCTCTGCCCGCCCCGGTTGCCTTGTCTTTCTGCTGATGCTGCTCTGCAGCCTCACCCTGCCGGCCACAGCCCAACGCTGGCACCGGCACCACGAGCACCCTCGCGCTGGCTCGCTCGCAGCACAGATCGGGCAGGTGCTGGCCGACCCGAAGGTCTCCGGCGCGCACTGGGGCATCTCCGTCACCACGCTGGACGGCAGGCCCATCTACTCGCTGAATGACAACCAGTACTTCCAGCCCGCATCGAACAACAAGCTGTTCACCACGGCAACGGCGCTGGCGCTGCTGGGGCCGGAGTATGAGGCAAAAACCTACCTGTGGGCTTCCGGCACGGTCACGCCGGGCGGACATCTGCAAGGCTCGCTGCGGCTGGTGGGCGCAGGCGATCCCAGCCTTTCCAGCCGCATTTATCCCTACAACGTGGCCAACGACAACCAGCGGCTGGACGCGATGCCCGCGGCCTTCACCGACTTTGCCGACGCCGTGGCCAAAAGCGGTATTGGGACTGTCAATGGCGGCATTGTGGCCGACGACACCTTTTTCCCGTTCCAGCGCTACGGCCCGGGCTGGAGCTGGGACGACATGCTGTGGGACTACGGCGCGCCCATCTCTGCGCTGATGGTGAACGACAACGCCATCTACCTGACCGTGCAGCCCGGCGCGCAGGCAGGCGATCCGCCGCAGGTGACCTGGGACCTGCCCAACCATGAGTACACACTGGACACCTCGGCACTGACCACTTCCGCCGCTGGCACGGAATCGGACTTTGACGTGGACCGCCAGCCCGGTGGCAGCGTCATCCGCCTCTATGGCCAGATTCCTGCCGGTGGCAAACCGAAGCATCTTGCGCTGGCCACCGAGCGGCCGGACGCCAATGCCGCCGACCTGCTGCAACAGGCGCTGCAGTCCCGCGGGATTCCGGTAGAAGGCGCGCTGCGCGTCAACCAGCGCGACAACAACGATGCCAGCTCCTTCCGCAAAGCGGTGGACGAGCCGCTGGTCTTCAAGCCGCGGGCCGAGGCGCTGGCCGCGCTGCAACCTGCATTTCCCGCCGGGGAACGCCTGCTGGCCACACACACTGCCCCACCCCTGATCGACGACATCACCACGACCAACAAGCTGAGCCTGAACCAGCACGCCGAGCTGCTGCTGCGCATGCTGGGCCGCGCCTATGGCAAGGACGGCTCCTTTACGCAGGGCGTGCGGGTGGTGCGGCAGTTTCTGCTCAGCATTGGCGTAGCGCCGGGCGACTTCCTGTTTCACGACGGCTCCGGCCTTTCCAACTATGACCTGGTGATGCCCCGCGCCACCACCACGCTGCTGCGCTATGCAGCTAAACAGCCCTGGGGCGAACTGTACAAGAGTTCGCTGCCCATCGGCGGTGCGGATGGCACGCTGGAGCACCGCTTTGTGCACACCCCGCTGCAGGGCAAGCTCTTCGCCAAAACCGGCACGCTCTCCACCGTGCATTCGCTGAGCGGCTACATGACCGCCGCCAGCGGCCGCACGCTGGTCTTCTCTGTCATGACAGATACACACGCCCCCGGCAATGCGGACGACCGCATCGCTATGGACAAAATCCTGAACATGATTGCTGCGGCGAACTAAAAACAGAAAGGCGACCACGGATTGCACAGAAAAGGCCACCGATTTAAAAGCCGAAGCTGGGAAATTAAAAAACAACCAACATAAATCAAGCAAACTGAAGCGAACCGAGGAAATAAAAAGCGCTGTCGACGATATATTTTCCAAAAGAGTCATCTACGGCTTTTCTTGTCTGTAAAGGCGAACTAAAAACAGAAAGGCGACCACGGATTGCACAGAAAAGGCCACCGATTT
>DZDJ01000035.1:21026-29861 GCA_022736715.1 Edaphobacter aggregans
GCTGTCGACGATATATTTTCCAAAAGAGTCATCTACGGCTTTTCTTGTCTGTAAATTTTGTTTTTATTCTCGTTCTTATTTTTTAAATCCTTGTTTTAAAAATCGGTGGCCTTTTCCGTGTAATCCGTGGTCGCCTTTTCTCAGGAGCAGGACCATTTTGAAAGCTCGTATTGCAGTTGTCTTCGCGATGTTTGCCTGCCTGCTGGTGGCGGGCTTCACCGGATGTAAAAAGCCGCTGCCGCCCTCCAGGCCGCTGGCGGAGCTGACGCCGCAGGAGCACAGCGGTTATGTCGTCTTTGAGTCGCACTGCGCCGCCTGCCACTACGCCACCAAAGCGGACGCGCTGCACGGCCCCGGCCTGCAGGCGCTCTTCAAAATGCCCTATCTGCCTTCCGGAGCGGCCGCCACCAACGAGCGCGTGACCGACACCATTCTGCACGGGCGCAACATGATGCCCGCCTTTGGCAATCAACTGGATGACCAGCAGGTGGCAGACCTTCTCGCCTACCTGCATACACTGTAAGCTGGTGTGGCCCAAAATTATGACCGACCAACAGCCTCAAAATCCCGCTCCCCGTTCCGGCGCTGACTCCAGTTCCAGAGCGCCGCATCCTTTCCAGGGCAAGCTGCTGCCCGGTGTTGCCGGCATTGCCGTGTGGATGATGGTGCTGGCCGTCATCGGCGTGGTTGGCGTGCTGCACCATGCTTTTCCCACGCAGGGTGCGCTCTATGCTGTGCTGCCCATCAGCACCATGCTGGCCGTTGCCGGGCTGGGGCTGCTGCAGATGCGCCGCTGGGGATGGGCCATTGCGCTGGCCTCCGTGCTGCTGATGGCCTGCTTCTACAGCTACACGGCACTGCGCTCGCGCCAGCTCAACGGGCTTTTGATGGCGGCGATTGACTTGGTCTTCTTTCTCTACCTCATGCGCCCGAATGTGCGCGAGCGCCTGCGCTGACGCACTGGCACGACGTGCAATCCTCTGATCCTCTCTTCCGCAGTCCGGCGCAGGGCTTTTCAGCCCTGTTCCCTAATCCCTGGTCCCTATTTCGTTTCTTCCAGATAGATCTTCGTGTAATCCAGGTAGTTGTTGGCCAGCTTCAGGATCAGTTTGCGGTCTTCTCCGCCCAGCGTGCGGCGGACTTTGCCAGGCACACCCGCCACGAGCGAGTTCGGCGGAATCACGACGCCCTCCGGCACCACCGCGCCAGCCGCGATGATGGACCCCTCGCCAATGCGCGCATCGTTCAGGATGACGGCGTTGATGCCGATCAGGCAGTTGTCCTCCACCACGCAGCCATGCACCGTGGCGTTGTGGCCAATGGTCACATAGTCGCCCACCGTCACCGAATAGAGATAGCGCTGGCCGTGCAGCACAGCGCAATCCTGCACGTTGGAGCAGGAGCCGATGCGGATGGAGTGCACATCGCCGCGCACAACGGCGTTCATCCAGATGCTGGAGTGTTCGCCCAGTTGCACATCGCCGATCACCTGCGCGGAGGGATCGACATAGCAACTGGCGGGAATGACGGGGTGGATGCCTTGGTAGGAACGGATCATAGTCGTAGGGCCGGGCCTGCGGCCTGTCGAAATTGTATCGAATACTACGCGCTGCGGACACGGAGGGCTGTTTCAACAGGATTTCCACCTCTTCGCAGTGAAAAATGTGCGAAATTGCTGATTTCTGCTGTAAATCTGCCTTTCCGCAGGAAAGTTCTTGACGGAAGGTGGAGCAATTCAAGTATTCTTAACAAACCCCTCATGGGATGGTTTGGAGGTGTAGTACTCAATGGCAGAGGTTCGAGTGCAGGAAGGCGAACCCCTTGAGAATGCCCTGCGGCGCTTTAAGCGCAAGGTGCAAACCGAAGACATTATCAAGGAAGTGAAGCGCCACTCCTTCTACCTGAAACCAGGCGAGAAGAAGCGCGTAAAAGAGGCTCTTGCGCGGAAGCGTAACCGCAAGAAGGCCCGCAAGGAAGCCGACTAACTCCCCGGCTTTGCAATCAGTTACAACGTATGGCGGAACTGCCTTCCCGGGCAGTTCCGCACAACAGAAACGGCAATACCTCCATCCACTGAGCAGCACCAGTCAGCAGCAAATGCAGTATGGCGGCCTAACCGGGCCGGACGCACGAGCCAAGAGACAAAACTACTCGCAGTTGAAGCCGCACCCAACGCGGCAGGGCCCTGATACAGACAGCAAAGCTGGAGCCATCCGGTAGCGCATTCGTACATTTTGCGCGCAGGGAGGCGTTCATCCTTTTTCCAATGGGAGGCACCATGGAGTTTGTGGACAGGATTATCAAGTGCATGGATTGCGGTGGAGACTTTGTTTTCACCGCCGGCGAGCAGCTTTTTTTCTTTGACAAGCAGTTCAAGAACGATCCCAAGCGATGCAAGCCATGCAAGGCCAAACGCGCTGCCACGGCAGCCACCAGAACCGGAGAAACGGGCACAAACATCACGCTGCGGACCGAAACGCGCACCAACTGCTCGGCCTGCGGCATTGAGACGACGGTGCCGTTCAAGCCTACGCAGGGGCGCCCCGTACTGTGCCGATTTTGTTTTCAGCAGAAGAAAAGCCCGATGACGGCAGCCGCAGAGCAGATGCCAGAGCAAATGCAGCAGCAACAGGCACAGGCATGAGCGCAGCTCATGCCGTAAGTTTTTAAGGGTCAGGGCAGATTTCAGTTTCTGCGGGCCTAAACCTTCACGGGCCCAGGCTACCAAGGCCCAGGCCAGGTGGTTACTTCCGGCCGACGGCCTTGCGCTGTTCGGCTCTGGCGCTGGCAGGTTTCCTGCTGGCCAGCGCTGCCACGGCCAATTCCTTCTGCTTGCGGTCCTCATGCGCCACCAGCAGCGCTTCCAACTGCTGCACCAGCAGATTGGTGTGCATGGGCTTCACCAGCATCTCGTCCGCGCCCAGTTCGCGCCAGTCCTCCTCGAAACTGGGGAAGGCTGTGAGCATGGCGATGGCAGGCCGACTGGGCGCTGCCTGGGCAGTCTGAATCACCTCCCGGCCAGCTTCGTCGTTCTCCATGCGCATGTCGGTAATTACCATGTGAAAGTCATGGTTGCGCAGCTGGAGCTTTGCCTCCCTGGCGGAAGCAGCAGTTTCCACGGCAAAGCCGTTGATTTCCAGAATTGCCTTCAAGGTCAGCAGAACGGCAACTTCATCGTCGACAAGAAGAATGCGGCGTTTCATAAAAAGCTCCTTTGCGGGAGGAATGCCGGTAGTGGTCTGTCCGTTATGCGCAGATCTGTAGTTCCAGCCGGAAGTCTGCCGGTTGCTAGACTGGATATATGGCAGGGTATCACGTAGAAAACTTCGGTTGCAGGGCCAGCCAGGCAGACGGCGACGCAATTTCCGCCGGACTGCAACGGCAGGGGCTGCCTGCCGCCGAAAAGCTGGCGGAGGCGACCGTCGTAGTAGTGAATACCTGTAGCGTGACGGCAGAGGCGGACCGCTCTGCCCGCGCCTTTGTGCGCCGCGCCCGGCGGCTGAATCCCGCGGCGAAGATAGTCGTGACCGGCTGCTATGCCCAGCGCGCCCCACAGGAACTGACGGCCCTGCCACAGGTGGACTGGGTGGTCGGGAACAGTCATAAGTTTCAGATTCCACAACTGGTTGCGAACTTCTCCGCGGAAACTGCGCTGCGCCAGCCAACTGGAGGCTTTGTCCCGCTCACGGCGTTGCAGTCCGCCTCTGCGCAGGCGCAACTCCTCATCAGCAACATCTTTGCGCATACCGAGGTGGCCATTCCTGCTCCGCCGGTGGCCGATGGCCACCACACGAGGCCCAACCTGAAGGTGCAGGACGGCTGCGGCAACCGTTGCAGCTTCTGCGTGATTCCGCAGACCCGCGGCAACAGCCGCTCGCTGTCGGCGGAGCAGGTGTTGGAGGCCGTACAGCAGTTTGTGGCCGCAGGTGGACAGGAGCTGGTGCTTTCCGGCATCAACCTGGGCCAGTGGGGACGCGATACCGCCCCGCGCCACTCCCTGGCCGAGCTGGTGCAGCGCATCGTTGACCAGACCATGCTGCCGCGGCTGCGGCTCAGCTCCATTGAGCCGATGGACTGGACGCCGGAGCTGGTCGCTCTGCTGGCGGCCCACCAGCCGCGGCTGGCCCGGCACGCGCATTTGCCCCTGCAGTCCGGATCAGACACCATCCTGCGCCGCATGCACCGCCGCTACCGCCCCTGGCACTATGCGGAAAAGTTGCGGCAGATTCGGCAGGCCATGCCGCAGGCCGCCATTGGTGCGGACGTGATGGTGGGCTTTCCCGGAGAAAGCGATGCGCTCTTCCAGGAAAGCTATGATTTCATCGCCGCGCAGCCCTTCACCTATCTGCATCTGTTCCCCTTTTCCGCGCGGCCCCATACCGCCGCCTGGCAGATGCACCGCTTGCAACCGGTTCCGGCCAAAGCGGTGGGGGAGCGGATGTCGGCGCTGCGAGCGCTGATTGCACGCAAAAACCGGGAGTTTCGCCAGCAGCTTGTGGGCAGCACCCTGCCTGCGGTCACACTGCAGGGCGGCACGGCGCGGGCGACGCCAGCGCTTTCGGATAATTTTCTAAAGCTGGAGTTCAGCACGCATATACCCGCCAATCGGATGGTATATGCAAGAATCTGCACACTTACGGAAGAAGGACTCCGCGCAGAATTGCCCGCATAATCCACCGCAAAGCTGGCGGCAGTTGGTATACTGGGTAGCTATGGGGTGTTTCCTGCGCGAAATGCCATCCTATTGGAGGAACCCATCGATAAACGTTCGGCGAAGTCTTTTATCCGCACCAACGAGCGAATCCGCGCACGCGAAGTCCGCGTGATTGACGAGAACGGAGAGCAGCTCGGCATTCTCCCCCCATTTGAGGCCTTGAAAATTGCGCGTGAGCGCGGGCTGGATCTGGTAGAGATCTCCCCCAATGCTGCCCCGCCCGTCTGCCGTATTCAGGACTACGGAAAGTTCCTTTACGAGAAGGACAAGAGCGACCGCGCGGCGCGCAAGAAGCAGAAAGTCATCGTCATCAAGGAGGTAAAGTTCTCCGTTACGGTGGACGAGCATGACTACCAGACCAAGAAGAACCAGGCGGTCCGCTTTCTGCAGGAAGGCGACAAGGTCAAGGCGTCGCTGCGCTTCAAAGGCCGCCAGATGGCCCACCGCGAGCTGGGCTACAAGATCGTCAACCGCTTGATTGTTGACATTGGCGAAGCTGGCACGGTGGAGTTTATGCCCCGCATGGAAGGCACCACGCTGCATGCGATTCTGGCCCCGACGAAGAAGGCCGAGCCGGCAGCGAAAAAGCCGGCAGCGCCCAAACTGGCTGCCGCTGAAGAGGCTCCCACGCCTGCCCCAGTGCAGTCGTAGTCCTGAAAATAATTTCGAGGCAGCAAAGCCCGTCTTATACACTCTTGCCATGTCTGCAAGTGCGAGACGCTGCTTCGCTGCCTTTCTCTCGTTTGGACTTTTTGTCATTCCGGCCACTCTCCCGGCACAGGCCCGCTTCCCTGCGAATGAAGACCTGCGCCATGTCCGCGGGGTGAGCGCGCCACGTCTTTCACCAGATGGCAAAGCGGCAGTGGTGCAGATCACCGGGGCCACGGCGGACGGCGCAAAGTCGCACCTCTGGCTTGTTGACCTGCAACAGAACAACACCCGGCAACTGACGTATTCGCCCGCCGCAGACAAACAAGGCGAGCATGATGCGGCGTGGTTGCCCGATGGCACAAGCGTGCTGTTTCTGGCCAAACGCGGCGAACAGGTACAGCTCTTCCGCCTGCCCATGCAGGGCGGCGAGGCCGTCCCTTACGGTTTGAAGATTTCTCCTCCAGCGGACATGAAGGCTGAGACGGCCGCTCTCAACGTGAGCAGCTTCGCAGTCGCGCCGGACGGCAGGCATATTGCCATCCTTGGCAAAGATCCGGCAACAGCAGCAGAGCAAAAGAAGCAGAGGGACAAGGATGACGCAGTGTGGGTGGATCATGATTCGCACGGATCGCGGGTATACCTGCTGGCGCTGACGCAGACGGGCGAAGCGGACGGCCCACTTGTAGCGGTGGCTGTGCCACCCGATGTACAGTCGGCGGCGTGGAACCCGGACTCGGAGCAGTTGGTGGTGCTTTCACATGCAATGAACAACACAGCTGACCTTGGCCCGACAGGCCGGACATGGCTGGTTCGGCTGGATGCGCCGGAGCATCCGGAACAGTTGGCCGCAATGCCTGCAACAGCCAAAAATGTGGTGTGGTCACGCGATGGCAAACTGCTGGCCTTCCACGCACAGTCCACGAAGGACGCTCCGCCCGGCTACAGTGATTTATATCTATATTCCCTGAGCGGGAAGTCCCTGCGCGACCTGAGCAGCGGCTTTTCCGGCTCCATCAGCGAGGAAGCGCCCGTTTTCACCGCCGATGGCGAATCGCTGCTGCAGAGCGTGGAGATGGGAGTGAAAGCCGGCATTGCGAAATTCGATGTCGTCAGCGGGCAGGTGTCCACGCTCAACTTTCCTGCCCCAGTTGTCCGCTCACTGAACACCAACCAGAAACAGACCGGATGGCTCTACCTGAGCAGCAGCAGTACACAAGCGGCCATGCTGGAGTTTGCTCCAGCTCCCGCGGAAATGGCGCGGACCGTGAAGATTCCTGACCTGCTGCCGGAGAGTTGGAAGAGCGCCGCCTCGCAGGTAGTGCATTGGCAGAATGAGGGTCTCACGCTCGAAGGACTGCTGTATCTGCCGCCACAAGCTGCCCCCGGTAAACCTGTGCCGCTCATTGTGGATGTGCATGGCGGCCCGCTGGGTGCATGGAATGACGATTTTGCTCCGCTGCCACAGTTTCTGATGGGCCATGGCTGGGCTGTCTTCCGTCCGAATCCGCGCGGCAGCAGCGGCTACGGGGCCGCCTTTGCCGCTGCCGACAAGAACGATCTCGGCGGCGGCGACTACCGCGACATCATGGCCGGGGTCGATGCTGTGCTAAAGCGGTTTCCCGTGGATGAAAATCGCCTTGGGCTGATGGGCTATAGCTATGGCGGCGAGATGGCAGGGTTTGTAGAAGGCAAAACAGCGCGCTTTAAAGCGATCGTGAGCGGTGCCCCTGTCATCGACCAGTACAGCGAGTACGGCACGGAGAACAACTCCTGGTACGACCGCTGGTACTTCGGCAAACCGTGGGAGCACCCCGCTGACGCCTGGCGGCAGAGCCCGCTGGCAGGCACGGCCAGGGCCAGCACGCCGTTCCTGCTGTTGCAGGGTGAGGCAGACAAGACTGACCCGCTGGGGCAGTCCGAGGAAATGTATCGTGCGCTGCGGCAGGCCGGGGTCCCGGTGGAGATGGTCACCTATCCGCGCGAAGACCATGGGCCGCTGGCGCGCGCCATTTTCGGCTACCCCAGCCCGGAGCCGTGGCATGGCTTCGATGGCCGCAAGCGGATTGTCGATTTTTTTGAAAAGGCCTTCGCCCAGAGCGCAAAATAGATGCGGTGCGGCAGCTCTGGACGGAAAGAATACCCAATGAATTTTTTAGAAAGACTGGTGAGCAGCTTCATTATGGCTTTTGGCATTACAGAGCCAAGCCCGGCCCAGCGCAAAACAGCGACCCTCTTCATTTTCGGGCTGATCGGTGGTATTGCGCTGATTTTTTTGGCACTGGTCGCCGTGCTGCTCTGGCATTTTTAGCCCGGAGAAACGGCCGCCGGAATTGGCTGCCTAGCCCGGCAGAGTCAGGCCGGTGCTCGCTGCCTGCTCGTGCGCATGGTAGCTGGAGCGCACCAGCGGGCCGCTCTCCACGTGACGGAAGCCCATGCCCAGCGCCTGCTGCTTCAGAAAAGCGAACTCCTCCGGCGTGTAATACCGCGCCATCGGCAGATGATCGCGCGAGGGGCGCAGATACTGGCCAATCGTCAGGATGTCCACCTTCACCCGCGCCAGATCGCGGAAGACCTCCAACAGCTCGTGCATCTCTTCGCCCATGCCCACAATGATGCCCGTCTTGGTGACGATCTTCGGGGCCAGCTCCTTGGCAAACTCCAGAAAACGCAGGCTGCGCTCGTACCGGCCACCGGACTTGGCCACGCGGTAGAGCCGCGGCACCGTCTCAATATTGTGATTCAGAATCTCCGGCCTGGCCTCGACCACCAGCCGGATGGACTCCTCGTTGCCCTGGAAGTCCGGCGTCAGCACTTCCACCTGGCAGCCGGGGGCCTGGCTGCGAATCTCCTGAATCACCAGCACAAAAGCACGGGCCGCGCCCAGATTGTCATCGTCGCGGTTCACGCTGGTGATGACGGCGTGCTTCAGCCCCAGCTTGGCCACAGCCTCGGCCACGCGGGCCGGCTCGTCCCAGTCAATCGGCTCCGGCCTGCCCTTGGGCACCGCGCAAAAACCGCAGCGGCGCGTGCACAGGTTGCCCAGCATCATGAAGGTGGCCGTCTTGTGGTTCCAGCACTCGCCAATGTTGGGGCACTGCGCGCTCTCGCAAACAGTGTGCAGATTCAGCTCGCGGGCCAGCTTTTTGAGCGAGTGGAAGGTGTCTCCCAGTGGCGCTCGCGCCTTCAGCCATTCCGGCTTGGGCGCCGGCCTGCGCGGAGAAAGATCAATCTGGATCAGCTGCTGCGCGTCGATCTGCGATGCGGCTTGCGATGCGGTTTGAGGTGCGGTAGCCATGCCGAATCTTTATTGTAGCGCCGCAGGGGGATAGGAGGAATGATGCAAGCCAAGCGCCTTCAAAATAGGGGTCGATCTGGTGTGCCGTTTTTTTACATTCTCCGCGGCCACATCCTCGCCCCATGCAGAACACGCAGATTCGTGACGACTTCTCCAGCGACTCGATATGCAACGA
>DZDJ01000036.1 GCA_022736715.1 Edaphobacter aggregans
ATGATCCTTCCGTTTGTCCGTGAGCTGTTTGCGGAGCTGGAGCATACCGAGTCGTTTGAGCGTGTACGGAGGCACCTGGCCGCCGGAACGGGGCGTCGCCGTGTCTCTGGACTGACGGCCACGGCGCGGGCGCTGTATTTGCCGTATTTTGTGAAGGCCAGCAATGCTCCGGCCATCGTCATCGTGGCGGACAATAAAGCGGCTGAGGCGCTGCAACTGGCGGTGCAGGCGGCCTGCGAGCTGACGGGAGCGCTGCCGGCGGAATCCGTGGTGCGGTTGCCGGCGCACGATGTGTTGCCGTTTGAAAGTCTTTCTCCTCACCCGGAAATTCAGGAGGCCCGCGCGGCCACGTTGTGGAAGATGACCACCGGGACGGCGCGGATTGTGATTGCTCCGGTGGAAGCGGCCTGTATGCGGATGTTCTCGCCGGACCACTACACGGGGCTGGCGATCCGGCTGAAGCGCGGGGAGGAGTACATGCCAGAGATGCTGGTGGAGCATCTGCTGAGCGTGGGCTACACGCGGGTGGATGTGGTGGACATGCCGGGGCAGGTGACGCTGCGCGGCGGCATTCTGGATGTGTATTCGCCGGAGATGGACCGCCCGGTGCGCATCGATTTTTTTGGCGACGAGATCGACTCCATGCGCAAGTTTGATCCGGAGACGCAGCGGTCGTCCTCTCCGCTGGATGAGGCGTTGCTGCTGCCGCTGACGGAAACTCCGGTGACGGAGAAGCTGCTGGCGGCGGTGCATGGGCGGCTGGTGGGTTCCAAACTGGACAGCGAAGACAGCGTAGTGGAGCCGCCGCCTCCGGTGGATGGCGTCAGCGTCTTTCCGGGATGGGAGTTTTTTGCGCCGGTGGCCGGAGCCAGGACGACGCTGTTTGATCTGCTGCGGACGGATGCGCATCGCGGGCCGCGAGTGTTTGTGGAAGAGCCGGCGATGATGCGCAACCAGGCCGAACGCTGGTGGAACAAGGTGCAGCAGCGGCACGAGCGCTCTGGCATTGGCTCACTGGTGTCTCCGGAAGATATTTACTTTTCGCCGTGGGACCTGGAAGACAAGATCCACCAGATGACCGGTTGCGATCTGGACCAGCTGGGCACGGTGGATGTGCTGGAGCAGGACCGCAGCGCATTGAGCGAGGTTGAGTTTTCCACGCGGCCCACCATGCGCTTTCATGGTTCGATTCCTGCGCTCATCGAGGAGTTGCGCGCGCTGATGCGGCAGGACTCGCGCATTGTGCTGGCTGTGCCCAATGTGGGTGAAGTGGAGCGGCTGGCAACGATGCTGCAGGAGTATGGTGTGCCCTATCGGCTGGGCAGCCGTTTGCAGCACACGGGCAGTGAGAACCAGTTTGATGAGCCGAGCTATCAGGGCTCGGACCCGCGCACGCCGGTGATTGTGAAGGCCGCAGTGGCAACGGGCGTGCAGATGCTCGATCTCGACAGGCAGACGGCGCGGATGCTGGTGCTGTTTGGCGCTCAGGACTTGTCGGACGAGGCGGAAGTGACGGCGCGACCAGCGACGAAGAAGTCGAAGACGTCGGCATTTTTGTCGGACTTCCGCGATCTTGCCGTTGGCGATTATGTCGTCCATGTGGAGCACGGCATCGCGCAGTACATGGGGCTGCGGGAGATTCTGCAGGACGGGTTGAACCTGGAGTTCATGATTCTGGAGTTTGCCGAGCAGGCGCGGTTGTATGTTCCGCTGACGCGGCTCGACCTGATCCAGAAATATCGTTCGACGGAGACCGGTCCGGCTCCGGTGCTGAACAAGCTGGGTTCGCAGCAGTGGGCCAGGACGAAGGCGCGCGTCAAAAAGGCCATGCTCGACATGACCGACGAGCTGCTGAAGCTCTACGCGCAGCGCAAGGCCGCGCAGGGATTTGCCTTCTCGCCGGACACGCAGTTCATGCGCGAGTTTGAGGACTCGTTTCCATACACGGAGACGGACGATCAACTGGCCGCGATTGCCGACATCAAGAACGATATGGAGTCCACGCAGCCGATGGATCGTCTGCTGTGCGGCGACGTGGGCTATGGCAAGACGGAAGTGGCCATGCGCGCGGCCTTCAAGGCGGTGCAGGACGGCAAGCAGGTGGCTGTGCTCACGCCGACGACAGTGCTCAGTTTCCAGCATTTTGAAACCTTCAAGAAGCGCTTTGCGCAGTTTCCCATCACGATCGAGATGATCTCGCGCTTCCGCACGCCGAAGGAGCAGAAGATCATCCTGGAAAAAGTAGAGCAGGGCAAGGTGGACATTCTCATCGGCACGCACCGCCTGCTTTCGAAGGACCTCAAGTTTCAGGACCTCGGCCTGCTGATTGTGGACGAGGAGCAGCGCTTTGGCGTGCGCCACAAAGAGCGGCTGAAGCAGCTTCGCAGTGAGCTGGATGTGCTGGCGATGAGTGCCACGCCAATTCCGCGCACGCTGCACATGTCGCTGGTGGGGCTGCGCGATATGAGCGTGATCGAGACGCCGCCGAAGGACCGTATGGCCATCCAGACGGTGGTGGCGAAGTTCGACGAGAAGCTGGTGCGCACAGCGATTGAGGTGGAGCTGGAGCGCGGCGGGCAGATTTACTTTGTGCACAACCGCGTGGAGACGATTTATGACATCGCCTCGAAGATACGCGAGCTGGTGCCGCAGGCGCGGGTGGTGGTGGGCCACGGGCAAATGGGCGAGTCCGAGCTGGAGCGCGTGATGCTTGCCTTTATGAACGATGAGTATGACGTGCTGGTGGCGACGACGATCATCGAGAACGGTCTGGATATTCCGTTGGCGAACACGATCATCATCAACCGTGCAGACCGGCATGGATTGAGCGAGCTGTACCAGTTGCGCGGACGCGTGGGCCGCTCGAATCGCAGAGCGTATTCGTATTTGCTGATTCCGCCGGAGAAAGAACTCACCGACATTGCCCGGCGCAGGCTGGCGGCGTTGAAGGAGTTCAGCGATCTGGGGGCGGGCTTCAAGATTGCGGCGCTTGACCTGGAACTGCGCGGCGCGGGCAACATGCTGGGTGGCGAGCAGAGCGGCCATATTGAAGCGGTTGGTTTTGAGATGTACACGACCATGCTGGAAGAGGCTGTCCGCGCGATGAAGGGTGAGGACAAGCAGGAGCGTCCGCCGGTGCAACTGAACCTGGGTATCAGCCTGCGCATCGATGCGGACTACATCGAGGAAGAGAACCAGCGGCTGCGCATGTACAAGCGTATTGCCGGGGCAGAAAATGCCAGCGCGCTGGCTGACGTGCGCGACGAACTGGTGGACCGTTATGGCGAACTGCCGGATTCGGTCAAAAACCTGCTGGCGGCGGGCGAGCTGCGGCTGTTGTGCGAGAATGTTGGCGTGGCGCAGGCAGACCGCAAGCGCGTGCAGGTGGAAGAACCGGTAAAGGGCGGCGGCAGGCAGAAGGTGATGCGCGAGATGCTGCATCTGCGTTTTACGGAAAACGCAAACATCGATCCGGCGCATCTGATGCAGATGGTGGCGCGCCATGCCAGGCGCGGAGCGCAGTTCTCGCCGCAGGGTGTACTGAAGTGGCCAGTGGCTTCGTCGAAGGCAGAGGATGTGATTGCCGAGACGCGGTCGCTGCTGGAGTCGCTGGGCGCGACCGAAGCGGTTTCTGCGTAGTCATACTGGGCGCCTGCGACATACAATCACATTTCGTTCTTTGTTCGAAGCTGCGATCTTTCCTTTGAGTGGGGCTTACGGTGCGCAAACTTATACAAGCGAGCAGTGTTTTCTGCGGAACGGTACTACTGATGATGCAACCTTTCACGGCCAAGGCACAGGGACGGGCCGATGGCGCCGGGCAGACCTTCCATTTTCTGACGGAACAGTATTTCGATCAGGTCTACTTCAAGTACGCGCCCACGGCGGGAACGTCGGCTGGCTTCCACCAGTACGACGAGCAACTGGAAGACTATTCTCGCGCTGGCATTGGCAAGCAGGTTGCCGATCTGCAGACGTACGAGAAGAAGTTCGAGGCGATCGATCCAACAGCGCTGGATGCACCAGTGGCGGCTGATCGCGCGATGGTGATTTCCAACATCAAATCCACGCTGTTGACGCTGCGGACGGTCCGCCCGTGGGAGAAGAATCCGGACTGGTACTCCAGCAACCTGACCAACAGCATCTATGTGCTGATCAGCCGCCGCTTTGCTTCGCCGGACGTGCGGCTGCGTTCTGTGGTGGAGCGGGAAAAGCAGATTCCGGCTGCGCTGGCCGATGCGCGGGTGAACCTGAAGAACCCGCCGCAGATTTACACCCAGATTGCGCTGGAGCAGTTGCCGGACATCATCAGCTTTTTCCAGAACGATGTGCCGTCGGCCTTTCCGGATGCGAAGGACCCGGACCTGAAGGCGGAGTTTTCCAAGTCCAATGCTGCGGTGATTGCGGCGTTGCAGAGCTATCAGACCTGGGTGAAGGCCGACCTGCTGCCGCGCTCCAATGGGGACTTCCGCCTGGGAGCTGCAACCTTTGCGGAGAAGCTGAAGGACGATGAGATGGTGGACATTCCGCTGGACCGCCTGTTGCAGATTGGCTATGCCGATCTGCATAAAAATCAGGCGGAGTTCGCGCGGATTGCCAGGGAAGTTGACCCGACGAAGACGCCGCGCCAGGTGCTGGCGGAGCTGGCTGCAATGCATCCTGCACCGGACCAGCTTTTGCAGGCGTTCCGCAACCAGTTCAGCAGCCTGATCCAGTTCATCCGGGAAAAACATATTGTCACCATCCCCAGCGATGTGCGGCCGACGCTGGAAGAGACACCGCCCTTTATGCGCGCGACCACGTTTGCCTCCATGGACACGCCTGGGCCATACGAAACGCATTCCACGACGGCTTATTTCAATGTGACGCTGCCGGACAAGGACTGGTCGCCGCAGCGGGTTTCGGAATATATGGCGAGCTTCAACATTGGCACGATTGTGAGCACCGCCGTGCATGAGGCCTATCCCGGCCACTACATTCAGTTCCTATGGCTGCCCAGGGCCCCCGGCAAAGTACGCAAGCTGCTGGGGGCAAATACCGACGTGGAAGGCTGGGCGCACTACTGCGAGCAGATGATGCTGGACGAGGGCTACGGCCAGCCCGGCTTCGGCGCGAAGGACGCGCGCCAGGCCAAGCTGATCCGGCTGGGCCAGTTGCAGGACGCATTGCTGCGGGATGCCCGCTTCATTGTGAGCATTCGCATGCACACCGGCGTCGGCGGGCCGTTGACGGTGGATCAGGCGGTAGACGTGTTTGTGAACGAGGGCTATCAGTCGCGCGCCGTGGGAACGGTGGAGGCCAAGCGCGGCACCGAGGACCCGACCTATCTTTACTACACGCTCGGCAAGCTGGAGATCATGAAGCTGCGCGCAGACGTGGAGAAAAAGCAGGGCGCGGCCTTCTCGCTGGAGAAGTTCCACGATGCGTTCCTGGCCCAGGGCTTTCCGCCGGTCAAGATTGTGCGTCAGGCCATGCTGGGCAATGATTCACCGGTTTTGTAGCGGAATGCAGCAGGTGTTTGTTGGCGAAAAGCAACAGTACACGTTACGATCTTGAGACAGGACCCCGACAACCTATGAGTAAAATGAAAATACGCAAGGCAGTTTTTCCTGCCGCCGGCATGGGCACGCGCTTTTTGCCCGCTACCAAGGCGACTCCCAAGGAGATGCTTCCGCTGGTCGACAAGCCGCTGATTCAGTATGGCGTGGAAGAGGCCGTGGCCGCGGGCTGCACGGAAATCATCATCATCACGGGCCGTGGCAAAAGCACCATGGAAGACCACTTCGACAAGAGCTATGAACTGGAGTCGATGCTGGAGGCGCGCGGCAAGACGGCTCTGCTGAAAATAGCGCAGAACGTCTCCTCCATTGCCAGGATCACCTATACGCGGCAAAAGGAAGCATTGGGCCTGGGCCATGCTGTGTTGCAGGCCAGGGAGCTGGTGGGCAACGAGCCATTTGCCGTAATTCTGCCGGACGATATTGTGGATGCGCAGACGCCCTGCCTGAAGCAGATGGTAGAGGCGTTTGACGAGGTGCAGTCCTCGATCCTTGGTTCTGAGGTGGTCGAAGGGCCTGCGATTTCGGCCTATGGCTGCCTGGACTGCACTCCGCTGGCCGCCAATCCGCGGCTGATGGAAGTGAAGAACATGGTGGAGAAGCCGAAATTTGAAGAGGCCCCCTCTCAAAATGCCATCATTGGCCGCTATATTCTTACGCCGCGTGTTTTTGATCTGCTGGAGACGATTACGCCAGGTGCTGGAGGCGAGCTGCAACTGACCGATGGCATCAAGGCATTGCTGCAGTATGAGAAGGTCTATGGTTTTACCTACGAAGGCAAGCGTCACGATGCCGGAGACAAGCTCGGCTTCCTGAAAGCCACGGTGGAGTTTGCCCTGAAGCGGGATGATCTTGGCCCGGCCTTCCGCGCCTGGCTGAAGGAGTTTCCACTGTAGATTGACACTGCATCTCAAGCAAAAAGCCCGGCGGCAATCTCCGGGCTTTTTGCTTTTACGGGAGCCGCTATGGCAAGGGCGATGTGGCAAAGATCTGACTGGCTCTGCCCGCCGCCACACTGTACAGTGCAAACTGCCGCGTACTCATGCCATCCAGCTCAAACAGCAGCTCTGCGCGTCCATCGGCGTCGGCGTCCACTGCATCCACCAGCTTCATGCGCGGCGTTTGGTCGAGATGCGCGGCGTCGGTGACGTTGGTGAACAATACCTGGGGGTTGCCGTAAATATCATTTGTAGCAATCAAGGTGACGTATTTCAGTTGTACGCCGGCGCCCTCCGTATGGGCGCTCAGCACCATGGTGGCGTCTCCGGCATAGCTGAGTGAATACGTATGAAATTGGGCGTCCTGAAGCTGCGGCAGCACAGGAGGAGTTGGCTTAGCGTGCCGCACCGGCCTGCGGGTCCGCGTCTTTTTAGGCGCAGCAGCAGGCTGCGCTGGTTGCAGCGTGGCGGCAATGGCCTGCTGTGCCAGCGTTTCCAGTTTGTTCTGCGCGTCCTGCTCCTGCTGCATGTTGGCCCAGGTGAAAGTGAACCGCTGCGGGTCGCGGTCGGTCGCATCAGAGACGGCCACCATCTGTTCGAGATGCGGCGGGTTGCTGGTCAGCTTGCTCAGATCCAGGTCTGCATTGGTGCCAGCGGGCCTGCCGTATTCCAGACGCGGCCTGTCCGGATCATTCGCATCGGCATAGGAGCCAACGGCCGTAACAGCGGCTGTACTGTCATTGAAGGTGGGCTGCTGGGGTGTTGCCTTGCGATGGCGGAGCGTGGGTCTGTCCGGATCATCTGCGCCAATGGGGGCGTCACTGGCCGTCGTACTCTTCTTGTTTTCCGCGGAGGGTGGCTCCTGCGCATCGCCGCTGCGGTTGACGAGCACCGGAGCGTCGGAGGGCCTGTTCTCTGCCGGTGATTTTGCCGTGTCGTCCCCTTTACCCGGACGATGGGCAAAGTGCGGTTCGTCGGAATCTCCGCCGCCGACTACATACGCATTTGGCTTACTGGCCAACAGAATCGTGCTGGGGGGCCTGGGCAGTGGAAGAGCTTTCCATTTGCCATAGCCATACCAGACGTTGTCAAACTGCGTGTCCGGAACGCTTCCCGCGGCCTCCACGTCAAAAAGACCCTTCGGCTGGCCGGCAAGTTGCAGTTCGTATTCGGTGCCGTTGTCCAGCGTTAACGGCTCTGGACGCGCCTGGTACAGGCCGCCGTCCTGCAACTGGCCGTTGATGTAGATTGTGATCGGAATCAGGCGGCTGGCGTTGGGTTTGCCCGGCTGGCCTGTCCACTCCAGCACGGCCACGGCACGCGGATTGGTGGAGTTCTGCGTGGCGGGCTTGCCGGTGGGGTATTGTGCCAGCGCCGTGGCCGCGGCCAGCAGGGTTGTGGCAAAGCACAGCCAGCGATTGCGTATGACGAAACTTGTTGCTGCCAATTTCACGTTCCAGGCCTTTCCTCTGCATGACACCGCGCTTGCCGCTCGGTCATAATCAAGTGTGCGCTCCGGCGCATCTATGTAAAAGACGTAGCACGGCGCAGAACCGGCTCAATCCAATTTCCCGGAAGGACTCCCGCTCATGCAAGTCAATGATAAAGTGGCCAACTTCACGCTTCAGAACCAGGATGGCGAAACCGTCAACCTGACCGACTTCAAAGACAAGCCCGTGGTGCTTTTCTTCTACCCCCGGGCCGACACGCCGGGCTGCACGATTGAGGCCTGCGGTTTTCGTGACGTTTTCGCCAAAATCCAGAAATATGCTGTCGTACTGGGCATTTCGCGCGATACGCCGAAGGCGCAGAAGAAATTTCAGGAGAAGTACAGCCTGCCCTACACACTGCTGGCCGATGTGGACGAGACAGTCTGCAATTATTTTGGCGTGCTCAAGGACAAGAACATGTACGGCAAAAAGGTGAAGGGGATTGAGCGCACAACATTGGTGATTGGTCCGGACCAGCGGCTGCTGCACATCTTTCCGAAGGTGACGCCGGAAGGCCACGCCGAAGAGGTGCTGGCGCTGCTGAAGGAGCACGCCAAGGCATAGCGCTGGCAGGAGTGGAAGGGCAAAGTGGCGGCCCTGGATTCACGGAGCCGCCATTCACGGAGCCGCCATTCATGGAGACACCGCTTTCCGCGCAATTTTGCCGGAATGCAGCCAGTTTTGCTGCTTTTGTGACACCCTTTGTCGGCAACCTGCATCTAATCAGTAAGATGTAAAATGCAGTGTCGACTGTGGCGGACCGGCACTTTAGTTTTTTGACGATACTGCCGGGAGCCGCTCAGTCGTGCAATGGCTGGTTTTTCAGGAGAGAAGCGTCATGAGGCGGAGTCTGCGTGTTGTTGGTATTGCAGTGGTGGTTGTGTCGGTGGTTGTCCTGGTGGTGCCTTTCTTTGTAAATGCAAACAGTTTTCTGCCAACCATCCAGAACCAGATGACACAGGCGCTGGGGCGCAGGGTGACGCTGGGCGGCCTTTCGCTCAATCTCTTTGAGGGCGGTCTGTCGGCGGACAATCTGGTGATTGCAGATGATCCGGCCTACGGCAGCCAGCCTTTTCTACAGGCGGAGCAATTGCGCATCGGCGTCAAGCTGATTCCGCTGATTTTTGACAAGCAACTGCACGTCACGCGCTTTGAAGTGGTCAATCCGCAGATTCGGCTGCTGCAGAGCAGCAATGGCCGCTGGAACTTCTCCTCATTGGGAAACACCGGTGCAACGGAGAGCAGGCAGGCAAACGGGCAAGGCACGTCGCAGCTACAGAGCCTGACCGTGGGCAAAATCCTGATTTCCGGAGGCCGCGTAACGGTGGGCACCGTGCCCGCAACTTCCGCGCCGAGAGTGTATGACAAGGTGAAGGTGGAGGTGGACAACTTCCGCTTTGGCAGCCAGTTCCCCTACACGCTGACAGCCAGTCTTCCGGCCGATGGCACGGTGAGGGTGGAAGGCCGGGCCGGACCGGTCAATGCGTCGGACAGCTCCCTGACGCCGTTTACTGCTGACTTGACGATGAAGCATGTCGACCCGGTGGCTGCGGGCTTTCTGCAGCCGCAGGCTGGGCTTGGCGGTTTGCTGGATGTGACCGCTCATGCGGCCAGTGACGGTGGTTCGCTGACCAGCACCGGCACCGTCACGGGCACCGGAATGCGTTTCTCTGCGCAGGGAACGCCAGCCTCCACGCCGGTGAAACTAAGTTACGAGGCGGCCTATAACCTGGCCTCGCAGGATGGCCGCATCTCCAAGGCCGCGATGACGGCCGGAAAGCTGGCAGCCAACCTGGCCGGAACATTTGAGCTGGTACCTGGCAATCCGCAGGTGCAATTGCAGTTGGCGGCCCCAAATCTTTCTGTGGATGGGCTGCAGGCGCTGCTGCCGGCCTTTGGCGTCAAGCTGCCCAGCGGCTCGGTGCTGCAGGGCGGTACGCTTACGACAAACCTGAACATTACCGGGCCGGTAAGCAATCTGGCCGTCACCGGGCCAATCTCGCTCAACAACACGAGGCTCTCAGGTTTCGATCTGGGGAAAAAACTGTCGGCGATTTCGTTGCTCAATAAGCTGGGTGGCGGTTCGGGCAATGCTACGGAGATCCAGACGCTGAAGGCCGATCTGCACATGACGCAGCAGCAGGTGCAAACGAGCAATATTCTGGCCGTGGTGCCGGCCATCGGACAGGCCACCGGCAATGGCATGGTATTGCCGGATGGCTCGCTCAACTACAACATGCTGGCCAAACTGAACGCGAACAGCGGCATTGGCGGGTTGGCCACCGGGCTGATGAGCGCGCTGCCGGGCGTATTCGGCAAGGGAGCGGCTACGGCTGCCACCAATGGGTTGCCGCTGACGATCACGGGCACCACCAGCAATCCGGTCTTCAAGCTGGATACCAGCAAACTGAACAACTCCGGGCAGAGCGGCCAGCAGCAGTCCACTCAACCAGCAAATAATCTTGGCAATATGTTGAAGGGCCTGTTTGGAAAACACTAAGGCAAAGGCAGAGTGATTGAGAGGCGTACGCCTTTTGAAGGGAGTGCGCGGCCACTGTTCCCAGTTGGCCGCGCGGTTCAAGGCCTGTGGCCTCGTATTACACTCTCTCTGCTTCTGCTTTAGCTGTTTATTCCCGGCATTGGATGGTGCATATTTTTTCTGGGAGCAGAGGCGTGGGGGAGCGGAACAACGGCTGCGTGGATTACCCGGTTGTCTTCTCGTCGCACGCTTGCCTTCCGGACAGAAGGTCCGCTAAAAGGCACCGCGTTCCCGGCTGCAACTGCCTGCGAAGGCCCGTAAGTCAACCTTCCATCCGGCAGGTCCGGCTGACTTCTCTGTTCCACAGCGGTTCACATTAAGCATGCCTTCAGGTTCAGGCTATACAAATAAAGTGTTCGCATCTGGCCCGCTGAAAAAGGCCAACAGCCGCTTTGCATGGCTCTGGTCAGAGGAACAGAATTCGGGTTTTTAAGTACCATGGTGAAGCCTGGAATATGAGCATATTGTCAATGAAGGTTCGTATTTGCAGTTTCTGCACGTTACTGCTTTTAACAATGCCTCTTGGCGGGCAGGTGATGGTGGCTGCTGCGCCTTCAATCACACCGGCCCCGACGCCTCCGCCAGGTTCCGGGGTGGTTCTTCATGTCACTTTGCAGGACGCAATAGAGCGGGCGAAAAGGCTCAGCCCCACACTTGCTGCGGCACTCACGAATGCAAGAGTTGCAGCGGAGGCTGTCGTGCAGGCGCGCGCGGCCAATCTGCCGAATGTTTCCGGCAACAGCCAGTATCTTTACACGCAAGGCAACGGCACCCCCGCTGCCCGGTTTATCACCAACAATGGCGTACACGAATATATTGCCCAGACAGACGTGCATCAGGTGATCTCCGCGCCGCTTCTCGTCGGGTACCGGCAGAGTGTAGTGCTGCGCGCCGTCGCGAAGGACCAGGAGACGATTGCAGAGCGCGGCCTGATTGTCACTGTCGTGCAGGCCTATGCAGCCTTGTTCGGAGCCGAGGGCAAGCTCAGAACCAGTGAAGACACCCTGCGCGCGGCACAGCGCTTCCTGACCATCACACAGGAGCGTGAGACAAATGGAGATGCTGCACACGCGGATGTTCTGAAAGCAAGAATTCAGGCAGATGACAGCCAGTCGGCCCTGAATAATGCCCAGCTCACACTCGATCAGTCGCGAATAGCGCTCGCTCTGCTGATCTTCGAGAAGGTGAATCAGCCGTTCGATCTTGTTGACGACCCCAGCAAGGTGCTTACTCTTCCACCGCGCGGCAAAGCACAACAGGAAGCTTCCACGTCCAATCCCGAACTGGGTGCGGCACAGAAAAATACCGATGCTGCCCGCAAGAGTCTGCTCGCCGCCCGCCTGGGCTACCTGCCGTCGCTCACCTTCGACTACTTCTATGGCATCGATGCAAATCAGTTCGCCGTGAATTCGACCTTATACGACGGCAACAGAATTCAGAACCTTGGATACTCCGCTCTGGCAACGCTTTCGATGCCGCTCTTCACCTGGGGTGCGACACACAGCAAGGTGAAGGCGGCTAAAGACAAACAGGACCTCGCCCGGCTCAATCTCGACTTTACGCGGCGCAAGGCTGCGGGAAACTTCGAGCTGTATTACAGCGCGGCGCAGGTGGCCGGAAATGACCTGAAGACACGGCAGGACGCCTATGCGGACGCTGTAGAGAGCCGGCATCTCACCTTACTCCAATACCAGGCCGGTGCGGCGACTGCGTTAGAGGTTGTAACTTCCGAGTCCGCCGTCGAGACAGAGAGCAGCGCTCTCTATGATGCAAAAGCGCGTTACGCAACGGCCCTTGCCAATTTAGCCACGCTCACGGGGGTTCTGTGATCAACCGTAAAGGAATCATTTTTGGCCTGGCGGCAGCTTTGGCTGTATCTGCTGTGGGGTGCCGCACGCGGAACGCGGGGCAGTCAGACACGCCGGCCATTACTGTGCAAACGGCGGCGGCGGCGACCCGGCAAATAGAGGAGGTCTTTCACGGACAAGGAATTCTCTATCCGGTCCATCAGGCCTCGCTGTCGCCCAAGATTACTGCTCCCGTCGAGCGGTTTTACGTGAACCGCGGTTCTCATGTCCATGCCGGGCAGCTTCTGGCTGTATTGGCCAATCAGGACCTGACGGCAGGCGTGGTTTCAGCCCGTGGTGCTTACGAGCAGGCGCTGGCGAATTATGAGACCACTACATCATCCACACTCCCGGAGGAGATCCAGGTGGCGGAGGCTGCAGTCGCAGATGCCAGGAGCAACCTGGAAAATGAACAAAGAATTTACCAGAGCGAACTGAATCTGTATCACAAAGGCGGGATTCCCCGTAAACAAGTGGACACAACCGCTGTTGCTTTGACCGCCGCCCGAAGCGCATCGGCAACAGCGGAAAAGCGTCTGAGTGATCTCAAGGCGTCAGGTCTGATGCAACAACAGCGCGCGGCAAAGGGCCAGATGGAGTCTGCTCATGGGCAATACCTGAATGCTGTGGCTCAGAAGAGATTCAGCGAGCTTCGCAGTCCCATTGACGGCGTAGTTGCCGAACGCGCCGTTTATCAGGGCGACATTGCTCCCGCAGGCACACCCCTGCTGATCGTGATGGACACCTCGATGGTCATTCTGCGGCTCCACATTCCGCAGGCGGAAGCAGCGCAATTGCGCGCCGGAGACGCAGCGACGCTCGATGTTCCGGGAACCAGCGGCGGCGTCCCAGCCAAAGTGAGCATTATCAGTCCTGCTCTCGACCCCAGCAGCACGACAGTTGAGATTTGGCTGGAAGCGAACAACCCGGACCATAATCTTATGCCCGGCACATCGGTGAGCGCCTCCATTGTGGTGCGCAAGGTAGAGTCTGCTCTGGTCATCCCCGCCCCTGCAATCCTGGTCGGCGATGACGGAACAAAGCGCGTCATGGTGGTAGGGCCGGACAGCACCGCGTCTTCCCGGTTCGTGACCACGGGGATACAGAATGCCGGACTCATACAGGTCACGAGCGGACTTCGAGCGGGCGATCAGGTCATCGTCGGCGGAGCATACGGTCTGCCGGATAAAACCAAAGTAAAGGCCGTACTCGAAAAGGCCAGCGCCGCAGCAAGTAATCAGGACTGAAAACATGGAAAACACAAACCATGCACGAGAAGAAAAGAAACGGCGGCATTCGTTGAAAGATGACCGCGAAAACGGCGCCTGGTTTACGGTCTTTTCCAAAGCTGTGATCACTGTCATCCTCGCCCTCACTGGGGTGGGTGTCTATGCAGCGTTCAATGTTCCGGTTGCAGTGTTCCCGACAACGAATTTCCCCCGCGTTCTGATCGCCATTGACAACGGCGTCATGCCGATCGGCCAGATGATGGTCACGATCACTCGCCCCATCGAAGAGGCCGTCAACAGTGTCCAGGGTCTGCAGACGGTACGCTCGATCACAAGCCGAGGCTCCGCCGAGGTCGATCTTTTCTTTGACTGGAATGTCGACATGTTTCAGACCTTGCAGCGGGTCAATGCCGCCATGTCGAGGGTCCAGTCCGAGTTGCCTTCGACCGTCAAAATAGATGTTCACCGGTTGCGGTTCTCCAGTTTTCCGATCCTGGCATTCGGGATGACCTCAGACACCATGCCATCTACGAGGATGTGGGAGCTGGCAACATACCAGATCAAGCCCCGCCTCAATCGCGTCAACGGCGTCTCCAGCGTTCTGATTCAGGGTGGAGATGTGCCCGAATACGATATTGTGCCTGATCCTGCGAAATTGTTGCGGACCGGTATAACGGTCCCCGACATTCTGGGGGCGATCCAAAGGACCAATCTCGTCGATTCGCCCGGCCTTGTTTCCACGAATCATCAACTGGTGCTGGACCTGATAGATAGTCAGGTCCATGACCCCAGCGAACTGGCCGGTATCGTGGTCAGGCGGACGACGGCCGGAACGCCGGTGACCGTCGGGGACCTCGCCATAGTAAGGCCCGCAGTTGAACCGCGGTATACGGTTGTTACCTCCGATGGCAAACCCGGAATCCTGCTCAGCATTAACCGCCAGCCCGGAACCAATACGGTCACCGTTTCAGACGGGGTCTATGCGGAGCTTGCGCAGATAGAGAAGACCCTGCCTCCAGGGATCCACTTCTCCGTCTTCTATGATCAGGGCGAGCTGGTGAAGGAGGCCATTGCCAGTGTCCGCGATGCCATCCTCATCGGCATCATTCTGGCGTGCATCGTGCTGGTATTGTTTCTTCGCGACTGGGGAAGTTCGCTGGTCGCCGGGCTTGTCATTCCGGTAACGGTCGCTATAACCTGCCTCGTTCTCAAGATGCTCGGCCAGACATTCAACCTCATGACACTGGGAGGTCTGGCGGCGGCAGTGGGCCTTGTGATCGACGACGCAATTGTTGTCGTCGAAAACATCGTGATGCACCGGGACGCCGGCCAGGGCAGAGATCAGGCCATCCGCAGCGCCCTTTCAGAGCTGAAGGTCCCGCTTCTCGGTTCCACGGCCACGCCGGTGGTCATCTTTCTTCCGCTGGTCCTGATCGCGGGTGTCACCGGAACTTTCTTTCGTGCGCTCGCGATCACCATGGCGTCGGCACTGGTCACCTCCCTGGTGCTTGCTCTCACCTGGACACCAACCCTCAGCCAGTATTTTGTTCGCCGCAAAGATTTGGTACAGTCCGGCGACCATGCAGGCGAGCTTCTCTCGCCGGAGGAAGAGGCGGAACGACTCATGGCCGCTGAAGAGGCGAGCATCGGCCGATGGATGAAGTGGATCATCGGCTACTACGAAAGGATTCTCAAACTTGCCCTGAGTCATCCCTGGTGGCTGGCCGGGTTCTCACTTCTTCTGGTTATCGGGTCCTATCTGAGCTATAACGCGCTGGGTTCAGGCATGCTTCCGAAGATGGACGAGGGCGAGTTCACCGTCGACTACGTCATGCCTCCGGGGAGTTCGCTTGCCGAGACGAACCGTGCTGTCGGGCAGGCGACCCAAATTATTCGATCTATTCCGGAAGTCGTGGCGACCTCCCGCCGCACCGGTCTGCAGCTCGGCCTCGCCGCCGTGACGGAAGCCAATACCGGAGATATATCGGTCCGCCTTTCCAACCACAGAAGCCGGGACATCTACACGATCATGGGCGAGCTCCAGACGAAGATTTCCGCTCAGGTCCCGGTCCTCGATATTGACCTTCACCAGACGCTTGAGGACACCATCGGCGATCTCACGAATGCTCCTCAGCCCGTGGTCATCAAATTGTTTTGCGAAGATCCGGCTCTGCTTCATCAATGGGCCCCAGTTGTTGCTGACACGATTGCGAAGATTCCCGGCGTTGTCGGCGTGCTGAATGGAATCGACAACACCGTCAGCAGTCCGGAGACCATCTATCAAGTTCAGCCATCCGCAGCTGCCGAAAATGGTTTTACCCCCGATGAGCTTGCCGTCGATGCGAATGCGCTGCTGGAGGGCGCAGCCGCTCCGACTCCGATGATTGTTAATGGCCGCAGGTATAACATCCGCATACGCTTTCCGGAGCAATACCGCGCAACTCCGGACGATATGAACAATACGGTTCTTGTCAGTGCAACCGGGACCACGGCATCCCTGGGCTCTCTGGTCACGATTCAGCATCTTCCCGGACAAACGGAAATTGTGCGGGAGAATCTGCAGCGTCTGGACGAAGTCAGCGCGCGTCTGGAAGGCACCAATCTCGGAAAAGCCATTCCCCGGATTCGTAAGGCCGTCGCAGCGCTCAATCTCCCTTCGCCGATTCGTGTTGAGTACGGGGGCACCTACGCTTCGCAGCAGCAGTCCTTCCATGACCTGCTGAAGGTGCTGTTTGCAGGAATGCTGCTGGTCTTTCTGGTGCTTCTCTTTGAATTTCGTTCCTTCTCGGCGCCGGTTTCCATCATGGCCTCGGCGGTACTGTCGACCTCCGGAGTCTTCCTGGCACTTCTGGTCACCGGCACGGAATTCAATATCGCCTCTTTCATGGGTCTCATCATGGTTGTGGGTATAGTCGCCAAAAACGGCATTCTTCTACTCGACGCCGACGTGAAGTTTCGGGCCGCGGGAATGTTGCCCCGCGAGGCCATGATTCAGGCAGGGCGGCGGCGTCTGCGCCCCATCATGATGACGGCGGCTGCGGCAATCAGCGGAATGTTTCCGCTGGCACTGGCCTTGGGCTCAGGTTCGCAGATGCTGCAACCTCTGGCCATTGCAGTGATCGGAGGCATTCTCATCTCGATGGTGCTGTCACTTATAATTACCCCCGCGATACACTTTTATCTGGCAGGGCGGGACTGATGGCCGATCGGATTTCCGTTCAGATCCAGATGTGCACGGGGCGGCAAATGGTGATACCGGAGTTCTCACCCCGGCGTGACGGGAGGCAGCATCTTTCTGGCAATTGCGCGAGGGGGCCGGAAGATCATGTTGCGCTCCCACAATCTCTTCAGGCTGGGTTCAGCGAACAGAAGTTGACTGTACAGCGTAGGACACTCCGATGCGCGTTTTATTGATAGAAGATGAACAGCGTCTTGCCGGGAATGTCGCGGAAGCGCTTCGGGAAGCCGGCTTTGCCGTCGATTTGGCGCTCGATGGCCTCACTGGATCTGACCTGGCGGAACAGGGTATGTATGATGCAGTGGTGCTCGATCTGATGCTTCCAGGGCGAAGCGGGCAGAGCGTTCTTCATTCCATGCGCCACAAGCGGCTGGACACACCCGTTCTGGTACTCACTGCACAGGAAGGAAAAGAGTCTATCATTGAACTCCTGAATGCAGGAGCGGACGACTATCTTGGCAAACCATTCGATCTGGGAGAATTGCTGGCACGAATCAAAGCCCTCATCCGGCGTGGAAAAGGCGCATCGCATCCCGTCCTGCGGTTTGCAGATGTGGAATTGAACACCTTATCGCAGACGGTACTCCGCTGCGGACAACCAATCTTCCTGTCGCCGACAGAGTATCGCATTCTCGAATACCTGATCTATCGCCCGCGGGCGGTCGTCTCGAAACAGGAACTTCTGGAGCATCTCTATGACTTTGATTGGGAACATCACTCCAATGTTGTAGAGGTCCACATTTCCAATCTACGCAGAAAGCTCAACCTCGAAGGGACAGAGCCGTTGATTGAAACACTGCGTCACAGAGGGTACCGCCTCCACCAGGGCGACATGCCATGAAATCTGTCTCCATTACACGCAGGCTGGTGGGAACGCTTCTCATGCTGGAGCTGGTGTCTGCTCTTGCTCTCGCTCTTGCCGCATCGATCCATGAGTATCGTGTCCAGATACAGTCCTTCGATGCGTCGCTGGCCGCCGATGCTGCGTCGATGATGGGAGCGGTGCAGGACGCAGAAGACAAAAACGACGGTGTGCTGCTGGATCTTCGCACTGTTCATGTGGCCAGAAACGCGCTCTACCGCGTCGAGGATGAACGGGGCAGGGTACTGGGCACAACTGGCAACATTGAGCCTGCATTCACCGCATTTGCCACGCTCCCCGGGTTCCACAATAGGAAAATTTCCGGGCACCGGTATCGCTTCTACACGCTGCATGCTGTTCGAATTGTCGATCCGGCAGACCCGGACGGAGGCGCCGTTCATCACATTACGATTCTCTATGGAGTTCCCTCTGAACATGTACGGAGAGAGGTTCTTGAGGCGATACGCTTCTACGCCATAGCGGGCATCCTGCTTTCCGGCGTGATCGTCATTCTGATTGTCCGGGTCATAAAAAAGCGTCTTGCGCCGGTTCACCAACTGGCAGCCGAAGCGGAACGGATTAACTCCGCCAACTGGCACTTCCATGCACCGGAAAGTGCCCTGGAAACAGTAGAGCTGCGTCCTCTTGCAAAGGTCCTTGAAGCTGCGCTGGAACGGGTGCAGCTCTCTTTTGAGCAGCAGAAGCGCTTCACCAACGATGCGGCCCACGAGCTGAAGACGGACCTCACTATTGTGAAGTCCTCGTTGCAGCTTCTTTCCATGCGAAAGCGGACCGTCGAAGAGTACGATGCCGGCATTGCTTTGAGTCTGCGGGATTTCACAAGGCTCGAAGACACGGTGCAGAAGCTGTTGACGCTGGCGCGCCTTGAGCAGGCCACTGGAACGAATGTGGACGGAGGCCTGCAGCCATCCTGCTCCCTGCTTGAGGCTGCCGAGGAAGCCGCATACCAGATTCGCCCATTTTCCGAACTCAAATCCATTGAATTAATCGTTGAATCCACTGCTCCTGCCTTTGTTCCGTTGCCCCGGCGGGAGGCGGTCCTTTTGTGTTCAAACCTGCTGATGAATGCGGTGCAACACACGCCAGGAGCCGGACGAGTGCATCTGCAGATTGCCCACCATGCAGACAAGATCATTCTGACGGTTCGAGATTGGGGTGAAGGCATTCTGGAGGAAGACAGACCGTATCTCTTCCATCCGTTTTACCGCAGCGACGTGTCGCGCAGCCGCGAGAGCGGAGGAACGGGGCTTGGGCTGGCGATCTGTAAAGCGATATGCGACAACTCCGGAGGCACGATTGATATTGCAAACCATGCAGAGGGAGGCGTCCTGGTTACGGTTCTTCTCCCTGCCCTGGTGGAAACGCCCACATCTGTCACACCCGCAGTTAAGTAACAGCGTCCCTGGCTACTTACACTCGTCCCGAACTGGGCGGCAAAATTCTCTTACGACGATCTTAATGCGAACGGGAGTGTCCCCGGCCCTGGCAGGGGACACCTATTGCCGGAAGACCGCCATCAGAAGCTGCGTCTGCACCCGGTTCAGCCGTTTCAGCGTGTACTGGATGACGGGCCGGTCGTCCGGAGACGCCGCGTGCAGGATGTTGTTGAGCCGCTGCGTGGTGCGGGCCATCAGCAATTCAGAGTTCTTCAGCTTTCTGGTGTTGTTTGCCAGGTTGACCGCGATCAGATCTGCATAGTGCTGGATTTTGCGCAGCGTAACGGCGGCCTGGTCACTTTGGCCTGCGTCCAGTTGCTGTGCGGCCACCTCGGTCATGTCATGCACCAGTTCGGTGTAAAGAAAGCACTGGTTGCGCGGTTCGGCCTGTTGAGCGCGCGACTCCATCTCAGAGATGGTCTGGAGGTCGAGAGCGCGGTTGTCCGCTGTGCGGGCCGCCAGAGTAAGACTCGGAACAAGCAGCAGGGAAAGAGCCAGCAGAACCGGAGAAGTTCGCATGGCACACCTCCTTCCATGGCGCGGAAGGCATGCCCGGTCACTTCTGTTGTGGGGTCACCGCATGCGATCCAGCGCAATCAGCCGGTGACGGGCCTGCCACTCCTGGTCGGGAAATTTGCCACCCGCCGCGGCCAGAAACTTCCTGTAATACTCCGCAGCAGGCTTGTACTGATGAAGCGTATCGTATGCCGTCGCAGAAAGGAACAGGGTCGCAGGAGTATCCGGCAGATATTTTGCCCGCATGGAAAGTGCTTGCAGTGTGGTGGAAGGATCATGGTTTTCAGAGGCGGCAAAGGCCAGGCTGCTCCAGGCATCGGCCAGGTCCGGTTGCTGCTGCGTGGCCTGTTTCAGGATGGCTTCTGCCTCTGGGTAGCGTTGCTGGCGGATGAGATTGTCTCCGCGCGAGGCCAGCAGGCCGGCATCCGGTGTGCCGTGCTCCAGCAGCGCATCATAGAGCGGATTGGCCCTGGCGGCCTGGCCGGTCTGCGTGTAAAGGTCGGCCAGCATGCGCGTGATGTTGGCATCCTGCGGATTGGCGGTGTGCAGCTTTTCCAGCAGTGGGACGGCCTGCTCTGCCTTGCCCTCGGCTCCGTAGACGCTGGCCAGTTGCGCGTTCAATGTGGGGTCGTCGGCGTGCGCCGCCAGCGCAGTGTTCAACAGGGTTTCCGCGTCGGAATACTTCTGTTCCTTGATCAGCAGATGCGCCAGCGCGGAGATGGCCGCCATGTCTGCGGGTGACCCGGCGATGAGATGTCGATAGGCGGCTTCGGCGGCGGCGTTGTCCCCGGCATGTTCTGCCAGTTCGGCGGCCAGCAGAATGTCCTGCGGCGTTTCGGGTGAGTATTTCAGTGCGGCCAGCAGAGCATCTCGCGCAGCGGCGGGGTCGCTTTGCTGGTCGAGCCGCGCCAGGGCGCGCAGGGCCTGGCCTTTGGCGGCCTCATTGCCCAGCAGCGGCGTCAGTTGCGTGGCCGCCTCCAGTTGCTCGCGGGCAGCTTTGGTGTTGCCGGTGCGCGCCAGCAGCAGGCCAAGTTGCAGATGCGGTTCAAAGAGCCTGGGGTCGGCAGCGATGGAGCGCTGGTACGCAGACTCTGCCGCAGTTGTATTGTTCAGGGCGTCTTCCGCAAAGCCAAGGTCGTAGAGCAGGCGGGCACCGGTGGGATTTTTGGCGACCAGTTCCGTCAGCAGCTTCTGCGCAGCGGCGTAGTTCTGGTTTTGCAGCGCCTCTTCTGCCGCGGTCTGCTGCTGCGCCTGTGGAGAAGGCTGGGCTGCGGTGTCGTCGTCCGGCGCGCTGGTGCCTGCGGGAAGCTGATTCTGCGCCAGCAGCGTGCTGCTGGTAACGGCGAGGAGCCCGGTGAGTACGAATGCTGGCAAACGGTGCTGCTTCATAGGGAATATCCTGTGTTGCAATTTTGCTGCTTTCGCCGCCGAGGTATATATTGCAGAAGCTCAGGAAACATACCTCAGGGGCTGAAGCCCTTCTTCTTTTTGCAGGTAACCCCGAGGGCTACCAACCCTCGGCTACCAACCACGTCTCCGACGTTGCCACTACGTCTCCTGCAACGCAGGCAAGACGGTTTTGAGCCAGTGGCCGGTATGGGAGCCGGGCGCGGCAGCGATTTCCTCCGGCGTGCCTGTGGCAATGACGCGGCCACCGCCGGAACCACCTTCCGGGCCAAGGTCTATCACCCAGTCGGCCGATTTGATGACATCAAGGTTGTGTTCAATCACCAGCAGCGAGCCTCCGCCGTCGATGAGTTTGTGGAAGGCGGTCAGCAGCTTGCTGACGTCGTCAAAGTGCAGGCCGGTGGTGGGCTCGTCCAGAATGTACAGCACACGGCTGAGGATCTTTTTCGCCGCAGGCCGCGCCGCAGCGGAGGAGGTGCGTGTGGAGGCCAGATGCGCCGCCAGCTTGACGCGCTGTGCTTCGCCGCCGGAAAGCGTGGTGGCCGACTGGCCCAGACGCACATAGCTGAGGCCCACCTCGTCGAGCACCTGCAGCTTGTCCACGATTTTCGGATGCCCGACAAAGTAGCTGATGGCCTCCTTCACCGTCATGTTCAGCACATCGTGGATGCTTTTGCCCTTGTACTTGATGTCGAGCACGTTGGCCTTGTAGCGCGTGCCGCCGCACTCTTCGCAGGGCAGCTCCACGTCGGCCAGGAACTGCATTTCCACCGTCACGGTGCCGTCTCCCTGGCACACTTCGCAGCGGCCTCCGGGCACGTTGAAGGAAAAATGTCCGGCAGAGTGGCCTTTGCGTTTGGCGTCAGGCTGCGCGGCAAAAAGCTCGCGGATGGGATCGAATGCCTTGATGTAGGTGATGGGGTTGGAGCGGGGCGTGCGTCCGATGGCCGACTGGTCCACCAGCACCACATCGTTGAGCATCTGCGCGCCGGACAGTTCGCGGTAAAGATGCGCAGGACCGCCACCTTCGCTTTGGCCCAGGGACTGCGTCAGCGCGCGATAGAGCACCTCATGCACCAGCGTGGATTTGCCGGAGCCAGAGACGCCGGTGACGCAGACAAGCATGTTCAGCGGAATCTCCACATCGACGTTGCGCAGATTGTTGGCGCGGGCGCCGGTCAGCTTCAGCCTGTCTCCGCCGAAGCGCAGTCCGATGCCGCCGTTGCCGGGCTCGCGGCGCTTGGTGGGCACAGGAATGGAGAGCTTGCCGCTCAGGTAACGGCCGGTAAGCGAGTCGGGATTGCGGCGCACTTCGGCCACCGTGCCGGAGGCCAGCAGTTTGCCGCCAAGTTCGCCAGCGCCGGGGCCCAGATCCAGCAGATGGTCGGCGGCGCGGATGACATCCGGATCGTGCTCGACGACCAAGATGGTGTTGCCCAGGTCGCGCAACTCTTCCAGAATGTGGATGAGCCTGGCGGTGTCGCGCGTGTGCAGGCCGATGGATGGTTCGTCGAGCACATACAGCGCGCCCACCAGCCGTGAACCCAGCGAGGTGGCAAGCTGGATGCGCTGCGATTCGCCGCCGGAGAGCGTGGAACTGAGGCGGTCGAGCGTGAGGTAATCCAGACCCACCTCATGCAGAAAGCCCAACCGCTGCCGCACTTCCAGCAGCACTTTGCCGGCAATCTCTTCCTGCGCGGGCGAAAGCTGCAGCGCGTCGAAAAACTCCCTGGCTCCGGTGACGGTGAGCGCTGCGGCCTCGCAGATGTTTTTACTGCCGCCGCTGCGGCCGTCCAGCAGCACGGCGCGGGCCTCTGCGCGCAGGCGCTGGCCCTTGCAGTCCGGGCAGAGCGCGTAGCCGCGATATTTACTCAGAAAGACGCGGACATGCAGCTTGTACTTTTTTCGTTCCAGCAGCGCAAAAAAGCCGCGCACGCCGGGGAAAGGTTCCTGGCCATCCAGCACAAAGTCCTGCTGCGGCTGCGTCAGGTCCATCCAGGGAACATCCAATGGAACGCCTGCGGCGCGCGCGGCCTTGCGCAGATCATTGAGTAAGGGCCGGTACTTGGGGCGCGTCCACGGATCGATGGCGCCCTCATCGAGTGTTTTGGTCTTGTCCGGCACAATGAGGGTCAGGTCAAAGTCAATGGTATTGCCAAAGCCCTGGCAGCGCGGGCAGGCGCCATACGGATTGTTAAAGCTGAAGAGGCGCGGCTCCGGCTCGCGGTAAGTGCGGTGGCAACTGGAGCACTCGAATGCAGAGGAGAAGCGCAGACGCTGCGGCGCGGCGGGTGTTTCTCCGTCGGCGCGGCGGACGATCTCGAAGATAATTTCTCCGGACTCGCGGTAGCCAGCCTCGACGGCATCCACGATGCGGGCACGGGCTTCGCCGGAGACGGCGAGGCGGTCGGCGAGCGCATAAATGGGTTGTGCGAAGTCGAGTTCCAGCAAGGACTCTGGCGTGGAGAACTCGACGATGTTGCCGTTCTGGTAAAGTCGGTTGTAGCCGCGTTTGCGCAGTTCGCCGAGGCGGTCTTTCAGGATCTCCGAAGCGCTCAGGGCGGCGGCAGCCTGTGCGGTTTTCGAGACCCTGGTGACAACTTTGCTGGTGGCGGCCTTCTTTTTTGCAGGTTTGGCGGCTTCCTCGTCCTGGATCACGGCGGCCTGCACCGGTTCGATCCCTGGTTCGCGGCGCATGACCGGAAAGAGCGCATAAAGGCGCGTGCCTTCGCCCAGGGCGAGAATGCTGGTGGCGATTTCGTCCACCGTGTCGCGCTTGACCACATTGCCGCAGACCAAACAATACGTAGTCCCGCAGCGGGCATAGAGCAGCCGCAGGTAATCGTAGATTTCCGTGGCGGTGGCCACGGTGGAGCGCGGGTTGCGCGTCTGGTTCTTCTGCTTGATGGCGATGGCGGGGGCCAGGCCGTCCATAAAGTCCACGTCCGGCTTCTCGATGCGTTCGAGGAACTGGCGGGCGTAGGCGGAAAGCGACTCGACGTAGCGGCGCTGGCCTTCGGCATAGACGGTGTCAAAGGCAAGCGAGGACTTGCCGGAGCCAGAGACGCCGGAGATGACGGTGAGAGCGTTGTGCGGTATCTCCACGTCGATGTTCTTCAGGTTGTGCGTGCGCGCGCCGCGGATGACGATGCGGTCATTCGCAGCAAGGCTGGAGGCAACGGTTGCGGGTGTTTCCAGTACCGACAAAAGCACACCTTCCTGAGGGACGATAGAGCGAATCAGGCAAAGCTCCACATCCTTTGATGATAGGCGGGCCAGCGCAACCCGGCAACCGGAACAGGGAACAGAAAATAGGGAATAGGGAACAGAGAACAGGGAGTTGTGTTAAGGGCATGGCTGAAGCTATGCCCTTAAGGCCAACCCAAGATGCGGCTTCAGCCGCTGAGGGCAAAAGTTCCTCAGGGGCTAAAGCCATTTTTCTCAGCATTTTTTGTGGCACGGCTGAAGCCGTGCCCTTAACAAAACCATGGAATGAATCAGCGCTGTAACTGCTCAGTAACACAGCCCGTTCAAAGCTCCACATCCTTTTTGGCGGGGCGGAAGATTTCCAGCATCAGCAGCAGCGCGCCGATGACGATGCAACTGTCGGCCACGTTGAAGTCCGGCCAGTGATAGTGGATGATGTGCACTTCCAGAAAGTCGACCACATATCCATAGCGGATGCGGTCGTACATATTGCCGATGGCTCCGCCCAGAATGAGTGCCAGCGCCACGGAGGTGATCGTCAGGGTGCGCCCGACGCGCCACAGCAGCACCAGCACCACCAGCACAGCAAAGATGGAAAAGCCGATCAGCGAGTTGCGCACCAGCTCCGGCGAGGCCGACTCCGAAAAGAGGCTGAAGGCGGCGCCGGTGTTCATCACATGGGTGATGCGGAAGGCGCGCGGGACCACGGTGATGGCTCCACCGGGGTTTACATGGTGGACGACCCACAACTTGCTGAGGCGGTCCAGTCCGACGACCAGCAGCGAAATGAGGACCAGCAGCGGACGCCAGTTGCGTCCGCCTTCTGACTGGATGGGTTCGTAATGGTGTACGGAATCGCTCATGCCGGCTGCTCCACATTCATCGGAGGAAAGCCGATGGCGTCCAGTGCTCCGGCACAACGCAGGCAGACGGTGGACCAGCGTGCGTCCTGGCCAACATCCCAGGTGATTCGCCAGCAACGTTCGCATTTTGTACCCTGTGCGAGGCCGCCTGTGACAATAAATGCAGGCGTGGGGTTAGTATCGAATTCGCTCACTTGAACCTGGGACACATTGAACAGCTCAGGCAGATGGGTTTTGTTGCGCTGCAAGGCACTTACAGTGTCCGGATTGCCAGTGTTCGGATTGACCAGGATAAGTGCTTCCAAGGCTTTGCCAATCTTCTTTTCTTTGCGAAGCTCTTCCAATGTTTTCAGAACCTCGTCGCGCACTTTCAGCAGTTGACCCCAATCAGCGAACAACTGCGTCGTATCGCCGGGAGCCAACTCTTCCGGCTGCAGAAACAGCGCGGTGTGTACGCTGGCTTCGCGGCCCTCCAGCTTCGGCAGATAGCTCCAGACCTCATCCGCGGTAAAGCTGAGCACCGGAGCCACCAGCCGCACCAGCGCTTCGGTGATCTTCCAGATGGCCGTCTGCGCGGAGAGCCGGGCCGGGTCCTTCGGAGCGAAGGTGTACATGCGGTCTTTGAGCACATCCAGATAAAAGGCGCTCAGGTCAGAGTTACAGAACTCGTTCAGCGCGTGGTAGACGCGGTGAAACTCGAACTCGTCGTAGGCCTTCAGCGCTTTGCGGGTCAGTTCGGCAGCCTTGGCCAGCATGAACTGGTCGAGCGGCTGCATCTGGTCAAAAGGCACGGCGTCCTTGGCCGGGTCAAAGCCGTTCAGATTGCCCAGCAGGAAGCGGAAGGTGTTGCGCAGTTTGCGGTAGATTTCCTCGGCGAGGCGCTTCATCAGCGGCACGCTGGCTACTACGTCCTCGCGGAAGTCGACCGAGGCCACCCACAGGCGCACAATGTCGCCGCCGAGCTGGTTCATCACCTCGACCGGATCGACGCCATTGCCGAGCGATTTGGAGAAGGCGCGGCCCTGTTCGTCGAGCGTCCAGCCGGAAGTGGCCACCATTTTGTAGGGTGCAGCGTTCTTGATGGCAACGGAGCAGAGCAGTGAGGAGTGGAACCAGCCGCGGTGCTGGTCGCCGCCTTCGGTGTAGAGATCGGCGGGCCAGTGCAGTTCCGGTTCTACTTCCAGCACGGCGCGCCAACTGGAGCCGGACTCAAACCAGACGTCGAGGATGTCCATTTCCTTGCGGAACTCGGTGCAGCCGCAGCCGCAGGCGGTTCCAGCGGGCAGGATGGCTTCCGGCGGGTGGACGTACCAAGCGTCGGCGCTCTCCTGCATAAACAGCTCGACCACGCGCTTGTTGACGGCCGGTGAGTTGAGCGGAAGGTGGCACTGCTGGCACAGGAAAACGGCGATGGGCACGCCCCAGATGCGCTGGCGCGAAATGCACCAGTCCGGGCGCGTGGCGATCATGTTGGAGATGCGCTCCTCGCCCCACTTCGGGTCCCATTTGACCTGCTTGATTTCGTCCAACGCGCGCTGGCGGAAGGTGGTCGGCGTGCCGTCGGCATTTTCCATCGGCGTTTCCATGCCGATGAACCACTGCTCCGTGGCGCGGGTGATGACCGGGTTATGGCAGCGCCAGCAGTGCGGGTAGGAGTGGTGAATCTCGCTGCTGCCCATCAGCGCGCCGTGCGACTTCAGAATCTCCAGAATCTGCGCGTTGGCCTTGAAGATATGCAGACCGTTCAATTCCTGCAAGGGGACATTGCGGAGTATGCCTGCATCATCTACATATAAAACGGTTTCCAGTTCGTAGCGTTGGCCGGTATAGAAGTCGTCTGCACCGTGGGCGGGCGCGGTGTGGACAGCGCCGGTGCCTTGCTCGGTGGTCACATAGTCGGCCAGTACGCCCAGGATGGAGCGGTCCAGGAACGGATGCTGGAAGGTGGCGCGGTCGAGCCGTTCCCCCTTGTAGCGGGCAATTTCCGTGGCTTCGGTCAATCCACAGGCGGCTTTCACCTGCCCGGCTAATTCTGCGACGGTGATGTAGACCTGTCCGTCTGTGTTTTGCAGCGCGACGTATTCAAACTCGGGATGGAAGGCCACGGCCATCGAGGCAGGCAGCGTCCAAGGGGTCGTCGTCCAGATGATGGTGTTGACCGATTTACCGGCCAGCCGCTCGTCGATGGTCGCTGGATTGCTGGTGAGGGCATAGCGGACGTAGATGCTGGGGCTGGTGTGCATCTCGTATTCCACCTCAGCTTCAGCCAGGGCGGTTTTGTCATGCGTGCACCAGTAGACGGGCTTCAGTCCTTTGTAGACAAAGCCGCGTTCAAAAAACTCGTAGAAGGTCTCGACGATGCGCGCCTCAAACTCCTTGTCCATGGTGGAGTAGGGCTGCTGCCAGCGGCCAAAAACGCCCAGCCGGACGAACTGCTCGCGCTGCAGATCCAGGTATTTCTGCGCGTACTCGCGGCAGGCCCTGCGCACGGCGATGGGATTCATCTCCAGCTTTTTGCGGCCCAGTTGCTCGTCCACCTTGATCTCAATCGGCAGGCCGTGGCAGTCCCAGCCGGGAATGTACGGAGCGTCGTAACCGGACATGGTTTTCGTCTTTACGACGAAGTCCTTAATGCACTTGTTGAGGGCGTGGCCGAGGTGGATGGCGCCATTGGCATACGGAGGGCCGTCGTGCAGGATGTACTTGGGCGAACCCTTGCGGGCGGCACGAATCTGGTTGTAGAGGTTCTGCTGCTGCCAGCCGTCAAGGCGGGTGGGTTCATTCTGCGGCAGGCTGGCCTTCATGGGGAAGCCGGTTTCCGGCAGGTTCAGGGTCGACTTCAGGGCCAGTTTTGCTTCTGGCTTCTGTTCGGGCGTTGCAGGCATTGCATCTCCATCCAATTGATTTGCCAGCTGATTTGCCTGGTGCGTACTGGGTGCGGGCCTCGCAAGCAGAGGCGCAAAACTCTATTGTATCTTTGCAGCGCGGGGTGTGCAGGGTGCGAAAAATGGATCGGATGAAAATAGAAGTGACTCGGCAGGAAGCTGATACGTCTAATTGGCAGCGCACAAGAGCCGCAGAGTTTGTAGAATAGTGCATCGGCCAGAGGCGTGGTGGGGTGGCAGTGAAGTTTGACGTCCAGAGACCGGTCAGGGAAAAGAACCGGGGCAGCAGCAGACGGATCCGCTCAAGCAGAATGAGGGTTGGCGAAGTAATATGCGGAGTGCGGGTTCGCCGGAAATTTTGTTGAAGGGAATGGCGCTTCGTTTGCTCCGCAGACGGTCGGCTGCCAGTTGAGATAGGGCAATTATGGCCAACCAGGTAGTGATGCCTCCTGAGCTTGATCCGGGGAAGAGTTCTGCAGCCCAGGGGCAGGACAACGGCCCCCGGCTGGGCGTGGAAACTGACCAGTCCATCTGGCTGTCGCTGATAGCGACGGTCAGGGACGCATTTCGCAAAGATAAGCAGCCGCCGCTGCAACTGACCTCGCAGGCGGTGGAGTCGGACCTGATTCTGCAGGAAGAATCGGTTTTTCAGTCTCTGTACGAAAATATTCGTGATGTATTCTTTCCCCGGAAATTGCCGCCGCTGGTGCTCACGTCCCAGCCGGTGGCCGTGGTCGACCGGATGGCCTTCAAGCGCAGTCCAAGGTCGACGGCCTTTGCGGTGCTGCTGCATGTCATTGTGATTGCGCTGATCCTGTTCTTTATTTACAGGGTCAGGAAGGTGATTGTGAGCGAGCCGAAGACGGTGGCGCAGAACATTGATGTCTCGTTGCCGATTGCCCCTGTGAAGATGACGGTCATGGGCGGCGGCGGGGGCGGCGGCGACCGCGATGTGCTGCAGGCAGCCAGGGGCAAGCTGCCGGAGTTCAAAAAAGAACCCATTACTCCCCCGGTGCAGGTGATTCGCAACGACAACCCCAAGCTGCCGGTTACCCCGGCGCTGAATATACAGCCAGATGTGAAATTGCCAAATAACAACCTGCCGCTGTTTGGCGATCCGAAATCGCAGGTGGTTGGGCCAGCCTCCAATGGAACGGGTAGTGGCGGCGGCATTGGTTCTGGCAGCAATGGCGGCATTGGCTCCGGCCGGGGCAATGGATATGGTCCGGGCGAAGGCGGCAACACCGGCGGCGGCATTTACCACGTGGGCGGTGGCGTGATGGCGCCACAGTTGATTTACGGCCCCGATCCGGAGTTCTCTGATGAAGCTCGTAAGGCGAAATATCAGGGCGTTGTTGTGGTGAACCTGGTGGTGGATGCCGGCGGCAATCCGCAGCGTATCCGTGTGATTCGTCCGCTGGGCATGGGGCTGGATGAAAAGGCTGTCGAAGCAGTGCGGCAATATAAGTTCAGGCCTGCGATGCTCAATGGCAAGGCCGTGCCGGTGGAGATCAACATCGAGGTGAACTTCCACATTTACTAATTGCTTGCAGCTACTGGAACAGCTGTTCAAGAGGCAGGTTGGTTGATGGTTCTATTTTGAAAACAGCGTGCGCCGTGTTCGACAACACGGCGCACGCTGTTTTGGGTTCTGGAAGCTTCACCGGTTCTTAGAAAATATGGTTGAACCGGACGCACTTACTCTTGACCGATAAAAGGCGGCAAGGAAAAGGAGTGAGGTAGTGTCCAGAGTTTTTCGCACTTTCGATCTTCCGTCTTACTCAGGAAGGTTGTTGGGT
>DZDJ01000209.1 GCA_022736715.1 Edaphobacter aggregans
GAAAACATCGAAGACATGGATTTGTTTCTCGCCGTCACCAATGACGACGAAAACAACATCCTTTCCGCCATGTTGGCCAAGCGCTTGGGCGCGCGCAAGGCCATGGCACTGGTGAATCGCACAGCCTATGTGGACTTGATTGAATCCATGTCGATTGACGTGGTGATTGCACCGCAGTTGATTACGGTCAGCGCCTTGCTGGCGCATTTGCGGCGTGGCTCGGTCAGTGCAGCGCACTCCTTGCGGCGCGGCGCGGCCGAAGCGATGGAAATCATTGCGGTGGGTGACAAACTGACCTCACGGGTGGTTGGGCGGCGCGTGGGCGAGCTGAAATTACCCGAAGGGGTGAGTGTCGGTGCGATTGCGCGCGGCGAGAACGAGGTGATTATTACTCACCACGACACGCTGATTGAAAGCGACGATCACGTCATTCTTTTTCTGACCGACAAGCGCCTGGTGCGCGACGTGGAGCAATTGTTCCAAGTCGGCTTCAGTTTCTTCGGCTAAGGGCGCGCCTATGCAGCTCTCCGCCGTGCAGCGTGTTCTCGGTTTATTGTTGATGATTTTCAGCCTGTCGATGCTGCCTCCGGCCTTGGTCGGTTGGTATTATGGCGACGGTGAAATTCTGCCGTTCATTCAAGGCTTTTTCTGGTTGTTTTCGATTGGCGCGCTGATTTTTTGGCCAGTGCGCCATTTCAAAAAAGACTTGAAGCTGCGCGACGGTTTTTTAATTGTGGTGATGTTCTGGACGGTGCTGGGGCTTTCGGGTGCGGTGCCGTTTTTCTTTGCCGACAAGCCGGACTTGTCGATTACCGACGCGGTGTTTGAGGCGGTATCCGGCCTGACCACGACAGGTGCAACGGTGCTCACCAATATCGACGCACTGCCGCATAGCATCAAGTTTTATCGCCAGGAATTGCAATGGCTAGGCGGTATGGGAATTGTTGTTTTGGCCGTGGCGATTTTGCCGCTGTTGGGCATTGGCGGCATGCAGCTTTTCAAGGCCGAAACGCCGGGGCCGATGAAGGATAACAAGCTTACCGCACGCATTGCCGACACCGCGAAAACGCTGTGGTTCATCTACGTCGGACTGACGGTCTGTTATGCGCTGGCCTATCGCCTGGGCGGCATGAGCTGGTTCGATGCGGTGGGACATGCCTTTTCCACGGTGTCGATTGGCGGTTTTTCCACCCATGATGCCGGGTTTGGATTTTACAACTCGGCCTGGCTGGAGGGCATGGCGACACTGTTTATGCTGGTCGCCGGTGTGAATTTCACTCTGCACTTCGTGGCCTGGAACCAACGCAGCGTGCGCGGCTATCTGCATGATTCCGAATTTCGCGCTTATGCACTGCTCATGCTGTCAATGATTCTGCTTTATAGCCTGATTCTTTGGGGCAATCACACCTACGAAAGCCTGTTGGATGCGCTGCGCTATGCCGCCTTTAACGTGGTGTCGTATGCCACCACCACCGGTTTTGCCACGGCAGACATTACGCTTTGGCCGGTGTTTTTGCCGCTTTTGCTGATGTTTTTGGCGATTATCGGCGGCAGCACAGGCTCGACGGCGGGCGGTATGAAGGTCATGCGCGTGGTCTTGATTATCAAACAAGGTTTCCGCGAGCTTAAGCAGTTGATTCACCCCCAAGCCGAGTTGCTGGT
>DZDJ01000210.1 GCA_022736715.1 Edaphobacter aggregans
AGGAAGAAGCGGGGCGGGGCGGGGGTGTGTCTTTCGTGGACAAGGGCAAGAGCATTGACATTCACGATTGGCGCAACCGCGACAGCACGCTTGCCGCCTTGCAGCTATCGGCGCAGAAGTGGGGCAGCTTCACCGTAACCGGGAACGATGAATACAAGGCTATGTGCGCGAAGTTAGCAGCAGAGCACGGCTTCAAGATCACGAATCCAGAGCTTCAGGAGAGCATCCAGCAGGAGCGGCAGCGGATACAGCAGGAGAGGGCGCAGGCGATGAAATCGGAGCAGCTAAAGCAGTTCGAGCAGTACGCGGAAGCGGTAGGCGCGGAGCGTTACCGGGTAACGTCCATTCGAATGAAACCGGACGGCGACAAGATGACGTTCATCTTGGACAAAAAGGACGGCATCACGCGGGGCTTTACACCGCAGGAGATCGCGCAGCGCACGCCGGAGATGCGGCGTTTGCAGGAGCGCGGGGAAAACCTCTACTACACGCCGCTGTCGGACAAGAAGCATCACATCCTGATCGACGACATGAATCGTGAGAAGCTGGAGCGGCTTATCCGTGACGGCTACCAGCCCGCCTCTGTGCTGGAATCCAGCCCCGGCAACTACCAGGGCATCATCACCGTGCCAAAGTTGGGGACGGCCCACGATAAGGACGTGGGCAATCGCCTAAGCGATGCACTGAACCGCGAATACGGCGACCCGAAGTTATCGGGCGCTATCCATCCGCACCGTGCGCCTGGTTACGAGAACCGCAAGCCCAAGCACCAGCGGGAGGACGGCAGTTATCCCGAGGTGCGCTTGCTCAAGGCCGAGCGCCGCGAATGCGTCAAGACGCTGGCTTTGGCCTCGCAGATCGACGCCGAGTATCAGCGGCAAGCCGCCTTGAAGGTGCAGCAGCCCGAGCGCAGTAAAGCCAAGCCCGCCTTGGAGCTTGCAGCAGCCAGCGGCAGCGCGATCGACGCTTATCAGCGGCATTACCGCGACGTGCTCAAGCGGCAGCGTGGCGGCGAGGTGGACTTGTCCCGCGTGGATTCCATGATTGCCGTGCGGATGCGCGTCACAGGTCACGATCAAGCCGCTATCGATGGCGCTATCCGCCAGTGCGCACCGGCCACCCGGCAGAATGACGAGGGGCGCGACTGGAACGACTACGCGCAGCGCACCGCCCGCTATGCTTACAGCGCCGCAGGCGACCGCCAAGCCGCCGACCTTGGCAAGTACCGGCAGCAGTGGGAGAAGCTGGAAGGGCGCGAGCCGATACTCCAGCAGGAGCAGGCCAAGGCGCAGAAGATCGAGCGCGATGGCGTGGCTGGCATCGAGGGGCGAAAATTGAGCGGCGCGGCAGGGGATTGCGGCCCCGGCAGCGCCTAACCACAACTGTCTACGAAGGAGACAAGCATGGCTTTAGACATTATGGCGGCTTTCACAAATGAGCCGCCACAGCTCGATTTCATCTGGCCCGGATTCTTGGCCGGAACCGTGGGCGCACTTGTCGCACCAGGCGCAACTGGCAAGAGCTTTTTTGCCCTTGAAGCGGCCATGTCAATCGCTTGCAGTGTGGCAGGCGGCGACCTTGTAGGACTGGCCCCGGCGCACACCGGGCGCGTGGTCTATCTGGCCGGGGAAGATCCCGCACCGGCACTGATCCGCCGC
>DZDJ01000013.1:0-30853 GCA_022736715.1 Edaphobacter aggregans
ATTCTGCACCTGCTCGCGTGCCTTTTCGATTTCCGACTTCATGCCCAGGCCGATTTCTGTAATCTGCAGGCCCTTGCCGGAGGCGGCGCCGCCGGTTTTGGAGAGCAGCGTGTTGGCCTCGCGGTTCAGTTCCTGCAAGAGGAAGTCGAGTTTCTTGCCCAGTTCGCCGCCCTGTTCCAGCAGACCGATAAAGTGATCCACATGCGTGCGCAGGCGGACAATCTCTTCCTCCACGTCGCTGCGTTCGGCCAGCACGGCGGCCTCCTGCAGGATGCGTTCCGAATCCACCACGCCCTGCGTCAGCTCGGCAATGCGCTGCTGCATACGCTCGAAATAAGAACTACGGACACCTTCGCGCAGGCCAGCCACCTGCGCGGCGTAGCCATCCAGCCGCTGCATGCCAGCGCGCAACTCCGCCACCAGCGCCGAGCCCTCCTGCGTGCGCATGGCATTCAACTGCGCAACCAGGCCATCGACCTGCGCAAGCACATCTGCTTCCAGCGACTGCAAATCTTCTTCGGTAATGGCTGCATCGGCCGTCAGCGCACCCGGCAGACGGAAGGCCGCGTTGAGGTCCGGCTCACTGTCCAGCCCATGCTCCATCGAGGCTTCGCGGAAGGCCTGCACATAGGCCGCAACAATGCCGTGGTCATATTGCAGCTCCGCCCTGGAGGCGCGATCCAGTTGCAGCGCCACTTCCACATGGCCGCGCACCAGTTTCTCCTTCAACAGCTTGCGCAACTGCATCTCCAACGAATCGCAGTTGGCGGGCAGGCGCAGGTGCAGATCGAGAAAACGGTGATTCACGCTCTTCAACAGCAGCGTGTAGCCCAGCTTGTCATGAATGCGCCCGGTGGTGCGCGCAAAGCCCGTCATCGAACGGGCAGGATGCTTCTTGCCGCTCATGCCTTCTCCTTGCCGTTGTCCGTTGCAGCCAGCACGGACTCGATGGTGTCCGAATCCTGGAACTGCAGGTTATAAAGCCGTTGATACGTTCCGGACTGCTGCATCAGCTCGTCGTGGGTGCCGATTTCCGTAATGCGTCCCTGCTCAATTACCGCAATGCGTGTGGCCTTGCGCACGGTGGACAGGCGATGCGCAATCACAAACACGGTGCGGCCCTGCATCAGGTTGGCCAATGCAGCCTGCACCAGCGCTTCGCTTTCCGTATCCAGCGCCGAGGTGGCCTCATCCAGAATCAGGATGGGCGCATTCTTCAGAATGGCGCGGGCAATGGCCAGCCGCTGGCGTTCGCCACCGCTCAGCCTGGTCCCCTTTTCGCCAATCATGGTGTTGTAGCCATCGGCCATGCGCTCGATGAACTCATGCGCCAGCGCCATCTTTGCGGCTTCCTGCACGCGCGCCAGCGGAACATCCGGCTGGCCGTAAGCGATGTTGTTGCGCACCGTGTCGTTAAAGAGCACGATCTCCTGCGTGACCTTGCCAATCTGTGCACGCAGTGAATTCAGGCTGACGTCGCGCACGTCGTGGCCATCCACCAGAATCCGGCCTTCGGTAACATCAAAAAAACGCGGGATCAGATTGACCAGTGTCGTCTTGCCTGCGCCGCTGGGCCCCACAAAGGCGATCACTTCACCGCGTGACACTTCCAGATTGATGTCGCAAAGTATCTGTCGCCCGCCTTCTTCTGTGGTGTAGCGGAAGCCGACATGCTCAAACCGGATGCTGTCCCCGAAACCGCGCAGCTTGAGGGCGCGGGGCCTCTCCTGCACATCGTCCTGCGCGTCCATAAAGCGGAAGATTTCTTCTGACGCGCCCAGCGCCTGCTGAAAACTGTTGTAGTAGAGCGCGAACTTACGCACCGGATCATAAAGCGTAAAGACCGCCGCCAGAAATGCGATGAATGACCCGGTGGTCATGAATTGGTGTGAAATCTGGGTGCGCCCCAGCAGCAGCAGCAGCGCAATCGCAATTGCACCCAGAAAATCCATGAGCGGCGAACTGATGGCCTGCACACTGACGGAACGCAGGTTGGCGCGCAGCAAGCGGCTGGCCGCATGGCGGAAGCGCGCCATCTCCCATAGTTCCATATTGAAGGCCTTCACAATGCGGTTGCCGGTGATGGTCTCATGCAGGATGTTCTGAATTTCGGCCAGCTTGTCCTGCCCGGTGCGCGTCGTCTGCCGCACGCCGCGGCCAATGCGCCGGGCCGAACCAATGACCACCGGAACAAACAGCAGCAGCACCCAGGCCAGCTTGCCGCCATACAGGATCACGACTGCCATGGTGAAGAGGAAAGTGAAGAGCTGTTGCAAAAAATCGCTCAGCACGGTGGACATGGCAAACTGCACCCTTTCCACATCGTTGATGAGCGTCGAGAGCAGCGTGCCAGTGGTGTGCTTCTGAAAAAAGGCGATCGAGCGACGCAGCACAGCATCATAGAGGTCGTTGCGCAGGTCGGTGATCATGCCGAAGCCCGCATAGTTCACCAGGTACGTTCCCGCGTAGTCGCAGGCCGACTTCAGCACGGCTGAGATCACCAGCGCATAGGCCACGATGCTCCAGGCGTTGTGGAGGTAGCTGGGCACGAACGGCTGCAGGTTCAGATGGAGGCCCGTATGCGGCACCGTGAAGAGCAGGACGTTGTTGTTCACCGCCTCCGGCGACAGCACCTTGTCCAAAATTGGTTTGATGAGCAGGATGCGAAAGGCGCTGAACAGGCCCACGCCCGCCATCAGAACGACCGAAACCAGCGAATACAACATGTACGGACGCACGTAGAGCAGCAAACGGAAGATGCGCTTCATACACGCTCTCCACTGCCTGCCGAAAGCAGCAAACACATCTGGGACTGGCTCGATCTGGACATCTGATCCATTCTACCGGGAAGCCGCCGGGATGCGTAACCCCATCCAGAAGCAGTGTGACCCTCTCTGGCAGCGCCACGTCAAAACATTTTAGTTATCTTAGAGGCGCATTTTGCTGCAACCGACGCGGACTTGCGTGACAAGGAGCTCGCGTCTCAATCCACATACTTTCCTCTACCGCGGCATATCGCGATGGCCGGTCTTCACGCGGTAACCTGTCTGCGCCAGCCTCTTCTTCATTTCCTCGGCAATAAAAACAGAGCGGTGCTGGCCGCCCGTACAGCCAAAGGCCACCGTCAGGTAGCTTTTGCCCTCAGCAATGTAGTAGGGCAGCAGGAACTGGAGCAGATCGGCCGTCTTGTCCAGAAACTCCCTGGTCTGGGCAAAATGGCGTACATAGCGCGCCACCTTGGGATGGCGGCCAGTCAGTTTGCGAAACTCCGGCACAAAGTGCGGATTGGGCAGAAAGCGCACATCAAAAACCAGGTCTGCCTCTGCCGGAACACCGTTTTTATATCCAAAGCTCATCAGCGAAATCAGGATGTTTTTGCCGACTTTCTCTCCCTGGTCAAACTGTGCATTGATGTGGGCGCGAAGCTCGTGCACGTTGAACTTGGACGTGTCGATGTCCAGATCGGCTACGTTGCGCAGCGGCTCCAGCATTTTGCGTTCGGCGCGGATGGCCTTGACCACGGAAACAGCGCGCCCCAGCGGATGCGGACGGCGGGTCTCAGAAAAGCGGCGCACCAGCACCTCGTCGGATGCCTCCAGAAAGACCACCCTGGTGGGGACTGTTTTGCGTATCTGCTTGAGAATCGCCGGGAAGCGATCGAGCGACATGCCTTCGCGCACATCCACCACCAGTGCCGCCTTCACAATCTCAGTGGATTGGCGCACCAGGTCTGCAAAGCGCGGAATCAGCTCCACCGGCAGGTTGTCGACCGCGTAATAGCCGAGGTCTTCAAATGCCTTCAGCGCCGAAAGCTTACCGGACCCGGACATTCCTGTGATGATGACCAGCTCGCCCGGCGCCGGCGCGGTTGCAGGCATGCTGCCAGCTTTACTATGAGGAGCAACAGAGCGCGGGCGTTTGCCGGAAGATGCTTTGGGTTGTACATTTCTGCCAGAGGTGGTTGACGAACGCGCCATGCGCTCATCGTAGCATTTGAGGGAGTCTGCGCGACACTAAGACATGGGCACCGGACGGCAATTGCCATCCAGAAACACAGCCGCATCGGCGGCAGGCAAGGGACCCGCCAGCAACATGCCCTGCCCCAGTTCGCAGCCGTAGCGCTTCAGTTCCTTAAGCTGCATCTCGTTCTCAATGCCGTCGGCCTGCATGCGCACCTGCAAAGCGCGTCCCAGGCCAAAAATGGTCTCAATCATGGCTCCCTGCCTGCCTTTGGCGGGCAAAAAGGCCGTAAGACGGCGGTCCAGCTTGAGCAACTGGATGGGCAGCCGCATCAGGTAGTTCATGGACGCCATGCCAGCGCCAAAATTGTCGAGCGAAACACCGACGCCGATGTCGCTGAGCCGCTGGAGGTGGATGACCGCCGCATCCGGATCCACGCTGACGGACGACTCGGTAATCTCCAGCCGCAATAAGCCAGGATCAAGCTGCGTCATGGCCAGCACTTCGGTGACGGTATGCAGCAGATTCGGCTGACCGAACTCCCGCGGAGAAAGATTCACGTTGATGCCAATTCGGTGCCCCGGCCGTTCTGCAAGCCACAACTGCATCTGGCGGCAGGCCTTTTCCATCACAATGGCGCCGAGTTGCAGGATCATGCCGGTGTCTTCCGCCAGTTGCATGAACTCGTTGGGGGCCAGATAGCCGCGCTCCGGATGCTTCCAGCGCATCAACGCTTCCATGCTCTCCAGCGCGCCCGTGCGCAGATGGAAGACCGGCTGATACCATACCTCGAACTGGTCCAGCTCCAGGCCATCGCGCAGATACTGCGTCATCCGCTTCTGCGCCGTCACCCGTGCGTGCATGGAGTTGTCAAAAATCTCATGCCGCGCCTTGCCGTTTGCCTTGGCCCGGTACATGGCGAAGTCAGCGTCGCGCATCAGTTGCTCGGCGCTGGCATAGTCCACCGAACCCAGCGCAATTCCAATGCTGGCGGAAACAAACACCTCGTGTCCGTATATGTCCACCGGCTGGCGCACGGCATGTTGAATGCGCTCGGCCACGCGCACCGCATCCGAAGCAGACGCGATTTCATCCAGCAGAATGGCGAACTCATCCCCACCGAACCGCGCAATCGTGTCCTGCGGGCGCAGGCAGGCCTGCAGGCGCGAGGTCACCTTCAGCAGCAACGCATCGCCGCTGGCGTGCCCCAGCGTATCGTTCACCTGCTTGAAATGGTCCAGGTCGAGGAAAAGCAGGGCAAAGTTCCGGTCCGGTCTGCGCACCAACCGGGTCATCGTCAACTCCAGACGGTCCATGAAAAGCACGCGGTTGGCCAGCCCGGTCAGCGGATCGTGCAAAGCGCTGTGTTGCAGCCTGGCCTCCACCTGCTTCTGCTGGCGGATGTCCCGATAGGTGACAAAATGGCCCACCTCATCGCCGCCAATGCGTACGGGAGCCATCAGGACGGAAACATCCACCAGTTCGCCGTCCTTCGTCTGGCGCACCGTCTCCATGTAAGCGCGTTCGTTCTGCGCCACCGCATTCAGCAGAATCTCGCTTTCATGCGTGCGTCCCTGCGGCACTACTAATTCATCCAGATTGTTGCCAATGCAGTCTTCCAGGGAATAGCCAAAAAGTCTGGAGAATTCATGATTGACGTGCAGGATGCGCAATTTATGAACAATCGCCAGGGCCTCCGGGGCCGAATCCAGCAACTCTTCCAGAAAGGTCGCATGACCACTGATCTGCTCCTGGAAGCCACCGCTGCGCTCCACTACAAGCACCAGATGCGCCTGGGTTCCATGAAACAGCAGCTCCTGCATGCAGCCGGCTACATTCCGCGGACGGCCGTCCTTCGCCATCAGGATGGATTCAAACTGGATCACACCATCCGTGTGGTCCAGAGGCATCGAAGCGTGCCCCGCGGCGGCACAGGTCCCATCCTCTGCCAGCAGGCCAGGATAGCCACCTGTCATCACCTTGTTCACGGCAACCGAAAGCCCGGCTGTGTTCCCGGAACCCAGGGCCAGCCTTGCTTTGCGGTTTGCGTATACGAACTCCCCCCCCTGCTGGATCAAAACATAGCAAGGCAACACTTCCAGCAGAGTCTGCTCAGGAGTGTCCATTTCGGATGTATTCGTATTCACAATCACCATTGGATTTTCAGATACAGTTTGTACCTTCTGTCAGGGCCCGGATCAGCAAGCTAACCACATCCGCAATGGCACCGCTCGCTCACGGAAGTCACCCAAGGCGTACAAAATTCCCAACCAGCTTTCCTATACCGGTGCGTGCCGACATTCTGTAGCCGACATGCACCGGCGCAAACACTCATTTCGCCTCTAAAACACCGCTTATGGAGCTTCGATCAACTCCATCTTGCCATCTTTCTTGCGGTGCAGGACCTTAACTCCGCCTGCATTGTCACGAAAAACGAACACATCCCGGTCACGAAACTCGGCTTCCTTTACCGCCTCTTCCAGCGTCATCGGCCGCAATGCCACAGAATCACTGGAACGCACGATGTGGGGCTCCGCCACCAACTTTCTGGCCGGAAATGAGTGTACCACTACCGGCACGGTTGTTTTCACGTGGCCATTGGCGCCATTGCTCTTTTTCTTCATACGGACAGGCGCTGCTTCAGCAGCCTCATCCTGGCCCGCCTTCTTTTTCATGACGCGGCGTGGCCCAACGGAGACCGGAGCAGCCGTTTCCTTCTCTTCCTTGGGCTGACGCTTTCTGGCGCGCATGCGGTCCTTGTGGCGCAGCGCCTGCTTTTCCACCCTTGCAAGCGCATCGTGCAGCGCCGTTTCCATGTCTGTCGATTCCGCCATGCCCACGATTGTCTGCTGCCGGGTAATCACGGAAACTTCTGCGATCTTCCTGTATTTTTCCGCCGTCAGAATAACGTGCGCGCTACAGGTCTTCCCCAGCACCCGCTCCAGCCGGGCCAGTCCTGCGTCGGCCTGCGAGCGAAGCTTCTTCCCGATGACAACCTGTCTGCCGGTATATTCCGTCTGCATGGTTTTCTCCTTTACTTCCGACTCAAGCTACAAACGCCCCTGCACTCCCGCAAGGTACTCTAGTCCCGCACCCGGCGTTGATGCGTACTTGGGATGTGCATGTCCTCGCGGTACTTGGCTACTGTGCGTCGAGTTACTTCAATGCCCTGCTGTTGCAGCAGCGCCGTCAGTTGCTCATCTGTCAGTGGTTTCCGGGGGTCCTCCTCTTCGATCAACTTCTTCACCCTGCGCTTCAGCAGCATCAGGGAGGTGCCGCTTCCCTCAGGGCCATTCACACCCTCGGAAAAGAAGAAGCGTAACTCAAAAACGCCCTGCGTGGTGTGCACATATTTGTTCGCCACCGCACGGCTCACCGTGGAAGGATGCACACCGATCTCTTCCGCCACTTCCTTGATCATCATCGGCCTGAGCGACTCAATGCCGTGCTCCAGAAACTCCTGCTGCCGCCGCACAATCGCTTCACACGTCCGCAGAATGGTGTTCTTGCGCTGCTCGATATTGCGCATGAGCTGAATGGCCGATCTGTAGCGCTCTTTCACATAGTCGCGGACATCCTTCTCCGCATTGTCCTTGCGCAGCAATCTACGATAACCCTGGTTCAGCCGCAAGGACGGCAGGTCATCGTCATTCATCACCACCACGTACTCCTCGCCGCGCTTGACGAAGGCCACATCCGGCTCAATCAGCCGTGTTTCATCATGGTTGTAGCGCTGGCCCGGGCGCGGATCGAGAGTGCGGATGAATTCCACTGCCTGCTGAGCGTGCTCCACCGTGCAGGTGGCCTGCTTCGCCAGCTCACGCATGTCCTTTTTCTGCAGGAGCGCGAGATGCTTGTCCACTACCAGCTCGGCCGTGTCAAAAATGCTCGACTTGCCAGCCACACGTACAACCGGTTCCGGCACCATTGCTTCTCTCTCGTCCGGTCCCGCGGAAAAGACCTCCTCTGCACTGACTTCGTGCATCTGCTGATGGTGAGCAGAAGGCCGACTGCGCGTACTTTTTGCCAGCACCAGCTCAGCTTCCTGCCGCTGAGCACGAATCTGCACCAGCAGGCATTCCCGCAGGTTGCTGCTTCCCACGCCAACAGGGTCCAGATACTGCACCACGGTGAGCGCCTGCGCCAGCAGATGCGGCAGGCCGCCATTCAGATACGCCGTATGCGCTTTGCCCTGCGCGGAAGCCTCCTGCTCAAAGGCCTGCGCCAGCTCCTGCTGGCTCGCCGTCAGATAGCCATCCTCATTCAGATTGCCGATGATGATCTCTGCCAGTGCCCGCACCTCCGGCGCGAGCGTCAGCGATCCCAGTTGCCACATCAGATGGTCTGTCAGCGAGCTGGGCTGCGAGAGAAAATTCTCAAAGGAAGGCGAATCGAGCTCTTCGTAATTGCTGGAAACGCGGAAGCCGGGGTCGAGATAGTCCTGAAAGTAACTACCGAAATCAATTTCGTCGAAGGGATCTTTGTTGACGCCATCCTGCACCTGCTCCTGTTCCTGCGCGGCAACAGTCACAGTTTCTTCGGCAGAGCGTTCCCGCTCCGCTTCCCGTCCGGCAACTTCATCCAACAGCGGAACGGACTCCTCCAGCTCCTCGAGCATGGGGTTTTCTACAATCTCCGTGTTGATCATTTCCTTCAGCTCCAGCTTGTTCAGGGCCAGCACGCTGACCATCTGCACCAGGCCAGGCGTAAGCACCTGCCGCTGGGAGACCTTCAGATTCAGCTTTGGCTGGAGCAACACCATATTCCCCCACCTCTCAACTCATCCTCTCGAAAGAGGAGCCTGTATGCCCATACAACAAATCTGGCATACGGATTGCTTGCGGGTTAGTGTACATGCAACGAAGGTGTTAATGGATGACGATGGGCACAAATTTTCAGGACAAATTTATCATTTTCGTTCCATTTATGACCTGGAAACGACTCGCCGCTGCCAGATAGCTCAACTGCCCAGGCTAAACCCTTCGCCAAGATAAACACGCTTCACCTCAGGGTCGCAGCCCAGCTCTGCTGGAGTTCCTGTGCGGAAGATATGGCCTTCGTTGATGATGTAAGCGCGGTCTGTTACAGAAAGCGTTTCGCGTACATTGTGGTCGGTGATGAGCACACCAATGCCATCGGACTTCAAGCCAAAGATGATTTCCTGTAAATCGAGCACAGCAATAGGGTCAATGCCCGAAAATGGCTCGTCCAGAAGAATAAATGAGGGCTGAATACAAAGACAGCGCGCAATCTCCACACGCCGCCTCTCGCCACCGGAAAGCGCATAGCCCTGCGTCTTGCGGATGTGCCCCAGATTCAACTGCCCGATGAGCCTTTCTGTACGCGCACGGCGCTTTTCCCAGGAAAGCGATTGCGCCTCCAGCACTGCCAGAATATTTTCCTCAACCGTCAGCTTGCGGAAGACAGAGGGCTCCTGCGGCAGGTAGCTGATGCCAAAATTACGTGCGCGCAAATACATCGGCAAACGGGTGATGTCTGTCCCATCGGCCAGAATCCTGCCCATGTCCGGCCGCACCAGCCCAACAATCATATAAAAGCTGGTCGTCTTGCCGGCCCCATTGGGCCCCAGCAGCCCCACTACCTCGCCACGGTGAACCTCCAGACTCACTCCGCGGACGACCTGGCGTCCTCCATACGTCTTACCAACTTCTTCCGTTGCTAACGTCTGCATACGTGTAGTTGACCCGATCTCCCCGTCATTGTTTCGCACCGCTGTCGCAGATACCAGTGCCGAATAAGGCGTCAATGCTGCTTCTGACTTTGTACGCGCGTCTCTGTCCTGGTTCGCCGTCCGGAAGCGGTGTCCCCTTGCCGGGGGCCCTTGTTGGAAACAATGACACTATCATCCAGACTGTTGAAGATCAACACCTCGCCGCTGACCGTACCTTTTACGTCATCCACCAGCCGGGGTGGCGCCGCTGCGGTTCCCGTCAGCACAAAGTTTCCATCGCCTGCCGTGTAAACCAGTTGCTGTCCTGTGCCGCGGCGTCCGGGCTGCTGCAACTCCACGTCCCCCTGCGCCACAATGCGCTGCACGCTGCCGCCAAATAACTTCCCTGTTATCTTCGATGCGTTCCCGCCTGCATTGGATGCCGTCTGCAAAAATACCTGCGCATGGTTCGCCTGCATCCTGCCATCCGCACTCTGCACCTGCACCACGCCAGTAAAGTCCGCCCGTCGCGCCACATCGGAGTACACCATCTGTCGGCTGCGGATGTGCACCACGCCAACCGGCCCGCCGGTTTTGCGCCTGGCCATGCTCAGGAAAACTGCATGCACCGGCAATGTTCTGGATGCGGTGTCCGCCCGCGCCGTCAGCGTCTGCTGTGCGTGCTGGAAGTCCAGCACCGGAGCCTCCACCTGGCTGGCTCCCTGCCATAGACGCGCGTCCCGCGCATGGCTGCCATAGAAGAGTGCTTCCTGTTCCGCACGGCGCAGCAATGCGTGCTCGGCAACGATGTGAATCGGTTCCGAATTGTTCTGCTGTGTAGAGGCAGGCTGCAGATAGCTGCCCCGCACATTGCCCTCGGCAACGGCATCGCCCGTCTCCCGCGACATGCGGACCGTCGTCGCCCACAACGTCATCCCCGCATCCACCACCTGCGGATCTCCGGTCAGCACCAGCATCTGCGTGTCACCGCGGTACTCGGCACGGTCTGCCGTGGCAGAGGTGGTCTCCGGCGTTCCGGATTTATCATGCGACCCCTGGCTCTTTGCCGGTGGCGCAGTCTGCCTGATGACAACATGCCCATCCTGTACTGCGCTTATGATCTGCACTGCGCTCACAACCTGCGCGGCATTGGCATCTGCATGGCCGGGTGCGGAATGACGATTGTCTGCCGGTTTCCCCTCTGCAGGCGGAGCCAACACCACATCCAGCCGGTCGCCGGTGCTGGTTTGCACGCTGCCGTTCGGCGCAGTCTGCACCATGCTGGTGTGTCCACTGCCCTGCACATGGGAAACGCTCAACCTGCCGCCAGCCTGCACCAGATGCGCATCCAGCTCATCCCCACGCAGCACCGTCTTCTGACTTTGCTGCCTGCGCAGCGTCAGTGGAGTTCCCGGTTTGCCGCCAACACCGGAATCCGACATGCTCCAGGTGTTGATCAGCATCTGCGCCGGACTGCCTGCTCCGCCAAAGGCCCGCACCAGCTTCGGCACAGACCGGCCCTTGCGGTCCACCTTCAATTCCACTTCCACCCGGTCCGCATGCAGTTGCCGCTGGGTGGTCACGGCCTTTGCATCGGAACCGCTGCCCTGATCCTGCTCGTGCATCTGCACGGCATGCAGCAATTGCACATGCCGCACGGTTGTGTTGCTGCCAAACTGCAGGTGCGCCTCGGTTGCCTGGCCGTCAACATGGCGGAAAGGCTCGGAGTCCACATAGCGAATGCCGCCCAGCAGGTCGAGGGTTTGCGGCTGGCTGGTGGCATCCAGCGCCACTTCGGCGCGCGGCGCAATCATCTGGCTGCCATTCAGGTTGGCCACCGTCACGTTACCCGTGGCCTCCACGTGTTCGGCAGAACCGTCCTTGCGCATGTGGATCACCACCTGATCGGCGCGGCCCGTAATGCCCAGTGAGTGGAACATCACCACACGCAGAATGGCCTGCTCCGAGTCACGATGCAGCTCCGCATGCGCCGCCGTCAGCACCACCGGACGGCCACGCAACAGCATCCGCACATTCACATTGGACTGCAGCACCAACAGCCCCTCATTGGAAAGATACTGCGCGCCGTGCGCATTGCCGTTCACCCCGGCAAACTGGAACTCGAAGTCCTGGTCCGTCGAGGCAACTCCGGTCTTCTGTGCAAACACCAGACCGCTGGTCCTGGCGTGGACCACACTTTTGTCATCCAGCGCAGGCCGGGAAGCATCCGGAGGAGCCTGCTCCGTGCCGGAAGCCGCAGCACCGGGCGATTGCAGGTCAATGTCCACCGGGCCATCTGCCCGCGCCACACCGCTCGCCGGGTCATAGTCAAACTCGCTGCCGTAAATGCGGTCAGCCCGTTCGGAGTCCCGCCCATAGAGCACGATGCTGACGTCGTGCAGGCGGGCCTTGCCGCCGTTCTTCAACTGCACGGCACGCGACGCATGCAGCGTGAAAAGAGTCTTGCCTTTATCTGACTTGGAAAAGGTGAAGCCATTGGTGGACTGCTGAATTTCGACGCCCAGTTTCTGCGGCAGGTCGCGCACGGCCCGGTGCATCTGGTAGCGCGCATATCCCAGAAAAAGCAGGATGACGCCCACCAGCAACCCGGCAGCCACCAGCAACCACATCCGCAGCTTTTCTATCGTGACCCGCATTCCCGCTCTTTACTATCTTCTCACCGCCGCGCCCATCGTGGGGCTCAGCCTGTTTACAACCGTGTATTCCGGCTAAAATAACGGCATGGCCGATCAGCTTTACCTCAGCCTCTGGTACCCCAACTTTCGCCTGGACAACCTGCCCTCGGCGCTCATTAGCGTCCAGCGCCAGTTGGCCCTGGTAGGTGGAGATAAGCGCATCACCGCCGCCACAGCCTGTCCCATCAGTTGGAACGAGTCGCCCATCTACCAGCGCATCTATGTCAATGACGAGCGCTCGCAGGAAGACGATGCATCTTTACCGGAAAATGCCGTGCGCGAAGCCATGGAGCAGTTGCATGACGACATTGCCTGGGAGTTTGACCTGCGCTGGCCGCTCTGGACTCCGGAGGTCGGCGGCGGCCTGGACCCGGTCTGGAAGCAACAGCCCTCCACCGTGCGCATCGTAGGCTTTGGCCCGGAGTTCGACGACGCCAGCTACGAGCAGAACGGCCACATTCGCGTGGATTTCGGCCTGGACTCGCCTTTTCTGCTGGAAGAGGTGGAACTGGACGAAATCGCCACCAAACGCGTGCAGCAGAATGTGGAGATGCTGCTTGCCTTTACCCTGAGCGTGGAGAAAAACTGCGGCATCTCCAGCCGCCTGCTCTGGACCGAATCCGGCGAGCCCTTCGCGCAGAAGCTGATTGAACGCCTGCAGCGGCTGAACTGAAAACCGGGTGCCCCACGTCTGAAAATCCAGACGTAGGGCACCCGCACCCTTCCCTGAATCAGATCCAAATCGGCTTTCTGTTTTGCTTATAGCGGTTTTCCAGTTTTCGTAGAGTTTCCAGGAATATGCAGGACGGCTTTTTCTTGAGAAAAAAGCCATTTCAGGGCATCACGTTCCCTCTACACCAACTGGAAAACCGCTATAGCCCTCGGAATTGGAAAGGGCTATTGGACGGCTTCAGCCCCTGAGGTACGAAGCCCTTACCCCGCCGTCACAATCTCTGAGAAGTCGGCAATCCGCGAGAAGTCGCCCAACACCCGCGCCAGCAACACCAGCCGGTTGGCACGAATCTCCGGTTCCGGAGCCATCACCATCACCGCATCGAAGAAGGCATCCACCTGCGGACGCAGCGTGGCAATGGCCTCCAGCGCAGCAACGTATTCCTTCTTCTGCCGCAACTGCTCCACCTGAACGGCCAATGCGGCAGACTTCCGCTCAAGCGCCTGCTCTGCGGCATCCTGCAATAAGCCGACATTGACAGAATGTGCTGGCTGATCGCCCTTTTCCTTCGCCTGCGTAAGGATGTTCTTCATCCGCTTGAATGCAGCACTGATGGCCGTAAAGTCCTCCGAGCCACGCACCTGCGTCACTGCTTCGGCACGAGCCACCGCATCCTTCACATCGTCGGCATCGGCAGTCAGCACCGCTTTGACAACATCGTAAGTCTGTCCTTTCACATCGCGCAGATAGAATTCAAGGCGCTCCGCTAAAAATGCTCTCACATCTTGCTCAACATCTACCTCAGGGTGCTTTGCATTCCCGGAAATGGAGTTAATTTGAGAACTCTGAACGATGTAAATTGCAGGCTTGTACAAACGGGTCAGCGTGAATGGCAACTCGGATTCAGCAAGAATCTTCACGATCGCATTAGCTGCACGACGCAACGCAAATGGGTCTTTCGAACCAGTTGGGGCATTGCCTATAGAAAACATAGCTACGATCGTGTGTACACGGTCGGCAAGGCCAAGCAATTGACCTTCAACACTGGGCGGAATCTGGTCCTCAATGTTTGCTGGACGATATTGCCAATAAACGGCATCAGCAACTTTATTGCCCAAACCTTGCGCCTGAGCATACAAACCACCAATAACGCCCTGAAGTTCAGTAAACTCTTTGACAAGCTCACAGGTCAAATCTGTCTTGGCAAGCCTCGCCGCAGTGAATAGAGCATTCCAATCTGGCTGACGATCTGACGAAGACGCAGTCCCCGTAAACACTGAACTGTAATCCTGCGTAAGACGATGATTTCCATCTGATTTCCAATCGTAACTCCCCAAATCTTTCTGGAAAGTCACGCTCATCAGCATCTCCACGCGCTCGGTCAGCGGAACCTTCTGGTCTACATCCCAGAAGAAGCGGGCGTCGTTGAAGCGGGCGCGCAGCACGCGCTCGTTGCCGTGTCGGATGACGGCCATCCCAGCCTCGTCAGCTTCGGTATTCAACACCGCCAGGAAATGCGGAGCCAGTTTGCCCTGCGCGTCCTCCACGGCAAAATACTTCTGGTGGTCGCGCATCACCGTCACCAGCACTTCTTCCGGCAGGGTCAGATATTCCGGCTCGAAGTTGCCCAGCAGCACCGACGGCCATTCCGTCAGGTGCAGCACCGTGTCCACCAGTTCCTCATCCTCGCGCCAGCGCGCGCCGGGAACCGTGCGGGTCACATGATCCAGCGCTTTGCGAATCTTATGCTTGCGCGCTGCCACATCGGCCAGTACATGCGCCTTTTCCAGCGTGCTCAGGTAGTCGGAAGGTTCGCTGACCACCACCGGGGCCAGTCCATGCAGAATGCGGTGACCATAAGTCACATTTGAGGCCGTTACATCGGCAAACTGCACCGGCACCACGTCGGAATCCAGCAGCGCCAGCAGCCACTTCACCGGACGCACAAAACGCTCCGGCTTGCCTGCGCGCCAGTACATGTTCTTGGCCCAGTAGAGGCCTGCAATCTCCTTCGGCAGCTCGGCGGCAATCACCTCTGTTGCGGCCTTGCCAACGCGCTTCACCGTCGCGCCGATGTACTCCCCCTTGGCGTTGGTGACGGTCTTCAGCTCGCTGACAGCCACGCCCGCCTTCTTCGCAAAGGCCTCCGCCGCGGGTGTCGGAGCGCCGTCCTTGAAAGCGACCTTCAGCGATGGCCCCAGCAGATCTTCTTCCACATCTTCCTGCTGCGTAAGCACACCCTGCACCAGCACAGCCAGCCGCCGCGGGGTGGAGTAGCTCTGCGCTGCGGCATCCTCCGCCAGCAGACGCTCGCGCTTCAGCAGATCCAGCACACGGCGCTGCAACTCCGCTTCGGCTCCGGCAATCATCCGCGCCGGAACTTCTTCCAATCCGATCTCAAATAAAAACTCGGCCATGCCTGCCTGACTTTCCTGGTTCCTTCGTGGTGGGTGCGATTTTTGCGCACCTCAGGGGCTGAAGCCCCTCAATTTCTTGTCGTCGTCATGCGCGCTCTAAAGCCCGCGCCTACCTTGTAATTTTTGTTGCCCGTGTTCGGCACGGCGAAGGCCATGCCCTTCACAAAACTAAGTTCGCGCTCCGTCCGTACTCCGGTCACGCTCAATCTACGGTCGGGTGCGGGTGCCCCATGTCTCGCTTCTGAGACATGGGAAGCTGTCGTCATAACTACCCAGCCTGCTGTGCCGCGTATGCCTTCGCCACGCCTACGGCCAGGGCGCGGATACGGGCAATCACGCCTACCCGCTCCGTCACCGAAATCGCGCCGCGGGCATCCAGCAGATTGAACAAGTGTGAACACTTCAGGCACAGGTCAAACGCGCCCAGCACCGGGAAGCGCTTGCGCGTGGCCGTCGCTGCGTCCTCTGGCTGCGCCTTGGCGGCATCCAGCAATGCCTGGCACTCCGCCTCATAGAGGCGCAGATGCTCCCACAGCTTCTCCACATCGGCATATTCAAAGTTGTAGACCGAGAACTGCAACTCTTCGGCCAGCCGCACTTCGCCGTAAGTCACTTCTTTCCCTGCCGTCTTTCCATCTTCGGACGGCTCGCGGGCCCATACGATGTCGTAGATCGAGTCCACATCCTGCAGAAAGGCCGCAATGCGCTCCAGTCCATAAGTGATCTCGCCGGAGATAGGATCCAGATCGATGCCGCCGCACTGCTGGAAGTAGGTAAACTGCGTAATCTCCAGCCCGTCGAGCATTACCTGCCAGCCAATGCCCCAGGCACCCAGCGTCGGCGACTCCCAGTTGTCTTCCTCAAATTTAATGTCGTGCTCGCTCAGGTCAATGCCGATCGCCTTCAGCGAATCCAGATAGACTTCCTGGATATTCGCCATCGGCGGCTTCAGAATCACCTGAAACTGTGTGTGTTTGAAGAGCCGGTTCGGGTTCTCGCCATAGCGGCCGTCGGCCGGACGGCGCGAGGGCTGCGCGTAGGCCACGCGGAAGGGCTTTGGCCCCAGCACGCGCAGAAAGGTCTCTGGCGACATGGTGCCTGCGCCCACCTCAACGTCATAGGGCTGCTGCAACACGCATCCGCGTTCGGCCCAGAAGGTCTGCAACGCGAAAAGAAGCTCTTGAAAGGTCAATGCGGATTTCTTGATAGCTGGCATTCCGGCAGGTTCTACTTTCCCTGTTTCCCATGGCTGCAACGTGCTGCGCACGCGCAAAGGCACAAAATTTCTTTCCTTTGGATTCTAACTGATGAGCAGGCGCTACAGCTTTGCCAGTGCGCGGGCCGTCATCAGTTTGTGCTCCAGATGCCGCTCCAGCGCCTCCACCGCAAAGCGCCGCAGGTCCGCCGCACGCGCCCGTGGCCACGGCTCCGCGGTAAACGCGCTCACCGGGGCATGAAAGATGCGCTCGGCCAGTTGTAACGACTCTGCCGACAACGTCGAACTGGCCACGCGCTTATGTTCCACGCAGAAAAGGCCATCGCTCAGCGCGTGGTAATACGCAGGTGCGCCACGCAGCGGCCGGCCGCAGGCCAGGCAGTGGGCCACGTCCGGCATCCAGCCCATCAGCCGTGTCACCCACAGACTGAAGTACGTCACCGGCATCCAGATGCGCCCTACCTGCATGTGCTCCAGCACGGCCAGCGTCAGACGAAAGACATCGTCCTGCGGATCGTGGTCCGGCAGCGCATCTTCCAGCACTTCAACCACAAACGACAAAGCAGCCACACGCGCATAGTCCACCGGCTGCGACAGCGGCGACTTCAGAATTTCGAAGGAGTCCAGCCGCACCAGCTCCTGCCGCGGCTTTTCGGCATAATTGGCACGGACGTGCGTCATCGGCTCCAGCGCGCCGCCAAAGCGCTTGCGCGACTTCATGGCCGAGCGGGCCACGCCCTTCACCTTGCCCTGCTCGCGCGTGAAGAGGCTGACCAGCAGGTCCGCCTCGTGAAAGGGCCACGTGCGCAGTACGATGGCTTCTGATTGCCTCTGGATCATCCTGATGCCATGCTACACAAAGCAAAACGCGCAACCCATAGCAGGATTGCGCGTTGCAAAAACAGGAGCCGGAAAAGGATTAACGGCCGAAGTGGTCAGCACCCTTCTGGGTAAAGTGGGCCCACTTCTCCGGCAGATCGTCTGCCGCGAAGATGGCCGATACCGGGCAAACCGGGACGCAGGCACCGCAGTCAATGCACTCCACCGGATCGATGTAGAGCTGCTCGGATTCCGCATGGCCGGCTTCATCCTTCTTCGGATGGATGCAGTCCACCGGACACGCATCCACGCAAGCTGTGTCCTTGGTTCCGATACAGGGTTCAGCGATCACGTATGCCATAAAACTTTTTCTCCCTTGAGATAGTGAATCAAGACTTTGAGCAATGTCTGCAGAGAAATTGTAGCAGGAGAACAGAATGCCATACAGAAGAAATTGCCGTGTTGCTCTATTATGAGTGTTATGTTGAGTCCTTGGAACAAAATTGCCGTGATAGTTGCGATTATCGGCACTATAGTGTCAATCGCTTCACTGGCTTATCAAATACACCGTGCCCGTTTCTCTCAAGCCATAGATTTATTATTGAAATTTGAATCCAACTTTTTCGGTGACGAGAAGCGTGAGCAGCGATCTAAAGCTGCCCGAAGAATCCTGAATACGCCATCCGATTATGCTGAATCCGAAGACATTGTAGATTTTTTCGAGACAATTGCTTTACTCACCCGAAAAGGGGCACTCGATAAATACATGGTTTGGCATACGTTCTACTACTGGATCAACAACTACTACGAAATAGCAAAACAGCACATCGATGCGCGCCGCAAAAAAGACGTGACCATTTGGCAGGACATTGGCCCATTCGTAGAAAACTTGCGCAAACTTCAGATGAAGCAGGCGGGATTGTCCTCGCTTGCGCAGACTATACCCACAGCCCAAGAATTAGAACAGTTTTTGAATGAAGAACGATCTGAAGGAAAACCACGCAGCAAATCCACCAGCGGCTTCTAACTGTTTCTTAGCGCCCTTTCCTCTCGCTGCGCGGCGAACTCCGCTGGCGTCAAAATCGGCTCCAACTCCCGCCCCGCAAACATCTCCATGAATAGATGCACCAACTCGTCCTGCAATAAGCCATTCGTTGCCAGCACTTCGCGGCTGTCGAGCGTAAATGCGCCGCCGTCAAAATGTGTCACCGCGCCGCCGGCCTCGCGCAGCAGCAGCACGCCAGCCGCAGTGTCCCACGGATTCAGGTTGAACTCCCAAAAAGCATCCAGCCGTCCGCATGCGGTGTAGGCCAGGTCCAGCGCAGCAGAGCCAGCCCGGCGCACGCCATGCGAGCGCAGCGTGATCTGGTGATAGAAGTGGATGTTCGGGTTGCGATGGCGCTTGTGGCTGGGGAAGCCCGTCGCCAGCAACGCCTCGGAAAGATACTTCGTCCGCGAAACATGAATGCGGCGGGTTGCGCCTGCGGCATTCGTCAGATAAGCGCCCTTCCCTGCTTCCGTGGTGAACAACTCATCGCGCAGCGGATCATAAATAACGCCGGCCACCAGTTCGCCGTCCGTATCGGAGGCCAGCCCCGGTGCGCGGCGCTCCAACCCCATCGACACACAAAAGGCCGGAAAGCCATGCGCAAAGTTGGTGGTGCCGTCCAGCGGGTCCACATACCAGCGGTATTCGTGATCCAACTGGTTGCGCGTGCCCTCTTCGCCATAAATTCCATGCGCAGGAAACACCTGCTGCAGCCGCGACACGATCAGCTTCTCGCTGGCGCGGTCTGCCTCCGTCACCAGGTCGACATCGCCCTTGTACTCGGCCGTAACGCCGCGCTCGTAATAGCTGCGCAGCAGTGCTCCCGCCTCACGGGCAAGGATGGAAGCAGGTCCGGCAAAGACGAAAGACTGCGGCGTGGATTCCTCCGTGGTTGTGTTGCTGGTCATAGCTGAACGCCCCTATTCTTTTGTGATGCGGTTGCCGTTGCGGGCCGCAGGGGAAGGTTTGACCTCAGAAATCGTGCGAATCTGCTGCTTATAGATAAAGAGATTCGGCTTGTGCTCGCGCGTCAGCCGGATCATGCAGTCGTCAAAATACTCGATCCAGCCGGTCACACGTTCTCCATCGCGCAGCTTCACCAACACCGGCACCTGGCGGTCGCAGAGCGAGCGTAAATACAATGCTTCCTGTCCTGTTTCGCCCGGTGGAGGGGCTTTATGACGCCGTTTCGCAGTGGTCGAGGTAGGCATACGACGATTGTAACCAACCTGCGCCGTTACCGCCCGGCAAGCGGATAGTAACCGCTGCGGTATCGTAGCTGATACTGCTCATTCCACTGTGGGTTGGTCAGTTGCACCTTGATCCTGCGGAAGCCGTCGTTGTCGAACAACCGCTTTGCCGGGTAGTAGCCCAGCAGATATTGCGTCCGCAGATCTTCCGATAAGCGGGCGAAGCTCTTGTCCAGGTCCCGCGGGTCCTGGACGTAGTAGTATTTGCCGCCCGTGTCCTCGGACATCTGGATCAGCGCATGTTCGCCGCCTGTATCGCGCCCGGCATCGGCCTCCACCGGCACGATAATAAGGCTGTAGATCATCGCCTGCGCGCGCAGGGCCTGTTCGACGGCCTGGGGATAAGTGGTGCCGTCCATGGTGTCTCCACCATCCGTAATCAGCACAATCACCTTGCGATGCGGCGCCGCATCGGGACGCGCACCCAGGCTTTGCGAGGCCAGATAAATAGCATTGTAAAGAGCCGTGGATGTGCCCGGCTGCAACCGTTCCAGGCCTTTGTCGATCCGCTTCAGATTGTTGGTAAATGGAACCAGTTCATCGACGCTGTACGAGAACTGGAACAGTTGCAGCTCATCCTGCGTGCGCAACAACGCGTGCAGAAATCGCTTGGCCGCATCCTGCTCCAGCCGCAGATTACCACGCACGCTGGCACTGGTGTCGATTGCCAGCACGATCGACAGCGGCATATCGGCTTCCCGCTCAAAGACGGCGATCTTCTGCGGTTTACCATCCTCGCTCAGAGCAAAATCGTCGCGTGTCAACCCGCCAACGGGCGCGCCGGTGGCATCGGCCACATTGACGAAAACATTCACCAGCCGCACGTTGATGCGAAATTCCGGGACCCCGGTGCCGGACTGCGCTGTGGCTTCCGGCGTGGGCTGCTGCGCAGGCTGCGCGGCAAAGGTGGGTTGCTGGAAAAGAACAGCGGTAGCCAGCAGGATGGAAGCAATCCGTCTCACCGGGGAGCCTTTTCTGCCGTGCTGGCAGCAATCTCCATCGGAAACGGCTCGCCGTCGGCCCACACGGCTCCATCCACAAAATATTCCTTCTTCCAGATGGGAACCGTCTTCTTCAACGTGTCGATGATCCAGCGGCAGGCATCGAATGCGGCGGCCCGGTGCGCCGACGCCACCACAATCAGCACGCTGGTTTCGCCAATCTCCAGCCTCCCCAGGCGATGCACCAGAGCCACGTCGCGCACGCCGAACTTCTCGATTGCATCGGCGGCCAGCTTTTGCATCAGGCACAGCGCCATCTGCTCATAGGCCTCGTAGTCGAGATACAAGGTGCGGCGGCCGCGCGTGTGGTTGCGCGCAATACCGTCAAAAACAACCACGGCGCCATCTGCGCCCGCCTTCATGGCGGCGACGATCTCTTCCGCCGGAATACGGGACTGGTAGAACTGGGCCTGCATCGCTATCGCACCGCCTCCCGAAGGCCACCGCTCACCGGCGGCAGCAGAGCCACCTCATCGCCATCCTGCAATACATGAGACGCATCGGCGTATTGTTGGTTTACCGCGATTGCCAGCGACTGCCATAACTGCGTTTTCTCCGGCGAACGCTGCCGACACAAATCAATCAGCGTATTGACGGTTGCGCCCTCTGCCAGCGGCAGCACTTCCTTCTGCTTCTGCAATACGTCTTTCAACACCCCGAAATACAATACATGCACCTGCATATACCTTAAGCATACCTATGGAGCTTGGTCCTTTAGGAGAAAAGTTCCGGACCACCCGGATACCAGACCCGGCTACCTTCCACCTGGGCAAACTTCGTCATGGCATGCGGTTTGCGGACACTGGAGCCATCGGCATGGACGAAAATGTCTTCCACTATGCCGCCCTGCGCCAGCACCGCATCGCCAATCAGCGAGCGATGGCAGCGCCACGGCACAGCCTCGGCACACATCACGGCGACGTGGTCGAAGTCGGGCTGAGTCATCAACTCTTTTAGATTCGCGGCAAACTCCGGTGTCTGCATGTAGTCGGCGTAGCCGCGGAAGCTGGTGTTCTTCCACGCAGTATTGATGCTGGCTTTGCTCGTATGCCGCAGCCCGCCCAGCCCCTGCATCCACAGGTATGCAATCCCCACGGACTGCAACGATGCAGGCAGCGCCTCTTTGTTAAATTGCGGATTATGTCGCGAGCGCGGCACGGTGCGGACATCCACCAGCGTGCGACAGCCATTGTCCTGCAAAACGCGCAGGAAGGTTTCTATTGGCAGCGTGGAATGGCCGATCGTCAACATATTCTCAAACGAAAACGAACCTCAGCGGCTGAAACCGTAATTCCAGCGAAGAAATTTCGGCATGGCTGAAGCCATGCCCTTAGAGCGGTTCTCCAGTTTTCGTGGAGTTTCCAGGAATACGCAGGATGGCTTTTTCTTGAGAAAAAAGCCATTTCAGGGCATCACGTTCCCTCTACACCAACTGGAAAACCGCTATAAGCAAAACAGAGTTCGTCAGCAAAAAGGCCCGCATCGCTGCGGGCCTTTTTGGTTTCAGATTGACTCAGCTTGCCTGACTTAACACCTGCTCGCGCAGTGCATCGTCCTGCACAGCATCCTTCTTCGTCTTGGGCAGCACCACGGCCAGCACGTCTTCGATATGGCTGGCGTAGTGGATGGTGACGCCTTCGATCTGTTCCGGCATCAGGTCTTCCTCTACGTTCTGGCGCACGTCCGTCGGCAGAATCACGTCGCGCACACCGGCCCGTTTGGCCGCAAGAAACTTCTCCTTGATGCCGCCGACCGGCAGCACGTTGCCGCTCAACGTAATTTCGCCCGTCATCGCCGTCAGTGGACGCACCGGCGTGTCCGTCAGCAGCGACACGATCGCCGTTGCCATCGTCACACCCGCCGAGGGGCCGTCCTTCGGAATCGCGCCCGCAGGCACATGAATGTGCAGGTCATGATCCTTCAGGAAGTCCTCGTCAATGCCCAGATGGATTGCGTTCGAGCGTACCCAGGTCAGCGCCGCGTGCATGGACTCCTTCATCACATCGCCAATCTGCCCGGTGATGGTGAAGCCGCCCTTGCCCTTCATGCGGTTGGCCTCAATAAACAGAATATCGCCACCCACCGGCGTCCATGCTAGGCCAACGGCCACGCCGGGACGCTTGGTGCGCTCGGCAATCTCCGTATCCACGCGCACCTTGATGCCGCCCAGAAACTCATGCACAATCTCCGGCGTTACAAGCAGCTTTTCCGTCTTGCCTTCGGCCAACCGGCGCGCCTGCTTGCGGCAAACGGTGCCTATCAACTGCTCCAGCTTGCGGACGCCCGCTTCGCGCGTGTAATGACGCACAATCAGGCGCACGCTCTCCTCTGGAAACTCAATCTGCTCAGCGGAGATGCCGTTCTCCTTAATCTGGCGCGGAACCAGATACCGGAAGGCAATATGCGTCTTTTCGTCTTCCGTGTAACCCGTCAGGTCGATGATCTCCATGCGGTCCAGCAGCGGAGCCGGAATCGGATCCAACTGGTTCGCGGTGCAGATAAAGAGTACCTTCGAGAGGTCAAACGGCGCATCCAGATAGTTGTCCCGGAAGGTGTTGTTCTGCTCCGGATCCAGCGTTTCCAGCAGTGCTGCCGCTGGATCGCCGCGAAAGTCGCGGCCCAGCTTGTCGATCTCATCCAGCATGAAGACCGGGTCGTTCGTCTCCACCCGCTTCAGGTTCTGGATGATCTGCCCCGGCATGGCGCCGATATACGTCCGGCGATGGCCGCGGATTTCCGCCTCATCGTGCATGCCGCCCAGCGAAATGCGGGAGAACTTGCGCCCCAGCGCCCGCGCAATGCTGCGCCCCAGGCTGGTCTTACCCACGCCCGGAGGCCCGACAAAGCACAGAATCGGCCCCTTCATGTCCGGCTTCAAACGGCGCACGCTCAGATAGTCCAAGATGCGCTCCTTCACCTTCTTCAGGTCGTAGTGGTCCTCATCGAGGATCTCTTTCGCCTTGACAATGTCCACCTCACCACCAGAGGATTTGGCCCACGGCAACACGGCCAGCCACTCAATGTAATTGCGCGTCAGCGAATAGTCGGCCGCCATGGGAGACATGCGCGAAAGACGGCCCAGCTCTTTCAGGGCATCCTTCTTCACCTCTTCCGGCATACCGGCGGCGTCGATCTTGGCGCGCAGCTCTTCGATGTCCTTCTGCGTGTCGTCCAGCTCGCCCAGTTCTTTCTGGATGGCCTTCAACTGCTCCCGCAGATAATAGTCGCGCTGCGACTGCTGCACAGAGTCCTGCACTTCGCTTTGAATCTTGTTGCGCAGTTGCTGGACTTCGATCTCTTTCGCCAAATGCTTGTTGATTCGCTCCAGGCGCGCGGCAATATCCGGTGTCTCCAGCATTTCCTGCTTGTCCGCCGTGGAGAGAAACGGCAACTGCGAGGCCACAAAATCCGCCAGCCGACCCGGCTCATCAATGTTGATGGCTATTGTCTGCAGCTCGTCGGAGAGTGTGGGAGAAGCACTCACAATCTGCTGAAATTGCGAGACCACATTGCGCTGCAGCGCCTCCAGCTCCGGCGATTTCTGCGGCGGGATTTCGCTGATTGTGTCCGCCATCGCCATCATGAAGGGCGTCATCTGCGCAAACTCGCCCAGATGCACACGTTCCGTCCCTTCCGTGAACACAAAAAGGCTCTGGTTCGGCATTTTGACGACCTTGTGCACGGTCGCGCGCGTGCCAACCGAGTGCAGGTCGCCGGGCTGCGGAGAATCCTGGCGCGCATCCCGTTGCGCCACCACCAGAATGGTCTTTTCCTCGCCCAGCGACTGGATCAGCTGGATGGAACTTTCCCTGCCTACCGTCAAAGGCAGCACCGCATGGGGGAACAGAACAGTGTCCCGTACCGGCAACACAGGAATGGCCTTCGCTGACGGCTGAGAAGAGGTCTTCTCCCGGCCATTCGGGTCTGAGGGTTCGATGATGCTGAGAAACTCGCTAGCCATGAGTGTCCTTATATCAGATTTAGACTGATATCCACTATCAGGTTATCACCTGATCAGATGCTGCAATTCTTGATACCGATGCAAATACGCACAAGACACGAAAACACATTTATTTTCATAAACTTAAGAGAAGTGCCCCGTTTTTCTGTATCACCGCTTGCTATATTTCCCTTCACCGCAGAGGCTAAAATGCGAAACCTCTACTATTCCCTACATCGGCATTAGACGCTGCTGACTGTACTTACACAGTGACTAGGCGCACTGTTCTGCATTCCCTTTGCGTCACAAAAGGGAATGGGAACCAAAGTACACCAAGTGGGAGTCGGCGTGTTGTCGATTTCCGCCGGATTTTATTTATGTTGTGTGGAAAGAAATACCGAGGCGGTTGATTACAGCCCCAGGCGGGAACCTGCCGAACGATACCGCCCCAGCTCCTTGACCATGGCGCAATGCTGCCGCAGAGCAGCCAAAGCCATGTCCGCAACCTCGGGAGCTTGGTAGAGAAAATCGGCGTAGAAGACATACTCCCACGGCTTGCCGGGGACTGGGCGGGACTCAATTTTGGTCAGGTCAGCGCCCTGACTGGCCAGCAGTTGCAAGGCCGCCACCAGCGTTCCCGGTCGATGCGCGATCGCAAAGGCAATGCTCATTTTGTTGGATTTCGGATCGGCCTGCACTTCCTGCTGGCGTTTGACCAGCAGAAAACGGGTGTAATTTTCAGGATTGTCCTCAATACCGGCAGCCAGAATCTCGCCTCCGTATTGCACGGCAGCCTCTTCGCTGGCAATGCCTGCCAGATGACGGTCCTTCTTCTCCACCACCTGCTTCACGCTCCCGGCTGTGTCATAAAAAGGTACCGCCTGCACCCGCGGATGGTCGGCAAAAAACCTGCGGCATTGTGCCAGCGCCACGGGATGAGAAAAAACCCGCTCCAGGTGCTCGATTTTGGCGCCATAAACGCCAATCAGATTGTGGCGGATGCGCAGCAGCCACTCGCGCTCAATCACAACCTTGTGTTGGAGCAAAAGGTCATAATGCTCTGCCACGGGGCCGGCCAGGCTGTTCTCAATCGGTATAACTGCGGCCTCAACCGCAGTTTCGCCACTGCTGCCTGCTTCCAGCCGCTCAAAAACCTCGGTCGAAAGCGCACAGGAAACCAGTTCCAGCCGAATCCCCTGCACTTTCAACATTTTGAGTGCAGCTTCATGGCTGAACGAGCCGAGCTCGCCCTGGATGGCAACCCTCATTACCCTCTCCACATCTTTTGCAATTTGCGATTCGACTAACAACCCAGGGCCCATACTTCGCAACTTATCACAGATAGAGGCTGATACCTAGAGTTGCCTGCGGCAGCAACCTCTGCCAGACGAACAAGTTGCCGCAACAATCCGCAAATGCCAAGGAGAACGCTTATGCTTTGGACTATTTTTGTGGTTCTGCTGGTGCTGTGGCTTTTAGGGTTTGTGGGATTTCACGTGCTGGGCGCGTACATCCACATTCTGCTGCTGATCGCCGTCGTAGTGCTGCTGATCCAGTTGATTCAGGGGCGACGGCTGAATCTTTGACTCGGACTCGCATAGCTTCTTCTGGCCGGTTCCGCAGACGATCCGGCCATTTTCATGCCACGCAAAATATTGTAAAGCTCACTGTTGCTGGCAACCCTGAACGACGATTCAGCAACATATACTAGTGTACGGTCGTTGGCCCTGGCACGAATCCGGGCTGGACCACAAGGAGCCGTCGGAAGAGGAGAACGCACGCTATGTTCTGGACGATCTTTGTACTATTGCTGGCGGGTTGGGTTTTGGGAGTGATGGGCATCCCGTTGCTTGGCGCCTATACGCATCTGCTGCTGGTCGCCGCAGTTGTAGGGTTGCTGTTGCATTATGACCATGAGCGGCAGGCGCACCACCATTTCTAATGCAAAAGCGGAGATATTGCGAAGTGTACGCTTTTTTTTGAGGAGCAGGAGGGCTTATGAACCGGCACACTGTAAGCGGAAAAATTGGCCAGACCTCCGGAAGAATTAAAGAAAAGATTGGCGATGTATTTGGAAATCAGAAGCTGGCCAACAAAGGGCTGGCAGAGCAGATCAAAGGCATTGCCAGGCAGACCTATGGTGATGCGCAGGATGCCGCCAAAGCCACGCTGGAGCATGCGCGCGCTCACGCAAAGGCAAAGCAGGACCGCGTCCACCGCTACGCCGCTGCAGAATCGCGGACAATGCGCAACGAGGTAAGAACCACGGCAGAAAATCTACAAAGAAGAACCCACGGCGTGCTTGGCCGATTTATGGAGAGCCAAAAAGTCCTGGCCGACCAGGAAAAGCGCCCTGCAAGCGTCGCGTCAACGCATGGTAGAACGTTTCACGCGGGCTGAACTGGCAGCATTGCACAGGGCCGCGCAATGGGTTGTCGGCCTGTCCCTCCACAAGAAAGACAGGCCGGCTGGAAGCAACTAGTACAAACCAGCAGAATTGCACGACTACACGGCAGCCAAAGCAGCTACGCGCTCGGCATCCACCACAGCACCGATTGCATGCAGCACCGAAGTCACACGAATAACGGCAGCAATGGTCTCCTCGGACACGCCTTTGCTCAGCAGAATGCGCTCATGCGAATCCACGCACTTGCCGCAGCCGTTCACTGCGGAAACAGCCAGGCACCACAGCTCAAACACCTTCTCCTCTACGCCATGGCTGCGGAGTCCGTTCATACGCAGGCGTGCCGGCATGGCAGCATATTTCTCATTGCTGGAGAGATGGTGAAAGCGGTAGAAGATGTTGTTCATCCCCATCAGAGCAGCGGCTGTTTTTGCGGCCTCCAACTCCTGCCCGGAAAGATTCGTCTCTGCGGATACAAGACTGGCCTGTGTCAATTGCTCACTGCGCACGGCAATTGCCACAGCAACCACGGTTCCCCACAACTGCAGCGGGGTCAGTTCCATATTCTGCTTCACCAGCGAAGAGTAATTCAGCTTCAGGTCCCTGGCATAGCCAGGAAGCGTATCTATCAATGCGTCTAACGACATTTCTCTTCCTTTCCGCCTGGTCGGCTCTTCAAGAACAACCAGACAACAACGGAGCGGATATGAGATAACTCAACACCGCTCCGCGTCAGAACTATTTCAGATTTAGACCGTCAGCGTTTCCTGGCCCTTCTGCCAGTTGCAGGGGCAAAGCTCATCGGTCTGCAAAGCATCCAACACGCGCAGCACTTCCTGCGGATTGCGTCCCACAGAAAGGTCCGTCACATAAACAAAGCGGATGATGTTTTCCGGATCGACGATGAAGGTGGCGCGCTGCGCAACGCCAGCCTTTTCATCCAGAATGCCAAGCTCGCCGCAAAGCTCGCGCTTGATGTCGGCCAGCATGGGGAACGGAAGATCCTTCAGGTCTTCGTGATGCGTGCGCCATGCGAGATGCACGAACTCGGAATCGGTGCTGCCGCCCAGAATCTGCGCATCACGGTCCGTAAACTCAGAGTTCAGTTTGCCAAAGGCTGCAATCTCCGTCGGACAAACAAAGGTGAAATCCTTCGGCCAGAAAAAATAGACCTTCCACTTGCCTTTGTAGGAGTCCTCGGTAATGGTGGTAAAAGCATTTGCGCGGTCTGTGCTGACGGCAGCCGGCACAGAAAAATCGGGGAACTTCTCGCCCACTTGAAGCATGGATAAATCCTCCCTAAGTATGTATAAGTGCAGAAATTAATCCGAATAAAAATGAACTTTAGTTGCGCGGACATAGCATCTGCCATGCCACAGAGACACTTCGAGTTACAGAGCACATGGCCCTGAAAACAACATGCATGTGTTGGTTACACTGCGACAACTACTGCACGGACTGCATGGCCTGGCACTGCGGACAGAGCCCGATTACATCAATCGAGTAACGCTCCACCAGAAAACCATCCGAAAGCCGTGTCTGCTTCGGCTGCAGATGCAACTCACGCTCATCTATATCGCGAATCGCTTTGCACTCCGAGCAAACCAGGTGATGATGCGGCCTATGATTCATCTCCACACGCAGCGACCCGTGGTGTACGCTGACTTCGCGGAAAATTCCACTCTCCACAAAAAGATGAATATTCTTATAGACGGTCGCCAAGGAGATGGCAGGGATGCGCTTCTTGACGCGCGCATAAACCTCTTCCGGGCTGGGATGCCCGTGCATGCTCTTCATTACCTCATAAAGAACCTGCCTCTGGTGCGTCACAGCAATGCCATGCTCATTGCAAAGCTCTCGGAACGGCTTCTTTTCGCTGACTTCCATAAGAGCCATTGTCCAATAATTATTATTATTCGTCAAGGAACAGTATTTCTCGTCCTGACCTTACAAATTCATTTGCAATTGCATTCCACGGCCTTTATTGAGGCAACAGCAGAGTTACTGAGAGGTGTGGGTTTTTGAAGGGAGTGCCCGGCCGCCAATCCCCGTTGGTCGCATCGGCTCAAGGCCTGTGGCTTCATCCTGCGCTCTCTCTGCTTTTGCCTTATGCCGCTGCCTGGAAACACACGAACCCACAAGCCAGCTTTGACAGTGCATAAAAGTATTGATAACGTAGGAAATGGCCGCACCGCACAGTCCTTGTGCCACCAGCGTCCCCGTCGTCTAGCCCGGCCTAGGACACCGCCCTTTCACGGCGATAACACGGGTTCAAATCCCGTCGGGGACGCCAAATCCTTTCAAGCACTTACAGGATTTGGCTTTGAATCTTCGGGTACACTCTCGGTTACACAATTTCTCTGCTTTCCCGGTCGAATCATGGCAATGACCTTGCTTTGCGCCTGACGCTTGGCTGAGGTCACCGCCTGCGCATAGAGGTTCATCGTGACGCTGCTGTTCGCGTGCCGCAGCAACTCCTGCACCGTCTTCACGTCCTCTCCGTTTGCCTTGAGCAACGTGGAGAAGGTGTGCCGAAAGGTATGCCAGGACAACTTCTTTGTGATGCCAGCGCGAAGTGCCGCTGGCTGGATGTAATACCGCATCACCGAGGACAAATAGAGAGGATGCTGTCCGCGATTTCTACCTGCATGATTGCTGGTGCCGGCAAAAATCCAATCCTCCGGTCGAACACATGGAGCATGTCGCTACCACTCCATCAGGTTCTGCGCCAAATATTCGTCGAGTGGAACCGGCTTTTTGGATGCTTCCGTCTTGCACTTGCCCACGACCAGATCGACGACCGAGCGTTCGACCCGCAGCAAAAGGTTTTGAAAATCTACGTCCCTCCACTGAAGACCTGTGAGTTCTCTCCGACGCAGGCCGATGGCCATATCGAGGAGAAACAAGACCCGGCATTTTGAAGGTTCGGCAATGTAGGCCCGCTTATTGCGTGATGGTCACACTCATGATAAGGCTCTGGCCATTGCCGGATATCGGGGCCGCCAGAATGATGACATTCGACGTGCCGACAGGCGTAGTCCCGTGGCTTACACTGCTGCCGCCGCCGCAGCCCATCACTCCTGCAGCCACGGCTCCCGTGGCCGCCAGCAGCAGACAGAGTTGCAGCCACTGCCGCCGCGGCGAGCCTTTCCGCTTGCGCCCTATCGCCAGCCCAGCCATTCCTCCCGGCAGCCAGAAGGCCATCGCGGGCAGGGCCGGGCTGAGCGGTGTTGGCATGGGTGGTGCCGCAAGCTGGGCCTGCTGCACATTGGTCTCTATGGTCAGCCCTACCTGTACCGGTTGGTTGTTCCCCGTCAGCTTGACTGAATTCTGCGCGAAGGTGCAGGTGACATAGGCAGGCAGATTGCCGCAACTTAGAGTCAACGTGCCGGTGTAGCCGCCCGCGGGAGTGAAGGTCAACGTGGTGGTGCCCGTCTGTCCTCGCGCGATGGTCAGCGAGGCCGGGCTGGCCGTCACGGTATAGCTTGCGGGCGCGCCCGGAGAGGCCGCAGACACGGTGATGCTGACAGCCGATGAGGTGCTGGCCGCGTCATCGTCCGACGCGACAAAGCTGGCGGAGATGTTGTCGCTGCCGACCGGCAGCAGCGTAGTGGCCAGCGTCGCTACGCCGCTGGCATTCAACGGTGCCGCGCCAACCGAGGTTGCTCCGCTGTAGAAGATCACCAGCCCGCTGCCTACCGGCGTCGCTCCTGCCATCACAGTCGCCGTCAGGGTCACGCTCTGGCCCGCGGTGATGG
>DZDJ01000013.1:30953-73598 GCA_022736715.1 Edaphobacter aggregans
GTCGCTCCTGCCATCACAGTCGCCGTCAGGGTCACGCTCTGGCCCGCGGTGATGGCGATCGAGGATACAGCCAGCGCGGTTGTGGTTGCGGAAGGGGTCGGAGGAGGCGTCACGGCCGCAGACACGACGACGACCACTGCCGAAGAGGTGCTGGCCGCATCATTATCCGAGGCAACAAAGCTGGCGGAGATGTTGTCGCTGCCGACCGGCAGCAGCGTAGTGGCCAGCGTCGCTACGCCGCTGGCATTCAACGGTGCCGCGCCAACCGAGGTTGCTCCGCTGTAGAAGATCACCAGCCCGCTGCCTACCGGCGTCGCTCCTGCCATCACAGTCGCCGTCAGGGTCACGCTCTGGCCCGCGGTGATGGTGCTGGAGGAAGAGCTTAGTGTCGTAGCCGTTGCCGCCTTGGTCACCGTCAGCACGCCATCAACATAGGTCGCGGTGTAGTTGGCCAGGTTAGTTCCTGCTGCCGTGGGCGTGATCGGATAGGTCCCCGCTGTGCTGGTGGAGATCGCCGTCGTCGTTCCCGAGATCGTGAAGGTATCGTTATTCACGGCTCCCGTGTAGGTCCCGGTGAAAGCTGGATTTGCAGTGCCATAAACCCGCGATGCATTCGCCGCGGTTACCGTCAGCGTGGCCGGGTTGACGAGGATTGTGTCCGACACCGGCGTGGTTGTCGAGTAGTTCGCGTCTCCCGCCTGGCTGGCCGTCACCACCACGGTCCCTGCTCCGGTAAAGGTCAGAGTGGACCCGCTGATGGTCGCCGGGCCGGACACGGCATAGCTCACCGCCAAGCCGGAACTTGACGTGGCCGCAAGCGTCACTGGGCTGGTTCCGTAGGTCACAGGTGTCGCCGGCTGGGGAAAGGTGATGGTCTGCGTGCCTATGGTCGCCGAACCGCTCAGATTGATTGTCTGGGTTGCACTCGGGCTGGCGTTCAGGTTGTTGTCGGTAATGGCCAGCGTTCCAGTGAAGGAACCGATCGCCGTCGGGCTGGAACTGATCAGGTCGGTGCAGGAGGCCCCGGAGGCCAGCACTGCCGGGGAGGAGGACGTATCCAGTTGCGGACAGGTGGAGCTATTACCAAATGTGAAGTTGTTGTTGGATAGGCTGGGGTTCAGGCCCGCGGCTGGCACGGCGAAGCTCAGATCCGCGTTGCCGTCGTTGGCCACCATCACGGTCTGCGGACTGTCGCTGCTGGTCGCGCCAACCGGGGTGCTGGCAAAGGCCAGCGAGGGCAGCGTGGCATAGAGCAGCTCCTTCACCGCATTGTTGCCTAAATCGCCGACAAAAACATTCCCGCTCCCATCTACCGCCACACCAAAGGGCTGGGTGAAGCCGCCGCCCACGGAACGGATGGTGGGGCTGGCCGGGATGCTGCCATTGACCGCAACGATCTCATGCATCGTACTGCCGTAGTAACTGGTGACGAAGACGTTTCCGCTGGCGTCCACCGCCACGCCTGTGGGAGCGGGGAATCCGCTGCTCAGGGTGCGGATGGTGGGGCTGACCGGGATGCTGCCATTGACCGCGACCATCTCCTTCACCGCATTGTTGTTGAAATCGGCGACAAAGACGTTCCCGTTCCCGTCCACCGCCATGCCATAGGGGTTGAGGAACCCGCTGCCCAGAGTGCGGATGGTGGGAGTGGCCGGGATGCTGCCATTGACCGCAACGATCTCCTTGATCGCGCTATAGCCATCGACGACAAAGACGTTCCCGCTCCCGTCCACTGCCACGCCAAAGGGGCTGGTGAATCCGCTGCCCAGGGTCAGGATGGTGGGGAGGGGCGGGACGCTGCCATTGACCGCGACGATCTCCTTCACCGCATTGTTGTTGGTATCGGCGACAAAGACGTTCCCGCTCCCGTCTACCGCCACGCCGCCCGGGTAGTTGAAGCCGCTGCCCAAGGTCAGGATGGTGGGGCTGGTGGCTGGGACGCTGCCATTGACCGCGAGCAACTCCTTCACTTCATTATAGCCGGTATCGACGACGAAGACGTTCCCGCTGGCGTCCACCGCCACGCCAGCGGGGCCGTTGAATCCGCTGCCCAGGGAGACTGGCGTGTTGTTGCTGGGGAAGACGATCTGCGGCCCCGAGCCGATGCCGCGCACAGGTCCCGTGGCGATCGGCGTGCTGCCCGAACCCATCAACTGCACCGCGCCCATCCGCTCTCCAGGATGCGTGGGCGTGAAGGTCACGTCCACGGTGCAGGTGTTGCCGGCGTTATAGGTATGGCCGGTGACGCATACTGAGGCCGGCTGCGTGGCGGCCGCCTGAAAGTCCAGATTGGCCGCGCCCTGGGTCAGCACTACGTAGGGCGTGGCGGCCAGCGTTCCGGAGGTGTCGAAGTTGAATGTCAGGCTTTGCTGCGCGCTGGTCGCGCCGACCGCGACGGAACCGAAGTTGGCCGGGCTGATCTCCTTCACCGCAGTGTTGCCTAAATCGCCGACAAAAACATTCCCGCTCCCATCTACCGCCACGCCAAAGGGGTTGGTGAACCCGCTGCTCAGGGTCAGGATGGTGGGAGTGGCCGGAATGCTGCCATTGACCGCGACCATCTCCTTAACCGCATTGTTGGAGGTATCAGCGACGAAGACGTTCCCGCTCCCGTCCACCGCCACGCCAAAGGGGCTGGAGAAGCTGCTGCTCAGAATGCGGATGGTGGGGCTGGTGGCCGGGACGCTGCCATTGACCGCGACCATCTCCTTCACCTCATTGCTGCCGTAATCGGCGACAAAGACGTTCCCGCTGGTGTCCACCGCCACGCCAGCGGGGCTATTGAAGCCACTGCCCAGAATGCGGATGGTGGGGCTGGTGGCCGGGATGCTGCCATTGACCGCGACCATCTCCTTCACCTCATTGTTGCTAAAATCGGCGACGAAGACGTTCCCGCTGCCGTCCACCGCCACGCCAAAGGGGTTGCGGAATCCACTGCCCAGGGTCAGGATGGTGGGAGAAGCCGGGATGCTGCCGTTGACCGCGACCATCTCCTTAACCGCATTGTTGGAGGTATCAGCGACGAAGACGTTCCCGCTCCCGTCCACCGCCACGCCAAAGGGGCTGGAGAAGCTGCTGCTCAGAATGCGGATGGTGGGGCTGGTGGCCGGGATGCTGCCGTTGACCGCGACCATCTCCTTAACCGCATTGTTGGAGGTATCAGCGACGAAGACGTTCCCGCTCCCGTCCACCGCCACGCCAGCGGGGTAGAGGGAGCTGCTGCTCAGGGTGCGTTGCACGCCGCCAAAGTGCGCCGTCTGCGCCTGTGCCGCTGGGACGCACCCGGCCAATGCCAGCACGGTGAGTATCGCCAGCCAGGAAACTTGCAAACAAATGGAGCGAGAGAAGCTGCGGAAAAGCACGGATGGCCGCGCAGCCGAGCAGTCGCGCAAAGGCACGGGGGACATGAGAAAACCTCGCAGAAAAACTAGAGCACAATTCAGGTCAGGGAGACTCAAGTCCTGCAGCCGCACATGATTCTGTGCCGAGCCGACGCAAACCAATTTGTATGCTTGTAGGTTCAAGGAATGGTATCGCAAAAGCCAGCCAATCCGCGAAAAAATCAGCCGCCACGATTCAGAGTGGCCATTTATTATTTGTGGATACGCCCTGAGGTTGCCCTTAAAATCCGCAGACCCGCAAGGGTTGTGGGGGTCCAAGTCCCCTTCCGGGCACCAACAAAATAAATCACTTAGAACAAATCGCAAAGGGGAGCACACTCATTGACATCGTGCCGGGTGCGGCTGTCAATGTCGTCGATGTTGAATGGATCGGCGAGGTCGTCAGCCTGACCTATCGGACGCTCGCTGGCAAAGTTGCCACTGAATTGAAGTTCAGGAGTGATGAACCTGGACTGGAGCTTGTAGAGAGCGGCACAAGCTGGGCGTTTGACTCCGACGGAGCCCTGTTCCGGCTTCTCTCCGAGGCGCGCCGCATACAGCTTGCCCATCTTTTTGATCCGTTGCTTGCAGTGCATTCCTCCCATATAGAGCCGTTGCTGCACCAGATCTTAGCGGTATATCAAGAGATGCTTTCCCCAAACCGGCAGCCGCTTCGGTTCCTATTGGCCGACGAGCCCGGAGCCGGAAAGACAATCATGGCCGGATTGTGAACTGGATATGGCTGCAACTCTGTATTGCGTTCGAGCGGAACCCTGAGATCAGGTGACGCGTTGATCAGAAACCAACGTTGACCATCGGATGAAAATGTAGCTTGTGCCTGCAGTCGGGGAGCAACCCGGGCTTCAGCCGCTGAGGCAAGCTTTCCTTCTGCCAGGCGACTTTGTCAGCAGTCTGAGAGAACTGAGCATTCAGTCCTCTTCGTTTTGCTGATTGGTTCTGGCGCGTTTGCGGTTAGCACTGCGCGTTATACCTGCTCCGCAGTGCGCGCAGCGTGCAGTGCCTGCAATGCGTTCACCGTAGTAGCGCCGCGCTGCATGGCCTCAATTCCCTCTGCCGCGGCGCGGGCTGCGGCCAGCGTCGTAATGGTGGGAATGCGCGCCAGCACTGCGGCGCGGCGAATGGCCTTTTCGTCGAAGAACGTGTCCTGCCCGTGCGGCGTGTTCACGATCAACTGGATGCGGTCGCCCTTGATGAAATCCACCACGTTCGGGCGGCCCTCCTTCACCTTGTAGACGCGCTCCACCTGCAGGCCGGCATTTTCCAGTACATCCGCCGTGCCGTGCGTGGCTACAATGTGGAAGCCCATCTCGGCAAACTGCTTTGCCAGCGCCACCACTCCCTGCTTGTCACGCTCGTTCACGCTGAGGAAGGCCGTTCCCTTGCGCGGCAGCAGTTGCCCTGCCGAGAGCTGCGCCTTGGCAAAGGCCTCGCCAAAATTGTCGGCCACGCCCATCACTTCGCCGGTGGACTTCATCTCCGGACCCAGCACCGTATCCACGCCCGGAAACTTGTTCCATGGGAAGACCGGCGACTTTACAAAATAATGCGAACCGGTCTCCAGGTCGGCGCCACGCTCCACCTGCTCCGGCAGAAACTCGCGCAGCTTGCGGCCTGTCATCAGGCGCGAGGCGATCTTGGCCAGCGGCACGCCGGTTGCCTTCGAAACATAGGGGACCGTACGCGAAGCGCGCGGGTTCACTTCAATCACAAAGACCTTGCCACGCTGGATGGCGAACTGGATGTTGACCAGACCAACCACCTGCAGCGCCAGCGCCAGCTTGCGCGTGTAGCTGCGAAGAGTGGCCAGCACCTCCGGCGTCAGGTCAACGGCCGGCAGCACGCAGGAGGAGTCGCCGGAGTGGATGCCAGCTTCCTCAATGTGCTGCATGATGCCTGCGATCACCACGTCTTCGCCATCGCAAAGCGCATCCACATCCACTTCCGTGGCGTCTTCCAGGAAGTGGTCGATCAGCACCGGACGCTCCTGCGAATACTCGACCGCGTCCTTCATGTAGCGCTCGACCGCGGCATCGTCATACGCGATCACCATAGCGCGCCCTCCCAGCACGTAGGACGGCCGCACCAGCACGGGATACTCCACGCGCCGCGCACCGGCCACTGCCTCTTCAATGCTGGTTGCCATCGCGCCCGGAGGCTGCGGAATGTCGAGGTCCTCAATCAACTTGCCGAAGCGCTTGCGGTCTTCCGCAAGATCAATCGACTCCGGAGAAGTTCCTATGACCGGCACGCCTGCCGCCTTCAACGCCAGCGCCAGGTTCAGCGGCGTCTGCCCGCCGAACTGCACGATCATGCCAATTGGCGCGCCAGAAACAGCTTCGTGCTCATAGATCGACAGCACATCCTCCAGCGTCAGCGGCTCAAAGTAGAGGCGGTCACTGGTGTCATAGTCCGTGGAAACCGTCTCCGGGTTGCAGTTGACCATGATGGTTTCGTAACCATCTTCCTTCAATGCAAATGCGGCGTGGCAGCAGCAGTAATCAAACTCAATGCCCTGCCCGATGCGGTTTGGCCCGCTGCCGAGGATGATAATTTTCTTTCGTGTGGTCGGGGTTGCCTCGTCTTCCTCGTCGTAGCAGGAGTAGAAGTATGGCGTAAAGCTTTCAAACTCAGCGGCGCAGGTGTCCACCAGTTTATAAACCGGCTGCACTCCATGCTTCTTGCGCAGATGGCGAACCTTTTCCGTCGCGCCGCGGCCCTCCATGCCCCATACCTGCGCCAGCCGCTCGTCGGAGATGCCCATGCGCTTGGCCGTCCGCAACTGCTCTGTACTCACGCTCTCCAACGGAGTCTCCCCGATGGACTTGATCTCATCGGTAACCTGCTTGATCTGGTAGAGGAACCACGGATCCATTGAAGTCATGCGCGCCACTTCGCGCACGCTCATGCCACGCTCAAAAGCGTAACGAATGTAGCTCAGGCGCTCCGGATGCGGCGTCACCAGCCGCTGCGTCAGGCGCTTGGGTTCGATCACTTCAGAGCCGACCTTCCTGCCTGTTTCCATGGACCGCAGCGCCTTCATCAGCGCTTCCTTGAAGGTGCGGCCCATGGCCATCACTTCACCGACGGACTTCATCTGCGGACCAAGGCCTTCGTCCGTACCGGGGAACTTCTCAAATTGCCACTTCGGAATCTTGACGACAACGTAGTCGATGGTCGGCTCAAAGCAGGCCGGCGTCATCTTGGTGATGTCGTTCTTGATCTCGTCCAGCGTATAGCCCACGGCCAGACGCGCAGCGATCTTCGCAATCGGAAAGCCCGTAGCTTTCGACGCCAGCGCCGACGAGCGCGAGACGCGCGGGTTCATCTCAATGACCGTCATGCGGCCTGTGCCCGGATGCACCGCAAACTGCACGTTGGAGCCGCCCGTCTCCACGCCGATTTCGCGGATGACAGCAAGGGCGGCATCGCGCATGGCCTGATACTCGCGGTCGGTCAACGTCTGGATTGGAGCCACGGTAATCGAATCGCCCGTGTGCACGCCCATCGGATCAAAATTTTCAATCGAGCAGATGATGATGCAGTTGTCCGCCAGATCGCGCACCACTTCCAGCTCGAACTCCTTCCACCCCAGCACGCTCTCTTCAATCAGGCACTCGTGCACCGGAGAAAGATCGATGCCGCGGGAAAGAATCTCCATCAATTCTTCGCGGTTGTACGCAATGCCGCCACCGGAACCGCCCAGCGTGAAGGAAGGACGGATGACCACCGGGAAGCCGATCTTGCTGGCAAAGTCCAGACCATCGCGCAGGTTGTTCACCAGCGCGGAGCGCGGCATGTCCAGCCCGATCCTGGTCATCGCGTCCTTGAACAGGAGGCGATCTTCCGCCTTCTTGATGGCTTCCAGCTTCGCGCCGATCAGTTCAACGTTGTAACGATCGAGCACGCCATCGTCGGCCAGATCAACGGCAAGGTTCAGCGCTGTTTGCCCGCCAACTGTGGGCAGCACGGCAAACTTGCCACTGCCTTCGGTCATCATCTCGGCCTCAACGCGGATGATCTCTTCGAGATACGCCTTCGACAGCGGCTCAATGTAGGTGCGGTCGGCAAACTCCGGATCGGTCATGATGGAGGCCGGGTTGGAATTCACCAACACCACCTCATACCCTTCCGCCTTCAGCGCCTTGCACGCCTGCGTGCCGGAGTAGTCGAACTCCGCCGACTGCCCAATCACAATCGGCCCAGAGCCGATCACCAGAATCTTTGCGATGTCATTCCTGCGTGGCATATTTCTTATCCATCTATCTTGATCGTTCTTACAAAGCCAGGGCGCGGCTGAAGCCACGCCCGAAGAAAATCCTAAACTCTACTTCTTCCACTCCACCATCATCTTCTTGAAGTTCTTGAAGAGGTAATGCGAGTCGTGCGGGCCAGGGCTGGCCTCTGGATGGTACTGCACGCTGAAGAGCGGCAGGCTGCGATGGCGCAGGCCTTCCAGAGTGTTGTCATTCAAGTTGATGTGCGTCAGATCAACTTCATTCTGGTTCAGCGAGTCTGGATCGACCGCGTAATTATGATTCTGCGCAGTGATTTCCACCTTGCCGGTGCTGAGCTGCTTCACCGGATGGTTACCGCCGTGATGGCCAAACTTCAGCTTGTACGTCTTGCCGCCCAACGCCAGACCAGTAATCTGGTGCCCCAGGCAGATGCCAAAGGTCGGCTTCTTTTCCGCCAACTGACGTACAGCCTTGGCTGCATACTCCAGCGGTTCCGGATCGCCCGGCCCGTTGGACAGGAACACGCCGTCCGGATTGAGCGCCAGCACGTCCTCGGCAGTGGTCTGCGCCGGAACCACCGTCACCCGGCAGCCCTGGCGCGTCAACATCCTCAGAATATTGTGCTTGATGCCGAAATCGTAAGCCACCACATGCAGCGGATCTTCCTCCTGCGGCATGGGCGAGAGCAATGTATCGTCACTCTGGTTGCGCGGGTCATTGGCATCCCACTCGTAGCGCACCTTGGTGCTGACCACGCTGGCCAGATCTGTGCCATCCAGCTTGCGAATGGAACGGGCCTTGGCGATCAGCACTTCGGGGGCGGTTTCCAGGGAAGAAATAACGCCGCGCATCACGCCGTGCGTGCGCAGATGCCGCACCAGCGCGCGCGTGTCGATCTCCGCGATAACCGGCACGTTGTAGCGCTCCAGATACTCATCTGCCACCTGCGTGGAACGCCAGTTGGAGCTGACAGGAGAAAATTCGCGGGTCACCAGACCTTCAATGAACGGTCGCGTGGCCTCGTTGTCTGCCACGTTGGTGCCGTAGTTGCCAATCTGTGGATTGGTGAGGACAACAATCTGACCGGAATAGGAAGGGTCGGTGAAAATTTCCTGATAGCCAGAGAGAGAAGTATTGAAAACAACCTCCCCGTAGCATTCGGCTTTGGCACCGAAGCCCCTCCCGCGGAAGATGCGCCCGTCTTCGAGCGCGAGTATGGCCTGCATTGGCTCTCCGAGGAGTGGATTCAATAGATTTTAGCAGGTCTGGGCCTGGGAATGAAATCCACTTTCGCGTTTTCTGAATCCGCTCTACCGCACCACGCCCATCTTGTCCGCTGGCCAGTAGACGAATTCGGCCTTTCCATAGATGAGCTTACGCTTGACCGTACCAAAATCACGGCTGTCGCTGGAGATGCTGCGGTGGTCGCCCATGACGAAGTACTGGCCCGCGGGAATCACCTCCTCCGGCAGCGACCGGTCGTCGCGGTAACGCCGGGGGACGTAGAGCTCGTCCAGTGATGTGCCATTGATGTAGACCTGCCCATGATCGATGCGCAACTCGTCGCCCGGCAAACCGATGACGCGCTTGATGTAGCTCTTGGTGGTGTCTTCCGGGTAGCGGAAAACCACGACATCGCCGCGATGGATGGGGCCTACGTCATAGGCCATTTTGCTGATGAAGAGCCGCTCCTGATTCAGCAACTCCGGCATCATGCTGGTGCCTTCCACCTTCACCGGCTGATACAGAAAGGTGATGATAAACGCCGAAATGGCCACCGAAACTACCAGATCACGCAGCCAGGTGCCCAGTGCAGACTGCTCGGGGTCCTGCGGCTTTGACGGTGCGGCGGATGGTTTCTGCTGTTCTGTGCTTTCCTGTTCGTGAATCTGCATTGTCCCTGCTTCTTATCTGTTTCTGCTCAGAGCTTTCCTGCGTTCCCAGTGTCTGGCTGCTCTATGGATGCTAATTGCATCTGTATATCAGTTGCATCCCAACCCGGTTGGACAGAAGACATGGTACGGCTTTTGCTGCTTCTCCATTGGGCGCGGCTGATTGGCCGCCGGAGTGTAGTCTGCCGGTGTTACGGTGTTGCCATTCATCCCGGCCAGTTGCGACGGCTCCAGTTGCAGGGGCCGCTGCAACACCATCTCCACTGAGGAGCCCTGCGGAATGTTGACGTCGTTGCCGCGGGTGAACAGCGTGGTCACCAGACCAACGACGCCTCCGGTGGCAGCACCCAGCAACATGCCTTTGCCCAGATTGCCGCTGGCGGCTCCGGCAATGGTGCCGACCTCAGCCCCCGTGGCCGTCGTTTGCGCGATGGTGCCCGCGTCCTTGCCTTTACTGCCGGACTGTTCGATGGTGCCCTCGGCATCCTTCACCCTGGGACCGGCAGAGCCGGGCAGGCTGTTGACCTGGCCCGGAATCATGACCACCTTACCGTTGGGGAATATCATCGACGTAAAGTGCATGTGCACGGCGGCCCGGCCTTTGATGCGACCCGGACGCACAACGTCGTCCACCACGCCCTGCACATAAATGCCCGCCGGAATCACCACTTTGTCTCCCACCACCACGGGAAATGAGGACTGCAGATACACACCATCTCCGGGTCGGGCGGACTTGGTATCAATGGCGCTGCGCAGCGCCAGCAGCACTTTGGTTCCAGCCGGAACAAGGACAGGTTGTGGCACATTTGCCTGGGAAGGCGTTGCGCTGGACTCCACCTGCGGCACATTTGCCGTCGTGGTTTGCGCCGCTGCTGGCAGCGCCAGCAGCACAGTAAGCAATACAGGGATTGTGACACGGTTCATACACATACTCCGGCAGATCTCCCTCCTTCTTTGGACGTGCCAACCCGCTGCAACGGTAGGCCCGTTACGCGAATTCCCGGTTGACGCATCGGATTTGGCTTAGTTTTGCCCAGCCAACCCCAGCCCCGGCACCAGCAGACTACCATCCAGCCCCTGCGGCGACCATGTCTGCACAATGGCGCGGCCCAGCTTGGCATTCATCAGATCGCCGGCATTGTCGGAGGTCCAGCCGTGGTCGGCGTTGTCGTAAGTGAAGGATGCAATAATGATCGACCCGGCTTTGCTGGCAACAATCGCCACATCGTTGCGCACAGCATTCAGCGAACCGGTTTTATTGGCAATGGCCGATCCGGCCTCGCTGGTGTCCATCCCTTCCAGATAGCGCGGAATACCATCGCGATAGAACTGGTTCCGAAGCATGTGCAGGGCCACTGCGCAGATGGGCTTGTCTGCCTCTGCGAACCGGGTTCCGTGGTCTTCCAACTGGCAGCGGCCAATCTTTTCAATCACACTCGCCATTTCGCGCGGTGTAGTCTTGCCCAGCCCAAACTGTGGCTGATCGGCAGGCATTGGTCCCGTCGCAGGCCTGAAGACTTTCTTGTACAGGTACGTATTTTTCAGTCCCAGCCAGGCAATGCGGTTGTTAATGTTGTCCAAACCAAAGCGATCGATGGCAAGATTCGTGGCCGTGTTGTCACTCATGATGACCATCATCGTCAGCACGTCCTTAAGGGTAATCGTTAACGGAGCGTCGAAGAAGGTCAGGATGCCGGAACCAGGAACCTTGTCCGTGGGCTGCAGCACGATCTTCCCGTCCCAATGCGCTTTTCCCGCGCGAACCTCTTCGAGCGCTTCATACAGGATCGTCAGCTTGATGACAGACGCAGTTTGCACGGGCGTATCGGCATCCAGAGCAGCAAATTCGCCGGTTTTCAGGTTTTCTGCGTAGAGGGCGACCTTGCCCTGATGTGTTGCAGCCAATGTTTGCAACTGGCTTTCCAGCGCTTTGTCTTCGTGCAGTGGAGCGGTGGACTGCGCACAGGCAATGCCGACCAGCGACAGGAATGCGGCAAATGCAGACATCTGGATTTTCTTCATGTCACAAATGGTAACGGATGCCGCAGCAGACGCAGCACAAATGCGCAGACAGAGCGCATGGATTGAAACCGCTGATAGCAGAGAGCATCGGCATTGGCAGCAGCAGTCCCGCAAGTTACGCACTTGCCAGCCCATGGCTTTTGTGTTTGCGTTTCCACCAAATTCCTCACCCAATTCGGGAAAGATAGGACTAGAATGTGGCGTGGAGCGCAAAAGCAATGTCTACTGTCACCCAAATTGCCGAGATGCCAGCCACCCACAAGAACGGTAGCGGCTCTCTTAACGATCTGCAGTCTCTGACTACAGAAAGCCCCAATGAAGCGTCCCAGGGCTTCGATACAAAATCGGCCCTTGAAATTGCCCGCATCATCAACCACGAAGACGCCAAGATTGCCGCAGCGGTAAGGAAGGCCCTGCCGGAGATTGCGGAGGTAATTGACACCGTGGCGCGTTGTCTCCGCGATGGAGGCAGGCTGATTTATGTTGGTGCTGGTTCCAGCGGGCGCATTGCCGCGCTGGACGCTTCCGAGTGTCCCCCCAGCTACTCCACCTCGCCGCAGACGGTGCAATATATTATGGCTGGTGGCCCCAAGGCGTTGGCTTCTGCGGCTGACGTGAATGAAGACTCCCCGGAGTTGGGCCAGCGCGACATTGCGCGCCGTCGGCCGACCCGCAAAGACATTGTAATTGGCGTTTCCGCCAGCGGACGCACGCCCTACGTAGTGGGTGCTGTGGAGTATGCCCGCGCCCGCGGAGCCAGAACGGCTGCCGTCACCTGCAACCACAACACGGCCCTGGAAGATGTAGCCGATATTGCGATTGTGGCCGAGGTGGGCCCGGAGGTCATCTCTGGCTCTACTCGTATGAAGGCCGGATCGGCCCAGAAGCAGATACTGAACATGATTACCACCGGGGCCATGACGCGGCTGGGCTATGTGTATGAAAACCTGATGGTGAACGTGCACATGCGCAATGACAAACTGGTGGAGCGCGGCATCTGCATTCTGATGCGGGCCTGCAATATTGATCGGGCCACGGCCGTGCAAACCATCAAGATTGCAGGAAAGAGCATTCCGGTGGCGCTGGTGATGCTGAAAGCCAACGTGGACAAACCGGAAGCCGTCCGCCGCCTGGCCAACGCCAGCGGCAATGTGCGCCTGGCAATCGAGGACAGCACGCTGGAGCTCTAATGGCGCTGGTTGCATTCAACGAAGGCGGGGGAAATCTCCCGCCTTTTGCTTTGCCTTGCCAGCCAGCCAGTGCGTTACTGACTTGAGACTTCCACACCTCCTCCGCATTGGCAGGCATTAGAGTGTATTTAGTAGGAATGAGAGCATCTCTATGGACAAATTTGTAATTCGCGGCGGCAATCCGCTGCTGGGCAGCATCCGCGTCAGCGGGGCCAAGAACTCGGCGCTTCCCTGCATGGCCGCGGCTATTCTGACGGAAGACGAAGTCATCCTCGAAAATATTCCGCAGGTGCGGGACATTGAAACCGAGCGCAAACTGCTTACGTCGATGGGGGCCGAGGTGGAGCTGGGCTACGGCCGTGCACAACACCGCACCAGCATCCGCTGCGCCGTGCTGTCTGACCCGGTGGCAAAGTACGAAATTGTGAAGACCATGCGCGCCAGTTCTCTGGTGCTTGGTCCGCTGGTGGCCAGGACCGGTCTTGCCCGCGTTGCCATGCCCGGCGGATGCGCCATTGGTGGCCGTCCCATTGACCTGCACATCAAGGGTCTGGAAGCGATGGGCGCCAGGATTACCCAGGAACACGGGTATCTGGAGGCCCGCGCAGACCATCTGAGGGGCGCGCACATCGTCTGGGAAAAAATCAGCGTTACCGGCACGGAAGATCTGTTGATGGCCGCAGTGATGGCCGAGGGCGAGACCGTGATGGAGAACTGCGCCCGCGAGCCGGAAGTGACGGACCTGGCCACTCTGCTGACCGCAATGGGCGCAAAGATTGAAGGCGCAGGTACGCCGACGATTCGCGTGCGGGGCGTGGAAAAGCTGCATGGGGCGCGCCACCGCATCAATCCGGACCGCATTGAAGCGGGCACTTTTTTGATTGCCGGAGCCATCACCGGCGGCGACCTAAATGTGGCCAACTGTGAACCGGCGCATCTGGGCGCACTGCTGAGCAAGCTGGAGCTGTGCGGCGTGCGCTGCGACGTCAATGGAGACACGATCCGCGTGCGCAGCGAAGGCGGGCTGCGGGCTGCGGACATTTCCACGGAAGAATATCCGGGCTTCCCGACCGATATGCAGGCGCAGTTCATGGCGCTGGTAACGCAGGCGGAAGGAACTTCCGTAGTCGCCGAGAATATTTTCGAGAACCGCTTTATGCATGTGCAGGAGCTGATCCGCATGGGAGCGAATATCCGTGTCGATGGCCGCACGGCTATCATCCAGGGAAAAACGCAGCTCTCTTCGGCTGCCGTGATGTGCTCAGACCTGCGAGCTTCGGCCTCGCTGGTGCTGGCGGCACTGGTCGCGGAGGGCGAGAGCATCCTGGACCGCGTTTACCACATTGACCGCGGATATGAGCGCATTGAAGAAAAGCTGCGCAGTGTGGGCGCGCAGATACGGCGTCTTGGCGAGGTCTTTGGCAAACGGGCAGCTTCCTGAGGACGCATCGGGGCGGGTGTCCCGTCTGCCCCAGCTACTATCGCCAGCTTACGGCCAGGTGCCAGCGCAGGCTGCGCGTCGCGCTCTTTTCCAGCACGGTGGCGTATTCCAGTAGTTCGCTCAGCACCAACTCACCCTCTGTACCGAGCTGCTGTGGTTCTGCTTCCAGTGCACGGACGAGTGCATAAACCGTGGCCAGGCCATCTTTTGGGGAATACCATTGCGGCGGCGGCAGCCGCTTCAGCAGATCCGGATCGCCCGCGCCTTCTTCAATCAGCAAAGCCATGGAGTTTTCGTCGGCAGAAAAAAACTCCAGCAATGGCTTTACTCCCACGCGCAGCGACAGCTTCTCAATCGCATCTTCATTGCGCGCCAGGGCGCGGCCATTCACATAAATATCGAAGCCGGGGTCTTCGCCCTCCACGACGATGTACATCGACGCACTCATGCAAGACCCAGTTTACTGCGGAGAAGAGCCCAGAGCATCCACAATATTGTTGGCTGCAAGCGACTGATTGCGTCCTGCAAAACAAAAGGCTGTGCCAGATTGGCACAGCCTTTTGACTACAGCCGAACAATAACTACGTGCGATTTGCCGGACCTGGACGGCGGCCACGGCGGCGGCGGCCACGGCGCGCTGCGCCTGAACCACCCGGACCACCACCTTCGCCTTGCGGCGTACCTGCGGGGGCTCCTTCAGCACGATTGAAGTTTGGCTCTTCGCCTTCCTCCAGTTCGCCATCGAACTCCTCGTCGTCAAACTCCTCGCCGCCTTCAATCGTGATCGTGCTGGCGTTGGACGCTGGCTGACGTTCTGCCTGCGGCGCGGCTTCACTTCCCTGCGCAGCAGGATCCGGCAGACCCAGCTTGGCGCGCTGTTCCTTCAGCACGGCCTTGCGCGAGAGCTTGATGCGGTTGCCTTCGAGAGCGATCACCTTCACCAGCACCTGATCGCCTTCACGCAGCTCGTCCTTCACTTCCTTCACGCGATGCTCCGCGATTTCGCTGATGTGCAGCAGACCATCCGTGCCTGGGAAGATTTCCACAAAAGCGCCGAACTCGGCCAGACGAACGACCTTGCCCAGATAGGTCTTGCCCACTTCCGGCACTGCCGTAATGTCCTGCACCATCTGTATAGCGCGCGCCAGGCTGTCTCCATCGCTGGAGGCAACGTTGACGCGACCGGTATCGTCCACGTCAATCTTGACGCCGGTAGCGTCAATAATGCCGCGAATCACCTTGCCGCCCGGTCCGATCAGGTCGCGGATCTTGTCCGTCGGAATCTGCAGGGTGTGGATGCGCGGCGCAAATGCTGACTTCTCTTCCCTGGCGTCGCTGATAACGGCATCCATCGTGTCGAGCAGGAAGAGCCGCCCACGACGGGCCTGCTCCAGGGCCTCCCGCATAATCTGCGGGGTAATGCCCATGATCTTGATGTCCATTTGCAGCGCGGTGATGCCGGTGCGCGTTCCGGCCACCTTGAAGTCCATATCGCCGTAGTGGTCTTCGGCACCGGCGATATCGGTCAGCACAGCATAACTGTCGCCTTCCTTCACCAGCCCCATGGCCACACCGGCAACCGCAGCCTTCAATGGAATACCAGCCTGCATCAACGCAAGGCTCGCACCGCATATCGTGGCCATTGAGGACGAACCGTTCGACTCCAGAATGTCCGACACAACGCGCAAGGTATATGGCGATTCATCCTCGCCCGGCAACACTGCTTCCACTGCGCGGTAGGCCAAAGCACCGTGGCCGATTTCGCGGCGGCCCACGCCGGTCATGCGGCCCACTTCTCCCACCGAGAACGGCGGGAAGTTGTAGTGCAGCATAAAGCGGCGCTTCTGCTCGCCTTCGTAGCTTTCCAACCGCTGCGCGTCGTCCGTGGTGCCCAGGGTTGTCGACACCAGAGCCTGCGTTTCACCCCGCGTAAACAAGGCCGAGCCATGCACGCGTGGCAGTACGCCAACTTCGATGGAGATCGGACGAATCTGGTCAAATGCACGATGATCGGGACGGATGCGGTCTTTCAACACCTGCTCGCGGAAGATATTCTCGCGGAGCAGTTCAAAATACTTGCCAAACTTCTTTGCCGCTTCGTCGTCGCCTTCGGGCAGATTCTTCTTCGCTTCGTCCTTGACGGCTTTTACCTTGGCGTAGCTCTCAAACTTGGGATATTTCTGGGTGTTGAGCGCATCCTTCAGGCTGTCGCCAATCTTTGCGGTCAACGCATTCAGATACTCCTGGTCGACCTCAACCGGCTTCACTTCACGCTTTGGCTTGCCGGCCTTCGCCACCAGTTCTTCAATCGCGGCGCAGATCTTCTTGATCTCGGTGTGGCCAAACTCGATGGCGTCCACGACGCGGCTTTCTTCCACTTCCCGCGCGCCCGACTCAACCATCACAATGCCGTCCTTGGTGCCGACAACCATGATGTTCAGCTTGGCGGCTTCGCGCTCGGCATAGGTCGGATTCACGATAAATTCATCGTTCACCAGGCCGACGCGCACCGCACCCACCGGGCCGTGGAAGGGAATATCACTCAATGCCAGCGCGCAGCTTGCGCCGTTGATGCCGAGCACATCCGGATCGTTTTCCTTGTCTGCCGAATAGACGAACGCAACCACCTGCGTCTCGTTGCGGAATGCCTCCGGAAACAACGGGCGGATGGGGCGGTCGATCTGACGGCAGGTCAGAATTTCCTTTTCGCTTGGGCGGCCCTCGCGCTTGATAAATCCGCCAGGAATGCGGCCGCCAGCATAGGTAAACTCGCGGTACTCAACGGTAAGTGGAAAGAAGTCGATGCCTTCCCTGGCGTCTGGTGCGGCAACGGCTGTTGCCAGCACGACGTTATCACCGGAAGTCGTCAGCGCAGCGCCGGAGGCCTGCTTGGCCATGCGGCCTGTTTCAAATGTAATGCGCTTGCCACCGGCAAGCTCGACAGTCACGTCTTGCTTCATGGAGTGTCCTCATTTCGTTTTTTCTTTTGTAATGGAAACTTGTACGCACGGGCAGGTCGCCTGTTGCTCAAAGCAGGTGAAGAAAAAGCATCCTCTGGCCACGGCCTAGCAGCAGGTGAGCTGCCGGCCTGGAGGGGGAAGGTAAAAGCCAGAAGGCGATGCTTCATATACGGAAGCTCCGGAGACAAGGCCTGCTGCAGCAGGCCCTGCCGTGGCGTTTGGACGCCATGCCCGTTTGCGTTGTGTGGGTAGGCAAGGCTCGCTTCGCTTACTTGCGGATGCCCAGTTTGCCGATCACGTCGCGATAGCGGTCAGTGTCGTTCTTCTTCAGGTAATCCAACAGGCGGCGGCGCTTGCTCACCAGCATCAGCAGTCCACGACGGGACCCGTGGTCCTTCTTGTGGGCCTTGAAATGCTCGGTCAGCTCGCCAATACGCTCGCTCAGGATTGCGATCTGCACCTCAGGACTGCCGGTATCGGAGTCGTGAGTGCGAAATTTAGTGATAATGTCAGTTTTCTTTGCAGGTGCCAGCACGGTTGTGCGTTACTCCTAATCTCTATCTAGTCCACTCTCTAAGTGTCCGATTAAGAATAACATGGCTTTTGTTTTTGCCACAATTCCGAGGCTTTTTTCGAAGCCAGAAATTTTCCACCCGCTGCAAGCCTTTTGATTGCCACATTTATACTGCGAGCGCCGTGATCCACGACAGTGCGTCATGGCTGACGAGCTGTCCCCCCAGAATTTTTTCTGCGCGTATGGCTTCCCTGCCCGGTGGGGAACAGTAACGCGCGGAAAGCAAAGCCACTGATCGCCGCGAACCTTCACCCTGCCACGGGAACCCCAGGCTTTGGCTGCGTCAAACGAAAGGCGGACAATGCCCCAGCCGGACCGGTTGTCACCCCGTTCCAGCGCGGCTCGAAAGAACCTGAAAGCTGCCGCCACCAGGAAACCAGCTTATCGCAGCCCCAACATTCCGAAAAGGCTGTTAGATTTAAGAACAGACGAAAGCGACCACACATCGCCAGCGGCATGACCCTGGATTTCGGGTGGTTTTGATAGAAAAGGGCTATGCTTTATCCCACAGACGACCTGCGCATTAAATGGACGAAAGTAGTCCCGCCACCTGTACTTCTGGAAAAAGAGCTTCCCGTTACTGAACCAGCTTCCGCAACGGTCTTCCAGGCCCGCCAACAGGTTAAGAGCATTTTAAACAAGGAAGACGACCGGCTGATTGTAGTAGTGGGCCCGTGCTCTATCCACGATCCCAAGGCGGCGCGGGAATATGCCGGCCGGCTGAAGAGCGTTATGCCGGAGTTTTCCGGCGAGCTGCACCTGATCATGCGCGTGTACTTTGAAAAGCCGCGCACCACGCTGGGCTGGAAGGGGCTGATCAACGACCCGTATCTGGACCAGTCGTACAAGATCAACGATGGCCTGCGGATTGCGCGGCATCTGTTGCTGGATCTGGCCGAGATGGGCGTACCGGCAGGAACCGAATTTCTTGACATGATCTCGCCGCAGTATCTGGCGAGTGTTGTGAGCTGGGGCGCGATTGGCGCACGCACCACCGAGAGCCAGTTGCACCGCGAGCTGGTTTCCGGACTCTCCTGCCCGACGGGCTTCAAAAACGGCACCTCTGGCAATGTGCAGATTGCCATTGAGGCTCTTCTCTCTGCGAACCATCCGCACACGTTTCTGGGACATACGCATGAAGGCCAGTCGGCCATCTTTGCCACGACCGGCAACCCGGACTGCCACATTATTCTGCGCGGCGGGCGTAACCTGACGAACTACGATGCGGCGGCGGTGGCCAGCACCTGCGAGCAGATGGTGAAGGCCGGAGTTCCGCCTCGCGTGATGATCGACTTCAGCCACGCCAACAGCCAGAAGGACCACACGCGGCAGATATTGGTTGGCCACGATGTGGCCGGACAGATTGCGGACGGCGACCAGCGCATTATCGGCGTGATGATTGAGAGCAACCTTGTTGGCGGAGCGCAGAAGCTGACTACCTGCGACAAACTGACCTATGGCCAGAGCATCACGGACGCCTGCATTGGCTGGGAAGACACCGTATCGCTACTGCGGGAACTGGCCGATGCCGTGAAAGCTCGACGCAGTGCAACGGCTGTAACGGAAAATGCGGGCGCAAGCACGACCGCCTGATTTTCCTGCAAAGACACGAACCCACGTCTCAAAAACGAGACGTGGGGCATCCATCTTCCCATCCGCATTGACGCCTGTTTTTTCGCGCTCATTCTTAGATTCAACGCATCTACGGCTTCTGCGTTGGGCGAATCAGCACTTCGCTCACAAACGACTGCGGCGCCTGGGTGACCAGCATGGCCACCACATGGGCGACATCTTCTGGCTGCACTTTTTTCACTGGATTCTTCCCGGTGCTGCCACCGCCGCCAAAATGCGTATTGACTGAGCCCGGCGCGACGACGGAGACGCGGACGTTATAAGGACGCAGCTCCTCCGCCACGGAGTAAGTGAGTCCGTTCAGCCCCCATTTGGAAGCCGAGTATGCTGCGCCATTGGGCAGAGGGTTGCGGCCTGCCAGGGAGGACACGTTGATGATGTGCCCATTACTGGCCGCAATCATCATGGGAGCAAAGGCTCGGATCATCAGGTATGGCGCGCGCAGATTGGTGGACATCAGGGTATCCCACTCCGCGGGAGTCATCTGGTGCAGCGGTTTGCCCAGGATGCCGATGCCCGCGTTGTTCACCAGAATGTCGCACCGGCCATGCTGCTGTTGCACGATGTCACCAAGGGCTGCAACGGCCTCGGCATCCTGCAGATCACAGGCATGGACGGAGGCTTTGCCGCCAGCGCTGGCAATCTGCTGCTGCACGCGGTGGAGCTGCTCGGCATCTCGCGCTGTGAGTACGACGGTTGCGCCCATAGCGGCGAGCCGTTTGGCGATTGCTTCTCCAATGCCACGTGCTGCCCCGGTAACCACTGCCACCTGCCCGTTGAGTTCTGCCATGTCGATTTCCTCCCGCTTCTACGTTAACGCAAGTGTGCTGGCCAGGGCCAACGACGAGCGGCGGCTGAATCCGGTATCGTTAAGGAGCAACACAGGAGCGGACGTTATGAGCACTGCAACTCTCTCTACAAAAACAGAATTGACCTTTGAAGCAAAACTGGACCGCCTGGCGGAAGTGGCTGTCCGTGTGGGGCTGGGCCTGGCACCAGGGCAGGAACTGCTGATGACTGCTCCGATCGAGGCGTTGCCGCTGGTGCGCCGCATTACCGAACATGCGTATAAGGCAGGCGCAACGATCGTCACAACGCTCTTCAGCGATGAGGAAAGTACGTTGCTGCGCTTCCGGAATGCTTCGGATGCGAGTTTTGACAAGACGCCGACCTGGCTTTACGACGGCATGGCGGCTGCATTTCGCAGTGGCGCGGCCAGGCTGGCCATTACCGGTGCGAATCCTGCATTGCTGGCAGGGCAGGACCCGGCCAAGGTAGGCCGGTTGAATGTGGCCACCTCCAGGGCGATCAAGCCGGCGATGGAGTTGATTACGCGCCACGACATCAACTGGAATATTGTGGCCTATGCGACTCCGGCGTGGGCGAAGCTGGCTTTTCCGCAGGATACGGAAGAAGTGGCCGTGGCAAAACTGTGGGACGCGATTTTTGCCGCTTCCCGCGTAGACCTGCCAGAGCCAGTAGTGGCGTGGAAAGAGCATGATGCCAAACTACAGGCCCGCGCCAAGTCGATGAACGAAAAGCACTACGCCGCGCTGCATTTCCGCGGTCCGGGAACAGACCTGCGTATTGGCCTGGCGGACGGCCATCTGTGGCTGGGCGGCGGCACCACGGCAGGCAATGGCGTGCATTGCGTGCCGAATATTCCCACGGAAGAGGTCTTCACAACGCCGCACAAAGACCGCGTGGACGGCTCAGTGACCAGCACCAAGCCACTTTCCTATCAGGGCATGCTGATTGAAGGCATTCAGGTGCGCTTTGAAAAGGGCCGCATTGTGGAAGCAAAGGCGAGTAAGGGCGAAGACGTGCTGCAGCGCATGATCGATACCGATGAGGGTGGCCGCCACCTGGGCGAAGTGGCTCTGGTGCCGCATTCGTCACCGATTGCGAAAAGCGGACTGCTTTTCTGGAACACTCTCTTTGATGAAAATGCCGCCAGCCACATTGCGCTGGGTCAGGCTTACAGCACCTGCGTGCGCGGTGGCGACACATTGAGTCCGCAGGAGTTGGCCGCCAAAGGCGCCAATGAAAGCCTGATTCATGTGGACTGGATGATTGGATCTGGCCAGATCGGCGTGGATGGCATTACCGCGGAAGGCGCTGCAGAACCACTGATGCGCCAGGGCGAATGGGTGTAAGTAGAAAGAAGTTATGGCAAACATAAACGGGCTTCGGAACAACTCCGAGGCCCATCTCTATTGTGCGAAGGCAGCTATTCAACAAGATGCTGCGTCAAAAATGCCAGACTGCGTTCGCGCGCAAGCTTGGCAGAAGCAGCGTGGTAGCTTTCCGGATCCGCATCTCGATTGAAGGCATGGCCAGCACCCTCATAAAGATAAATCTGCACTTCCGGATTCGCCGCGCGAACAGCTTCAATCTGGTCGCGGCCAATATGGGAGTCATTCGCGCCGAAATGCAACATGGTAGGGCAGGTCGGCTTTTCCTTGGCAAAGTTGCCGATGCCCCCAGCATAATAGCCCACTGCTGCGCCAGGGTGCAGCCCCAGCGTGTGCAGACGGCAAGCGCTCACCCAGGTTGTGAGCCCGCCAAAGCAGTAACCAGCCATGCCAACCTTCTTGCCGCTTTTTTCCGCCGCGTACTGGAAGGCCGCCGCAGCATCCAGCATCGCCAGCTCTACCTTGAGCTTTGGATACAGATCAAAAGCACGTTTCCGGTCTTCACCGGCATACCCCAGTTCAATTCCGGGTGCAACCCGGTCCATGGTTGCCGGCGCCACCACAAAAAATCCGTCCTTCGCATATCCATCTGCCATGGCGCGGATGTGCGCGTTGATACCGAAAATCTCCTGCACCAGCACCAGAGCGGCCTTCGGCCCACCCCTGGGAGCAGCCACATAAGCGCCCAGTTCATGACCATCGGTTGTCTTCAGTTTGATATATTCACTCATTGCAATAACTCCATTTCCAGATCAGCAAGTAACTGGTTATTCCCGGGCCCGCGTGGGGTTTGGGGTAAAGGGTGCATAAGGATTGGCGGCAGAACCATCCGCCCCCTGCGTAGAAGCATCCGCCTGTCGATCGTCAAAAGTGCGCCGCAACGCAATAAACGCAGGCTTGGCACGATACTCTTCGTCAAAGGGCAACGGACGAACATGCATTCCATCCTTGCGGGGTTTGTTCGTTTGCAGCCAGGTGTAGCGGTCGGTAATTCCCCAGGTCAGCACCGCTGTTACCGCAGGATTTGCGAGCACAACATTGAGATAATCACGGTAAAGCGCAGCCACAGCATCATCACGCGTGCCAACATCACCGGGCAAAGCGCCGTCCGCTACATCCATCTCCGTCACAAAGACCTGCAACCCCAGGTCGCGGGCACTGGAAATAAATCGGCGCAGGCCATCGCCACGAAAAGAGGCATTTGGATTTGCAGTCAGATGCGATTGGATTCCAACGGCATCGATCGGAACATTGCGAGCCTTCAATCGGCGCAGTAAAAGCAGCACGGCAGAGCGCTTCTGTTCGTTTTCCTGGCTGTCTTCCTCAATTCCGTAGTCATTATAAGTAAGCAATGCTGTGGGGTCTGCTTCACGCGCCGTACGAAACGCCAGTTCGATATAGTCATCGCCCAGCAAAGAGAGCCACGGGGACTTACGCAAGCCGTCCGCACGACCATCCGGAATCCAGATGGCCTCATTTACCACGTCCCAGGAGTGTATGCGACCCGAATAACGGCCAGCAACTGTCTGGATATGCTGGACGAGTACTTCACGCGCATTATCGCGGTTCACCATACTGGCAAACCACTTTGGAAGTTGCTCATGCCACACAAGATTATGCCCGCGCAGCTTCATCTGGTGCTGCTCAGCAAAGGCCAGCAACGCATCCGCCTCATTGAAATAGTAAGAGTTAAATGCCGGCCGCAGTGCCAACCACTTCATGGCATTCTCAGCCACCAGAATGTCGCACTGATCGATGATAAGCCTAGTATATTTTGCGTCCTGAGAGAAGAGTTCTGGCCGAACAGCGCATCCATAAAGCAGACCATTGCGCTCGGCATGCGCCTTCAGAGACAGGCTTCCAAAGACACCCATCCCCTTATGTGGCAAACCAGGAGCCATGCTGGCTGAGGACATCTTTCCCGCAGAATGCGCACAGCCACTCAGACCAGCCATTGCCCCAAGTAGAGAGCCATAGCCAGCCAGTAGAAATTGACGCCGCGTCAACATGCTAAATCCCCGTTCACCAATAGATCTACCGCTGCTGGCGTTTTTCTGCCGGATGAACGTGCTGCTGCATCTCATCTGTCCATTTCAGAAATGACATCAATTGCCACTTCTCTTTCCAGAGAAATCCCCAGAACTGCCGCGGGCCAATATCATCAGCCTTCATACCGGAGTATGTCTCCATGCGCCACTTCAAATATTCACTCCGCCATGGTGTACAGCGGTTGCCGCGTGTCGCATTCCACACGAAACTGATTGCTGTCAGCACCTTCACTCCTCGTCAGACAATGCAAAGACAGTATAGTTGGCCTTTCGTCGTTTCTGAAAGTTTGCAGCAAGCAACAAGGAGGGTCTCCCCTCCTTGTTGCCTGCACGGTGAAATCTCCGCCTTACGAATTTTGTCTACTGCATATAGTCAAACAGACTTCCCTTTTCCAGTGTGCTGATTACGCTCAAAAGGGCGGAGTGCTGTGTTTCTACTGTACTCAACTGCGTGGCTACTTGCGCAGTATCCGCAGCCACCAGAGTATTCTGCGCCGATTCAAGCTGCGTCTTTTCCGTTTGAGCATAGGAACTGGACGACTGCAATCTATTGATGGAGTTGTCCAGGGTCACGCGCTGTTGGGAGATGTTGTCGAGCGCAGTCTTCAGCGATGTTGCGTCTGTAATGCTGGTGCCGCTAACTGTACCGCTGGAAAAATCTGCAATCAATTTGTTGAGAGTTCCCAGAACATCTGCCCCGGTCGCTGAAAAAATCTGGCTTCCCGGTATATTGAGTTGAATCTGCTGCCCAGTTGGGGTTGTCACATACTGAACATTTGTATCTCCGTTATAAGTCGTCGTAGCTGGACTGACTCCCGTGTTGAGTGTAAAAGGCTGTGTTTCCCCCTGGCTCCCCGCAAAGATATACTTTCCAAGATAGCTGGTATTTGCAATGGAAAGCACTTCGTCTCGTATCCCGCCCAGTTGTCTTGCAATCGATGCAGTGTCAGACGCATTCAAAGTTCCGTTATTGCCCTCCGTGGCCAAAGCAATTGCCTGCGTCACTTGTGTAACCACACTCCCAAGTGCCGAGTCCGACACCTGCAACATGCTCTGCTCATCACTCGCCGTCTGCACAAATGTATCGTCCTGGGAAATTTCATTGTTCAACAACGAGTTCTGGCCTGCCGCGACAGGATCGGAAGAGAGCGAAGTCACCCTAACTCCGCTGGAAAGCTCCGTAGTAAGCTGCTGCTCACTCGCCGTAGTCTGGTCAAGAGAACCAACCAGATTATTAATGTAGTAGGGATCCACGCGCATTTCACCTTCTCCTGACAGCTGTTCCGCTAGCTGACCGTTGTTTCTACTCCAAGGTTCAACGCTGAAGCCATCAATGTGTCGACAATCGTGAACAGTTTTGATGATGCCTGATAAGACCGCTCATACTGTGCAAGATTGGACGCTTCCTCATCCAACGTCACGCCGGAAAGTGAGTTCCGCTGGGAAGTGAGCCGTGTAAGTGTACCCTGTTGAGCATTATTCTGCGTGCTTGCATTGGAAACCATTGTTCCCAGTTGGGTCAGAAATGCTGAGTAGTAATCTGCGGGAGTGGAGCCGGAAACAATTGTGGAAGATTGTAGATCAGCTAATGCGGTCGCATTGGTGTTTCCACTTACGCCCTCGCCTGCTCCTGCTGCCGCAATCAGATTTTGGTCCGTGATCGCAACACTGATGCCCGCCGCAGCACCGGTTGAAGAAGTGGGGAGATGGAAAATATTTCCGCCCGCATTTCCGTTAGCGTCCAACCCGCCAGAGTTTACACTGTTCACTTGCGTTCCTATATCGTAGGCCAGAGTATCGATCTGTGTTTGCACTTGTGGAATATCCGTATCACGCGCTTGAAGAATGCCGCCCATCTGTCCGCCTGTCAATCCACTTGTGACGTCCTGCGATGTGCCATCCAATGATCCAACGACATCTATATTTCCAGCAGAGTTTACAGTCGACAGCGCGTAAGATTGTCCTCCACTGACCAGCACAGCTCCATTTGCTGTGGTCAGAGTGATCCCATTGTCTTCCGTGGTAATTTGATTCAAGCCAATGTACTGAGATAATTGATTAATGTCCTGTTGCCGTTGATCCTCTAATACACCGGCATCCGAGTTCGGATCTGCGGCCTTGATCTGGTTATTCAGCATGGCAATATTGGACAGCAGGGAATTTACCTGTCCTACAGCCGCTCCTACTTGCTGATTGAGTGAGCCAGTTTGCTGCTGTAGCTGACTGGAAGCAGCATTAAAGCTCTGTGCCAGATTCTGCGCTGCTTCCAATACGCCCTGGCGCGTTGGGCCATCTGCAGGATTCGCTTCGAGGCTGCTCAATGAGCTAAAAAAGTTATTCAGTGATGCTCCAATTCCTGTGGAACTAGCTCCCGTCGCGGTTGATGTGTCATTGAAAATGCCCTGAATCTGATTCAATTCTGTCAGAATGGTGTTCGTTTGCTGCTGGGCCTGAGTCTGCTGTTGAATGCTCTGCTCAAGCACACGGTCCCGCTGAGAAGCTGCACCCACTACAGCCACACCATCTCCAGAGCTTTGTCCACTCAACGATACGAAGTCCTGCTCCTGCCAAACGGGTAACTCTCGTGTATAACCAGGTGTGTTTGCATTCGCAGTATTATTGGCGCTGATGTTGATAGCTTCCTGGTCGGCGGCCAATGCATTAGAGGACAAATCGAGGAGTCCATTCAGCGTAATCATTTTTGTATTTGCCTTATGCAGATTTACTTAACCATCACGCTCATGAGCTTTTCTGCAACATCGCTGGAAGACACGTTATATGCCCCATTAGACAATGCCTGCTGAATACTGTTTACTTTTTCCGTGCGGACATCTGACACCTGTAAAGCTTTGGCTACTAACCCTCCAACCATACTAAAGCTGGCCTGGTCGACATCTCCATCAGTATCCGCGGCAGTACCGGGATTTCCAAAAGTAGAGCCGCTTCCCTTCAACTCTTGCGCTTTTGGTGCAGCAGCGCCCTGCACATTATTTGATGTCAATATCTGGTTCAACTGACTGATCCCATTTTGAAAATCCATAGGTCTCTCCTTACACTTTCTTATCGGCCTGTTTTTTTCAAACTTTAGTCATCATCACGGAACTATTTAAGGAGATTTTATTGGCTGAGGTTTGTCGCAATGCCTTCTTTATTTCCTCGTGTATTTCGCTTGCACCTTTCCCAGCTCCGCAACCACTTCTTTTGCGATCCCCAACCCACCGTTTTGGGAAAGTGCCTGTGCCAGGACCTGCGTACCATAATCAGCCATCACGCTGGAAGAATCACTATCACCCTCATCTCCGGAAGAAAACAGCGGATCCTTCTGCTTCATCGGCTTTAGCAGCTCCTGCATCAGGCTGGCCTCAAATTCGTGCGCAGCTTTCTCCAGTTTTATATCTTTCGCACTTTTCTGCTGTGAGGGCTGCATATCTGCACTACTAAACCCCTTTGATTGTGTAGGTAAAAAAGGCGTATAAGTGGGAAAATTCATAGGACCTCGAGTTCTGCTTCCAGGGCACCTGCAGCTTTCATTGCCTGCAAGATAGAAATTACATCCCTCGCGGAAGCGCCAATTTTCTGTAAACTTGCCACTAAATCATCTACAGTGGCACCTTGTTTCAATTCAATACTGCTGACCGGCTTGTCCTGTGCACCTATACTAGTCTGCCGCACAACCTGTGTTGTTCCCTGGCCGAAAGCATTCGGCTGCGAAACCTCAAAGTGGCTGACTACATTGACTGAAAGGCCCCCATGCAAAATAGACACAGGTTGTAACACAACACTGCCTCCTATCACCACTGTACCCGTTCGCTCATCCACCACCACCTTTGCCCTTGGATATGTGGGGACCCTAATTTCATCTACCTTTGCTAAAAATTCCGGGGCATCCACCCCAGATGGCAATGTCAACTCAATACGCCTGCTATCCAGAGTGTCAGCGGCATTCGCACCTATAATTCTGTTAATTGCTGAAGCTGTGGCTTCAGCGCTTTTAAAATCGGCATTGTTCAAAAGAAGTGTAAATTGGCGCCTCCCTTCCAACGAAACTGCAACACCGCGTTCCACGATTGCACCTAGGGGAATCCGGCCGGTTGTGGGGTGGTTCATCTGCCTTGTATTTCCATTTTGGGTGATTGAATATCCGCCCAGAACCAGTGGACCCTGTGCCTGCGCGTAAATCTGGCCGTCTGCACCATAAAGTGGAGTCATTAGCAGCATGCCACCTTCAAGACTGCGAGCGTCGCCGGCCGAAGAAACTGTCACATCTAACTTCATGCCAGATTCAGCAAACGGAGGTAATGTTGCTTCCACGAACACAGCAGCTATATTACGAAGCATAATTGTGTTAGAAGTAATGCTGACTCCCATGCGCAGGAGCGTAGATGCTAGGGTTTGGTAAGGAAAAACTGTCTGTTGACTGTCGCCCGTTCCATTTAGCCCAACAACAATACCATATCCAACGAGCTGGTTGTCTCTAATCCCTTCTATAGAGGAAATGTCCTTGATGCGAGCTAACTCTACGCCTCCAGATACATGGCTTGCAGGTTCTACGATTGGAGCGCCGACTGCTTCATCAACCGCATTTTGTGCCGTAAGCGGTCTCACCTGCGAGAAGACAAGGAACCATGCAGCAACAAATCTGCTAACCCGCAAAACACTCTCCCAGAAAATCATTTATTTCTCCCTGCCTCTATCTGTCTCCGGTAACTTCTGTGCGCACTAAAAGATCATGAGCTTCTCCAGAAAACGCACTACTGGATTTTGGCGATGTGTATAGTCATTGATGATCCCCTTACCACGCACCTCGATTTCAAGGCTGGAGATTGCCGTTGAAAGCACTTGATTGTCCTGGCTGATGTCTTCCGGCCTCACCAATCCATGCAGGACGATCGTCTCTGTTTGCTGGCTGAATTCCACCTGTCTCGCTGCCTCAATTACTAACATTCCATTTGGTAATACATCTACCACCTGACCTCCTACAATGGTGCTTAAGCTCGAATTAGTCACACTTTGGCCTTGCGCATTTAGAGCTGCGGCTGAGCTCTGATTCAATAAGTTTTGCAAGGCATTTCCCGCGTGAAGCTGACCAAATAAGGCAGATAATTGTGTGTTTGCACTGGAGGAGCGAGTATTCTTTACTGCCCCATCAGTTGAAGCGGCAAGGTTCTCGGAGACAACTACTTGTATCAAATCATGTGGACGCATTGCTCTCACATCGGTTGACATGCGAGTTAGCCGGCCTGAATCTGTCCATATAGATCCGGTTGTGGGAAGTGTGCCAGCACTCTCAGCCCGCACTCTGCTCAGATATGCTTGTAGTGAGGCATCTGCGGGGTTATCTTTTACCTGCTTTCCTTTTTTTGTGCTGGCGTATGAGTGCAATACTGCCATAGATATTAATATGGCGAGAACCACTGCCACTTGATGTCGCAGCAGTCCCTTGACTTCACAATGGAGACCTGCACGTTCTGCTTGCAAATTACCAATCATTGCACCATCTCCACAGATCTATTTCCACGGACAACTCCCTGCATCTGCTGTAAACGGTCATTCATCTTGACGCGCAGCCAAATTACATCGCCAACCTCGCCAGATTGCTCGGCCGTAGCGGCTAGATTTAAGTGTACCCAGTCGTCAGACTGCCACAAATTAACAAGATCACCTGAATGCACGGTCAGGTTTCGCGCTTTTATTAGGAGATGCTTTGGCGTTGAAACATCACTCCCATTCATGGCTTTCGGTTGCTTCAGAACTTGCGAATTAATTCGCCCATGGACTCTGACTGCGATCCATGGATCTTCAGGATGCGCGCAATCCTCAAATACTCCCCACCCGGCACTCAAGGTGGCATCCCAAAGTATTTTTTTTAGGTAGTATCCGCTTGTACTGGATCTTTGATTTTCATGGCCGACCAAAGTCAGGTCATCTGCTGCGGCAGCAGCGGCAATTGTTCTTGCGCACACTTCAGAGTTTGCAGCATAGTTCACTAAAAGAATATTGATCAGAACAAGCCAGAGGATAAATCTCATTGCGTCCTCGCTCTATCGAATCAGATTGTTCGTTTGGCCATACATATCGTCTGCTACCCGAATTACTTTCGAGTTACTCTCATAAGCACGCTGCGCCAACACCATTTGAACAAACTCCTCTACAACATCTACATTAGAGTTTTCAAGATACCCTTGTTGCAAAGTACCCATGCCGGAATTTCCACCTGGAACATCCACCACCGCATTTCCTGAAGACAATGTGGCCTGCAACAGGTTGCTGCCGATTGAATCAAGCCCCCCAGAATTCGGGAAGGTCGCTAACTGAATTTGCCCTAACTGTGTTGGATTTTGCTGCCCAGGCAAGGTTGCATTGACAACACCATATTGTGTGATTGTCACAGAAGTCGCATTTGGTGGGATCGTAATATCAGGGATGAGCTGATCGCCATCAGTCGTCACCATAGTTCCCTGATTATTTAGATGAAAGCTTCCTGCACGCGTATATGCAATCGTTCCATCGGGCCTCTGTATCTGAAAAAAACCATTCCCTTGAATCGCGAGATCAAGAGGATTGTTTGTCTGGTTAAAGTCCCCCTGAGTCATGATCACTTCGGTTGCGGCAGAGCGAGTACCCAAGCCAATTTGCAGTCCTGCAGAGATAGTTTGCTGACTTTGCGCGGCTCCAGGTGTCACCAGATTCTGGTAGATCATATCTTCAAATTGCAAGCGCCTTCCACGAAACCCGGCAGTTGCCGAATTGGCCAGGTTATTTGCGATCGTATCTAGATTCAACTGCTGCGCACTCATGCCACTAGCTGCTGTATATAAAGCGCTGATCATTTTCTTCTCCGTGGTACTACTACGATTCCACTACACCTTTGGAATTTCTTCTGCAGCCGTTTTGTCAAAATCCGTGTCGAAAACACTTAGCGCCTTCTGCATCATTTCAGCTTGTCGCTGCACAAGGATCAGATGCATAGTTCCATGAATCGCATCCTCGTTTGCGCCTTCAAGTGCACCCTGATGAACCGTTGCGAGGCTCGCTTTCGACAGCATACTCGGTGACGCTGCAAAGCGATTTGTCCCGTCTTGAGTCAACATGGCATCTGCTGCAAAATCTACAACCGCGATTTTTCCAATTACGGCCCCGGCAACTGAGATCGTGCCATCGGGAGCGACATGAACATTACCCGATGGAACAGTAATTGGCTTTCCCGCTGAATCCAAAACTGGTTCACCTAACTGAGTAACTAATTGACCCGCATTTGATCTTTGAAAGGAGCCGTCTCTCGTGTAACGTGTTCCATCTTTTGTCTGAAGCATAAAAAAGCCCTGGCCGTCCAGGGCCAGATCTAGAGGGTTTCCCGTCTGCATTAATTGTCCCTGTGAAAAATCCGGCACATTACCGCCCAGAACCCCAAAGTTATTTACGGCCTGTCCAACTTGTGAATCGGTCGATCCTTCGCCGGATAAAACACTGCGAAAGTAGTCCTGTTGTGCACGGAAACCTGGAGTGCTTGCATTTGCCAGATTATTTGCCACGGTATCCAGTGCCTGCATTCTTCCTAACAGGCCAGTATAGGCTGCATACAAACCGCTATCCATATAACCTCTTTGAGCCATTGATAATGCAAGTTGTTCACCAACAACCAGGCGTGCGAATTAGAAATAGTTTATAGAGTTTGCGTTGAATGATTCAGATAGTGACAGGCAGAATGGCCATAAGAAAGGAGTACGACATAATTTTATTGAGTAAATATCCCCCAGAGCCGGGGGCTTTATTGTATGAGCCGCTCAAAGCGGCTGGTGCGGGGTCGCTAACCCGGCCCCAGTTTGATTGAGCCACCTTAACAGCCCGTGGTAGAAGTAGCGATTCTCCGGCGCGATCTTGTGCAAACCGGGAGGGATGATTTTACTGGCAGGATTCCGTGCCGGCTGCACATCTCGGAGTTTCCTGGATGGACTCCCGTATCTGTCAAACTGCTACTGCCTCCCCGGCAGAACCGAGGGAACCCCCGATTGTTCTGGTATTTAAATTAGCTTATTGAGAAGAGATAAGTTCCATTTGAAATTACTTCTCTAAAAGTGGAAGAACTCGATCGCGCACCTGTTCTGGAGTGAATGGTTTACGAATATAGGCCCGTGCGCCAACAGCTATTGCCTGGCGCACATGCTGCTCGCTTCCTTCAATGCTGATTATGACAACGGGAACGCCTGGCGCCAATTCTTGTTCCCGCATCTGTCCCAGGAAAGTAAGACCGTCCATCACGGGCATATTTATATCAGTAAGTATTAGATCCACTCGGTGGCTTCTTACTCTGTCCAACGCCTCAACACCATTGTCTGCTTCAATAATAGAAGCATTTTCCAGTCCCGCCTGCCTGACCGACCTCTCGATAATCTTTCGCATTACAGAAGAATCATCGACTATAAGAACCGTAATCTTGTCCATGCCTCAGCCTCCACTTAGAACCGTAGGTCAGTCACGCATCCATTGAATTAGGAGGATAAGTCAATTTGGTATATATAATCACGAACTCCAGTAGCATGATCTGGCAACTGCTTTTCCGTACCACTGACGAATTTTGAGTGAAACCACATGCGCAACCAATAATGATTGTGCATCCTGACCAGTTTGCTATTTGCAGCCTGCTTTCGTTCCATTTCCGTGGCAATATGCTCTGCCATAAAGCTTAGGTTAGGCATCTTATGAACTTGCTCGCCGGCAAACTCAACATCAATTAATTCTCCCCTCATTTTCGTATACAGATTATCGGAAAGCTGACCATTTTCGACGCGCAGCCCAAGCATTTTTTCCATAGAATACGCAATCGATCTATTGATATCTCCAGCGAATGCAAGATAAAGGATCCGATCGGCAGCCAAGCGTAACGGCAGAAATTCATAGGACCTAACTAGCTCTCGTGCAACCAAAAGTGCCATCCGTGCTGCATCAAATTCGGAGTCAGTAAAAACGGGGCAATTCCATTGAATCCCCAAAGCCCTTGTTACGTGTTGAGCCTCTACCCCAAATTCTGACACCAACCATTCTCCAATACGTCTTGGATCATCGTGCTTTTTCATTTCAAGAGCATACTGGAGCTGCTCCTGAGTAATCCACCCACGCGATAACATTATGAGCCCCAAAGGAATGCGGTGATGATGACGTCCGCGCGCTTCGCCTACATTACCCGCCTCTCTTCTCAGGGCCCTTGCAACCAAGATGCGTAAACAATCACCACTACAAGCCCATGTATTTTCAAATAAGAACATTTGTCTGCGCCAAAAGCGAAGAGACCGGTTTCGACAAGTCGCATTTCCACATTCAACGATCCAATCCAATGCGCTTGAATTTAAATAGTCCTCACTTGGCCCGTTCACCCTACTGTTCGCAACTGACCTGCCCATCCTCAAAAAAGACATCTGATGCTCTCCAATCGCAGTTGTGGTGTTGAAACTTCAGTCACGCGCAGACCAAAACTCCCGTTAACCAATACAACCTCCCCGCGAGCAACAATTTTATCTCCGACGATCAAATCAACGGGATCGACGACATGTCTATCCAGTTCAATAACATCGCCAGGGCCCAGCGCTAAAACCTCTTGAAGTCTCATTTCACGAGCACCAAATCGCAAGGTTGCATCAAGTTCAACATCCATTAATAGATCTATTGAGCGTGCAACTATATCGGCATGGCTTATTGAATCCGATTTTTCTGAGTTTGACGCTGGCATTCTCGTAGTATTCTCACCTTTATCACTTTTGGCACCTGAAAGCCTGCGCTTATCAACTTGAGAAGAGACTTCTTCTGTGTATTTTGCATCCCTGTTCTTTTTTACCAATTCTTTCTCCTCGTTCATTCCTGCTGACTTTAGGATTTACTGCTCTCCCTATGAACACGAATTAGATTTTCAAATCAGGAGCGCCTTCCAGATTCATTCTTTATTAGAGCGTGTTTCATAAATAGGTTCGGCCTCAAGCTGGGGACGACTGCATGAGGCGGGTGGTTTGTTGAACTTCTAGTATGAGCAAGAAGAGATTCGAGTTGTTGAACGATGCGCAGTGGGAGTTGATCGAGCCGCTGCTGCCGGAACCGAAGCGGCTCAAAAAGCGCGGCATCGACCTCATCGTTCCGTACCGCGAAAACAATAAGAAGAAAAAGCACGAAGACGGAAGGAAACTCCGGCGATACAAACGACGCTGGATCATCGAGCCCACCGACGCATGACTGGGCCAGTTCCGCAGACTGCTGGTTCGTCATTAGCACCTCCTTCTTACCTGTCGCGCCTTCTTCTATCTCGCTTGCCTATGGGTTACACTGCGAAGGTGTTTATGAAACACGCTCCAGTAAAGACCAAGTACTCCATCTACAAACTAAAATCAGCCACCTTCGCGGCCCTTTGTTCTCCGCTACGAACGGCTAATGCCCTGAATAACGGAACTCCAGATACTAGCAATTCACCAACGCTGCTCTTTGGTAGCGATAGACGCAGTACTTGACCTACTTCCATACGTGACAGACTCTTAGCTGGAATTCTAATCGGTGGAAATTGCAATACAGCCCCAATAGAAGCCTGTCTGACTAATTCAGCCATCCGGTTACGTGTTTCCATTGATCTTCTCTTGAATTGGTCCCGTTCACGAATCAGACGGCGTAGAATTGTATTCGACACAACGGCAGGGAAAGAGATATTTAACATGCCTTGCGCCTTTGGCATGCGAATTTCAAATGAGACGCAAAGTGTTTTTTCAACCATTGGCAAAAGCCGCGCCACTTGTCCTTGCATTTCTCGCATTTCAAATGCTACCTGCAGGCCGAGAGGTTGCCATGCGACACTCAGTTCCTTACAAATAACCTCCACTACGCTGGCCATAATGGATTCTTCTATATCTGTCAAGTCACGATTTATTATGCTTCCACCGTCGCCACCTAAGAGGAGATCTATCATTGGCATCGCTAATGTCAGATCAAGCTCTAAAACTGCCAATGCTCCTAATGGTTCCAACCTGACAGAGCAGACGTAAGCAAGTTCCGGAACGCGCGTCAGAAAATCCGAGAAAGGCAGCTGCTCCGCAGAAACAAGATCTACTTCAAATTGAGTCCGCAGCCATGTACCAAAACTATGCTTAAGGTTTTTGGCAAACAGATCATTAACTGTGCGAATAGAGCGTAACTGATCATTGCTAATTTGCCCAGCTCTACTGAAGCTGTAAGTTTCTACCCGCACTTTGCCTTTGCATTTATCTATTTCCACCTCTGAGGCTGTAGACTGCGCGGCTAAAAACAGTGCATCTATTTCATCCTGGCTAAGTATTTTATCCATACATTGCCTCTATATTTAATGGCATTGCTATTGTGTTCTCATTTATATAAAGCGACCAGTTTTCAGCTTTATGCTTTTACATTTTGTGATTTTCCGACAATTCATATAGTGAAGATCTTAGTCTGAGAATTGCTGAAGAGTGGATTTGTGAAATACGCGACTCGACGACACCAAGCGTCACACCGATTTCTTTCATCGTTAATTCCTCGTAGTAATACAGTGTTAGAACAAGCCGGTCGCGTTCAGGCAATTGCTCAATAGCATCTACTAAATGCTGCCTCACCTCCCCCTGCAAGCAACGGAATAACGGGTCATCATCTTGGGAATTCGGTACATATGCGAGCTCTTCTTCGTTTGAATCCTCCGTGCGCTGCAAATGCAGACTTCCGATCTCCAGGCCCTTCAATTCTCCGAGCAGTTGTTGATAACCTGCAAGACTGATCCCCATTTCTCCGGCTATCTCGGCTTCGGATGGAACGCGCCCAAGCTTCGATGTCGCCGCGCTCATCGCTGCCTCTATTTCTCTACCCTTGCGCCGCAGCTCTCTAGGGCTCCAATCCAATGTACGCAGCGAATCTAAGATTGCTCCACGTACACGAAATTGAGCATAGCTCTTGAACTGAACATTTCTACTTTGATCATATTTGGAGAACGCATCTAAAAGCCCCACCACCCCGGCAGAAATCAGGTCATCTATTTCAACATGCTGTGGCAGTCGTTCATGAATTCTTCTCGCTATGTAGCGCACCATCGGCAGATGCTCCAGCAGTTGCTGTTGGGATTGTTGCTCGCAATAGTCTGCGGATCCCGGCAATGCTCCGTAAGCTTTATCTTCCTCTGGAGCATTTCCACTATTAAAGTGGTGCACACTTGCAGAAGCGAAGGACTTGGAAAATTCTGAAACTGCCGCATCCGTCATAAATACACTTGTTTCGGCTACATGCTTCCTCTTTTCATTTGTCGCTATGTTTGGATTCTGCATTCTCTAACCCCGTTATTCGTGCTTTGTATTGCACTTGTATGTCGACTAATCCAAAGTTGCGATTGGTCGTATTTTTACTTCTGATGGAATTTCTGCAGGCGCCAGAACTGCAATTCTTGGCAGCATTGGCTCAAGCCAGCGTCTCAAGTGATATCTGGCTGGACTTGGACATAACAGCACGGGAAGTGCCGAAGTTGAAGCACCCCCCGTTAGACGTTTCACAGACTCCACAATTTTTCTGATAAATCCTTTTGATGCACTCGAAGTTCTGCTTCCGTCGCCGAGCAAACGAACCATCTGTTCGGGATCCAGGGTTCCGATAATTTCTTCCTCAAGCAATGAATTAAGTAAAAGAACTTTAAGACTTCCATCCTGTTCCAATAAGGGCGCAACCAGACCACGACCTAGTGACTGTCGCACGCTTTCTACAAGATAGACAATTTGTTTTGACGATTGAGATGCTTCGATAAGCACCTCAAGTATTGCCCCAAGGTCCCGAATCGAAACTCCCTCGCGCAATAGTTGCTGCAACACTTTCTGCACTTCACCCAAATTCAACAACTTCGGCACCAACTCCTCTACAAGTTTTGGGTGTGTATCATTGAGTGCATCCAATAAGCGCTTCATCTCTGCTCTGCTGAGAAGCTCATGTGCATGTTGACGGATTAGCTCGCCAAGATGCGTTCCAATAACTGTGGTCTGGTCCACCACAGAATAGCCTGCCGCCAGAGCCTGATTTTCTAAACCAGGCTGAATCCATCGCGCACTTACTCCAAATGCTGGCTCCTTTGTTTCAGTTCCAGGTAGCGAATGTGCCTGCGCTTCCACAGCAACTGCCAGAACGTTGTTACCCTCCATCTGCCATCTGCCAATCTCAACTCCGCGCAGCGAGATTACATACTCTCGTGGCTTAAGCCTCAGGTTGTCCGTTATATGGACAGCTGGCACAATAAACCCTAACTCTGTGGCAAGATGACGTCTCAGTGCCCGAACTCTGCTTAGCATTTGCCCACCCTGCTTTTCATCAACCAGTGGGATCAATTGAAATCCAATTTCCAGTGAAAGCTCGTCCACCCGCAAGAGTGAAGCAAGATTTTCCTGTTTTGCCGCATCTATACCTTTGGCATTCGACTTATCCTGTATTCCAGTGGACGATCCCGTTTCTTTCAAATCTGGAAGCCCCTTAGCCACAAAAGCAAGCCCTGCCGCCATCAGGAGAAAAGGTAGTTTGGGAAATCCTGGAACAATCAAAAATGCGAGTAACACACCACAAGCAATCCATAATGTGTTGGCCTTTCCAAACAGTTGCCCCCTTATCTCCTGATTTAGAGCATCAGCCGAGGATGCACGTGTAAGCACTATTCCACCAGCCACAGAAATCAGAAGCGATGGAATCATGGTCACCAGACCATCTCCTACAGTCAGGATCGTATATGTTTTTACTGCCTCCATTAGAGCGATACCCTGCTGCAACGTACCGATTAATAGCCCTGCAACAATGTTGATGGCTGTTATCAATATCGTTGCCAAGGCATCCCTCTGATTGAAGCGCGCAGCGCCGTCCATGGCTCCATAGAATTCTGCCTCTCGCGCTATTGCTTCGCGCCTCTTTCTTGCTCCTTCCTCATCAATTAGACCGGCATTCATATCTGCATCAATCGCCATTTGCTTCCCTGGAAGTGCATCAAGAGTAAAGCGTGCTGTAACTTCTGCTGTCCTTACGGCACCATGGCTAACAACCAGAAATTGAATGGCTATCAGTGCTAAAAATAATACGAAGCCAACAACATAATTGCCCCCAACAACAAACTGCCCAAAAGCTTCTATGACGCTTCCCGCAGCGCCAATGCCTTCACTGCCATGCAAAAGTATGCGGCGACTGGAGGCAAGATTTAGAGACAACCGGAAAAGTGTGAGCAATAATAGCAACGTCGGAAAAACAGAGAAATCTACAGCACGCCGCACCTGGATTGCAGAAAGAAAAACAATCATTGCTCCTGTAAAGGACACTACTAAAAGAAGATCAAGAATGAATGCTGGTATTGGAACAAGCATTATAAAAACCATGCTGATCGCTGTCATAGGCAATAACATCTCATGCAGTCGGCGAGCAATACCGGAGAATAGTCCGATCGACATTTTCCCAGACATATCACCCCTCATTGCATTGGCATTCATAATGAGCCCCCAAATCTTTAACAGTCATCTTCAAATTAATTCCTTTGTAGCAGTACTCCCTGGCCTGTCGTAATCGTCATTATTCCTGCGCAGCTCGGAATTTGTTTCCCTCGTAGCTGTCACTACTTTCTCTCTGTCCTTTTTGCCTCTTTCACGACGAATTTTCTCCTCCACCTGCTGTCGATATAAATAGGCCAGAATACTGGCAACTGCTGCATATAACTCGTAAGGGATGGATTTTCCTTCCGGAACGGTTCTATATATTGAGCGAGCCAGTGGAGGGTTTTCTACGATCGGCACTCCTGCCCAGAGAGCCTCCTGCTTCAGCACTTTGGCATGCAGATTACGGCCTTTAGCCAAAACAGTTGGGGCCTGCAGGCTTTCAAAATCAAACTGTAGCGCAACTGCATAATGTGTTGGGTTGGTGATTACCACACTCGCGCGCGACACGTCCGCTTTCAATCGTCTTCTGCGTATTTGTCTTTGAATGCTACGGATCCTCCCGCGGACCTGAGGATTCCCCATTGACTCCTTGAGTTCTTCTCGTACTTCTTGCTTTGACATGCGTAATTTGTGTTCCCAGCTTCTCCATTCGATAACATAATCAATGGCCGACCATCCAAGAAAGATCCACCCAGCATCAACAAATAGACCATAACTATCAGATAACATCCCTGGTATTCTATCCATACTCATTACTGGCATAGTTATCAAAGACGTCTTGAGGCTCTCATAGCCGAAGGCCAGTAAGGCTATTGATGGAATTATTGATTTTCCCATTCTCCCAATGGATCTGAGGCCAAATATATTCTGGAGATTGGATGCCGGATTTAATTTTTCGAATTGTATTGCCATTGATTCGACATGAAAACTCACACCGCCAGCTTGAGCCACTCCGGACAGAAAAGATCCAATCAGGCACGCACACAAAATGAATCCGGCGGGAACAAAGACGGGTACAATTATCCGAATAACCTCTCTAAACAGTACATCTTGTTCTGCTGGTGTAATGTCGACTCTTCCACCCAATGTAAGTGACTCAGCATAGGCAGTAGACCATTCAGATAGAAACAGCTTTGCTGTAGCCCCCAGAACTAAAATGCCCGCCAGCATCGCAAAAGCTGAATTTAATTCACGGCTACGTACACCGTCGCCCTTCTCGCGAGCTTTGTTCTTTCGCTGCTGACTTGCTTTTTCTGTCTTCTGCTCGCTCATACAATTAATCTTTCTGCCATATCCAACAATTTCAGGAAATGGTTCTCGATATAGCCTGGCCAAATTGCCAAAGAACCAATCAGCACTACATATGCCACAATAGATTTCAATGGAATTGAGATAAACATCACCGGAAGCTGAGGAGAAATTCGGCCAATTAGCCCAATAGTTACTTCTACAATCATTGTTGCCGCCAGCACTGGTGCTGCGAGCTGCAGCCCGGCTTCAAAAATCCCTCCTGCCATTGCGGCAAATTGCACGGCATGTTTAGCAGAAATTCGTTCACTGCCGACTGGAACTACTACAAAACTATGCAATAGAGCCGAAAACAAACTCCTGTCCAGGCCGGCACTAATCAGAACAAGCACTCCAATTAATCCAAGAAGCTGACCTAATATTGGTGTTTCTACCAGCGTATTAGGATCAAGCAGATTTATCAGAGAAAAGCTGAACTCTATTCCTAATAGAAACCCTGCAAACAACAGGGCTTCATTCAATAAATTGAGCGAAATTCCGAATATAACACCCACGGCAAGCTCTCCTAATAGAGGGACAGCATTGAGGATCGGCGTATTATTTGTGTGCTCCAACCCCGGAAGCGAGTTGACGACAGGTGCTAGTAAAAATGTGGTTGTGACAACTAACCCTATCTTGATCCGCACCGGAATTGCTTGCGAAGAAAAAAATGGGGCGGATACCATCAAACCACTAATTCGTATCAGAACCAATACTGCCGTGATCAGGAAACTTTCCCATGACATAGATATTTGGGTTACAGAACTGTGCATCCTATCTATCCCAGGTACCGATGAAAGTTCTGCCATAAAAGAACAGTGTAGGACACTAGTCGATGAATGAACCACGGCATCGCAATCAGGCCAGCGAGTGCAACCGTCGCCAAACGAGGAACAACTGTTAGCGTTTGTTCCTGGATAGATGTTAGTGTCTGTAAGATGCTAAGCAGTAGGCTAACCAGTGCAGCAGCAATCAGCACAGGAGCTGAGAGTATTAGCGCCTCTAGCAACAGTTTTCTGCCTAGATCCACAGCTTGATCTGGTCCCATATATCTCCTGCTCCACGCTAAAAGCTACGCAACAAAGATCCAACCAACAAATTCCATCCATCAACCATTACAAAAAGCAATATTTTTAGCGGTGTGGAAATGACAACAGGAGGGAGCTGCAACATTCCTATCGAGGTCGTCACTGACGCAACCACCATATCAACTAGTAAAAATGGCAGAAATAAAATTGCGCCAATCTGGAAGCCGGCCTTTAGTTCGCTCAAGATGTATGCTGGCAATACTACCTGAAACGGCAGGTCTTCCGGCTTCTCTGGACGCTTAGTCATTGAGGCAGACGCAAATAGTGCAAGGTCTTTTTCTCGCGCGTAGTGAAGCATGTATTCCTTTGGCGGAACCAGACCTTTTTGAATTGCCTCCATACCACTGATTTGCCCCATTCGATACGGTTCGACTGCCTGATGATCTACCGCCGTTAATACAGGCTGCATAAGAAACCATGTCATGACCAACCCAAGCGCCATCAAAACCTGGTTTGACGGTGTCGTTTGAGTTCCCAATGCCTGCCTGAGAAAATGAAATACCACTAGTAGTCTTACCATTGGCGTCATTGACAAAAGTATTGCAGGCGCCAACGTCAGCACAGTCAGAACCACCACGATCGTCCATGGAACTGAATGTCCAGTATTTAGTGAGGCAGCTAAGTCATTCTGTGGCAGCATCGACAGCGCACGATGTCTGGGTCCACGAATATCCACTTTTTTTATATGTGTTAGATCCCGTGCAGGCTGTTGAATTTCTGGGGTTCTAGCGGGATGTATTTCTATTTGCGCTACTGCGCATAGGGAGCCGCTTCCTATTACCAGTAAACTTATAGCTAAGATTTTTAGTAATAGTGTTTTTTTCACGCAAAACCCTTTTCTATTGCGGCAGCTACTATAGATTCGCGCGTTTTCTTCTCGCAGCGCGATGCAACCTCTCCTTCCACATCTTTAGAAATAAATTCAATGGAGGGCCTAACTTTCTCACTCATTTGCACAGAAGCCGGGACTATCGCCTGCACACCATCTGCACATCCCACTAGATAACGTACTCCAGAACACTCCACGAGTATTAGCTGCTTTTTGCCGCCAAGCGAAAGTGTTTCCACGAGAGACAGTTGGCGATGGTCCTTCTTCACGGTGCAGAGCCGTTTCAACGGTGCAAATAGTTCCAGAATAATTTCAACTGTCTTGCCTTCGCTTTTCGTCCTGGCCTGCATAGGTTCTCCTGTTATATGACTGCTAGTTCGCACTCAGGTAAGTAGTGTCAAACGTAAGGCAAGCTTGCCTTCAGATACTTCAAACTCACCCCAACTTAGATGTACCTTGCCAATGCATAAAGGTATGTCAGTGGTGGATTGCCATGCGCTTTGAATAACCTTCTCATCTTCGAGTGCTAATAAATCGCGAACACAAAAGCGTATTATAGGAACTGCAACTTCTAAAGAAATCGGAACGTTCCGTAGCACAGGCCATAAAATGTGCTCCTCGAGCTCCATCAGATTTCTTGAGGTGCCTTTTTGAGATGACACGATCGACGTGGCCACTTCGTCGCAGTTATCCTCTCTATTCTTTTCCAGAATTGTCGGAAGATGTGTCATATTTGCTTCGCCAGAGGTCACCACTGCGCTCCATTTTATTCATGAATTCTGATTACTAGAGTTCCAGAAAGCAATGTGTCATCTTGTTATCTTTGAACAAGTACCTCTGTGAAATAGACTGAGACTACCTTTTCTTGTTCATTATGAGTTGAAAAGGCCTGCATAATTTGCTTCTTCAATATTTCTTTCCCATTTGGAGACAGCAGTTCCTCCGAGCTTTGACGTGCCAACACATCTAGAATTGTGTCGCGAAGTTCAACCTTTTCACTTGTCGTGTCTGTGCCTTTTGCGTTTCCATTTTGAAGGCGGAGAGCAAGTGCTAACCTCAAGTAACTGTTTCCATCAGGATCGCTCAGGTTTACAAGAAATGGGTCTAAAACCAGAACGCGTGTAGACCTATCAATAGACTCAGCTTTGGAACTCATTTTTTTTGCGCCCATAAACAGAGCATGGGTGGCATGCCGAAAATAAATCCAGGTTAGCAAGCCACCGCTTATGCAACTGAATAAAGCAATCCCCATAATACAGACTGTGAGTCTCGCTCTACCCCCTGTTGCATTTTTAGATGTGTTTGTTGCAGATGTCATATGTGAGACAAGTGCAGAAAGAATGCCATTTCGGGATGCTACTTATTAGAGCTTTCTTATTATCTATCTCCTCTGCTCAGTGTTGCAAAGTAGAAATGTCTCCCTCTCAAACTAGT
>DZDJ01000211.1 GCA_022736715.1 Edaphobacter aggregans
GTGGTGCAACTCGCCGACGGCGTTTATCAAAACCTGGGTTCTTGGTCGCGCCGGCCGGCGATTAGCAATGCTAGCGTCTAAAAACAGCAAAACCGCCGCTCGAGGCGGAGCGCATGGTTATGTCGTCGCGCGTCACGCGCTGATCGCGCTGGAAAAATTGGCGCGCAAAGCGAAAGCCGCAGGCAGCCAGGCTGTCGCCGACTTTCTCCGTTTTATATTTTTTCTTGGGCTGTGGGCAGCGCGAGCCGTTGCCCTAGTGCTTGATATTCGGCTTGCGCGAAATCAGAAAAGAAATCCCGCGCAATTGGAATTCGCCTTCTCCATTTTCTCAAACTGATTACAACGCCACCAAAGGACCTGATCATGAACACTCCACAACACCTTTCCGTGATACCTTTGCACGACTGGCCGCCGGAAGCGTTGATGCGCGAATCAAAGCGCGCCGCCATGTTTTGGCGCAATGACCCGGCCTTCCGCGAAAAATACGGGCACATACAGTCCGGTGGCCTGTATGTAGACAAGGACGAGCGCGCGGCGGAAATTATGTTCCGCGTGCTTGAGCGGCTTAAAAAAGAGCCGCCCAAACCACACATTGACCAGACGACATTCTTTCACCAAGTTGCGCGATATTGCAAACCCGGCATCGCAAATGCCAACCGCGGCCGACTGAGCGTCACAGAAGGCGCGGATGGGGATGAGGGGGATGCCAACGACAGCGGTGAAAGTGAAATCGACGGCCCATTTTTCGATGTCACCGGCGATGCCGACAAGGATGCGGAGCGCGCGGAGGTGATACAGGAACTGTTCAAAAAAATAGGTGTCGGCGAAAAAGATTTTGTGCTGTTTGACACTACTGTAGCGGATTGGATTGAGTCCACCGGTTTGTCGGAACGGCAACTTCGAAACGAAAAGGAAAGTCGGAAAAAGGAGATTGAAAAGAAAATAAACAGCCTCTCCGGCGCTCAGTCGCGCATACTCAAAAAATCGGCGGCAAGGCCAAGGCATGCCGTGGCGAACATATTTTACTGCATTTACAATGACGGGCAGATCGCCGCCGCTGAACCAAAGTCTGCATCACGCCCGGGTGGGCTGCGTTTTCATCTCATTGCCGCAGGGGATAATGGCCTCGAATTTGAGACCAGGGGGTGGGAGCCAGGCGACAACTGGATTTACAAGTGCCGCGTTTTTTCTGCCTCAGCCAAAACGGCAGACGTGATGAACGCATTTACCGCCAGCCCGCAGGACTGAGCCCATCGCCCTTGGGCGCCAGCGGGCTCGCCTGCGGCGTCCAGGTGAGGACGGGGCGAACCGGCGGCAGCGCAGCGCCATCGGTGGCCCACTGCGCCACCCGTCCACCTGGGATGGCGGGCACGACAACGCCAGCTTTGCCAAACACCTTCTCCTCGTAAGCCATTCCCACAGGGCTGTGGAGCTTGCCGGTGTTGTATGCCGACAAGGTGGCGCGCAGGTTGCCCGAGCGCATCCACCCCTCCATCAGAACAGTCTGCGCGGCGTGCAAATTCTGGCACGAGTCAAGAACCTGATCAACGCCCAGCCCCAGACGGGGCAGGTTCTTGCTATTGATTTGCGCCAGTCCAATGTCCACCGAGTGCCCAGAGGCGATCAGCTCGCGCGCGATGCGCGCAGCTTCCG
>DZDJ01000014.1:0-53634 GCA_022736715.1 Edaphobacter aggregans
ACCCCTCAAAAGAAATGTGGGAAGTGCGTCGGCGCTGGTTTGAACAAAGTGCGGAGCCACCCGACGACGGCAGATACCTGGTGAGCGAATCCAACCATGAAAACTTTGCTCATCGCTCTTTTTGCAGCGTGTGCCTGTGCCAGCCTGCACGCGCAAACCTTTACGTGGCAGCCCTCGCCGGGGCAAACGCAGGTGCCGATCTGGCCGGGGGCGGCGCCGGATGCGCAGCCTGTCGCGGGGCCGGAGTTTGCAGTCACGACCGGGAAGGACCCGCTGGTGGCTGGCAGGCCGTGGATTGCGGTGGAGAATGTCTCGCAGGCGACGATGACGGTCTACTCGCCCAGGGGAAAGAATACGGGCGCTGCGGTGGGAGGGCGTCGATCTCTCCCGTCCGCCCGCACCCGATTCCGAGGTGATCGCCCGTTTGGCGGCCACGTTTGCAATGTACCCACAGTTTGAATGCAATATCCCTCCCCAAAAAAATATCCCCACAGGCAAGCCAGGCTTCCACGGTGGCTCTTTGGATGTAGAAAGACGGAAATCCAGTATTTCCTGAGGTTATGTTGCTCTTCTGGGATGTCTTGGGAAGGGTTTGTGGCGGAGAGGGAGGGATTCGAACCCCCGATACCCGTAAAGGTATGGCTGATTTCGAGTCAGCTGCATTCAACCGGGCTCTGCCACCTCTCCGTACCTCTATCTTACAACTCGTCCATGGTTTCTTGAAAGTAGCCAATGGCACATATTGGCGTGTGTGCCCTGAATTGTGCCATTGGCTGTTTGCAGGCGCTCCTGCTGTGGGTTATTGCAGCAGGATGCGGAAGGAGTAGGCGTATTCTCCGGCGGGTTTCGGTGGCAGTTGCAGGTGGAGTCCGTCCTTTTCCTGCTGCCAGCCGATGGTGGCATTGGAGCCGAGGAGTGCGACGCTTTTCACCTTGCTGGCAGCTCCCAGCGAACTGGTGCCCAGGGAGTGGATGACGGCTTTGCCATCGGTGGGCCAGCCCATTTCAATGGCGTAGAGGGTTGCGCCCTTGGAGGTGAAGCGGAAGTCCTGCGCGGTATAGAGCTTGGTGTCAGTGTCGTGGAACGCGCCACCCTCCACCTTGGTGGGGCCTTCACCGTAGATCTTCCAGTGGCGGGTGCCGTAGATGGCGTCGCCGTTGATCTTGAGCCATGCGCCCATGTCCAGCAGGGTCTTCTGCGCAGCTTCCGGAATGGTGCCGTCGGCGCGCGGGCCGATGTTCAGCAGCAGGTTGCCATTTTTGCTGACGATGTCGATGAGCTGGTGGATCAGCACGTCGGCGGATTTGTAGGTGTCGTTCTGGATGTACCCCCAGGACTTGTCGCTGATGGAGGTGTCCGTCTGCCAGTGTTCGGAGCGGATGCCGGTGAGCTGGCCGCGTTCGATGTCCAGCGTGCCAGAGTGGTCCGCCATGTCGTGATATTTGTAGTCGATTACGGCACCGGTGCCGCGAGCTGCACCCTGGTTATAGTAGTAGGCAGCAAATTCACTGAGGTGGTTGCGGTAAGAGGGCTGGCCAATCCACCAGTCGAAGTAGATCAGATCCGGGTGATAGCGCTGCACCAACTCGGCTGTTCGGGCGACCCAGTCATTCATATAGGCATTGGAAACATGCGTCCAGTCCTGTTCCAGATCATTCCAATTCTTATCGTCATCGCTGTAGTGCGGCAGCGCCGGGCCATAGAAGGCGGCATATTTGGGATCGTTGACGTCGGAGGCAAATTCGCGGCCGCCGCCCATGAACCAGTCATGTTCGGCGCGATGGGAAGAGACGCCAAAATGCAATCCTTCGGCACGCACGGCTTTCTCAAGTTCGCCAATAATGTCGCGCTTCGGGCCCATCTTGCCGGCGCACCAATCTGTCAGGTTCGACTCATACATGGCGAAGCCGTCGTGATGCTCAGCGACAGGAACGACGTATTTTGCGCCGGATTCTTTGAAGAGCTTTGCCCAGCGGTTCGGGTCCCAGTGTTCGGCCTTGAACATGGGGATGAAGTCCTTATATCCAAACTTGCTTTGTGGGCCGTAGGTGGCAATGTGGTGCTTGTACTCCGATGTACCCTGCACGTACATGTTCCGCGAATACCATTCGCTGCCGAAGGCGGGGACGGAATAGATGCCCCAGTGGATGAAGATGCCGAATTTGGCGTCCTGGTACCATTCCGGCGCCTGATAGTGGCTCAGGGATTGCCAGTCCGGACGGAAAGGGCCCTCGAAGTCGCCACGCTGAACATCGGCCAGGATTGCCTTGCGTTCGGGGTCGTACCTGCTGTTGGCTTTGATCCAGATTTCGTCAATTTGGTGAGGTGTCAGCTTGCCGGCGGTGGGCGCATCGGGGGAAGAGGTTTGTGCATGAAGGGGAAGAAGTGTACTTGCAAGGAGCAGGCAGAGAATGGTGATTTGCAGGAAATTTTTTTGAAGTAACCGATTACTATATGGCATGCGGTTCCCTTCTTTTTGAAATGGTCGGAAATCAGGCCCGAATAACCTGGATTCCGCGGCTGGTGAACTCGGAGATGGTCTGGTCTGACGCCTCTGTATCCGTGACCAGAACATGGATACTGCTGAGCGGGCAGATGAGGGAAGCGCTGACCTGACCGATTTTACTGGAATCCGCAACGACGATGACCTGTTTTGCCTGCTTAATCATGGTGCGGAAGGTGAGGGCCTCTTCAGATTCCAGTGTGGTGGCGCCGCGCTCAATATCAAGGCCGACGACACCCAGAAAAACCTTGTCCAGATAAACATCGTTCAGAAAATTGATGGCTCCCTGTCCGGAGAGCGAAAAGGACCATGCCCAGGGAATGACGCCGCCGGTGAGAGAGGTCTTGATGCCCGGCTGGTTGCAAAGCTCCATGCCGATGTTGATGGCATTGGTGATGACCTTGATGTTGCTGCGGTGGCGGATGCTGCGGCCGATCTGCGTCGTCGTGGTGCCGGCGGCCAGTCCGATGGTCTCATTTTCCTGAATCAGGTCGGCGGCGGCCAGCCCGATGCGGCGCTTCTGGTCGGCATAACGCTGCTCGCGCGACTGGAACGAAGTGTCGTAACGGAACGGCTCATAGAGCAAAGGCTCGACCAGTGTGGCTCCGCCGTGGGTGCGGCGCACCAGGCCGCGCTTTTCCAGCTTGGTGAGGTCGCGGCGGATGCTGGGAGCAGAGGTGCCGACTGTAGCAATTAGTTCGTCAATGGAAGCATTTCCGTTGCGCAGGAGCAGCTTCATGATTCGTTCAGCGCGTTCTTCAGTTTTAGCGGACATATCAATAAGGGCTTTATCTGGTGAATGTATAGTGAACAAGATGCGCAGGTCTAGCAAAATCTGTGCAGTCGCTGCTATTTTTGGTCGATATGCTAGAGATTATCATCAAAACGTGCATTGAATTGACTGTATTATCTGTAAATAATCAAAATCTCGGCTGTCCTGGAAGTAATAAAGCTGTCCTGGAAGTAATAAAATTTCAGAGGGACAACACTCGCTGGTCTGCTATGCGGAGATTTCCGGCGAGGGGTGTGTGCCCGCAAGGTGGAATACAAGTGACTGATAAACAAGGAAATACTTTTCAGCATGCGATGCTCAGGGAGATCTACGAGCAGCCCCGCGCGATGGAAGAGACAATTGCACGCTATGTGAGCAACGGCGCGTTGAACGAGGAGCAGTTTGCAGCAGTACGCAAATGGGTGAAGGATCATAGCGAAATCGTGATCGCCGCCAGCGGATCGAGCCGTCATGCCGGGCTGGCAGGGGAAATCATGATTGAAGACATGAGCGGCATTGCAGTGGACGTGGAGTATGCCAGTGAATACTGCTACCGCTCGGTGAATACGCTGCGGAATCCGGCGGTGGTGGTGATTTCGCAGTCCGGAGAAACAGCGGACACGCTGGCGGCACTGCGGGAGGCGGTGACGCGCAAGCATGGGACGCTGGCGATTACGAATGTACATGGTTCGACTATGGCCCGCGAGGCCGATGTGGCATTGCCGACCTGTGCCGGTGTGGAAAAGGCGATTCCGGCGACCAAGAGCTTTACCACTCAGTTGGTGGTGCTGTATTTACTGGCGCTGGCGGCGGCGGAAGAGCGTGGCACGCTGGACAAAGCGGCGATTGCCAGGCGCATTCAGGAATTGCAGGCTCTGCCGACGCTGATCGCTGGCCAGCTGCAGCAGTGGCAAAAGGACGTGGAAGCGGTTGCGCGGGAATACTACCAGGCGGCGACCTTCCTGTATCTCGGCCGCGGGATTCACTATGCCATGGCGCGCGAAGGTGCGCTGAAGTTGAAGGAATCGTCGTATGTGCATGCGGAGGGGTATCCTACGGGCGAGCTGAAGCATGGGCCAAATGCGCTGGTGAGCGAGAAGACTCCGCTGATTGTGCTGGCGACGGTGGACAAGGCGGATGCTGATTCCGAAGTGCGCTATCAGAAGACGCTGCAACTGCTGAAGGACATGCAGGAGCAGGGGGCCAGGGTGCTGGCGATTGCCAACCAGGGCGACATGGAAGTGGCTGCGTTGAGTTCGCACTGCATTTTTGTGGCGCCAACGACGGAGTATCTGCTGCCGGTCTGCGAAGTGGTTCCGCTGCAGATGCTGGCATATTTTGTGGCGATTCTGAATGGCGTGGATGTGGACCGTCCGCGGAACCTGGTGAAGGCAGTCGTAACGGAGTAGTAGAAGCGCAAGGAATGGCAGTCCTGCAGCCAGCATTGGGAGATGCTGGCTTGCAGTTCCATCGAGGGACGATTCAGGGATGCGATATTTTCTGGCGGCGGACGCAGGTGGCACAAAAACGGAATATGTACTGGCAGACGAGACGCGCGAGCTGGCGCGGGTGCAGGGAGCCACGATCAAGCGCCTGCGCGTGGGGCCGGAGGTAGCACGGCAGAATCTGGAAGCGGCGCTCAAGGAATTGTCTGCCAAGGCGGGTGTGAGCCTGCAGTCCGTTACCCGCAGTTGTATTGGAACTTCCGGCGCTTCGGTGCCTCTGGTGGCGGAGTGGATTCGCTCCACCATGCAGTCGCTGGTGAGCGGCGAGCTGGAGCTGTGTGGCGATGAGGAAATTGCGCTGGATGCTGCCTTTCATGGCGGCCGTGGCGTGCTGGTGATTGCGGGGACGGGATCCAATGTGGTGGGCCGTACGCAGGCGGGCGTGCTGGTGAGTGCAGGTGGATGGGGTCCGGCGCTGGCGGATGAAGGCTCTGGGTACCGAATTGGGCATCAGGGGTTGCGCAAGGCATTTCAGTCATTGAATGAGCACCGGCCAACGACATTGATTGAACAGTTCCAGAAGCACTGGGGAGTGACCACGCTGGGGGAACTGATTGAAAAGGCGAATGCAAATCCTGCGCCGGACTTCTCAGAACTGACCCCGGTTGTGGTGGCCTGCGCGGCAAATGGGGATGCTGTGGCGGCAGAGGTGTTGCGCGAGGGTGGCGAGGAACTGGCGCATCTGGTGTTGGTGGTGATTCAACACATGCGCAATCTGGAGGCCGCAGAAAGATTGCCGTTGCCCGTGGTGGCGGTGGTGGGAAGCATTTTTCATCATGTTAAGCCGGTACTGCAGGCCATGACTGTGGCATTGCAGCGGACGTATCCGGAGATTGTGGTGCAGCCGGAGGTGGTGGATGCGCCGGGCGGAGCACTCTGGCGCGCTCGGCAGGCGGTTGCGGCCACTGCCGGAGCATAGCGGATCGCGGTACTCTATTGCCTATGGCGAAAAAGGCAGTGAGCGAAGCAAAGCAGACGGGCGCCGCAGTGCAGGGGAAGCGGATCGGCATTCACCTTTCGACCACCGGCGGGGTGTGGAAGGCGGTGGAATATGCGCGCGAGATTGGCGCGAACACCCTCCAGATTTTTTCTGCCAGTCCGCGGACGTGGCGGGCGGCCAGCGTGAAACCGGCGGACGCGGAAAAGCTGAAGCAGGCGCGCCTGCAGTTGGATGTGGGGCCGCTGGTGGTGCATGTCAGTTATCTGGTGAATGTGTGCAGCCAGTCCGACGAGACGCGGCAGAAGTCGATTACGGCTTTTCGTGGCGAAGTGGAACGTGCGCTGGCGCTGGGCGCGGAGTATCTGGTGCTGCATCCGGGGTCGTACCGTGGCATGACGCGGGAGCAGGGGCTGGTGCTGGCGGCGGAATCGATTGAAAAGGCCATTGATGGGCTGCCGTGGCAGGACGCCGATTTCCATATTTTGATTGAGAACACGGCCGGGGCGGAGTTTTCGCTGGGTGGCAGTTTTGAGCAGGTGGCGGAACTGATTGAGCGGCTGCGCAAACATGCTCCGGTGGGGGTCTGCCTGGACACTTGCCATACGCATGTTGCCGGTTACGACATTGTGACGGAAGCTGGCTACGCCGAAACGATGAAGCAAGTGGGCCAGACGATAGGGTTCGACACGGTATGTGTGTGGCATTGCAACGATGCCAAGGCTGCGCGCGGGTCTAAGCTGGACCGCCATGAACATATTGGCGAGGGGATGATCGGGGCCGAGGCCTTCCGGCGGCTGTTGCACGATCAGCGCTTTGCCCATGCCGCTTTTATTGCGGAAACCCCGGTGGATGAGCCGGGAGACGATGCCCGCAACGTGGCCCTACTACGCACGCTTTCTGCTGGGTGAAAGGCAACCGCCGATCACACCGATTTGCCACCGATTGCGAATACCAGAAAGGCCGACCACGGATTACACGGATAAACACGGATGTAAAGCAAAGCCTGTTTAAAAGACAAAACCCAGGGAACACTCAAATCTTCTTCTATAGCAGTTCTCCAGTTTTCGTGGAGTTTCCAGGAATATGCAGGACGGCTTTTTCTTGAGAAAAAAGCCATTTCAGGGCATCACGTTCCCTCTACACCAACTGGAAAACCGCTATAAAATTTTAAAGACGTTTGATCCGCGATCATCCGTGTAATCCGTGGTCGGCCTTTTCCGGCTTTATAAGATCGGCGGCAAACCGGTGTGACCGGTGGTCATTCTTTGTTCACAGTTACAATCGATATACGCTATGAGCACGAGCAAAAGAGACGTGGAAACTACCCGGAAACAGGAAAATACGGCCGCCAATGCGGAAGCGGCCCAGCCGTTGCGCTATAACCCGGCAGAGATTGAGCCGCGGTGGCAGCAGCAGTGGGATGCGGATGCGGGGCTGTATGCGGCCGAGCCGGCGACCTCCGGCAAGCCGAAGTATTACGTGCTGGAAATGCTGCCATATCCCAGTGGGCAGCTGCACATGGGACACGTGCGCAACTACTCCATTGGGGATGCGTTGGCGCGTTATATGTGGATGCGCGGCCACAATGTGCTGCATCCGATGGGCTGGGACGCCTTTGGTCTGCCGGCAGAAAATGCTGCGCTGAAGAACAATACGCCGCCGCGGGAGTGGACGCTGGCCAACATTGCCGCCATGCGGCGGCAGATGCGCCGCATGGGGCTGAGCTATGACTGGGCCAACGATGAGGTGACCACCTGCCTGCCGGATTATTACCGCTGGAACCAGTGGTTCTTTCTGCAGATGTACAAGCAGGGGCTGGCGTATCGCCGCAAGAGCAAGGTGAACTGGTGCCCGCAGTGCGCAACGGTGCTGGCCAATGAGCAGGTGGTGAATGGCTGCTGCTGGCGGCATGAAGACACGATTGTGGAGCAGCGGGACCTGGAGCAGTGGTTCCTGCGGATCACGAAATATGCGGATGATTTGCTGAACGGGCTGGAGCAACTGGAGGGTTGGCCGGAAAAAGTGCGCACGATGCAGCGCAACTGGATTGGCCGCAGCGAGGGAGCCGAGGTCACGTTTGCCGTGGAAGAGAACACGGAGACGGTGACGGTGTTTACGACGCGCATCGATACGATTTATGGCGCTACGTCGTTGCAACTGGCTCCGGAGCACGCGCTGGTGAAGCAGTTTGCCGCGCAGGATGCGAGGCTGGCGGCGGAAGTGGACGCGCTGCTGGAGCAGCAGAAGAAGGCGCGCGATGCGGGAGACATTGGCGCGATCGAGAAGCACGGTGTCTTTACCGGGAAATACGCCATCAATCCGTTTAATGAGGAGCGGCTGCCGATCTGGGTAGGTAACTATATTCTGTCGGACTATGGCACGGGCGCGATCATGTCTGTTCCGGCGCATGATGAGCGCGATTATGAATTTGCGCAGAAATATGGGATGGAAATCAAGATTGTAGTGCTGCCGCATGCGCACTCCAACCATGGAGAGGCGGGCGAGAAAGAGCACATCCTTCCGATCGTGACGGAAGACAGTCTGGTCATTAATTCCGGCGAGTTCAGTGGGGTGGGATGCGAGGAAGCGCAGCAGAAGATGGCCGTCTTTGCGGAAAGCAGGGGCTTTGGCAAGGCCACGGTGACGTATCGGTTGAAGGACTGGGGTGTAAGCCGCCAGCGCTACTGGGGCACGCCGATCCCGATGCTGTATTGCGAGAAGGACGGCATTGTTCCTGTACCGGAAGACCAGTTGCCGGTGCTGCTGCCGGAACAGGTCGACATCACGCAGCAGGGCGGTTCGCCTCTGGGCCGTGTGCCGGAGTTTGTGGATGCCATCTGCCCGAAGTGCGGCGGCGCGGCGCGGCGCGAGACAGACACGATGGATACTTTCGTCGACTCGTCCTGGTACTTCTATCGCTATACCGATGCGAAGAACGCCAGCGCCCCGTTTGATTCGGAGAAAGTCAATTACTGGTTTCCAATTGACCAGTACATCGGCGGCGTTGAGCATGCCATTCTGCACCTCATCTATTCGCGCTTCTGGACGAAGGTGATGCGTGACCTCGGACTGGTGAAGAACGATGAGCCTGCGCAGCGGTTGTTTACGCAGGGCATGGTCATCAAGGACGGCGCGAAGATGTCAAAGTCGAAGGGCAACGTGGTTTCGCCTGACGACATGATTGCCCGCTATGGCGCTGATGCGACGCGGATGTATGCGCTGTTTGCGGCCCCGCCGGACCGTGACCTCGACTGGCAGGAGGATGGTGTTGCGGGTGTCAGCCGCTTCCTGAGCCGTGTATATCGCTTTGTGATGAAGTATGGCAACGCAGCAACGGCGGTCGCGGCAGAGCAGATGGCAGGTGCGACGGGCAGCGCGACGGAGCAGGCGTTGCTGCGCAAGCTGCATCAGACAATCGCCAAAATCTCTCTCGATTTCAGCGGGCGGTGGCACTTCAACACGTGCATTGCGGCGATCATGGAGCTGCTGAATGCACTGACGGCGGCGGAAGCGGCCATCGATACGGGCGAAGTATCTCCATCTGCGCTGGCGCAGGTGCTGGAGAATCTGGTGTTGCTGCTGGCGCCGTTTGCTCCATTTGTTGCACAGGAGCTGTGGCTGCAGACGGGGCACGAGGGCGCGGTTTTCCGTTCGGCGTGGCCGGTTGCGAACGAAGAGCTTGCGCGAGAGAACGAGATTGAAGTGCCGGTGCAGGTGAACGGCAAGCTGGTGAATGTAGTGAAGGTGCCAGCGGGAAGCACGGAAGCTGTGGTGCGCGAAGTGGCCCTGACGGATGCAAAAGTGCAGGCGCGCGTGGAAAGCAAGCAGGTAGTGAAGGTGATTGTAGTGCCGGGCAAGCTGGTGAATCTGGTGGTGAAGTAAACGGGGCGAAGCAGGTGACCAAGCAGGCAATCGCGCAGAATGCTCCAGACCGTGTGTCGGCACGGGGAACGCAGTCGCTGGTGGACATTATCTTCCGGTGCTGGCGGCGCCCTTCGCTGACGGCGCTGGAGATTCTGTGGCGGTGGCTGTATGGCATTCCGATGCTTTGGCTGTTGCACCACTATGGCCTGCAGATTCTGGCGCAGGTGCCAGTGGAGCAGACCGGCCTTCAGCACTTTGACATAACAAATCCAATGCATTCGGCGGATGTGGTGGCCAATGCGGCCTTGCTGTGGCTGCCTCCCGCGTTGGATGTAGCTAAATGGCTGGTTCCGGTGCTGCTGGCGGGCTGGGCAGTGGCTTCCGGTCTGGGACGAACGCTGGTGCTCTATGCGTTGGATAAAACACTGCATCGCAAACCATTCACTTTAATTGCACTGCAACTGGTGCGCATTCTTGCGTTGGCAAGCAGTTTTGCTCTCTGGTTCCTTGGATTGCAGTGGGCATCTCGCGTGGCTGTTTCCGGACCGCTGTTACGCGGGTTGGAGCCCAATCTGGTGCAGTATTTTGCCATTGCGATTGTGTTGTCGCTGGGGTTGTTCAGCTTGTGGGCACTGGTGAGCTGGATCTTTTCTGCTGCACCGCTGCTGGCTGCGCTCAAAGGAACAGGCGTCTGGAGCAGCTTGAGAGCCACCTTCCAGTTGGGGGCATTGCGGGGCAAGCTGATTGAAATCAACCTGGTGATGGGCATTGTGAAGATTGCCCTGATTGTGTTGGCGATGGTGTTCTCCGCCACGCCGCTGCCGTTTGAAACAGTGGCGACCGCAGCGTTTCTGCACTGGTGGTGGGTCCTTGTCTCGATTCTTTATTTTGCTGCGACAGATTTTTTCCATGTTGCGCGGCTGACGGCCTATCTTGCACTGTGGCGGTTGTGGAATCCAGCCGGGTAGAGGCAACCACCGATACTGAGTTACCAAAACGGACCGCGGATCACACGGATTTGCACGGATCAAAACCTTTAAAATTTTCCCCTTTGTTTTTAAATCCGTGTTCATCGGTGTGATCGGTGGTCAATCGCTTTCAAGATCGGTGGCGCATCGCTGTGATCGGTGGTTGCCTTGGCCTGATTTACACTGGAAAGAATCGTGAATACCTCCACTATTGTCATTCTGGATTTTGGCTCGCAGTATACGCAGTTGATTGCACGGCGCATCCGCGAGTTCAACGTGTTTTCCGTCGTGCTGCCTTGTACGTCGAAGCTGGACGAAATCCTATCGTATCGGCCAAAGGGCATCATCCTGTCAGGCGGTCCGTGCTCGGTGTATGACGCGGACGCGCCACCGGCGGACCCGAAGGTGCTGGAGCAGGGAGTACCGGTTCTTGGTATTTGCTACGGATTGCAGTTCATCACTCATCACCTTGGCGGCAAGGTGCGTTCGGCGGAAAAGCGCGAATATGGCCATGCAGAAGTGAGTGTGGTGGATGCGGGTACGGAGCTGTTTGCTGAGTTGCCGGCCGAGCTGCAGGTGTGGATGTCGCATGGGGACGAGGCGCTGGAACTGCCGACGGGCTTTCATCTGACGGCGAAAACCGCCAATGCGGTGGCGGGGATTGCAGATGCGCAGCGTGGTATCTGGGCGGTACAGTTTCATCCGGAAGTGCAACACACAAAGCAGGGAAGTGTACTGCTGAAGAATTTTGTTTTCGGCATTTGCAAAGCTGAGGCGGACTGGACTCCAGAACATTTTATCCAGGCGACGGTGGAGCGTGTGCGGGAGCAGGTGGGCGATGGGCATGCGATTTGCGCCCTGAGTGGTGGCGTGGATTCGTCGGTGGCTGCGGTGCTGGTGCATCGTGCCATTGGGGACAGGCTGACCTGCGTTTTTGTGGACAATGGTGTGCTGCGCAAAAATGAATTTGAAAAAGTGCAGAAGAATCTGCGCGAAAATCTTGGCTTGAATCTGGTGGCCGTGGATGCCCGCGAACGCTTCCTGAAAAAGCTGCAAGGGGTGACGGACCCGGAACAGAAGCGCAAGATTATTGGCAACGAGTTTATTGCGGTGTTTGATGATGAAGCGCATCGCATTACCCAGCAGACGGGCGGTGTGGATTGGCTGGTGCAGGGAACGCTATATCCGGATGTGATTGAGTCGTCTTCGGTAAATGGGCCATCGCAGACGATCAAGAGCCACCACAACGTAGGTGGATTGCCGGAGACGATGAAGTTAAAACTGATTGAGCCGCTGCGCGATCTTTTCAAGGATGAAGTTCGCCGCATTGGGCGTGACCTGCAAATGCCGGAAGACATCCTGGAGCGGCAGCCATTTCCAGGGCCAGGGTTGGCAGTACGCATTCTGGGCGAAGTAACTGCAGACCGAGTTGCTTTGTTGCAGGAGGCAGATGATATTGTGGTTTCGGAAATCAAAGCGGCAGGGTTGTACCGTAGGATATGGCAGTCCTTTGCGGTGCTGTTGCCGGTGAAGTCCGTTGGCGTGATGGGGGACCAGCGCACGTATGCTTATACTTGTGCGGTTCGAGCCGTGCATTCCGAAGATGGCATGACGGCGGATTGGGTGCCGCTGCCGTATGAGGTGCTGAAGACGATCTCCAGCCGCATCGTAAATGAAATTCACGGGATTAATCGCGTGGTATACGATGTAACTTCCAAGCCGCCGGGAACCATCGAGTGGGAATAATATGGCCCCTGGCAGCAGGTGCAAGCTTGTATTGAAATGGGCATACAGATCAGCAAGGGTGCTGAGTTTGTATGCCCATTTATGTTGGGGCAGGGCAGCAGCGGGCGGATACGGAAAGTAACACTTATATGTTGACGAGGGTCGAAGCGTGAGGAGCTTCGATCTTCTCTCCCGTCACACGAGGCCAGTAAATCGACAGTAATACCCCTCCTTCTGGACGGTTGGCCGCCGTCACGGTCCCACCGTGAGCGCGCACTACGGCTTCAACAAAGGCCAGCCCAAGGCCATGCCCCCTGGAGTCTCTTCCTTTCACCCTCTGCTCAAACATGTGGAGGCTGATCTCCGAAGCAAATCCCGGACCATCATCTTCCACAATCAGCACCGCAGCGTCCTCGCTTGCGTCCAGTTTTATGGAAATGGTGCATGAGGCGGGTAAGTGGTTAAGTTCATTATCGAGAAGGTTTGCAATCACTCGATGCAGAAGTGCAGTGTCTGCCAGTACAGTGACAGGACCAGCGCTGTGCAAATTCACTCGAAGCCCTTTCTCTGACATGCAAGGCTCGTACAGACCAATCATGACTCGAAGCAGTTCATCGAGATCGACTGCTGTGAGCGAAAGCCTAAGCGCGTCAGCTTTCGCTTCAGCAACATCAAGCGAAGCAGTCAAGAATTCCGTTAGTCGATCTAATTCATCGATGGCCGAGACGATTGGCTCACTTTGCGCGACATTTAAATCGCCCGATAGAACGATCTCCAGCTTTCCCCGAATTGCCGTCAACGGGCTGCGAAGATCATGAGCAAGAGACCCAGTGATGGTGTGCAGTTGATGCATCGAGCTTTCTATCCGGTCCAGCATGTGGTTGAGCGTCAGCGCCAGATGCGCCACTTCATCATTCCGCTTGCTGGTCGGAACCCTGCTGCTCAAATCGGACTGTCCAATCCGGGACGCTGCTTCGGTAATCTCACGAACATGGCCCAGCATACGTCTGGTCAGGAAAAAGACAATCGCGGAGCCGAACAGCACAATGAGCAGCCAGAGACAGAAAAAGCGGAAGCGGAAATTTTCAAGCACGCGTAATTCATCCCGTTCCGAAAGCCCGAGATAGATGCGGCTCCCATCATCAAGCCGCACTGATGCTACTCGAAAAGGGTAATTGAACCCTTTGACGTTCAGGTCGTAGGGAACGTCGGAAATGAACTTTTGCGCACGAATCGCGGTCAGGTTTGGCAACCCGTCACCGGCGCCCACCCAAAGCTTCAGAGTCCCGTCGTCACCAACCTGAAGAAAGAAGACGGAGTCGTTCTCATTGCCGCCGGAGTGGAGTTTGTTTGGCACCTCTCTACTTGCAAGTTCCGCGACCTCCCGCACTACCCGATCGTAGAGGCGGTCCTTTGGCGTTCGCGTGGCCACATCACTGAGAACTGCCACCTCTCCAGTGAGCCACGCGTCGCTCCTGCGCTGAATGTCATTCGCCACGAAGCGCTGAAGCATGATAAAAACCAGCATTATTCCAATGGCAAATGCGAGCGTTGCCCAAAGAGAAATACGCCATGCGGCGCTACGGATGCTGGAACTACCGGTCTTTGAGGACATAGCCAATACCTCGTAAGGTCTTGATCAGCGGTTCACGGCCTTCTGTGTCGACCTTGCCGCGCAGGCGGTAGATATGGACATCAACGATATTGGTGTCAGGTTGAATTCGCATCCCCCATACTTCGGAGAGAAGCATCGACCGGGTAACAACACGGCCGGCGTGCCGGCATAGATATGCCAGAAGCACGAACTCCTGCGGGCTTAGATTTAAAATCTCCCCGCTGCGGGAGGCTCTACGGCTGATGAAATCCAGCTCCAGATCCAGTATGCGGAGACGGGTCGCCTCCTCGCCCGTAGCAAGATTACGCCGCAGAAGATTACGCAATCTTGCCAGTAACTCTGCGAGTGCGAAGGGTTTTGTCAGGTAATCGTCGCCACCTTGTTCTAAACCTTTGACTCTATCGTCGACAGATCTTCTGGCTGAAAGTATCAATACGGGGCTGCTCATGCCGGAGCGCCGAAGCTGAAGAATCAGGTCAATGCCATCCTGATCCGGAAGACCTAAATCGACAATGAGACCGTGGTAGGCGTACTTAGAGACCAACTGAGACGCGGCGATCCCGTCATCCGCCGTGTGCACCTCATACCCCGCCTCAACCAGGGACTGCTTAACAAAGCTCTGAATCTCGGGTTCGTCCTCGACCAGTAGAAGCCGCATGGCTCATGGTAAGACATTTGAGCCACGGTCCGCATCTTTGAGTGCACATGCGATGTATTATGATGCGGGCTGGAGTCTCATGACGACATCATCTGGCACATGAATGGAAAAAATCAGTGGCACTGCGATGATTGCGCCTTTCATGAACAAATCGTCATCCTGATCTCCCTGCAGCGTGCTATCAAAAAGGACAAAGGCATCGTCTCAACGAGTAGCCATCGTATCGAAAATACGGAGTCTGTTCTCTCAAGCAGTCGACCATCACTGGGTGTCGTCTCTTCGTGGTTCAGCTTCTCCAACACACAAACGCGACATTAAATCCCGATGATCCGGGCTGAGGACTGTTCCGCTTGACTACGGCTTACCTGAACCGCATCGCCACTGCCGTACCAGAGCACGATGTGCATGAGACCTTCGTCATCTTTGCCGAGAAGATGCTCGCAGCCCCGCGGCTGCGCACGGTCTTCCGCCGCATGGCGGTCCGCGCCGGCATTACGCATCGCTATTCGTTCCTGGATCCGCAGAAAGATTCCAGCCAGTTCTCGTCGCATGGCACGGACGAGTTTTACCGGCCGGGCAATTTCCCCGACACGGCACGGCGTATGGAGTTGTTTGAGCAGAGTGCTCCGGTGTTGATGCGCAAGGCCGTGGACCGGCTTGCGCTGAGCGAGGAGGAACGCTCCGGTATTACGCATGTGCTGGTGACCTGCTGCACGGGGCTCTATGCGCCGGGGCTGGACTTTGAGATCGTCGACCACCTCGGGCTTTCGGCGGGCGTGGAGCGCACGATGATTGGATTCATGGGATGCTATGCCGCGATCAATGCGTTGAAGCTGGCGCGGCACATTGTGCGCTCCGATCCGAAAGCGGGTGTTCTGATGGTCAACCTGGAGCTGTGTACGCTGCACTTCCAGGAAACGCAGGAGCTGGAGCAGGTGCTCTCCTTCCTGCTCTTTGCCGATGGTGCAGCGGCGAGCCTGATTACTGCTCGCGAGCAGGGTCTCGCGCTGGACAGCTTCAAGGCGGTGATGGTGCCGGAAACCCGTGGGCTGATTACCTGGAAGATTGGCGGGCTGGGTTTCGACATGCTGCTCTCCGGGCAGGTTCCGGGGGAGCTGGGTCGCGCTCTACGTGAGGGCGAGTTGATGTCCGGGCGCGATGACATTGACCTGTGGGCGGTGCATCCCGGCGGGAGGTCGATTCTGGATGCGGTAGAAAAGGCACTGGAACTGCCAGTTGAAGCGCTGTCGGCATCGCGAGAGGTGCTGTCGTGCTTCGGCAACATGTCATCGGCGACAGTGATGTTTGTGTTGCAGAGAATAATGCAACATGCGCGCCCCGGGCAGCGTGGGTGTGCGATGTCGTTTGGGCCTGGTCTGACAGCGGAGACGATGCGCTTCCATGTGGCCTAGAGTCGAGTTTGATTTCAGTCGGCGGGTCTCTCCGCGTGAGTTGCCGGAGTTGATGGATGGAGACTGTAGTTATGAGGATTTCCGCGATTGCCTGCGCAGTCTGGAAAAAGTCAATCGCTGGCTGCTGGGTTATCGGCCGACGCTGTCCTGGCTGGAGCGGTTGCCGCGTGGATTGCGCGGTCCGGTACACATTGTCGATGTGGGCAGTGGCGGCGGCGACCTGTTGCGGCAGATTGCAGGCTGGGCACGAAGACGGGACATTGCTGTGCAGTTAACGGGGATCGACCTGAATCCTTATGCCGCAGGTGCAGCGGCGGAGTCGACCCCGAAGGAGCTCGGAATCGAATGGGTGACCGGCGATGCTCTGGAGTACCGGCCGGAGAAGCCAATCGATATCGTCGTGAGCTCGCTGTTGACACATCATCTGGAGGACGAGGAGATCGCCGCGCTGCTGAGGTGGATGGAAACGACCGTGCAGATGGGTTGGTTCATCAACGATTTGGAGCGGTCCGAGTTGGCGTCCCGGTTGTTTGGGTGGATGCGGTGGCACTGGATCGTGCGGCATGACGGGCCGGTGTCGTTCCGTCGGGCCTTCCGGAAGGAGGATTGGGAACGCCTGCTGGCCAAGGCTGAGATCCAGCGAAAGGCGGCGACGGTGGAGCATTGGCGGCCAGGGCGGTTGTGTGTAGGGCGGTGGAAGTGAGGCCGATGGTTCTGAAGTTTCCTGTCAGACCGAGAGATGCGAAACAGCCCGCCCTCGGTGGTCCTCATGGCGCATCTCAGCACTTCCAATCATCTGAGAAGAGAATCATGCCAATTTCGACTCTGCCAGCACCCCGCTCCGCCGGTTCCAGATTCAAGACTGTTCTCTGGGTATTGCTTGGTCTCACTACGCTCTTCGTTTTCATCACCTCAGAGCTGCTCCTCATCACCGACTATCCGATGTACCACGCCTACCGTCTGCAGGTCATCGCTGACCGTCATCTCCTCATTCCGCATACACTCGCCGGAACCTTCGCTCTCCTGATCGGCCCCATCAATTTCTCTTCGCGGATCCGCCAGCGTTTTCTCCGACTCCATCGCATCCTCGGCCGCATCTACGTCATCTCCGTGTTTGTTGGTTCCTTCACAGGCATCGCTCTCGCCTGGGGTCGTCCGGGTCTTCCCGGAACATCCATGCAGGCCGCCGCCTGGATGGTCTGTACCACCGCCGCCTTCATCACCGCGCGCAACCGCCAAATCACACAACACCTGCAATGGATGGCGCGTTCTTATGCGGTCACCTTTACCTTTGTCTCCAGCCGCGTACTCAACCTCTGGCCGCGCTACTGGAGCCATCTTGGCGACTCCCTGGCTGCCGTCGGCGTGATTGCCTTCACGCTTGCCTCACTACTAATCGTGGAGCTCGGCCTCAACTGGCGCGAACTCACTACGCGCCGTGACTGATCGTGGGCCAGCGGTCATATGAGTTGAAGATGTGGGTCTGCAAAATGTCCTATTTTCCGAAGCTGGTCCCCACCAGATCCGAGCTGATTACAGGCCCGTAACCACCGAGCTGTCCAACTATTACCGCCACCGCAGGATCCTCCCCCTCCAGTACCCACACCATCACATCTTTCGGCTGCAGGCCAATCAGCCGCGCAATCACGCCCACGATGCCGCCCAACTCCGGATGAATGCGAAACACGGTCGCTTTGAAGGTCTGTCCTGCCAGGTGAACAGTCTGCTCGTCCACCGACGAGATCAGGAGGTGAATCAACCGGCCGCCGCCGACTGGCACCAGCATCCCCACCCGAAATGGCGCCGTATTGTACGGCACGTTCAACAGCAACGTCCCAACGAAGCCATTCGCCAGGTCATCCGGCAGGTTCATGTGCTTGCTCTCGGTGTGTGTCCTGCCATTCCTGTCTATTGTGCGGCTGGTCACTAAGCCGGTAGCGGCTTCTACCGTAAAGTCGATGGGCTTTGTAAAGAACGGCCCTTTCTGTATGTGACGGTCGCGCACTAATCGAAACGTACCCTGCTGTCTGTACGTCGTGGTCTCATCATCAATCGATCCATCGACAAAGTGATAGGTCAGGCGCATCGTTACTTCATCGCCCTGCACAACCTGCGAAAACTCACCACTGGCAATGGTTCTTCCATCCCCGGAGCGGGCCACCATAAACCGGTGCATTGGCTGTTGAATATGTCTCACTGAAACCGGTTCAGCCAGCGCTGCAGTGGCTACCATCATCGTCCAGAAAACGACGACCAGGAAATCGCTTCGCCTCATCCAATACCCCGTTCTAAAGCTAAAGCAGAGAGTGCGTAAGACGCGGCCACAGGCCTTGAGCCGACACGGCCAACAGGGAGCGGAGGCCGGACACTCCCCGCAAAAAGCGTATGTCTCACAGTAACTCTGCTTTTGCCTTAACACCTTAGACGCCTTCCGGTTCCAGCTTTACCGGCTTCAAAATGACGATTTGTACAGAATGACGTGCCAAACTGCTTTCCGGACGTCTACCAGAAATGGAACCCAGCCACAAATTGATGGAACATCCGGGTGAAGCAGGAGTGACGCATTGCAAGACGAAGTTCTGATTCTTGGTGGTGGAGTGGCAGGTTGTGCGGCCTCGATCGCGCTCGCCCGCAAGGGACGAAGTGTCACGCTGATTGAACGCGAGCCCATACCCCGCCATAAGGTTTGCGGAGAGTTTCTGAGCGGCGAGGCCCTTGAAGACCTGCGCACACTTGGTATCGACGTGACTGCGCTCGGCGCGGTGCCGATCAACTGTGTTCGACTTGCCGCAGCCAGACGTGCGGCGGAGGCTCCTCTGCCTTTTCGTGCGGCCTCGCTCACGCGCAGGGCGCTGGACACAGCGCTCATCGCCGCAGCTGTTGCCGCGGGAGTCCGCGTTAAGCGTGGTCGCGGTGTGCAGTCGCTCAACCGTACGGCCGCCAACCTCTGGCAGGCCACTCTCGATGATGGCGCCACGTGCGAAGCTCCAACCGCCTTTCTTGCCACGGGCAAGCATGATCTGCGCGGCCACAGCCGCCCGAAAGACCCTCACCAATGGGTCGCCTTCAAGATGTATTATCGGCTGTCTGCCGCCCAGACCGCTGACCTGGCGGATGCCTCCGAGTTGACGCTCTATTCCGGAGGCTACGGTGGTATCCAACCAGTGGAAGACGGCATTACGAATTTCTGCTGCGTGGTGCAACGGCGGTATTTTGCGCGTGCAGGCCTTCGCTGGGAGGGCCTCCTTGCGAAGATGCAGCAGGACTGTCCTCACCTCACGATGCGGCTTGACGGTGCGCAGCCGTTGCTCGACAAACCGGTCACCGTCACTCATATCCCGTACGGTTACCTTCGCCGCGCAACTGAGGATGGGCTCTACTGCATCGGCGATCAGGCGGCCGTAATCCCCTCGTTCACTGGCGACGGTATATCCATCGCCCTGCATACCGCCCGCCGCGCCGCCGCTGCCTGTCTTGCTGCGGAGCCGGCGCCGGTCTTTCAGCCCAAACTGCGCTCCGCAATGCTGCCTCAGATGCGTCTTGCCGAGGCCGCTGCCAATGGCCTGAACAACCCACTTGCGCGTGCTGTACTGCCATTCTGCCTCCGGGTCTGGCCCGGCGCAATGCGCGTAACGGCAAGACTCACGCGTGTCACTCAGCCAGCCGCTGTTGCTCCACATGCGTTCGCCAACTGATGTCGAACCAGACCAAAATAACTCCCGGCAGTTAAAACTTTCAGAGAAGATGAAACAATGAAAACCTTCGTAGTCCTGGCCCTTGCGGGCATGCTCGCTCCAGCCGCTCTCGCCCAGCGTCAGACCTTCGCCGTCAACCCCGGCGCCAGCGAGGTCAGGATGATGCTCAACACGACCCACGAGGTCGTCCACGGCACATTTCACATTCAATCCGGATCGGTTGAGTTTGATCGCACCAGCCCTGGGATGTCAGGTTTGGTGATCGTACTGGCCGATAGCGGAAAGACCGGCAACGGCATCCGCGACAAGAAGATGAATAACGACATTCTTAAGGTGGACCAGTACAGGGTCGTCTCCTTTGCGCCAAAAACCTACACGGGGACAATCACGCCATCTGGTGACTCAACCATTCAGGTGAGCGGGGTGTTCACCCTGCTCGGCAGTCCCCACGACCTGACGATTCCGATGCAGATTCAATTGGATGGATCGAAGGCTACGGCAAGAGCGCATTTCGTCGTTCCCTATGTTCAGTGGGGGCTCAAGAACCCGAGCTTCCTGTTCTGGAAAGCTGCGCAGGACGTTGCGATTGATCTTGACCTCGTTGGCCAGGTTTCGCCTCAAAAGTAAGCTGCTCCCGCTGGATGCCGGGCAGGTCCCCTTTCCCTCATTCCGCAACCTGACAGCAGGGGGCCAACCTCAACCCGCGTACCTCAGTCGAAGGCCAAAGCAAAAGCAGAGTGGCTGTGAGGTATACGCCTTTTGAGGGGGGAGTTTGGCCGCCGCTCCCTGCTGGCCGCGTTGGCTCAAGGCCTGCGGCTTCGTCTTACGCTTCCTCTGTTTTTACTTCAGCCGCAACAATCCAGCAGTTTTGACCCTTTGAAACTCTTTGCCTGGCAGATTTTCCGCCTCTGCACTGTGCCACGGAACACTGTGCGTTGGCCATGACAATTCCGTCCTGCACAAAGAGCCATCCGCAGGTCTCCCCGGATGGCTCTTTCTTATATCACGCCCGACATTGCAGCCTGTAACATGCTCCGTTACCAGCTGCCGCGCTCGCCAAACATATCAATCACGTGGCCCAGCCGTTCCGCGCCATTCAGCCAGTTCTTCTGCAGACCCGTTTCCACCCGGCTTGCATCTCCGGCCACAATTCCCTGCACAACCTGGTCATGCTCCTCCAGCGATTTGTGCAGGTTCCTAATAATGGAGCTGGCATACAACCGCCAGTAGCGTTCTGCCTGCGGCTCAATCGCATTATGCAGCGTCAGCAGGCGAGGCCCCGCGCCCTGTTGCACAATCAGCCGGTGAAAATTCCGGTCCAGGTCAAAAATCTCGCCAGCATTGCCGCGCCCTTCCGCAATCTGCGACAGATGCTCGTTGATCTTCCGCAACTGCGCCGCCAGCGCTTCCCGGTTCGGCTTCGGCAACTGCGCCACGCCCCGGCCCGCAATCCCCTCCAGCCTGCCAATAATCATGTACATGTCGTTGGCGTCTTCCTTCGTCAGCGGCGCTACAATCATCCGCGATTTGCTGACATTGCGGTGTTCGAGAATGTAGCCCTCACGCTGCAGCCAGTGAATGGCTCCTCGTACAGGGGTGCGGCTCATGTTCAGGCGCTCAGCCAGGTCAGCTTCCACAATCCAGGCTCCGGGCGAAAGCCGCCCGTGAACAATCAACTCCCGAATCTCCCGAAACGCCGTTAGCAGACTTGTGCCATGCTCCGCTTTTTCCCGTTTTTTCGCAGAAACCACCGATTTCGCCTGTTTATTTGCGGTCGCAGTCTTCATTGTGGATCTAAGTGAGTTCTCCTGAGTCGAAAACTGTCCTTCTGACACTCTAATCCTATCTACACGGAAACAAAAGACATTGAGAGGGGCAGGAACATATAACGAACAAGTGTCCAAAATAGTCTGCAATTTAGCGGAAGGAAACATATACCCCTTGACCTACCCCTTGACTAGGCGCGGCATCGACCGCGGTCAATATAAATCAGGAATGCGCTTATTTTCAGTTGTTTACAGTGTCCACCTGCTCGCCCGCGTCCATTTGCACTACGAATGTGAGCGCGGTCACCGAAACTCCGCCCCTCAGCCGCTACTTTGGAAGCTGGACAGGGGTGGGCCCTGATGGGTCTTGATAAATTGCGGATGGATCGCGGCAGGAAGGCCCGAAAGCGCCGCAGAAGCGAATCCAGATGCAGATTTCTTCTACGCGCGGCAGGTCGGACTGGAAAAAGATTTTTTTTACTGTAACGCTGTACCCGTGCACGGTCTTTATCCAGATGGAAGATTTTTGAAAGGACAACCCTATGCGGCACCTTCTGATTCTTGGCGGTGGAACCGCCGGCACCATGATGGCGAACAAGCTCGCCCCTGTTCTTGACGAGCAGGAATGGAAAATCACTCTCGTCGACGGCACTGAGCAGCACTACTATCAGCCGGGATTCCTCTTCATACCCTTCGGCACCTATCGTTTGCGCGACATCGTCCGCCCGCGCCGCCAATATCTGCCGCCAAACATTAAGGTCATCATCTCAGCCGTCGACCACATCGACACCAGCAAAAACTCCGTCACCCTCAGCAACCAGGCCATCATCAAATATGACTACCTCATCATCGCCACCGGATCCGACATCCACCCGGAACATATCGACGGCCTGGTCGACGAAGAGTGGGGGCGCAGCAAATTCGACTTCTACACGCCCCACGGCACCGATCGTCTGGGCAACTTCTTTCGCACCTGGCAGGGCGGCCGTCTGGTCATCAACATTGCGGAAATGCCCATCAAGTGTCCCGTTGCACCACTGGAGTTCGCCTTTCTCGCTGACGATTACTTCACCCGCCGCGGTATCCGCGACAAAGTCGATCTCCACTTCGTTACACCGCTTTCCGGCGCCTTTACCAGACCCACGGCCAGCCGCGTGCTGGGTGATTTTCTCGGACGGAAAAGGATCACCGTCACTCCCGATTTCAACATCGCCCGTGTCGACAGCAAGGAGAAAAAGATCGTCTCCTGGGACGACATCGAGGTCCCCTACGACGTGCTCATCTCCGTGCCCACCAATATGGGAGATGCCTGCATCGCGCGCAGCGGACTTGGCGATGAGCTCAACTTTGTCCCCACCGACAAGGGGACCCTTCAGGCCAACGGCCTGGACAACGTCTTTGTCCTGGGCGACGCCACCAACCTGCCCACCTCCAAGGCTGGCTCCGTCGCGCACTTCCAGGCGGAAGTTCTCTTTGAAAACTTCCTTGAGCACATCGAAGGTCTCCCCATGCCGGCGCGTTCTGATGGCCACGCCAACTGCTTCATCGAGTCCGGTTTCGGCAAAGGCCTTCTCATCGACTTCAACTACGACACGGAACCGCTGCCCGGCGAATTCCCGCTGCCCGGCATCGGCCCCATGTCGCTGCTCCAGGAAAGCCATATCAACCACTACGGCAAGCTCATGTTCCGCTGGATCTATTGGAACATTTTGCTTCGCGGCATGGAGCTCCCCATCGGCTCGGCCATGTCCATGGCAGGAAAGAGGGCATTACCATGACCATGACCAATACTCCGGTGGAAGACCGCATCACCGAACTCAACGCCAAGCTCGACTACATCGTTGAGGAAATCCATCACCTCAGACGCCTGCGCAACAGTGCCGAGGACCTGGTTGCCGATCTTTCCCTGGTGGGCAAAGATGCCATGGGCGAGGCCGCCGCCGCCCTCAGCGCCGTTGACCTTCGCCCGCAGGACGCCATCCAGCTCCTCAAGACCGTGCTGGTAGACGCCCGCCTGCTCACCACCGCGCTGCAGCAGCTCGAAAGTGCCAGCGATTTTGTGCAGGATGCGCAGCCCATCGTCCGCGACCTCTACCAGCAGGCCGTCACCCACCTGCAGCAACTCGAAGAGAAGGGCTACTTCAACACCGCGCGCTCCGGCGTCCGCATCGCCGATGCGCTCATCCAGGCCCACTCCGCTGAAGACCTCAAGCAAGTGGAGGCCAGCATCCCGCAGCTCATCGGCTTCCTGCGCGAACTTACCCGGCCCGAGGTGCTGGAAGCACTCGAATCCATCATTCATGGCTTTGGCCGCGTTCAGGCCACCATGAACGTCAACAAGTCCATCTTTCAGATCGTCCGCGATCTCAACTCGCCCAATGCGCGCCGCGGCACCGCCATCCTGGTCGAGTTCCTCAAGATTGTGGGAGAGCGCAGCAGCACCGTCGCTCCTGCCACATCACCCGCCGCAACAGCACAGGAGAAATAACCATGACAACACTGACCGTACTTGGAAAACCACTGGAACTGGATGCCGATGGCAATCTGGCCAACCGCAACGACTGGAATGAAGATGTAGCGCGCGAACTGGCCACGCAGGAAGACATTCCCGATCTCACCCCGCAGCACTGGGCTGTCCTCAACTACATGCGCAAAGTCTTTGAGGCCGAAGGCGATGCCCCGTCCATCCGCCGCCTTACCAAAGAGAGTGGCGTCGACACCAAGACGCTCTACCAGCTCTTTCCCAAAGGACCCGCCAAACGCGCAGCTCGTATTGCTGGCCTGCCCAAACCCAAAGGCTGCATCTGAATCAGGAGACGATTATGGCAGACACACCAGCACAACCAATCGAAAAAATTGCACTCGTCATCTCCCGCGGCTCGCTCGACGGCGTCTACCCCGGCCTCATCATGGCCAACGGCGCGCGTATGGAAGGCATTGAGGTCTCCGTCTTCTTCACCTTCTTCGGTCTCGACGCCATCCTCAAAAAGCGTATGAACGACCTCAAGGTCGCCACCGTCGGCAATCCGGGCATGCACATCCCCACCCTGATCGGCGCTTTGCCCGGCATGTCCGCCTTCGCCACTTCCCAAATGAAGAAGGGGATGGAAAAGCTTGATATCCCACCCATCGGCGAATTCATCACCATGATCCACGATGCCGGCGCCGACATCTACGCCTGCCGCGCCACCGTCGACATGTTCGACCTCAAAGCCAGCGACTTCTGCCCCGAACTCGATGCCGTCATCTCCGTCGGACAGTTCTATGAAAAAGCCGCCGGGAGCCAGATCATCTTCACTTAGGCTGCGTCGGCGTGCCGGCAGAAAAGGAACCTGGGAGAGCAGGCAGCAATCACAGGGCATGACGTGCGCAGTGCCCCGTGATTGCTGGTAATTCCGGCTTCACGGAATCAAGAATCAAAGAGCCGCGGTTTCAATGACAACCGCGCTGGTCAACCTGAAGACGCATACCTTTCGCTTCAAGAGTTAGCTCTGGCCAGCCCAATGCTTTGCGCCAAGCGGAAAATTGGTGAGCGCGGACAACACTGAGCTGAAGTCTTCATGCCCCTTGGTGTTTGTCAGACATGCCGCGGGTGCCGGAGGTCTGCACCCCAGCAAGGAGCGTTGGCCCAACGGCGTGCAGTGAACGCACCACGATCGAGGCAGAATCTTCTACCTGCACACGGCATCCAGTTGTCGTACCGGCTCTGGCGTCAACTGCGGAGACTCAAGATGATGCAGCACTAAAAATTGCTTGGGTAATGGTCCTCCATCGGCAAGTGCAATGCCAGGATCGACACCATAAATGGAGTTCCTCTCTACTGCGGATAAAGACTTAAAACGGAACCCCTCCCTGCGCAGCATTTGCATCAGGTCTGGCAGCATCAGCACGGTGAAGTCCGTTGCATGTAGTAGAAGAACGTTGGGGATCTCATGCCCAAAAGCAATATCTTCCTCTACACGTCCAAACCGTATCAACTCCTTGGCATTCGCGATGTAACTTTGGCGAAGCCATGCGATACCAGCCTCATCCTGCTTGCCCATGCAGCGAAGATAAGGATCGCCCCAGTCATCGTCGCCAAAATCCAATGTGACCTGCGCAATCCGATACCCATGCGCCTCTAACCAGAAGCGCACGGCGTTGCGCTTGTCCAATGTGTTTCCTTCCTGAAGATAGGGATACCGAAACCAGTGCCAATCTTTTCTGGCACTATATTCATGGAGTGCTGGTTCATCGAGAGCGATGTTATTTATAAATTCATCTGCATCAACTTCTGTCAAAGAAGGATGCGACCACGTGTGATTGCCAATCTTCATGCCGGCTTTCATCCACACGCGCAAGGCCTGCTGCGTGTCCGGATCACCCTGCAAATCCACCGCAGTCACAAATCCATAGACGCCCTTCAAATGATGCGTCTTAAGCTCCCTCACAAGACGTGTGGCGATGTCCACACGCGTCTCGCCACTGCGAAGCCCTCCAGCCGCCGGAAGATCATCAAAGGTGAGCGCGACAACGGGGTGACGCTTGAGGTGCCGGGTAATTGAGGCATGCTGCGAAGCTCCACCCTGGATTGCTGATGCAAATCCGACACTGCACAACAGCAACACTGCCCAGCACGTCAGTCCGAAGCGCCACATGCTCTTATTTTCTCTTAATTTGCACCGGGAATTCAGCCATCAATTGCCGGGACTATACCGCCTAGGCAGGTGGGAGGGTGGCGACCGGTACGGTGGGCATTTCGGCGGGCGAGTCCGGGAGCGGGCCGAGGATTTGAATGCCGTAGGTGGCGGCGGTGGCGACGAGCTTTTCGAGATCGGGTGGAGCAGGCGGGGCGTTGAGGGGAGTGGCCAGCTCGAGGACGAACTGCTCAAAACCACTGGGTGCTGCGAAGATGAGGAGGCGGGCGGGCTTGTTGCCGGTGATCTTAAAGCCGTGGGGAATATTGCGCGGGCCGTAGACGAAGGAACCGGCGTTGGCGCGCTGCCATTTGCCGTCGAGGATGAAGGCGACTTCACCTTCAATGATGTAGAAGGATTCGTCTTCGCGGGTGTGGACGTGGAGGGGCGTTGCGAAGCCAGGTTCGGCGGCGAGTTGCTCGACGATGCCGTAGGCGTTGTGGGTGAGCTGGCCAGAGGCATGCACAACGGAGGGGGTTCCAAAGAAGCGAAAGAGAGTGTCGCTCATAGTAGTTGGATTTCCTTACGTGTGGAAGTAGATGGGCTCACCTTGCGGCGATCTCGGCTTGACTTTACTGGGTGGATGCGGGTTGTGTCAACGCCGTTTGAAAATTCCTCGGATCCGGGACTATGAGGCACGCCAATAGCAGAATCACACTGGATGTCTACACGCAGGCAGTGAGTTCCAATAAGCGCGCCGCGCAGAGCAAGGTTGTAAGGATGATGGTGCCCGACGTGGGCACAAACGACTCTGGGGAGCAGGCCAATTTTGCTTGGTAACGCGCTTATTGTGCCCATATTTGCTTGTCACTGTAGGTCGCCAATTGATTCTAAGAACTTTGGAATCAATGGCGGGGACGACGGGGGGCGAACCCGCGACCTCTGCCGTGACAGAGAAAAGTTTGCCGGGTGCGCCCGGCGAAGAGTTACCCCTTCACGACCTTGCCGGACTTGATGCAGCTGGTGCAGACGCGGACGCGCTTGGACGCGCCATTCACAACAGCCTTGACCGGCTGCAGATTCACATTCCAGCGGCGACGCGTTACGTTGTGCGCGTGCGAAACGTTGTTACCAAACTGCGGGCCTTTGCCGCAAAACTCACATACCTGTGCCATGACTTAACTCCGGTTCCTTGGCGGAAAATTTTTCGTGCAGAGGAAGCAGTCTGGCAAACCAAGGCCTGTGTTCTGGCAGGGTAGACTGCTCCAGCGTGTGCGCGGAACCCGACAGAACGCAGTTCCGGCCTGCTACCGAACCTATAGAATAGCCCAAACCGGGCCGATAGAGCAAACCGGGATTACAACTGCTGTGCAAGTCCGGCGAATAGCAGCTACTGCAACCGGGTCGGCCAGCCGATCCGCACCAGAGTGCCTTCGGGGTCGCTGAGGGCAAACGCATACATTCCCCAAGGCTTATCTTCGGGGCCGTTCTCTCCCAGAATCTCTTTCGGGAGGGCCGCAGCCAGCTCGTCTACGGCTTCTGTGGCTTCTGTGTAGAGGTAAACGCCAAAGGGATTTTGGCCGGGAACCAGCCAGCCTTCTACGGCCTGGTTCAGGTGCAGCGCTCCTCCCCGGCGATTGGCACGTCACAGGGCACGTTGCGGGGCATGTTGCGGGGCATGACAAGTTGCCTTTTACCGTGGTTAACTAATGGCTATGCCGGAAGAGATCACAATTTCCAAAGAAGATTACCTCAAGGCCATTCTGGAAGCGGAGAGCGAAGGGCACACCGTGATTCCTGCGCTGCTGGCGCACTGGCTGGAGGTTTCTCCGCCTGCGGTGACCAAGGCCGTGAAGCGGTTGAAGCAGGATGGCTACATCGATGCCAAGGCCGATGGTGTGTTGCGGCTGGCGGCCAAAGGCAAGGAAGCGGCCTATCACACCGCGCTGCGGCATCACTTGATTGAACGCATGCTTTCCGAGATTTTTGGCATGGAGTGGCACCAGATCCATGCCGAGGCGGAGCGTCTGGAGCATGCCGTTTCCCCGGCATTTGAGGCGCGGCTGATTGAAAAGCTGGGGGACAAGGGTCTTTGTCCGCATGGCAACGAGGTGCTGCCGGAGACGCCCGCGCAAAAGCGGCGGCGCGGTCTGCTGCCGTTGATAGAAGCGGCCGAGCAGACGGATTACGCGGTGGCCAGCCTCTACGAACGCGATCCGAAGCTGCTGGAGTTTCTGCATAAGCTGGGCATCGGCCCCAACGCGCCGATTCGTGTGATGGAGCGCAATTACGACGATACCTGGCGGATTCAGACCAGCGTCGGCCCGACGACGATCGGAAAATCGGCCGCCGGGCGCGTCTGGGTGCGTCCCAGAGCAGCGCGGGAACCGAAGGGAAAGTAGTATTAACCTAAGTTAATTATTAAAAAGCTACAAAGTTAACATTTCTTCCTATACCCGGTTGATCATTCTGTGACATACTAAGCATAATTGCTGCTTCAGGATACACAGAAATGCCCGCGCCCGTTACGACACAAGTTGAGACCACGAGACGTCCGTCCCTGTCGGATGTGCACGGCACGGTGCGCATTTCGCGGTCGCCGCAGTTCTGGCGGCGGATGCTGGGCTTTGCCGGGCCGGGCTTTCTGATTTCTGTGGGATACATGGATCCGGGCAACTGGGCCACGGACCTGGCGGGCGGTTCGCGTTACGGGTATACGCTGCTTTTCGTCATTATGATCTCTAACCTGATGGCGATTCTGTTGCAGGCGTTGTCGTTGCGGCTGGGCGTGGCTGCGGAACGCGACTTGGCGCAGGCCTGCCGCGAGCGGTACAGCCGTCCGGTGACGATTGGGCTGTGGCTCTTTGCCGAGGTTGCGATTGCCGCCTGCGATCTGGCGGAGGTGGTTGGCTCGGCCATTGCGCTGCAACTGCTGTTTGGGCTGCCGCTGGTGGCAGGCGTTCTGATTACAGGCGTGGACGTGCTGCTGTTGCTGCTGTTGCAGAATCGCGGCTTCCGCTATCTGGAAGCGCTGATCATCACGCTGATCGCCACGATTGCGGTGCTCTTTGGCATGGAGATTCTGTTGTCGCGGCCGGACTGGGCGCCGATTCTGCGTGACATGTTCATTCCTTCGCGGTCCATCCTCACCAATCCGGACATGCTGTACATCGCCATCGGCATACTGGGCGCTACTGTGATGCCGCACAATCTGTATCTGCATTCGGCCATTGTGCAGACGCGCGATTACCAGCGCACACCGAAGGGCAAGCGTGAGGCCATCCGCTTTGCCAGCATCGATTCCGCGGTGGCGCTGATGCTGGCGCTCTTTGTAAATGCGGCGATTCTGATTGTGGCGGCTGCGGTCTTCCATCGCGGCGGGCATCCGGAAGTGGCCGAGATTGGCGATGCCTACAAGCTGCTCTCGCCCATGCTGGGCGTGGCTGCGGCCAGCACCATGTTTGCCGTGGCGCTGCTGGCCTCCGGGCAGAACTCCACCATTACCGGCACGCTGGCCGGGCAGGTGGTGATGGAAGGCTTTCTCGATATTCGCCTGCCGGGCTGGTTGCGCCGGCTCATCACGCGTTCGCTTGCCATTATTCCTACCGTCATCGTTACGTTGATCTACGGCGAGCGCGGCACGGCGCAGTTGCTGATTCTGAGCCAGGTGGTGCTCAGCATGCAGCTCAGCTTTGCTGTCTTCCCGCTGGTCATGTTTACCAGCGACCGCCAGTGGATGGGAGAGTTCGTCAACCCGCGCTGGCTGAAATACCTGAGCTATGGGGTTGCGGTGCTGATTGCAGCACTCAATCTGTGGCTGCTGATTCAGACATTTCAGGGGCGCTGACCGGAGCGTTGACCAGAAACGCCGGAGCGCACCGAGTACAAACTTTTCAGGAGAAACCGATGCAACGTAGCTGGACGAGAGACTTGCTTCCCGCAAAATCCTTTGCCGTGAGCCGCGTATATTTTTTTGCCTTCATTTTTACATTAACCTCGGTTAACAGTTTTTCGTTATACGCGCAAAGCGGGACCTCCAGCGCCATCGCCGGAACGGTGGTGGATGCGAGCGGAGCGGTGATCGCCAATGCGGACGTGATTGCGACGAACGTGGACACCAGAGCTGGGCGCACGATGGCAACCAACGCGGATGGCCGCTTTTTGTTTGCGCAGGTGAATCCGGGGATGTATCTGGTTGCCGTGCGGGCAAAGGGATTCGCAGAGCAGGAGTCGCAGCCGGTTGCGGTGGCCGTGGGACGCACGGTGACGCTGCGCTTCCAGTTGCAGCTCTCCTCGACAACGCAAAGCGTGGAGGTGCATGCGCAGCAGGGCCTGCTAAGCCTGGAAAATCCGAACACCACTACGACGCTGGCGGCAAAGACCATCTCCAGCCTGCCAAATCCGGGCCAGGACCTGACCTATATAGCGCAGTTTGCGCAGGGGGCGCTGATGAACACGGCCGGTTCGTCGAACGATGCCAAGGCAGCGGGCGGCTACGGCAACGTGGAGTTCAACGGGTTGCCGGCCACCTCGAACGGCTACATTCTGGATGGATACGATACGAACGATCCGTGGCTGGGGCTGAACATCGGGCTCTCCACGAACCTGGTGATCGGCCTGGATGCGGTGCAGGTGGCAACGGTCAACACGAATTCCTTCTCTGTCGATCAGGGACGGTACGGCGCTTCGCAGGTGAACTACTTTACCAAATCTGGCACGAACCAATTTCACGGCGATGTGTATGAGATATGGAACGGCTCGCTGCTGAATGCGGAGAACTATTTTCTGCATGCCAACGATACGGCGGGGAACATTGCGAAAAAACCACGGTCGACGGTGAATGAGTTTGGCGCGAGCGTGGGAGGGCCAATCCGCCGGGACAAGCTCTTCTTCTTTGCGCATTTTGAAGGCATTCGTATTGCGCTGCCGCTGGTTTCGCAGACGGTGGTGCCTTCGCCCGCGTATCAACAGTATGTGCTGAGCCAGTTGCCCGCCGGAGGCACGGACCCGATCACGGGAACGGCGCTGCCGGCACAGCCGGAGGAGGTCCCCTTCTACCGCGGGATGTTCCAGCTTTACAGCAACACGGCGGGCAGTCCGGTGCCGGTCAACAGCTGCCCGCTGGATGCCAACGGACAGTTATTAACCGGCACGCAGAGCAGCGGCAATCTGTTCAATGGCAGCGGCTGCGCCAATCAGCGGCAGGAGTCGCTGAACAACAGCGACAGCGAGAATCTGGTTGTGGTAAAGATTGACCACAACATCAACGCGAACAATACGGTCTGGTACCGCTTCCAGCAGGACACCGGATTACAGGCGGCATATACCGACGCGATCAATCCGATCTTCAACTCCTACTCGCCGCAGCCGCAGCGTACGCTGGTGGCAGGATACACGCATGTCTTCAGCCCGAATCTGGTGAACCAGTTCAATCCGGGGGCGAGCTGGTATGCCAGCATCTTTGAGCCGAACAATTTTGCGCAGGTCTTGCGGACCTTCCCCATCGTGCTGGCCGCAGGCAGCAACAATGCGCCGTTCACCACGGTTGGCGGCAACAACAACACCTATCCGCAGGGACGCAAGGTGACGCAGTGGCAGATCAACGACAACCTGATCTGGACGCGCGGCAAACATACGTACAAATTCGGCGTCAATACGCGGCGCATCGACGTGAGCAACTACGACCTGGGCGAAGGCACGGTGCCGACGGTGATCTACAACGACCTGGCGCAGTTTACCTATGGCGCTGCCTACACGGCCAGCCAGACCTTTCCGGTTGCGCTCAAGGAGCGCGTGGCGGCCGGAAATCTGGAAATGTATGCGATGGACACCTACCGGCCCACGGCGCGCATGACATTGACTGCCGGGCTGCGGACGGCATGGAACACGAATCCGGTGAATCAGCAGCGGTTGTTTGCGCGTCCGGCCGGGTCATTTCTCGATCTCCCGCACGACATCAATCAGCCGCTCAATCAGACAATTCTGACGCAGGTGCGCGGGTTGTTTCCGGCAACGCCGCTGTTTGCCTGGCAGCCGCGTGTTTCCGTTGCCTATCAGGTGGCCTCCGGCACAGCGCTGCATGCGGGCTTTGGCGTCTTTAACGACATTATTCCCGCGCAGATTGCCGATCTTGCCGCCACCAATCCGCCGTATGCGCCAACCTTTACCGGAGGAGTTGCCGGGCAGGTGGGGGGCATTGGCATTGCGCCGGGCGTTGCCAACAGCGCTGTGGATGCAACCGCCAGCGCCAACCAGAGCTTCCAGACGGCCTTCCACGCTGGAGCTGCGCCCTGCGCGGGGATTGCGGCAGGTGCGCCAACGTGTCCGCTGGCCGTGGGGCTGAACACATTTCCCAGCGGCACGCTCAAAACGCCGTATTACTACCAGTACAACCTCGGCATCGAGCAGCAGGTGGGCGCGCATGGCAATGTGCGCGTGGACTACGTGGGCACGCGCGGCGTGCACGAGCCGTATCAGGTGCAGTTGAACGGCTACCAAACAGTGTGCGCCGGTTGCTTTGCGCCGTATCCATATCAGAAGCCGCTCGACCCGCGCTTTGGCAATGTGAACGAGTTTCGCACGGACGCCAACAGCAGCTACTCCGGCCTGCAGACCAGCGTCACAGAGCAGTTGCACAACCTGACGTTGCGCGGCAATTACACCTTCAGCCATTGCCTGGACGAGGTCTCCAACGGCGGCCTGCTGGCCTTCTCCACGCAGGGCATTCTTTCACCATTGCCCGGCGAACTGAGCCGCCAGTACGGCGATTGCGACTACGACGTGCGGCACAATCTTTCGGCCTTCGGCGTGTACCAGATTCCGTTCCACTCCAGCCATGCGCTGCTGCGGCAGGTGCTGGGAGGATGGTCGTTTTCGCAGACGGTCTTCTTCCATACCGGGTTGCCGTTTACGGTGCTCAGCCAGCCGTATACGGCGAACAATCGCGGCATCTTTCAGAGCAGCGGCCCGCAGTTCGCCAGACGAGTTCCCGGCGTGCCGCTGTATCGCAAAACGGCCTATTCTGGCGTGACCGTGGCCGGCACAAAGCAATGGCTCAATCCGGATGCCTTTGTTTCTGTCGTCGATCCCAGTACAGGCGCCTGCGTTGGCGGAGATTCGCCGACGAACTGCCAGTTTGGCGACTCCGGCCGTAACACCGTGCGTGGGCCGCACTTTACGGACTCCGACATCTACATCACCAAGCGGTTTCCAATTACCCGGGAGGTTACGCTGCGGATGGATGTGCAGATGTTCAACGCCTTCAACCATCCGAATTTCGCCCTGCCTGACTCTGTTGAGGCGGGCCTTCCGGGAGTTTCGATTCCGGCAAAATTTGGCACGCTGGAGAGCACGATTTCCCCGCCAACCGGATTGCTGGGCGTCGGGCTGGGTGGTGACAGCTCGCCACGCATGATTGCCTTGCAGGGGCGGATCGAGTTCTGAGGGCGGTCTATGCCAGCAGCAGAAAACCCGCGGCCAGGGCGGCCACAATCGCCAGCAGTTCTGCGGTTGCGCGCAGACGAAAGGCGTTGCGTCCGTAGAGCAATGTGGCCGCGGCTTTCACAATGGTGTTGGCGGTCACGCCCAGCAGCAGCAGGCGCGCCACCAGATTTACCGGGACGCCCTGCGAGAAGAGCGCAGGAAAGGACGCCAGCAGTGCATCAATATCTGTGGAACCGATGAGCGCCGCTGTGCCGAAAAGGCCGGCGTGGCCGAACCATTGGTGTGCCAGCGTCACGATGTATTGCACCACGACAAAGAGCAGAGCCAGTTGCAGCGCGGTCACAATCTGCAATGGGTTTTTCTTTTCCAGGACCGTTCCGGCGTCTTTGGCGGAGCGCAGTCCATACAGCGAAAGCAGCGCACCGATCAGGCAGGGGGCCACAAAGGCAGGCAGCACCGTTTTGACCAGGGACGGGTCCAGAATCCAGGCAATGGTGAGCACACGCAGCAGCGAAACCACGGTGGCGGCCACAACGCCGCCCACCAGGGCATTGGTGGCGCCGGTATGCTCACGGCTTTCGCGGGAAAATGCCACCGAGACCTGCGTGGAGGAAACCAGTCCGCCGATGGTTCCTGTCAACAGCCAGCCGGATTTTGCGCCGAAGAACCTGCGCGCCAGATAGCCGAGGAATGCCAGTCCGGAGAAGATGAGCACCAGCGCCCAGATGTTGCGCGGATGAAAGACGCCATACGGCCCGTAACTGCCATGCGGCAGCGCAGGAAAAATAATCAGCGCCATGGCCAGAAACTGCACCATGGCGCGCAGTTCCACTGTGCCAATGCGCTGCACCAGCGCATGCAGCCAGGATTTTTCCAGCAGAATGAGCACCAGCCAGGCATAAAGCGCCGCGGCCAGGCGAAGATGGCCGTGGCCGGCGACAACACCGAAGAGCAGCACGGCGATGGCGGCCACTTCTGTGGTGGCATCGCGCTCCAGCCTGCCTGCGGAAAGGCGAACAATGGCCAGCAGCGCCACGCAGGCAGCAAGAATGAGGATGGCAATCGTGTGCAGCCCGATCAGCAACAGATAGCCGCACAGCCCGGCAATGGTGCCAAGCAGGGTAAAGGTGCGCAGGCCGCCAATGGCTCCGGGCTCGGCATCGCCGTAAGCGCGCTGGCGGTCAATGCCCACGGCAGCGCCGCCGACCGCGGCAATCACAATTCCAAAGAGCCTTGCGTCCACCGCCAGTTCCTCCGCCGCAAGTGTATCAACGGGAAAGGTGGTGCGGCATTTTTCTGTGCGCGGAAAGAGGAGAAATTTTCACGCAGCCGTAATGATGGTTGCCCTTGTTTCCTTTCCCCGGAGCATGTTTCCCGGATAAGCTGAAGAGGTATGGATTGGGAGATGACGATGAAGCCCAGGTTGATTTTTTCTGCAGCTCTGCTGGCTGTAGTGTTGATGCTGACCTCTGTCACCGCGCATGCTGCCAGTAATGAGACGCCCACCGCCACGCCGATCAAGCATGTGGTTGTGATTTTTGGCGAGAACATCTCCTTCGATCATTACTTCGGCACTTATCCGCACGCGGTGAACCCCGCCAATGAGCCGCAGTTCACCGCCGCGCCAGATACGCCGACCGTGAACGGATTGACGAAGACACTGCTGGAGCACAATCCCAATCTACTGAATACACAGGTCAACAAAGACGACGCCAGCAGTCCTTTCCGGCTGGCCCGTTCGCAGGCGGCCACCGAGGACGAAGACCATAGCTACACGGCCGAGCAGCGCGCCTTCCATGCCGGACTGATGGATTCGTTTCCACGCTATACCGGCATCGCAGGTTCGCCTGCCGTGCAGCAGCGGCTGGGCACCGCAATGGCCATGCAGCCGCAGTATGCGCACCAGACCAAGGGCCTGGTGATGGGCTATTTCGATGGCAACACGGTAACGGCGCTGTGGAACTATGCGCAGAACTATGCGATGAACGACAACTCGTTCGGCACCACGTTTGGTCCGTCCACGCCGGGTGCGATCAATTTGATTTCTGGCCAGACGAATGGCGTTTCCGACAAGGTGAATGCTGGCAGCACCGTGATTGCAGGCGGTGACGGCACCTTTACAGAAATCGATGACGGAGACCCGCTGGGCGATGTCTGCTCCACCACAACGGAGTCTCTGCTACGGTTTGAAGGCAACAACATTGGCGACATGCTCAGCAGGAAAGACATTACCTGGGGATGGTTTGAGGGTGGCTTTGACCTGAGCAAAAAGAACCCCAATGGCACCACCAGTTGCATGCGCAGCACCTACTCCAGGGTGACGCGCGTGGATGTGCGCGACTACAGCCCGCATCATGAGCCCTTCCAGTACTACAAGCAGACGGCGAATCTCTTCCATCTGCGGCCAACTTCGGTGCAGATGATCGGCCACGACGGCGACCGGGCCAACCATCAGTACGACATCGACGATTTTTATGACACGGTGCGCGCAGGGAATTTTCCGGCAGTCAGCTTCCTGAAAGCGCCAGCCTATCAGGACGGCCACGCCGGTTACTCTGATCCGCTGGACGAGCAGGCTTTCATCGTGAAGGTCATCAACTTTCTGCAACAGCAGCCGGAGTGGAAGGACACGGCGGTGATTCTGGCCTATGACGATTCCGACGGCTGGTATGACCATCAGATGGGCCCCATCGTGAACACCTCGTCTACGCCGGCGGATGCGTTGACGGGTGAAGGGGCCTGCGGCGATGGCGGCACCGCGCTGCCTGGTCCGCAAACGGCGCATGCGCAGGGCCGCTGCGGCTATGGGCCGCGGTTGCCGCTGCTAGTGGTTTCTCCGTATGCCCGGCGCAACTTTGTGGACCACACGCTGACGGACCAGACCTCGATTCTGCGCTTTATAGAAGACAACTGGCTGAGCGGCGAACGCGTCGGACATGGTTCGTTTGACGCCATTGCCGGCCCCATCACCGGCATGTTTGACTTCAGCCATCCGCAACTGCGCAAGCTGCGGCTGAAGGAAAGCACTGGAGTGGTGGACGCGCAATAGCAGCGGCAATGCAGAAGGGGGCCTGGCTCATGAACCGCCGCAGTTTTCTGGAAGCCGCAGGCACCGCAGCCGCAGGACTGCTGTTGCCCGCTTCTGCACGGGCAGGCGCTGCCATGCCAGCACCGCAGGTGGACCCGGCGGAGGTGCTGGATCCGTCCACGCTCACGCCGTTTGTCGATCCATTGCCACTGCCGCCAGTGGCGCGTCCGCTGGGTATGCGGCCCAATCCGATGCAGTCCAGTCCTATGCGGCCTGGGCGCTCCGTGCCGTACTATCGCATGGCCATGCGGCAGATGCGCGTCCGGCTGCATCGCTCACTGCCGCCAACCCGCATCTGGGGATTCAACCAGAGCTCACCGGGGCCGATCCTGGAAACGCGCAGCGGAGAGCCGTTCCTCGTGGAGTGGGCCAATGAATTGCCGTTGCAGCACTTCCTGCCGATCGATCATCGCATTCACGGCGCAGAAAAGAACAAACCGGATGTGCGTAGTGTGATCCATCTGCATGGCGGCAAAACGCCGCCGCAGTACGACGGTTACCCGGAGGAGTGGTATGTGCCGGGTAAGTCCGCAACATACTACTATCCCAACCAGCAGGACGCAGCACTGCTCTTCTACCACGATCATTCGATGGGCACCAACCGGCTGAACATTTACGCCGGGCTGCAGGGGCTCGCGGTGATTCGGGATGCGGAAGAAGACGCGCTGAACCTGCCGCGCGGCAGGTATGAAGTTCCGTTGCTGCTGTGCGATCGGCTGCTGCGCAAGGACGGGCAGTTGTACTATCCCACGTCGGGCATTCCCGGCGCGCCGTGGGTGCCGGAGGTCTTTGGCAATGCCGTGCTGGTGAATGGCAGGCTGCTGCCGTATCTGGAGGTGGAGCCGCGCCGCTATCGGCTGCGCATTCTGAACGGTTCCAATGGCCGCTTCTATCGCTTGTCGCTTGGCCAGCAGCACACGATGTACGTGATTGGCTCAGACCAGGGGCTGCTCTCCGCGCCGGTGGAGCTGGAGTCGCTGCAACTGGCTCCGGCAGAGCGCGCTGACGTGGTGGTGGACTTCAGCGGCCACGCTGGAAAGCAACTGGTGCTGGCCAGCGATTCACTGCCAATCCTGCAGTTCCGCGTGGCCAGCGGCAAGGTGAAGGATGCAAGCTCGCTGCCGGCAACGCTGCGCCCGGTGCAGCGCATTCCGGCGTCGCAGGCGGTGCGCACGCGGCGGCTGACGCTGGACGAACACCTGAACCACGCCGACCAGTCCATGAACATGCTGCTGAACAACACGCCGTGGAGCTACCCGGTCACGGAAAAGCCAACGCTCAACACCACGGAGATATGGGAGCTGCTGAACCTGACGAAGGACACGCATCCCATTCATCTGCATCTGGTGCGGTTTCAACTGCTCGACCGGCGGCCTTTCGATATTTCAGAGTACTTCGACAGCGGCGAGGTCAAATTCTTGGGAGAGGCTACTCCGCCGGAGCCTGCCGAAGCTGGCTGGAAGGACACGGTGCGCGCCGACACCGGCATGCTGACGCGCATCCTTGTGCCCTTCACCGGTTATACCGGACGCTATGTGTGGCACTGCCACATTCTGGAACATGAAGACAATGAAATGATGCGCCCGTATGAGGTTGTTCCAGCAGCGCAGAGCTGACGGAAGCGCGGTGTCCCGCATGGAATGCAGCCAGATGCGGGACAGGCTTCGGCGTAGCGTTACATGCCGCCCTGGCCAATATCGGCTGCGGCCACGGTGGCGCTGTCTTCCTGTAAAAACTCCTCAATCACCGTGTCCAGCATCCCTTTTGCATTCAGGATGAACTCGATGGCGTCGCGTCCGGCGCCTTGTCCGCCGGGCAGTGGAGTGACGTAGTGCGCTGCGGCCTTCACCTGGGCACGGGCATTGGCCACGGCAATCGCCAGCCCGCAGACGCGCATCACCGGCAGATCTATCAGGTCGTCGCCCACGTATGCAATCTCGTCGATGGAGACGTCTTCCCTGGCCATGATCTCGCGGACGGCCTTCAGCTTGTGCGACTGCCCCATGTAGACATGCTCCAGCCGCAGATCGCGGGCGCGCAGCGCTACCGTGTCAGAAACCCGCTTGGTGATGATGCCGCACTTCAGCCCGCCGAGCCGCGCCAGCGTAATGCCGGCGCCGTCGTGCGCGTTGAAGCCCTTGGCCTCCACCATGGAGGTGCCTGTTGCTCCGGCCGGTGCGGGAAACAGCCAGATGCCGCCGTCCGTCAGTACGCCATCCACATCGAACAGGATGACCTTGATGCGCTGTGCGCGTTCGTTTGCTGTAAGAGACATGCAGCCATTCTAAAGTTGCAGTGCGCTGGAGCGCCATTGCCCCGGCTGCGATAATGCTGAGGGAGAGGCAGAGCGGCATGGCGAACGAGGACTGGCTCACGGGAGATGCGCCGGGCGTAGATGCGCTGCAGGAGGGCGATTTCTACTACGATGGGCCCTACCTGGTCTTTACCGCGGCGTACCATCTGCGGCGCGGCACCTGCTGTGGTTCGCACTGCCGGCATTGCCCGTATGGACTGGCGCCAGAGCCGCCCCCGGCATCTTCGCAGAAAAAGGAATCCGGGTAAGCGCATCCCACTGACGGATTTTGCCGTTGCAGGAGGTGCCTGTGCGGGTCAGCAGTTCCCCAGCCGGCGTAGAGGGAACGCACTGCTGGTCATCACGCGCACCGGGGCATTGTTTCCGGCGGGCTGGCGTACAGAAACGGCGCATTGGTGGTAAGTTTGATTTAAACTACACAGGATGCACATGGAAGCCGTCCCAGCTCACCCGGAAGACCACTTTGAGTCGTCAGAATCTGTCCGCGATGTCGTCATCGGCATGTCCGATGGCCTCACGGTTCCCTTTGCACTGGCAGCCGGACTTTCCGGGGCCGTCAGCTCGGCGCATGTGGTGGTGCTGGCTGGTTTGGCGGAGATTGCTGCTGGCTCCATTGCCATGGGGCTGGGTGGTTATCTGGCCGCCCGCGGCGATGCCGAGCACTACGCCAGCGAGCGCCGCCGCGAAGAACTCGAAATTGTGGAGCGCACGCAGGACGAAGAGGAAGAGGTCTACGAAATCTTTGAGCAGTATGGCGTTGACCGGCTGGAAAGCGAACCGGTGCTGACGGCGCTCAAGCGCAATCCCGCGGCGTGGGTCAACTTTATGATGCGCTTTGAGCTGGGGCTGGAAGAGCCAGCCAAAGGCCGCGCCAGCCGCAGCGCACTCACCATTGCTGTTTCTTACGTTGTGGGTGGGCTGGTGCCGTTGCTGCCCTACATGCTGGTGACGCACAGCGCCGATGCGCTTCGTGATTCGGTATTGATAACCTTGGCTGCGCTTTTTGTTTTTGGTGGCATCAAGGGCCGGTTGACTGGCTCCGGCTGGTTGCGCAGCGCTTTGCAGACTTCGCTGATCGGGGGCGTGGCTGCCAGCGCGGCCTATGGTCTGGCGACGTTGCTGAGCGCCCACTGATGCAAAAAAGTGCATACGCGGCCACACCTCCGGCGAAGAAATTGCTGCACCGCTGGTAAAAAGAACTGACTGAATCCTTTGTAACTTTGTCCGCCGCTGACGAATCCAACCAACAGCGGCATAGGCTGAGCAACGGTACTGCCGGTTTTGCCGTCCCACTCCAGAAGGTCAAGGGTGACAGATGCTGAGCAATCTTTCCCTCGTGAGCAACGATGCAAAGTTGGCAACTGCGCTGGATGCGGATGTGCTGCAGGCCGGTCTGCGGCAGCAGTTTCCGCGTGTGCGGCAGGCAACGGAGGCGCTTTGCCGGCCGCTCTCCGCAGAAGACCAGATGGTGCAGTCCTGCGCCGAAGCCAGTCCGGTCAAGTGGCATCTGGCGCACACCAGCTGGTTCTTTGAGACGTTTGTCCTCCGCGAATTTCTTGCCGGGTATCAACCCTTCCATCCGGATTTCGGCTGGCTCTTCAACAGTTACTACCGCTCGCTGGGCGAGCATCCGGAGAAGAAGCTGCGCGCCTCGTTTTCGCGGCCGCCGCTGGAGTCTGTCCGCGCCTACCGCCAGCATGTGGAGCACGGAATTGCGCAGTTGTTGCAACAACCGGCGCCGCTGGAGGCCTTGCAGCGCATCGAGCTGGGCCTGCACCACGAGCAGCAGCATCAGGAACTGATTGCAACCGATGTCAAGCATGCCTTGTGGACGAACCCGCTGCATCCTGACTATCTGGAGCCATTGCCGGCGGCGGCCATAGCGGCCATAGCGGAGCTGCGCTGGCTGGAATATAACGGTGGCCTGCACGAGATCGGCTTTTCTGGAAGCGGCTTCTGTTTCGACAACGAACAGCCGCGGCACAAAGTGTATCTGCAGCCATTCCATCTGGCGTCGCGTACCGTCACCTGCGCGGAGTATCTGCAATTTATGCAGGATGGCGGCTACCGCAAACCTGCGCTGTGGCTTTCCGAGGGCTGGGACACGCAGCAGACGCAGGGCTGGCAGGCGCCACTCTACTGGCAGCAGAGCGGGGACGGCGAATGGCAGATTTACACGCTGCGCGGCCTGCGTTCCTTGGCGGAACTGGCCGCCACGCCGGCCTGCCACCTCAGCCTCTTTGAGGCCGATGCTTACGCGCGCTGGGCCGGTGCGCGGCTGGCGACGGAGGCCGAGTGGGAAGCGGCCGCAGCGGCGGCTCCGGTGGCAGGCAATCTGCTGGAAAGCGGCGTGCTGCATCCGGGGGCGGCAGATGTATCGCAATACGATACTCCGGCGCAGTTGTATGGCGATGTGTGGGAGTGGACGCAAAGCGCGTATGCGGGCTATCCCGGTTACAGGCCGCAGCCCGGCGCGCTGGGCGAGTACAACGGCAAATTCATGAGCAGCCAGATGGTGCTGCGGGGCGGATCGTGCGTTACGCCGTCGGCCCATGTCCGCGCCACGTACCGCAACTTCTTTTCTCCGGCAACGCGCTGGCAGTTCTCCGGCATTCGCCTGGCCAAAGATGCGGCGGTCGACGTATGAACATCACACATCTTTCTGCCGAGCAGGCCGCCGTGGCCGATGCAGTGCAGCAGGGGCTGACGGCTGTGTCCAAATCGCTGCCGCCCTGGCTTTTTTATGATGCAGCCGGGTCGCTGCTCTTTGAGCAGATCACTGAATTGCCGGAGTATTACCTGACCCGCGTGGAGCGCGGCATTTTTGCGGCGCATGCGCGGCAGATGCTGGCCGGGGCCGCGCAGGGCCAGCGGCTGAGCCTGTGGGAGCTGGGCGCGGGCACCGCCAGCAAGACGGGCCTGTTGCTGCGCGCAGCACTCGAGCAGCAGGGGCGGGTGGTCTACCATCCGATTGATGTGAGTGAGAGCGCGCTGGCCGCGGCCTGCCGGCAGATTGAGCGCTCTTTGCCCGGCGTGCAGGTGGTGCCGCATGTTGCCGACTACACGCGCAATCTGGTGCTGCCAGCGGCTGCGGCCGCATCGCCGGAGCGCCGGCTGGTGCTCTACATCGGCTCCAGCATCGGCAATTTCTCTCCGCAGGAGGCATTGGCCCTGCTGCGCAGCGTGCGTCGTCAACTGGCTCCGCAGGATGGGCTGCTGCTGGGAACCGATCTGGTAAAGGATGAGGCCACGCTGCTGGCCGCGTATGACGATACCGCCGGGGTCACGGCCGCTTTCAATCGCAACATACTGCTGCACATTAACCGGGAGCTGGGCGCGGATTTTCATCCGGAGCGTTTTGCCCATCGTGTGCGCTGGAACGCGGTGGCCTCGCGCATGGAGATTTATCTGGAAAGCCTTGCCGCGCAGCGTGTGCGCATTCCGGCAACCGGGCTGGAGATTTCCTTCACCGCAGGCGAGACCATTCATACCGAGAACAGTTACAAATTCACTGTGCCCGGCGCGCAGCGCCTGCTGGAAGCAGCCGGATTTACACTGCGCACAACCTGGATGGACCGCCGCAACTGGTTTGGCGTGCATCTGGCGCAGGCGAACAGAGCAGAACAAGTTCGCGCAGTCAGCGGAATGCAGTAAGCGGGAGCCACTGGCCCCCGCTCTTTTGTGCTGGCGAGGTTGCTTTACGGCTGCACGCGCAGCAACACCACCCCATGCTGCGGCACTTCCGCCGTGTAGGAGTCATGCAGCGGGCCCAGGTCCTTGCCTGCCCAGATGTCGCGGGCGTGAATGGTGGAGGGCAGACCCGCATCCTTGAAGTGGAAGGTGATGGTCAAGGGGAAGTCACCACGGTTGAAGAGACCCACGGCCATCGCTCCATTGGCCAGCGGACGCGTCCAGATTTCCTGCGGTCCTTCGGCAGAGAGGCGGTCGCCCTGTTTGCCCAGCGCATCCTGATCAATGGCAATCACGTCCTTGTTCATCAGGATGTCCTTGGTCTCCTGCGTCATCTGGCTCAGGTCATTGCCAGCCAGCAGCGGCGCGGCCAGAATCGCCCACAGGCTCATGTGCGTGCGATACTCGTCGCGGCTCATGTGCCCGTTGCCCACTTCCAGCATGTCCGGATCATTCCAGTGGCCCGGCCCGGCATACTTGGCCAGTCCTGCCTGGCCAAAGCCGATCTGGCTCATGCGTGCGTAGTTGTCCTTGATGTCGTCCGTGGTGCGCCACAGGTTGCCGCCCACCTTCGGCCCCCACTTCCACACTTCATCCCAGCCGTACTGGCACATGCTCAGCACAATCGGACGGCCGGTCTTCAGGATGGCCCGGTGCATCTTCTCGTAGGCCTGCTGCATCAGGGCGTTGGCAATCTTTGGATCGCCGTGCGACTCGTCCTTCATGATATTGCCGTAGCTGCACAGGTCGTACTTCAGGTAGTCCACGCCCCAGGATGCGTAGGTGGCTGCGTCCTGGTCCTCGTGGCCATAGCTGCCCTCATAGCGGGCGCAGGTCTGCGGCCCCGGAGAAGAATAAATGCCGAACTTCAGCCCCCTGGAGTGGATGTAGTCTCCGAGGGCCTTCATGTCTGGAAATTTGCTGTTGGAGTGGATGAAGCCCTTCGCGTCGCGCTGGCCCTCCCAGGTGTCGTCAATGTTCACGTAGACGTAGCCCGCATCACGCATACCAGAGGAGACCATGGCGTCAGCGGCTGCGCGCACATCGGCGTCCGTTACCTGACCGGCAAAGTGGTTCCAGCTGTTCCATCCCATGGGAGGAGTCGCAGCCAGCGTAGTGGACTGGGCAGAGAGACTGCCTGTGGCGGCCAGCAGCAGACCGGCCAGCAGTAAACAGAAATGAAAAGTCCTTTGCATCTGGTGAAATTCTCCTTCGTTGGTCGTTTCTCAATCTATGGTGTAATCGCTTACAGGTCAACCCGCCTCTACGGAAATTTTCCGGGTTCCCTCGTTTACACTGTATTCACGCAGTTTCAGCGCTCTTCATATTCCACATTGAGAGACCAGGACGATGACCGAGACCCGGCCCGGCGATTCTGCCCTTAAAAATCCGCGACGCCCATTGCCGGTTCTGCTGCCTGCCATGCAGGGGGCCAGCCTGGGGGTGCAGTATCGCGGAGCGGCCGGGGGGGCTGTCCGCGGCGACTTCTTTGATGTTGTGCAAATGGATCCTCACCATGTGCTCTTCCTGCTGCTGGATCTGGCAGCGCCCACCAACCGGGATTTGCAGGAAGTTCTGCCGGTGATGGCGCAAGTGCAGGAGGTTTTTCGCCAGCAGGCGCAGGAGCTGCGATCCGCAGCGCGTTCCGGGCAGGAAGGCTGGCTGGCGCGGCTGGTGCCGGAGGTGAATCGCGGCCTGATTGCCGCCGCCGAAGGTGCGCACTCGGCCACGGCCGTGCTGGGATGGTATGACCAGCAGCAGGGGCGGCTGACGTATGCCAATGCAGGCGCGCAGCCCATGCTGCTTCGCAATGGCGATGCCGTTCGCAAACTGGATGCCACCGGCGTTCCGCTGGGCCTGTCTGCGCAGAGCAGTTACGAGGTGCAGACCCTTGCGCTTGGTCCTGGAGCTGCCGTGGTGATTGCTTCGCGCGGTGTGGTGGAGGCGCGACGTCATGAGGAGGTCTTCGGGCTCGATCGCGTAGGGGAAGTGCTGGCCGTCAATGCGGATGCACCCGCGCAGCCGCTTTGCGATGCTGTGCTGCAGGCCGCATGGCGCTTTCGCCAGCAGACATCGCACTTTGGCCCGGCACTGCGGTTGCCGGATTTTCAGCAGCAGCATCTGGATGGGGACATGACGGTGGTGGCGCTGGCGCGCGCGGCATTGTAGCGCCAGCCTCAGCCGCGCCTGTACTCGCCGCTTTTGCCGCCGCTCTTGCGCAGCAACACCACTTCGCGGATCGCGATGCCTTTGTCCAGCGCCTTGCACATGTCATAGATGGTAAGCGCGGCAATACTGGCGGCCGTCATGGCCTCCATCTCCACACCGGTGCCTGCCGTGGTGGCGGCGGTTGCGGTAATGCGCACGCCTTTGGCAACGATCTTCGTCTGCACATCCACAAAGCTGAGCGGCAGCGGATGGCACATCGGAATCAGCTCCGCTGTTTTCTTCGCTGCCTGTATTCCGGCAAAGCGGGCCACTTCCAGCGGATTGCCCTTCGGATTGGCCGGCAGCGCGCGCAGCACAGCGCGGGAAAGCTCCACAAAGGCCTGGGCCGTGGCTTCGCGGCGCGTGGCTGCCTTGTTGCTGACGTCGACCATGTGTGCCTGTCCATCCGCATCGTAATGGGAGAGCTGCGCCGCCGGTTTTGCAGTTCGAGTTCGGGTTGCCATCTCTATCAGCCTACTGCAACAGCACGGTCACCGGTTCACCTGCGGCCAGAGTTTCGCGGTCCGGCGGCACCACCAGGTAGCCATTGGCGCGCGCATTCGCGGCCTGGTCGCCAGAGCCCTGCCACGGCACCTGCCGTACCGTGGGCGTGTGCAGATCGTAGTGCAGCAGCGCTGGCAGAAAGCGCGTCAGCCCGGTTTTGGTGCGCAGCGGCTCCGCCAGCGTGGCCTGCACAAATCGTGGTTGCTGCTGCCGCTCTCCGCAAAGCGCGCGCAGCAGCGGCGCTGCAAACAGCAGAAAGGTGACCTGCGTCGAAACCGGATTGCCCGGCAGGCCAAAGAAGTATTGTGGCGGACGATCGGCGGTGCCGGGCAGCCTGCCAAAGACGACCGGTTTGCCCGGCTGCATGCGGACGCCGGTAAAGAAAAACTCCGCTCCCAGCTCCAGCAGCACCGCTTCCACCAGATCGTATTTGCCCATGGAGACGCCGCCGGTCAGCAGCAGCAGGTCGCAGGCACGCGCCGCCCGTATGCTGGCCAGCAGCGCCTCGCACGTGTCCTGTGCAACCGGCTGGCGAATCGCCTCGGCACCGGCAGCGGCAATCTGCGTGGCCAGGGCATAGCTGTTGGAGTTGCGAATCTGGTGGGGCAGCGGACTGTCTTCCACCTCCACCAGCTCGTCGCCGGTGGCGATCACAGCAATCCGTGGCCGGGCAAAGACCTGTAATGTTGCGCGCCCGCAGGCGGCGGCAATGGCAATTTCCGCTGCGCCCATGCGTGTCCCGGTTGGCAGCAGCACTTCTCCGGCGCGTGCTTCGCTGCCGCAGGGCACAACGTTTTCTCCGGCGTGGATGCTGCGGCCTTCAGCCAGATGAACCCTGCGCAGGCCAGATGGTTCCTCATCAAGGACGTGCTCCAACATCACTACGCAGTCGGCTCCGGCGGGGATGGGAGCGCCGGTCATCACTTCCACGGCCTGGCCGGGTAGCAGCGCAGCGCCTTGCCAAATCTCTCCGGCTCGAACCTGGCCGATCACCTGCGCGGCTGCTCCCTGCTGCACGCTGGCGGCCTGGGTGGCAAAGCCATCGCGGGTGGAGCGGTCAAACGGCGGCTGCGGACGGTCTGCGGCCACAGCCTCGGCCAGCGTGCGCCCCTGCGTGGCCAGCAGCGCCAGCCGTTCCGGAGCAGGCCTTGCCGTCAGCTTGCCAGCGTGGTCCAGCACCAGGGCCAGAGCGTCAGGAAAATCCAGGATGCGAAGGTGGGTTTCCGGCTGCATTTGTTGCGATTGTAGAAGAGAAGCCGCACCGGCGCAGCGATGGTGGCCTTGAGCGGTATTCGGGCAGCAAAAGCCCTCGCCAGAGCGAATCGGACGAGGGCTTTTGGGGGTTGGTCGAGGGCCGGTTTACTCCTGCTGGCGGATTAGCGCTTCTTCTTGCCCGCCTTGAAGGACGAGGTCACTGACTGGCCAATGCCGGTCAGAATCTGCTTGACCTCTTCGGCATGCGCGCCGTTGGGGGCCAGCTCCAGATACTTCTGGTAGGCATCAACGCAGCCCGGAGGCGGCACCAGCCTGTGCGTCTTCGGATCTTCGGTGGTCTGTGCGATCAGCGCCTGGCCCTTCACGTAGTAGGCGTCCACCTTGGTTGGATCGGCAGCAACGGCCTTGTCCGCGGCGGCGGCGGCTTCCGTGCCCTTGCCGAGCTTGTAGAGCACGATCGCCTCGTTCAGGTAGTACATGCCCGCGTTTTTCGGGTCCAGCTTGGCGGCGGCCTCATAGGCAGCCACAGCGTCTTCCGTTTTGCCGGTGTTGGCCAGCGCCTGGCCCATGTTGTTGTTGGCAGAAGCCGCCACATCCGGGTTGGGCTTCTTGGAGGCGCTGTTCAGGTCGATCGATTTTTTATAGGACGTGATGGCGTCGTCATACTTCTTGGCGCCCAGCTGCGCGTCGCCCAGGGTGTACCACAGCAGCGGCTCGTCCGGCTTGGCCTGCGTGGCTTCCGTCATTTCGCTGATCGCCTTGTCAAAGTTGCCGGCGTGCATATCGTCACGCGACTGCTTCAGCAGTGCATTCAGGTTCTTGATCTTGGAGTTTTCCGCCATCGCCGCGGTGTTCTGCTTGCGGTACTCCTCCAGCATCTTCTTCTGTTCCGGCGTCATCTTGTCGATGTAGGCCTGGCGGCTCAGGTCAAAGTTCAGCGTGGTGTCTGCCCCGGCAGTCACCTTGATGTTGTAGGAGAAGTCGATCGTCTTGTCGTTCTGGAAGAGCACAGCCTGGTAGGTGCCGACCGGAAGATCAGCGCCCTTGAAGTCGCCGTTCTGGTCCGTCGGGAAGTTGAACTCGAACTTGCTGTCCTTGGTCAGTGGTCCGGAGCCGGAGCTGAGCTTCACAATACCGTTGGTGATGGCAATGCCAAGCGGATCATTCACATGGCCGTGGATGCTGCCATTGGCTGTCTGTGCGGTGGCGGCCTGTGGCTGCAGCAAAAAGGCCATCGAGAGGGCCGCTGCGGCCACCATGGCTGCGCGGAATCTGGATCGTAGTGTGTACATCTTGCAATCTCCTTGCAATCTTCGTTGGTTTTGCGCGTTGCCGAGGCCACGCGCACAAATCGTTTGTTGCCAAAATCTGTTTCTGCTCCGTCCCATCCGCAATAGAAGAATGCGCCCTGGCGCCACCTCTTGCCTTATTGGATGCGGGCATACGGAATCGGGTCAACTGCCCCGGCTTCCCGGAAAGCGCGCAGCCGCAACACACAACTGTCGCACACGCCGCAGGCCAGCTCCACTCCAGAGTAGCAAGACCACGTTAAATGGAATGGAGCGCCAAGTTCAAGGCCAAGCCGGACGATCTCCACTTTTCGCAGTGCGATCAACGGCGTTGCCACTGCAATATCGCCCTCTTTGGTGCCGGTGCGGATGAGCTGGTTAAACGCCTCATAATACGCGGGCCGGCAGTCCGGATAGCCGGAGCTGTCCTGCTCTACAGCGCCGATAAAGACCTTTTTTGCGCCAAGCACCTCTGCCCAGCTCACGGCCGCCGAAAGAAAGTGCGCATTGCGGAAGGGCACATAGGTCACCGGAATTTCCGCGCCAATCTCGGCCTCCTGCGCAGGCGCATCCGGCACGGCGATGTTGTGGTCGGTCAGCGCGGAGCCGCCAATCCGGCGGAAGAGATCGATGCGCAGGTGCATCACTTCGCGAATGCCCACAGCAGCGGCCACGGCCTGCGCGGCCTGCGTTTCCCGTGCTTCGGTACGCTGCCCATAACTGAAGTGGACAGCATAGGCGTCGTAGTGGCGTGCCGCCAGCGCAGCGCAGACGGACGAATCCATGCCACCGGAAAGGCACACCACCGCGCGCGGCTTTTCTGTCAAAATACTCACGCTTTCCATGATACCGGGAGCGGTCAGGGCAACAGATCAGGGCAGTTGGTCCCGGTACCGGCTCCAGTGCTGCACCAGCGCGTCCACCACCACATGGCCCACGCGATAGGCGGAGTCCAGTGCTGGCAGATAGGCGCTGTATCTGGTCACTTTGGTTTCGGCCAGACTTTGCGCTGCCGTCAGTCCGCGGCGCTGCTGGTCGTAGTTGCTGGCCGTGCGCAGCACCAGCGCGCGGCGCGGATCCACTTTTCCGGCATGTGCCAGATACATAAGGGATTGCAGCGTTCCCGTATCTTCCATCCCGCTGGTCACAAAGTTGCCCTTGCCATCGGTCTGGTACTGCACCCAGGCATTTGCCCATGTGTCCATTCGCTTGCCGTGCCAGAAGGTGGAGGCCGAGAGCGTGTCCCCTTTCAATACAAAGGGCGGCCGGTGCGCCGCGGCTCCGTTATATCCCATGCGGCGCGCGCGCATCTCCGGCGTATCCGGCAAAGGGACATTTTTCGTCAGGTTGTAGGCCCAGTTCACCAGTTGCGGATTCAGGTGGAAGGCGATGCCGTTTTCCGCCGTGCGTGGCTTTTCGTAGGGCACGGACTTGCGCAGCGGCACGTATCCCGTGGGCCAGCTTTTGGGGATTTCGCGGGCGTCTATCTCATGCGCCAGGTCGCCATCCACCACCCACTCTGCCCATGCAGCCGAACCAAGCGACGCATCCTGCGGATCGACGCCGGCAATGCCCGCAACCAGCCAGTAAGTATGCGTCAGGTCAAAACGCGGATCCATGCCCAGCGCCATAATGTTGGCCGCCGCGCGCGCCGTGCCCACGCCGGTCACCATACCCAGCACGCCGTCCCGGTTCATGCGCAGAGGATGCTCGCCCTGCGGAAACGGAAGGAGGGTGTCCAGATGTTCGCGCTCGACCCAGTACTGAAACTCGCCCGGAGTATCGCCCGTGTCGGCACCCGGCTCAAACATGGTGACGACGACCACCTTCACCGGAATGGGGGCGGCACTGGCCGCGAAGGCGGTAAAAGGAATCAGGCTAGCCGTGAAGGCCAGGAAAAAGTGGGCGAATCTGCGGGGCATGGCCAAATGATAACGCGCCCGTTGCATCTACAAAAGAGGCAGTCTGTTGCGTCCGCTCATAAAAACTGTGTGCCACGGCCCGCACCCGCTCTTCCTGCGCCACAGAAAGAAACTGGATCAGCAGACCTTCTTCCGGAGCAAAACGCTCGCGGAAACGCGCCGCGCACAACTCAATCAGGCTTTGCCGCTGCCGCCGACCGGCGCGCAGGCACAAGGCCACCTTGGGCCCGGTCACTTCCTGATGCAGAATGCGCACCAGATATGCGGCCACCACATCCGGATGCGTCAGGAAAAGCTGCACCCAGTCTGCCTTCAACTCCCGCTCCACCGGCCCGTCCTGCTCGCGCAGATAAGTGAACCGCGGATGAGCTGACGACGGCCCCTCCTCCGTGGCGGATGGTTTCCCGCCAGTCCAGAGAGGCTGCTGCCGAAGCCGCTCCTTCAATTGTTCCATCATGGCAATTGCTCCCATGGCAGTGGTTCCGTCATGGCAGTATCGTTTCACAGGGCAGCACCTTGCCGCATCGTACTTCCGTAACTACTAACCTGATCGGTTAACAGCCATCCACCATAGCAGGAAACCCGGCTGCGCCGGTTCCGTTTTTCCTGAAGTTGCTCACGGTCGATGCTCGTCCGGCTCAGACGCCCTTTTTTGCCGGTTCCCAGATGAATTTGTGGATCTGCAGGCTCAGCCGCGCGGGCAGTCCATCGGCCAGCATCCATTCCACCAGCAGCCGCGGATCCAGCGTGCAGTTGGCGGTGTCGCGCGTCCGGCTGGGTGTTTTAGAGAAAGCAGGCGACAGCAAAAGATGGCCGGTGCGCTGCTCCAGCCGGTGCTCGCGGATAAAGTCCCGCGCAAACTCATAGTCGGCGCGGTCGCTGATGACGAATTTCACCTCATCGCGCGCCGTCAGCGCCTGCAAATTGGGCAGATGAAAGCTGCCAAAGGCCGGACCGGAGCCGGGGCACTTCACGTCCACAATCTTGTGCACGGCCTGCGGCACCTGCTCCAGCGGACGCTCGCCGCTGGTCTCCATCATGAGCGTATAGCCCTGGGCCAGCAGCAGCTCCATCAGCGGCAGCAGCTCTTTGGCCTGCAGCATGGGCTCTCCGCCGGTGAACTCCACCAGCCGCACCGGAGCCAGCGCGGCAATCTCCGCTTCCACTTCTTCCAGCGTGCGCTTGTAGCCGCCGGTAAAGGTGTATTCGGAGTCGCACCAGCTGCAGCGCAGGTTGCACCCGGCCAGCCGCACAAAGATGCACGGCACGCCGGCAAAGCTCGATTCGCCCTGGACGGATTTGTAAAGCTCAATGAGATACATGGTCACTCGTAATAGGTGGCCGTGGTGGTGTCGGTCTCGTAAATGGTGCAGTCCTTCACGGTCACGCGGCCCTGGGTCATCTCATGGAGCTGCTTGTTGGTCTCGTCGAAAAAGTAGCGGGCCAGGTTTTCTGCCGAGGGGTTGATCCCGGTAAACGGCGGCAGATCGTTGATCATCTGGTGGTCCAGATACTCCACCACTGGACGCATCACCTGCTTCAGCAGCTTGAAGTCCAGCAGCAGCCCGGCCTCATCCAGTTCCTTGCCGCGCAGCGTTACGCGGACCTTGTAGTTATGTCCATGCGGATTCTCGCACTTGCCGCGATAGTTCCGCAGGTAGTGACCGGACGAAAACCCGGCTTCCACGGTTACTTCATACATGCTTCGTACATCCTTCTTTCGCCGCGCACGCAGCCGCGCACAGCCTGTCTTTTAAGATTGTACCGTCCTGATTGGATGCAGGCGCGCCGCCGCAGAGCGCAGACCCCGCCGCCGGGCAAAGGCAGGCGCAGAAACGCCATTTTTTCTGCGCATTAGCAGAGGATTTCAGCGGAAGCGGGAAATCCCCAGGGGCTTCAGCCCTCACAATTACTGAGGTTTGCTTTACGAAATCACCGCGATTTTGGCGCGCTTGCCCAGGCGCAGGGTGATGCGTGCGGGCAGGGCTGGCAGTGGAATGGTCAACTCCTTCACCACTTCGCCTTCCACGCGCACCGCACCCTCGGCGATCTTGCGGTTGGCTTCGCTGGCAGAGGTTGCCAATGCGGCCTGCGTCAGCAGCTTTGGCAAACGCACCGCAGGCTCCGTCCCGGCAATGGATGCGGCAATGGCGTCATAGGCCACGGACACCTCTTCCAGGTCTTCCGCCACTTCGCCGCGCTGGAACTGCTTCGCCCAGTTCTCATCGGCCTTTTGCGCCTCTTCGGCAGAGTGGAAGTCGGTGGTGATGGTGCGCGCCAGCCGCTTCTTTACATCCATCGGATGCAGCTTGCCTGCGGCCACATCGGCCTGCATCTGGCCAATTTCGGCCTGGCGCAGGTCGGTCAGCAGTGCCCAGTAGCGCCACATCAGCTCGTCGGAGATGCTCATCAGCTTGCCGTACATCTCTCCCGGCGGCTCCTTGATGCCGATCGCATTGCCCAACGACTTCGACATCTTCTGCACGCCGTCCAGCCCTTCCAGAATCGGCATCATCAGCACAATCTGCTGTGGCTGGCCAAAGTGCCGTTGCAGGTCGCGGCCGCGCATCAGGTTGAACTTTTGATCGGTGCCGCCCAGTTCCACGTCCGACTCCAGCACCACGGAATCATAGCCCTGCGCCAGCGGATACAGCATTTCATGCAGGCTGATGGGATGCTCTTCGTTGAAGCGCTTGTGGAAGTCTTCGCGCTCCAGCATCTGCGACACGGTGAACTGCGCCGCCAGCCGGATGATGCCTTCAAAGCCCAGCTTGCCCAGCCACTCGGAGTTGAAGCGCACTTCAGTCCGCGCGGGGTCCAGAATCTTGAAGACCTGTTCCTTATAGGTCTCGGCATTGGCGTCAATCTGCTCGCGTGTGAGCGGCGGGCGGGTGGTGCTGCGGCCCGTCGGGTCGCCGATGAGCGCGGTGGCGTCGCCGATGAGGAAGATCACCTGGTGGCCAAGATCCTGGAAGTGTTTTAGTTTGCGGATGAGCACGGTGTGGCCCAGGTGCAGGTCGGGCGCAGTCGGGTCAAAGCCCGCCTTGATGCGCAGGGGCCTGCCGCTGGCAATGGACTGCGCAATGCGCTCTTTCAGGGCCGGCAACGGAATGATCTCCGCTGTGCCTTTCTGCAGGTAATCCATCTGTTCTTCTATGGGCGGAAATGTAGCCATGGTCGTTTTTCAGTATAAAGCGAATGCGTCGACCACGGATTTTAAGGATCACCACGGATTCCTTTGCCTATAAATTGCAATAGAGCTGTCTCGTTTGCTGCTTCGCGCAAACTCCAGCTCCATGGCTATTTAATCCGTACCGGTCCTGAAAATCCGTGGTCGACAGGGCCGCATCCGTGGTAACTTCCCCGCATGGATGCTGAACGAGTCCGCGGACACCTGCTGACGTTGCCGCATGTGGTGGAGACAATGCAGTGGGGCGCGAATCTGGTCTTCTGGGTGGGTGACAAGGCCGTTGGCGGCAAGATGTTTGCCCTCGCCAATCTGGAGGAGGATGGCCGTGCCGTGCTCTCCTTTGCCGCCGGGCCGGAGCGCTATGCCGAGCTGGTGGAACTGGAGGGTATTGTTCCTGCTCCGTACATGGCGCGCATCTACTGGGTGGCGCTGGAGCGCTGGAATGCGCTGCGTCCGGCAGAGTTGCAGCAGCATCTGAGCGCGGCCCACGCGCTGGTGTATGCCAGGCTGCCCAGGCAGGCGAAGAACGCGCTGGCGCTGCCTGCGGCCGAGTTGCGCCAGTTGCTGACGACGCGCCGCAAGCTGCTGGCCGAGCGTGCCAGCGCAGGGAAGCAGGCCAAAGCCATAAAAAATCAGCCAAGAAGGCCGTAACGGAAGCGGCAAAAAAGACTACAAAGAAGACTACAAAGAAGACTGCAAAGAAGGCCGTAAAGAAGGCTGTGAAAAAGCCTG
>DZDJ01000014.1:53734-57163 GCA_022736715.1 Edaphobacter aggregans
AAGACTACAAAGAAGACTGCAAAGAAGGCCGTAAAGAAGGCTGTGAAAAAGCCTGGACAACGCAAATCCTGACCGTGCCGGAGAGAGTTCCATTGCGCAAAAAGCTGGTTTCGGAGTCCCTGCCAGCAAGGCGTGCAGCGGCGATAATGGAAAGCATGGAAAGCTCAGGAGTGGTGCTCTCGCTGGAGGGCAAAGTGGCGCTGATTACGGGTGGGTCCCGCGGCATTGGCGCGGCGGCTGTGCGGTTGTTTCGTCAGGCCGGGGCGCGGGTGGTCTTCAACTATCGCGCGGCAAAGGACAAGGCCGAGAAGCTGGCCGCGGAATGCGGCGGGCCGGAGTTCTGCGTTGCCGTAGAGCAGGAACTGGCCAGCCCGGAGCAGGGCCGCGCGCTGGTGGCCGCTGCGGTGCAGGCCTTTGGCCGCGTCGATTGCCTGGTGGTCAACCACGGCATCTGGCCGCCCAGCGATGCTCCTATCTCCAGCATGAGCGACGCGCAATGGCACCGCACGGTGGCTGTGAATCTGGACAGCGTCTTTGGGCTGATTCAGGCTGCGGTGGCGCAGATGGAGCAGCCGCCGCAACCGGCAGGGCGCCCCTCGAATCAATCGCGCGGACATATTGTGCTCGTCAGCTCCACGGCAGGGCAGCGCGGCGAGGCCTTCCACGCCGACTATGCTGCTACCAAAGGCGCGCTCATCAGCCTGACCAAGGGCCTTTCGACGGAACTGATCGGCAAAGGCATCTACGTCAATTGCGTAGCCCCGGGCTGGGTGGATACGGACATGTCCGCCGAAGCGCTGGCGCATCCGGAAACGTCAAAGAAGATATTCGCGCGCATTCCTTTGGGGCGCGTGGCCCATGTGGATGAGATTGCCGGGCCGATCTTATTTCTTTGCACGCCGTTTGCCGGGTTCATTTCCGGCGAAATTTTCAACGTCAATGGTGGCGCAGTTCTGGTGGGGTGAGGATGGGGAAGGCAGAGCTTAGGGAACAGGGATCAGGGAACAGAAGGCGCTGGACCGGGACACTTGCCGTCGTGGCGCTGGTGGCGGCGTTGGCTTTGCCTGTGGCACCTGCGCAACAGGTGGACAGTCCCATTGCGCAGGCCAGCGATCACAAGGCGAAGCAGGTGCTGGACGCCATGGTGGATGCGCTGGGCGATCTTTCCTGGGGCACGTTGCAGGACTGGGAGCAGCACGGGCGCATCGCCGGGTTTTATCAGGGCAGGCCCACCGGCGCCATGGTCGACTTCCGCAGTTTTTACCGTGTATTTGGCCCCGGCGTGATCGAGGAGCGCATCGAGTTCGGCAAAAAGCACGACGATGTGCTCATTTACACGGCGGACAACGGCTATGAGATCACCTATCAGGGCAAAACCGAACTGCCCAAAGACCAGGTGGAGGACTACATTCGCCGCCGGGCACACTCTATTCCGGTCATCATGCGCACCTGGGTGAAAGATCCGAAGACAATCCTGATCTATGGCGGGCGGACGCAGGTGCAGAACCGCATTGCCGACAAGGTAACAATTCTTTCGCCCGCCAACGACGCCGTGACGATTGAGACGGACGCCAACAGCCATCTGCCCTTGCGCACCAGCTTCCAATGGCGCGATCCGCTCTATAAGGACATGAACACCGATACCGAGGAGTACGACAACTACCACTCGATACAGGGCTTTCCAACGCCGTATGCCATCACTCGCTACCACAATGGCGACATGGTGAGCCAGCGCTACCTGCTGGGTGCGTCCTACAACATAGGACTGGCGCCATCGATGTTCGATCCGGATGTGGCCGCCAAAGGCAAAGGCGTAAAGCCCAGAAAGCACAAGTGGAAGTGAGCGGCAGTTTATAATCTGCCCTCAGGGCCCTGTTTGGCCCGGATCTTCGGAAGAACGTTATGGATCATACCTTGGAAAACATTGCTGAAAGCGCGCACGCATCTGCAGCGCAAACTCCCGCGGCGCAAACAATGGACATCCTCGAAATTATGTCCATCCTGCCGCACCGTTATCCCTTTCTGCTGATTGACCGCGTGGTGGAAGTGACGCGCAGGCAGCGCATTGTGGCCCTCAAGAACGTCACCATCAACGAGCCGTTTTTTCAGGGGCACTTTCCGGACTACCCCATCATGCCCGGCGTGCTGATGGTGGAAGCGATTGCCCAGGCAGGCGGCGCGCTGCTGTTGACGGAGATTCCCGACCGCGCCGACAGGCTGATGGTCTTCACCGGCATTGAGCAGGCCAGGTTCCGCCGCCCGGTGGTGCCCGGCGACCAGGTGCGCATTGAGGTGGATGTGCTGCAGTGGCGCAGCCGCGCTGTCAAAATGCAGGGTAATGCTTTTGTGGACGGCAAGCTGGTGTGCGAGGCTGTGGTGATGTGCCAGCTGGTGCCGCGGAAAAAGAGGGACGCCGCTGCGGGTGAGGCTGGCAAGTGAGCATTCACCCGACAGCGATTGTGCATCCCGCGGCGGTAGTGCCGGAAAGCTGCACCATTGGCCCGTACTGCACGGTTGGCCCAAACGTAGTGCTGGGCGAGGAGTGCGATCTGGTGTCGCATGTGGTGCTGGATGGGCATACGACGCTGGGCCGCGGCAACAAGGTCTTTTCTTTCACCTGCCTCGGCATTGCGCCGCAGGACCTGAAGTACAAGGACGAGCCCACGCGGCTGGAGGTTGGCGGCAACAACAGCATCCGCGAGTACGTCACCATTTCGCGTGGCACGGCTGGCGGCGGCGGCACCACGCGCGTGGGCAGCAACTGCCTCATCATGGCGTATACGCACATCGGGCATGACAGCCAGATCGGCAGCCACTGCATCCTGGCCAACGCGGCCACGCTGGCAGGCCACGTCACGGTGGAGGACTACGCGACTGTCGGCGCACTGTGCCCGGTGCACCAGTTCTGCCGTATCGGCAGATATGCGTACATCGGCGGTGGCACCACGATTACGCAGGATGTGCTGCCCTATTCGCTCACTTCGGCCAGGCGCGACGTGCATGCCTACAGCCTGAACAAAGTCGGGCTGGAGCGGCGTGGGTTTACGCCAGCGCAGATGGCGCAGTTGCGGACGGCATATCGCCTGCTGCTGGCGGGCGGGCGCAACACGTCGCAGGCGCTGGAGACGCTGAAGCAGCAACTGGCCGCCGGAGAAGCCGGTGAGCACATTGCGTATCTGGTGCAGTTCATTGAGGAGGCCGAGCGCGGCATCATCAAGTAGTTTGTGATAGCGCCTTGGCGTGGCCACGGTTTGCGCTGCATGGTTTTGCTTACATGGCCACACGATTTTTTGTTCTACGTTTGCCGCATCCGGAAGTGCGAGATCGAAACTACGCGAACAAAACTGCGAGACCTGGACCGAGGCCAAGACCACGAGACCAAGGCAACGAAGTGCGAACCCAGGACGATGTAGTGCGAACCCAGGACGA
>DZDJ01000014.1:57263-73525 GCA_022736715.1 Edaphobacter aggregans
AGTGCGAACCCAGGACGAGGAAGTGCGAACCCAGGACGAGGAAGCACGCGACGAGTTGGTTTTGCTTAAGGGCATGGCTTCAGCCATGCCGTAACAAGGCATACGATATGGGGCTTTAGCCCCTGAGGTACAGGCATTTGTCCTCTCCACAAAACAACAAGCTGGGCCTGATTGCCGGCAATGGCCGCTTCCCTTTTCTGCTGCTGGAGGCTGCGCGGGCGCATGGGCTGGAGGTCGTGGTTGTGGCCATCCGCGAAGAAGCGGACGCGGAGATGGACGAGCGCGCGGCGCAGGATGCTGGCGTGCGCGTGCACTGGATGTCGCTGGGTGAGTTGTCGAAACTGATCGATACCTTCCATGCCGAAGGCGTTGCGAAAGCGGTAATGGCTGGACAGGTGAAGCACAAGCAGATCTTCTCCAGCATTCGCCCGGACTGGCGGCTGGCCAGGCTGCTGCTTTCTCTGCGCACGCGCAATACGGACATGCTGCTGGGCGCGGTGGCGAAGGTGCTGGGCGACGAAGGCATTGAGCTGATCTCGTCCACAGCGTATCTGGAGCCGCTGCTGGCCCGGCCCGGAGCGCTTACGCAGCGCGCTCCGGATGAAGAAGAGCGGAAGGACATTGCCTATGGCCGTTCGGTGGCGCTGGCCATTGCCGGATACGACATCGGCCAGACGGTGGTCATCGCCGGGCAGGCCTGCGTTGCCGTGGAGGCAATGGAAGGAACGGACGCGGCGATTGAGCGTGCCGGCACCCTCTTCCGGGCAATGGAGATCGATGGCGAAGCCTCCACGCTGCGCCGCACGCTGACCGTGGTGAAGGTGGCCAAGCCCAAACAGGACATGCGCTTCGACGTGCCGGTCATCGGCACCCAGACCATTGCCACCATGCAGCGCTCCGGGGCCACCTGCCTTGCCATTGAAGCGGGCCGCACGCTGGTTTTTGATGCAGAGGCGGTGCGCGCTGCCGCCGACGCCGCCGGCATTGCGATTTTTGCCGGGTAACAGGAACAAGGCCGCATCGGCTTCACGCTGCGCTGCATCTTTACTGTGGAGCGGCAATGCGGCATAGCCGTCCGCGTTGCGGCCATAGCGGTTTTCCAGTTGGTGTAGAGGGAACGTGATGCCCTGAAACGGCTTTTTTCTCAAGAAAAAGCCGTCCTGCATATTTCTGGAAACTCCACTGAAACTGGAGAACCGCTATAAGGCATACTGGTCTTCGCTGGAATTTTCACACAACATCCTGCACCCAACACCCTGGAGGAACTATGCAGCGCAACGGGACCTGGATCATCCTCGCGGTAGTTGTTATTGCCGCCATCGCAGTTTTCACCATCAAAGCACGCGCTGCGGAAAAGCTGTTGCAGGCGGGCGACACTGCTCCCGGCTTCACGCTTCCCTCGCAGGAAGATACGCCTGTCAGTCTGAAGGACTACCAGGGCAAGTGGGTGGTGCTCTACTTCTATCCCAAGGACATGACCTCCGGCTGCACGCTGGAGGCACATAACTTTCAGCGCGATCTGTCCAAGTACACTGCGAAGAATGCCGTGGTTCTGGGCGTCAGTCTGGATACGGTCGAGAGCCACAAGACCTTCTGCACCAAGGACAGCCTGACCTTCAAGTTGCTGGCCGATCCTGACCACAAGGTGATTGACAGCTATGGCGTGCCGCTTGCGAATTTCGGAGTGATGAAGTTCGCCAAGCGCACCACTTTCCTGATCAACCCCGACGGCAAAATTGCCAAGGTGTGGGCTGGGGTCAATCCAGAGCATCACAGTGAAGAAGTGCTGGCTGAGTTGGCGTCGCTGGAAAAGAAATAGCGCTGGGCCTGCACGAGCCGCTTCTGCAGACGCAAAAAAGCCCGGACACCTCCACCGGAGGGCCGGGCTCTTTTGCTTGCCTAAGAACTACTTACTTCGTTGCCTTCTTTGCTGCCTTCTTGACGGTCTTCTTGACCGCCTTCTTGGCAGGCGCCTTCTTTGCTGCCTTCTTCACTACCTTCTTTGCTGCCTTTTTCGCTGGTGCAGCCTTCTTCACTGCTTTCTTGACTGCCTTCTTTGCTGCCTTCTTAACTGCCAAGGGAATACCTCGCTTGTTGGATTTTTTACTGCTCACAGCGCCCTTTTTCTTAGCTGCCTTTTTACCGGCAACCTTGCCGCCGCGGGGAGCGCTGCTCTTCTTTGCGGCAGATTTCTTAGAAACTTTAGCGGCTTTTTTCGCCGGAGACTTCTTCGCAGCCTTTTTGGCAACTTTCCTGGTCGCCTTTTTGACTGCCTTCTTCGCCGCTTTTTTGACTGCTTTCTTGGTCGGCTTCTTCGCGGCAGCCTTCTTCGCAGGTGCAGGTACAACCGTCTCTGCAGCAACGGTCTCTACCGCCGGCGCACTCACAATCACAATTACCTCTTCTGCCTCGCTCATACTGAACCCTTCATCCTCTTCGTCGTCGTCTGAGTTAACAAGAATGCTGACTTCTTCATCCTCTTCGTCGAAGTCATCCAGTTCATCATCGTAGTCATTCAAATAGTTATCGTCGCCTGCGTAGAGCTTGTATGCGTCATGCGTCATACTTCCCTCCGAACCCTTTGACCATTATGCTGCCGAATTGTCAAAACGCACAACACAAAAAGAAGAAATTATGGTACGTAGTGATAGCAACAGGATGCTGCGGGTCTCCGTTGAAGGCAACAGCCGAGTGCATTCTTAGTGATGTTTCTTCTTCGCTGCCGCCTTCTTGTGTGTGGACGTATGCGCTGAGGACCTGGTACTGCGTCTGTGCACCGTGTGAGAACTACGGTGTCTGCGGCGCCGCACGCGCGTGGATGGAGCCAGCCGCACCGGCTCGGCCACCGTCAGCGTATGTCCGGGAACAATATGGTTGGACCGCAGACGGTTCCAGGAGCGCAACTGCTCCACGGTCACTTCAAAGCGGTCCGCAATGGAGATCAGCGTATCGCCACGCCGAATACGATAATGTCGTGTTCGGCCGCGATTGAGGGCCCTGGCCGGTGAGACAGGAATCACCAGTTCATCGCCTTCGGCAATCTCGTCCTTCGCTCCTATGTCGTTCTCTGTCGCGATTTCGCTGGCGTGAACATGGAAGCTGCCCGCAATCTGTCCCAGTGTTTCTCCGTCCTTCACCACATGGTAGCGCCAGTAGGCGCGCTTCTCTTCCGGAACTTCGGTAACACGTTTTTCAAAAAGGCCCTTTGTGCCTGGCGGCAGGTGCAGGTCGTAGTCCAGATCGCGCGGCGTGTCCAGCCGCAGCAGACTGGGATTCAGCGAAACAATTTCCTGCAATGGCGCATCCACCAGATCGGCGACCAGCCGCAGATCGATGCTGTAGTTGATTGTGACCGTGTCGGACAATACCGGAGGATCATAAGCCAGGGACTGCAGGCCATACTGCTGTGGGTTCCTGGCCATGATGATGGCGGCAATGATGGCCGGCACGTAGTTCTTTGTCTGCGCCGGCAGCACATTGCGGCGATACAGTTCCCAGAAGTCAGCATACCCCGTGCGCTGCACAGCACGCTGCACATTGCCCGGACCCCAGTTATAGGCCGCCAGCGCAAGATACCAGTCACCGAATTGGTTGTATAACACCTTCAGGTAATTCGCGTAGGCAATGGTGGACTTTGTCGGGTCAAAGCGCTCATCCACCCAGCCGTTGCGCACCAGCCCATAGCTGCTGGCAAAGGGCATGAACTGCCACATGCCGCCTGCGCCCGAACTGGCATTGAGCGCCTGCGGCTGAAAGCCGGACTCGACCACCGCCAAGTAAATGAGGTCCTGCGGAACACCTTCATCGCGCAGAATCTTCGAGATCATGGCCTGGTACTTGCCAGCCCGCTCCAGCGAGTGCACCAGATGCGCATGTCCTGTCTGCGAGTTGGTGAAGTAATTGATGAAGCCCGCCACGTAATCGTTGATGACGAGCGGAAAGTCGGACTGTGTGGTTTTCAACTCGGCATTCAGCTTTGCCGTCAGTTCGGGGTTGGGCGGAAAGGTGACTTCGCTGGTATCGGCTGGCGCCGGCTCCAGATGCACAATGAAGCCATTGTTCTGCTTGAGCGCATCCATCTCCAGACTGTTGATGGAGTCCACAATGTGGTCGAACTCGTCGGAGAGCTGCGGATCTCCCTTGATGTTGAGTCCGCTGGTCAGCATCTGGTCCACGGCGTAGTCAAAGTCCTGGTGTGCGGCGTCCATGCGGCGGGCCTGATAATTCTGCACGCCGGTGCGATACGCCTGCTCCACATTGTTGATGAGCTGCTGGACTTTATAAGACTCTTCCGTGGTTGGCGCCGCTTTGGCCGCGGCTGCCGCAGTCTGTGGCGCAGCCGTCACGGAAGGCGCCGTTGCCTGTGCGGGCACCTTGGCCGCGGGCGGATTCTGTTCCGGCGCACAACCAACACATAACAGCAGTGCCGCGCTCGCCGCGGCCTTCAGAGAAACTCTCACATCCATCCCATTCAAAAGCAGTTCGTTGGAAAATCTGACAGACCTAATCATTGTATGACGTGCAGCCCTGTCCTTTGGCGGCACGATCAAGGCGATTCATAGATAATAGAGGGAAAGTTTGATGTTGCTCCGCTGGCTGCCATTTGCCGCATTCCGCGCGCGAATTCAGGCAGTGACAGAAGCAAGCCTGCAATCAGCACGAAGCAACGCCCGATACACGGCAGAACGGCTACTCTGAATGGACCCGAAGTACATCCGCAATTTTGCGATCATCGCGCATATCGACCACGGCAAGTCCACCCTCTCTGACCGCTTGCTGGAGATGACCGGCTCGCTGACCGCCCGCGAAATGCAGGCGCAGGTGTTGGACGCCATGGATCTGGAGCGCGAGCGCGGCATCACCATCAAGGCCCACACCGTGCGCATGCTGTACAAAGCGCAGAGCGGGGAGGTGTATCAGCTCAACCTGATCGACACGCCCGGCCATGTCGACTTCAGCTATGAGGTCTCGCGTTCGCTCGCTTCCTGCGAAGGCGCGCTGCTGGTCGTCGATGCCTCGCAGGGCGTGGAAGCACAGACGCTGGCCAATGCGTATCTTGCCATCTCCAATGGCCTGGAAATCATTCCGGTCATCAACAAGATTGACCTGCCCAGCGCCGACATTGAACGCACGCGCGAAATGATTGAGCAGGCCGTTGGTCTGGACGCCACCGACGCCATCCCCTGCAGCGCCAAGACCGGGCTGGGCGTGGAGGAGATTCTGGAAGCGGTGGTGCATCGCCTGCCGCCGCCCAGGGGCGAAGTAGAGAAGCCAATGCAGGCGCTCATCTTCGACTCCTGGTTTGATCCGTACCGCGGCGTGGTGGTGCTGGCCCGCGTAGTGCAGGGCCGTATGCGCAAAGGCATGAGGATTCGCCTGATGTCGAACGGCAAGGCCTTCGACATTGAATCGATGGGCGTAATGACGCCGAAGCCGGTGGAACTGACGGAGATGACCGCTGGCGAAGTGGGCTTTTTTGTGGCCACCATCAAGAACGTGGCTGACACCAAGATTGGCGACACCGTTACGGACGATGCCAACCCCTGTGCCGAAGCGCTGCCCGGTTTTGAAGACATCAAGTCGATGGTCTTTGCCGGCATCTACACGGTGGATGCGCACGAACACACGCTGCTGCGCGATGCGCTGGAGAAGCTGCGCCTCAACGATGCGTCCTTCTTTTTTGAGCCGGAAAGCTCGGTTGCGCTGGGCTTTGGCTTCCGCTGCGGATTCCTGGGCCTGCTGCACATGGAAATCATTCAGGAGCGGCTGGAACGCGAGTTCAACCTCGATCTGATCACCACGGCCCCCGGCGTGCGCTATAACATCACACTCACCGATGGCGCCGTGGTCGAGGTGGACAATCCATCGCGCTGGCCGAATCCCACGGAAATCGAAAAGATCGAAGAGCCGATCATCACCGCGACCATCCTGACCAATGAGGAGTACGTCGGCGGCATTCTGAAGCTGGTGGAAGAGAAGCGCGGCCGGCAGAAGAACTTTGAGTACGTCAGCCCCACCCGTGTGATGCTCACCTACGAACTGCCGCTGAACGAGATCGTGCTCGATTTCTACGACAAACTGAAATCGGTCTCGCGCGGATACGCTTCACTGGACTACCATCTCTCCGGTACGTGGATTTCGCCGATGGTCAGGATGGACATTCTGGTCTCCGGCGAGCCGGTGGACGCGCTGTCCATCATTGTGCACCGGGAATTTGCCTATGAACGCGGCAAGGCGCTGGTCTCCAAAATGCGCGAGCTGATTCCGCGCCAGATGTTCGAGGTGGCCATCCAGGCCGCGATCGGCTCCAAAATCATCGCCCGCGAAACCGTCGCGGCCCTGCGCAAGAACGTGATAGCCAAGTGCTACGGCGGCGACATCAGCCGCAAACGCAAGCTGCTGGAAAAACAAAAGGAAGGCAAAAAGCGGATGAAACGCATCGGCAAGGTGGACATTCCGCAGGAGGCCTTCCTGGCGGTGCTGAAGGTGGGCGAAGAGTAGAACTGCCGACACCGGGGGTTGAAGTGAACTGCGGCGATGCGCTGCCGGAACCACGGCACATCAACCCCATCGATTTGGACTGCACTGGTGCAGCCATCCCGCATATTTACAAGGGCGTAACCTGCACTTGTGGAAAGCTGGAAAACCGCCGCAACGAGCTCTTTTCTGTCGGCTTCAGTGCGCCTTTGTCGAAAATTGCACAGAATTAACAACATTATGAAGCACTTAGCCGAGTGCCAACGCGCAGCCGAACGGCATTTTTATACTTCCTGATGCTCCTTTTTTACAGTGAACTGTAAAATCCACAAAGATTTCCACAGAAGTCGACTGCGACTGGGGCAGGAGGTTTTGAAGCCGTTCAGCACAAAGGGTCTCCCGCAGGAGACCCTTTGATTTCTTACCAGTGAACCGCGAAAACTACTTCCTGGGAGCGGCTGCCGGGGCTGTGGTGCGTGCCGGAGCTGCAACGCCGGACTTGACGTTGTAGGCTCCGATGATGGCCGCGGTGATGTCCGTGGCTGGATCCACATAGAGCACCGGGCTCTGCTGACTGCTGATGTCCACCACCATGGTGTAGCCGTGCTCCTTGGCATAGGTGTTGACCACCTCATAAACCTTGGCAGCCAGCTTCTGGTAGATGTCACTCATGTCGCCCTGGAAGTTCTCCTGGGCAGCCTGGGCGTCGCGCTGGAGCTCCTTCTCCTTGGTGTCGATGTCGCGGGTGCGGGCAGCGCGGTCAGCGTCTGACAGAGTGGAACCGCTGGCCTGGAGCTGTTTTTTGAGAGAATCCACCTCATCGGAGAGGCTCTTCAACTGGGCCTGCTTTGGTGCGTACTTCTGCTGGATCTGTTCGAAGTCGCGCTGACCTTCATTAGTGCGGGCAACTGCTGCTTGGAAGGCGACTACGGCAATTTTTGCCGACACGGGCACAGGAGCCTTGGTGGTTGCGGTTGCCTTTTCCGGCGCGGAGGGCAAGTTGGCCTGGGCCACGGCGGTGGTGCTGAGTCCTGCGGCCAGCAGGCAGACAAGAGAGAGAGTACGGTTCATTCGGCTTCAGAACTCCTTGAAGAGCATTGGTTGATATTGAGCTGGTTCCCCTCGGTCTCCCGACAGGAATGCGCAAACTTCCCTATATCCAGTTTTGCCTCCGGTGCAATTCTCAGAGGCAGCTCCCTGGCCTGACGGGCAGGAATTTGCGTAAAGAGACACAAACGAGAGGGGCACTGTGAAACTGCCTGAATTATAGGTGGGCCGCTAAGGTGCGTCAAACCGCAGTTCCCGGCCTTTCCCCGGTGGCCCATGCTTTTGCCCGGTGCAGGCTGTCCCCGGATTCTGCGGTGCAAAAAGCGAGGGCGCAGCCGCAGCCGCGCCCTGGGCGAGTTACTGAGCGGTGATCTTAGAAGGTGGTGCCCACCGTCAGGCGGAAGGTCTTACGCGGCTCGCGGAGCTGGTAGTTTGCCCCGTAAAGTTGCAGGGCCTGCTGGTAGGTGTAAGTTCCAGCCTGCGAAGCTGGGAACATGCCGCGGAACTGCTCGTTGCTGACCGCCAGCGCCTGCGGTATCTGCTCATAAAGACGGAGCGGGTTGTAGGCGTAGTAGAGGCGGAATGGCGCGTTCACGATCGGCAACATCACGTCCAGCTCCACGCCGTTGGACATACGCGGCACAAAGTTGGTGGCATGCACCGTCTTCAGCAGGAACGGGAAGTTGACCTTCTGGCCGCCAGAGCAGGCACCGTTGATAAACACCGGGCAACCGTAGAGTGGGCTCTTGATGGCCGCCTGTCCCAGCGGGCTCTGCTGCAATTGCGAATCCTGCAGGTTGAAGGTGCCGCCAAAGTCCGTAAAGACGGCGAAGGTGACCGGGCCTGCGATCGGTATGCGATATTCCAGGTTGGTCGTCAGGCCGGTGTCGCCGCCGACGGAAACCAGACGGTAGACCGGGATCGGAATCTGGATCGGGCCGAGCGACGGGTTGGTCGGGTCGCGCGGAACCGTGGTGCCGTCCGGGTTGGTCAGGTTGAACATCACCTTGGTCGGAATGTAGACGTACGGAGAGGCCGAACGCACATCAAAACCGCGCAGGTCGTTTTCGCCGCCGCCGTAGATGCGGTTGAACGGCGGCGCCACTTCTCCGGCGAAGCCCGCTACATGCGCCAGTTGCAGACGCACGCCCAGTACATTGCGGCCCTCGCGGTCCATGCGCAGACCCTTCATCGGGAAGAACTGCTTATAGCTGACGACCGGGCTGTAGTACTTGACGTTGCCGCCGATGCCCGCCACCTGCACCGCCGCGGTGAACTCCTTGCCTTGGTGCGGCATGTAGGGGTTGCCGATGGTGGAGTAGGTGAAGCTCGGCGTCGCCACGCTGGTGATGATGCCGTTCAGCTGGTTCTGGCCCTCAATGCCGCTGCGGTAGGCCAGCGTCTGGAACAGGTTCTTGGTGGTATCGTTGAAGGTGGCCACCGAGGCCCGCGACAGCGAGTAGGACAGGCCCACGCGCTTGAAGGAGCGGCGGATCGGGTAGCCGACCGAGAATGAAAAACCGGTCGAGTTCTGGTTGTAGTTCGTAATCAGCGATGACTGCGCCGCCGTCAGGTTTTGGCTGCCGCTGATGGCGTAGCTCTTGGCCGGGTTGTAGTCATACTTGCTGCTGAAGACCTGGACGCCGATTGACAGCGGACGGTTGAACAGGTAGGGCTCCGTAAAGCCGAGGCTCAGGTTGCGCGACAGATCACCCACATTGGCCTGCACTGAGAGCGTTTCGCCCAGGCCCAGGAAGTTGTTGGTCTGGTAGTTCAGGCCCACAAAGGTTCCTGTCAGTCCGCTGATGCCGCCATTGAGGCCGATGGAGTTTTTGCCCTTCTCCTTCACTTTCAGCAGCAGGTCCACAGTGCCATTGTCGGCATCCTGATGGATTTCCGTGTCCTGATCGACCTTCAGCGGGTCAAAGTAGTTCAACTGGTTCAGGCGGAGCAGGCTCAGTTCCCATAGATGGCTGTTGTAAACCTGACCTTCTTCCAGCAGCAGTTCACGGCGGATCACGCGGTCACGGGTGATGGTGTTGCCGGTAAACTCAATCCGCGAAACGTAGAAAGGCTTGCCCTCATCGATGTCGATGTTCAGGAAGATGAGGTGTTTGGCCTCGTCAATGCGTGGTGTCGGCACGGCCGTAAAGTTGATGTAGCCCAGTTGTCCGTAGGCCTTGCGTAGCTGATCCAGCCCCTTGCCAAACTTGGTGGCGTCAAACCACTCGCCATCTTTCTGCGCAAACTGCGCGCGCAGCACCTTGATGTTGGTGACGGCCTTGTTGCCGGTAAAGGTGATGCCACCCAGGCGATACCGCTCACCCTCTTCAATCGGCATCAGGATGTCGACGCGCTTGCCCTTGCTGGGGCGCAGGGTAAAGATGTTGATGCCACCCGCATTGCGGATGTGCGTCTTCGGCGTGCCCACCAGGGCCTTGAAGTAACCTCGGTCACGATACGCCTGGCGTACGCGCTCGGAATCCTCCTCCAGCTTGGTGGAGTCGTAAGTGCGCGCAAACAGGTTTTCCAGAATAATGGAGTGCGGAATGCCGATCGGGCGCAGGTTCTTCATCGCCTCGCGCAGCGTGCGGCTCTTCAGGTTATGGTTCCCACGGAAGATGATTTTGCCGACTTTAACGGTCGGGCCCTCCTTGACGTTGAAGGTTACGGACACCGCGGCCGGCGGAATCGTCTTGACCTCGGTGCGGATGGTGGCAAACTGGTGCCCGCGTGCGGCCAGCAGCTCCTTGATTACCACCTCGGCGCGCTTGATCTTGGTTGGGTCGTACTGGCTTTCCGCCGTCAGATCCACCTTGGCCTTTTTGTAGGCGTCCAGAATGTCCGACTGCGAAATCGAGTTCAGCCCTTTATAGTTGATTTCGCGGACGGTGGGCTTTTCGCGGACCAGAACCACCAGTTGGATGCACTTCGGCGTGTCCACCCGCTCAATGCGGACATCCTCGAAATAGCCCGTATTCCAGAGCGAGTTAAAGTCGCGCTCCACCACCAGCGGATCGTACAGATCGCCCTCGTGGGAGAAAAGACGCGCCAGAATCGTCTCCTTGGGGATGCGGCGGTTGCCGATCACCTGAGGCTGGCAAAGGGTTTGCTCCTGCGCATGCAGCACAGGAGTGTCCGAGACCAGTGCGACGACAGCCAACAGCAGCGACAACGGCTTAACCAGCCGGGAAAGCATGCGTGTACGGCGCGAGCGTGTGCGCACAGTCGAAATCGTGGAAACCAGGGAGCTTGCGCTCTCTACATTGACGGGAAGAATAGGCACACCCTCACTGCTAAAAATCACGTACAACTGAGGAAAAGACGATTATATGGGACACAAGGCGCACTTCCCAACCCCCCGGAGTGCATTTGCAGATGCCAACCCCGGTTTCTGCGGGAAATTGCCGGGATTGATAGGGAAAATTTCTTCTGATTGGCGCATTTAAGGTGCATTTTTTTGGTGCATCGACTCACTCAATCCTGCCACTTCCGCTTTCCGGCTTCGCGGCAATGGTCGATTATCTATCCTGCGCTGAAACATCCTTATTATGGAATTGTGGGCGCGCCCACAATGATTCACTCTGCGGCGACCCCGGCAGCCTTGTTCCGGGCAACCTTGCGCACCTCAACCAGAGTGGAATAAAAGGTGGCGCCGCCGCCCAGGTCGGTCAGCCGCTCGGAGGTGAGTACATTCACGCCCGCGCCGCCGGAAACCTTGTTCCAGCTCAGCCGGGATGCGACCACTCCTGCCGGAACGCTGCCATTCACCGTGGCGCGCAACCGCAGCCGTCCGCGAGCGTTGAAGACCTCCACCGCATCCCCGGTCTGGATGCCGCGCGGTCCGGCATCGCTGCTGTGCATCTCCAGTTGCCCGGCGGTGGCGGCCTCCATCCGCTGGTGCCCGGGCAGGTTGGCAAAGGTGGAATTCATATAGTTGTCAGCTTTGCGTGCCAGCATCTCCAGCGGAAAAGACTTTGCATTCAGCGAACTATTTCGGGACTCCGTAGCCGGGACATGGGCCGGAAGCGGGTCTTTGCCCTGCGCCGCCAGCGTTTCGGAGTAAAATTCGGCCCGGCCGCTCGGCGTCTGGAACCAGCTATTGTCGCTGAAGGCCAGCAGCGGTTTTTCTTCCGCTGCAAACCGCAGGTGCGCATGGCCCTCTTTTTCCAGCCGCTCACGGGTAATGCCCTGCATCCAGGGATGGCTGGTGTCGAGGGCCTGGTTCACCAGATCGTCTTCTGTTTCGCGGAAGCAGACCTCCGGAAAGCCCATCTTCTGGCCAAGCTGGCCAAAAAGCCACACGTTGGAGCGGGCCTCGCCCAGCGGCGCAATGGCCTGCTGCGAGAGCTGCGCGTAGTAGTGCCCATAGGCCCCCTGTACGTCGGTGTGCTCCAGAAAGGTGGTGGCCGGCAGCAGGATGTCGGCATAGTCCGCCGTATCGGTAAAGAACTGCTCGTGCACCACCAGGAACAGGTCGTCGCGGCGCATGCCACGCAGCACCTCATTCTGGTTGGGGGCCACGGCTGCCGGGTTGGAGTTGTAGACGAACAGGGCCTTCACCGGAGGGTCGTCCACCTGCGTCAGCGCCATGCCCAGCTGCGACATGTTCAGCGTGCGTCCGCCGCGCCCCAGCGGGCTGGCCTGCATCAGTTCCGGCATCTGTAGAGCATTTTTGTTGAAGGCAAACGCGCTGGAGGTGGAAAACTGCAGTCCGCCGCCCTGCTGCAGCCAGGCTCCGGTCAGGCAGGGCAGCATGGCTACGGCCCGCGCCGCGGCGCCACCATTTTCTCCACGCTGAATTCCGTAATTCAGGCGGATGGCCGCAGGACTGGCCGTGGCGTATTCGCGCGCCAGCCGGAGGATGTCTTCTGCGGCGATGCCGGTCACTTCGGCCGCGTAGGCCGGGGAGTACCCGGCAATGCGCTGTTGCAGCTGCGCGAATCCATGCGTGTGCGCGGCAATATAGTCGGCGTTGTGCAGCCCTTCGGCCACGATGACGTGCATCATGGCCAGCGCCAGCGCCGTATCGGTGCCGGGGCGGATGGCGATGTGCCAGTCCGCAGCCTTGGCCGTGCGCGTCTGGTAGGGGTCGATTACGATCAGCCGCGCGCCATTGCGCCGCGCTTCCTCTACAAAAGGCCACAGGTGGATGTTGTTGCCGTGGATGTTTGCTCCCCAGGCCAGGATGAGCCGGGCGTGGCGAAAATCCTGCGGCTCCATGCCCAGCTTGACGCCATAGACCGAAAGCATGGCGGCCTCGCCTGCCGTGGAACAGATGGTTCGGTCCAGTTGGGAGGCGCCCAGCCGGTAAAAGAACCGGCGGTCCATGGAGCCGTAGCCCAGTTGGCCAATGGTTCCGGCATAGGAGTAGGGCAGAATGCTTTCCGGCCCATGCTCGCGGCTGATAGCGGCGAGCCGTGCCGCTACGGTGTCCAGTGCTTCCTCCCAGCGGATGCGCTCGAAGGCCTGCGACTCCTGCCCTTGCGGCAGCGGGCCTTTGGCTACGCCAGCCTTGCGGCGCATGGGATGCAGCAGCCGGTCGGGCGAGTAGACGCGGTCCAGATATTTGGCCACCTTGCCGCAGAGGAAGCCCTGCGTGACTGGATGGCTGGGGTCCCCCTGGATTTTGGTGGCGCGCCCGGTCAGTTCCTCCACCGTTACCAGAACGCCGCAGGAGTCTGGACAATCGTGGGAACAAACGGCATGAACCACTTTGCGGGACATGCTCTGCATTATAGGTTTTCGCACCGCTGCAAGGAGGAGTATTCTGCGATCAATTGGCGGAACTTCTTTCCGTTGGAGGTTTGTTCATGAAGAGATGTATTTTGCTGCTGGTGATTTTGTTCTGCGCAGGGGCAACCAGCCGCGCTCAGGCGGATGATCTGGCCGAGGCGCCCATCCGGCAGGTGCTGGAGGCGCAGGTGGCGGCCTGGAACAGCGGCGATCTGTACAACTTTGCCCGCGGCTACAAGGACTCGCCCGATACGCTGTTCATCGGCAAGGACATCTCCCGCGGATATACCGACATGCTCGCGCGCTATAAAGCAACCTACCCGAACAAGGACGCCATGGGGACGCTGAGCTTCACGAACCTGGAGATTCACTCCCTCGATCTGAAATACGCCGTGGCCATCGGCAAATTTCACCTGGAACGCACCAAAGCCGCCGGTGGCGATGCGAATGGTGTCTTCAGCCTGATCTTTGAAAAGACCCCACTGGGATGGAAGATCATTCTGGACCATTCGAGCTGATGTTGACTGGTAGCATACAATTTCCACAGGAGGCACAAGATGATCTTTCACGTAACGCTGGAACACGCGGAAGATGGTTGGGTCGTAGCAGAATGCCCGGCGCTGCCCGGATGTGTCTCGCAAGGTATTGATGAAAAAGAGGCTCTTGAAAATATCAAAGAGGCAATCACTGCCTGGATAGTGGGTAGAAGACCAGAAAGCCCTGAAGACCATGCCAGCCGAACAAGTGCCTGTACTCGTCGCTGTATAGATAAAAGCTACGTTCTGAATCCACAGATTTTATTTTCTGCGCGCGTTGTATTTGAAGTGATCCAACTAAACTCAAAACCATGGGGACACTGGCAAACATTTCTGGCAAAGAGGCTGCCAAGGCGTTTGCCAAAACTGGATGGCAGATTGTTGGTCAGGTTGGCAGCCACCTCGTGATGACGAAAGCCGGGATCCGGCAAATTTATCCATCCCTCAACACAAAGAGCTTTCTGTCGGGACGCTTCGTGCCCTGATTCGTAATGCCGGGATGTCCGTCGACGAGTTTCTGGGCCTTCTGTAAACAGAAAAGCCACCGAAATCCGGTGGCTTTGGCTGTTGCGGCGAAGCCGCGTACCGCTGGACGCGCAGTCCTCAGACCGTCAATACTTCCTTTTCCTTGGCCTTGAAGAGCTCTTCGATCCGCTTGATTTCCGAGTCCGTCAACTGCTGCACTTCTTCCGTGGCGCGCTTTTCGTCGTCGGCAGAGATGGCCTTGTCTTTGGCGGCCTTCTTGATAAGTTCGTTGCCGTCGCGGCGGATGTTGCGGATGGCGGTGCGGTGGTCTTCCAGCACTTTGTTCAGGTGCTTCACCACTTCCTTGCGGCGTTCTTCCGTCATCGGCGGCACGGGCAGGCGCACCATTTTTCCGTCGTTCTGCGGATTCAGGCCGAGCCCGCTCTCGCGGATGGCCTTCTCGATCTCCTTGATCAGGCCCGGATCCCACGGCTGGATGGTGAGCATCTGCGGCTCCGGCGCATTCACCTGCGCCACCTGGTTCAGCGGTGTTTCCGTGCCGTAATAGTCCACCCGTACCTGGTCCAGCATGTGAACGGAGGCCCGTCCGGTGCGCGTGGAAACCAGGTTGGCGCGGAAGTCCTCCACCGATTTCTCCATGCGGGTCTTGAGCTGCTGATGAATGTCCTTAAGCGCGGGAATGCTTGCCATGACGGATGCCATACTCTTTTTCCTTCCTGTAAACCAGACAGTTCGTATTTTACAAAGAGCGGCGGGGGTTGTGTACGCAGCCTGTGCAAACCGTCCTGCCCGCGCCGTGATATGTAAAATGAGGCCCGGTGGCAGAATCCACTCCGGAACTGGAATTTTGGAATTCTAAGGAGCGCATGCAGACACGACGGCAGTTTCTGGCAATGGCATCGGCAGCATGGCTGGGGCGTGGGCCCAGCGGCACCGCTTTGGCGGCAGCCCGGCCCACATTCCAGCAGCAATTGCAGCGGGCCATTGCGCCGCTGGAGAAGACCACCGGCGGACGGCTGGGCGTGGCCGTGCTGGACACCGCAACCGGCGCCCGCTATGCGCATCGCGGCGACGAGCGCTTTCCCATGTGCAGCACCTTCAAAGTGCTGCTGGCCAGTGCCGTGCTTACCCGCGTCACCGAGGGGCGGGAAAATCTGGACCGGCGGATTGTCTACACCGCCAGGGACCTGGTGACCTACTCGCCTGAGACCAAAAAACATGTCGGCACAGGTATGACGGTGGCGCAGCTTTGCCTGGCGGCGCTGACGCTCAGCGACAACACGGCCGCCAACCTGCTGCTGGCCAGCATCGGCGGCCCGGCCGCGGTCACGCGCTTTGCCCGTTCTCTTGGAGATGAGTTCTCCCGGCTGGACCGCATCGAAACCGCGTTGAATGAGGCTCTGCCCGGCGATCCGCGCGACACCACCACGCCGCTGGCCATGCTGGCCAACCTGCAACGGCTGCTGCTGGGTTCTGCGCTGGCTCCGGCGGCGCGGCGGCAGTTGACGGAGTGGATGCTGCAGAACAAGACCAGCGATGAGCGCCTGCGCGCAGGAGTGCCAAAGACATGGCGCATTGCCGACAAGACCGGCACGGGCGACCACGGCACTTACAACGACATCGGCGTGCTGTGGCCACCGCAGCAAAAGCCCGTCGTTTTGACGATCTACCTTACCGGAGCAACGTGTACCTCTGCGCAGGGCAGCGCGGCCATTGCGGATGTGGCACGAGCCGTTGCAGCAGCGCTGGGGTAGCTCTCTGCCCCGTGCAACCCGGTTTCATTTGAGGCGTGGCTGGCAGCCGAGGGCTTTATAGCGGTTTTCCAGTTGGTGTAGAGGGAACGTGATGCCCTGAAATGGCTTTTTTCTCAAGAAAAAGCCATCCTGCATATTTATGGAAACTCCACGAAAACTGGAGAACCGCTATAGCCCTCGGAATCGCGTGCATACGCAAATACGGCTTTACCGCTGAGGTGCTTTT
>DZDJ01000212.1 GCA_022736715.1 Edaphobacter aggregans
CCGCTCAACGCCAGCATGGACAAATCCAGCCAGGGGTTGAGCAAGCCGCTTCCCAAAAAGGCGTGGTTCATCACGTCCTGGGCGTAGGTCAGCGGGGAGAGGTAGGCAATCGCCCGCGCGACGGGCGCCATCTCGCTCAACGGGATGAAGACGCCGCTGATGAAGAGCAATCCCCAACGCAGGAGCGTGCTGGGCATTTGCACGTCGCCAGGGTTGGTGGTGGGCATGGAGCCGAAAGCCAGCCCCAACGTCGAGAAGGAGAACGCCGCCAGCAAAATCCCCGCCGCCAGCAAGCCAGGCTGGAGCACGTCCGCGCCGAAGAACAGCAGTCCCGCCAACAGCGACACGCCCGCAACCGCCACCGCGAAGAACGCCCCAACCGCCGTCTTGCCGAGCAGCAGGGTCAACAGCGACATCGGCGCGGACAGCAGGCGGTCATACGTCCCCATCTTCCGCTCGGTGGGGATGATGAAGGGTCCCGCCGCGCCCGCCGTGAAGAAGACCGACATCGCCAGCAGGCGCGCCACGCCCTCCGCCGCGCCCACCTCGCGCTTCACCGAAAACGAGAAGAACATAAAGAACGGCATCAGGAAGCCGAACATAATCATGCCGGGGCGCAGGTAATAGACGCGCACATCCTTGACCGCCACCGTCCAGGCTTGCGCCAGTTCGTCTTTGATTCGCTCGATATTCATTTTCTGCCTCCCATCCCGCGTTTGGCGGGCTTGTCTTCTTCCTTGCTGACCGCGCCCAATTGCCCGCCCGTAATTTCAAGGAAGACATCCTCCAAACTGGGGCTGAGTGTGTTGAGGCTGACGATACGCAAGTGATTGGATTCGGCATACTGGACGAGACGCGGAATCAGCGCCGACGGGTCTTCGGTGTACAGCCGCGTCTTGTCCCCGACTTTGAGCTGGGTCGTCACCCCGGGCAGGGATTCCAGTCCCGGGCTTTTTTCTGCCACCTCCCCATCCAGCGCCACCTCCACCGACTGCGCGCGGCGGAAGTCGGCTTTGAGTCGTTCGGGCGTGTCAATGGCGGCAATCTTCCCGTGCGAGATGATTGCCACGCGCCCGCATAACTGATTGGCTTCTTCGATTTGATGGGTGGTGATGAAGACCGTCGTGCCTTCGGCGTTCATCTTGCGGATCAATTCCCAGATGGCGCGGATGCTCTGCGCGTCCAAGCCAGGCGTGGGTTCATCCATAAACAGCAGGGACGGTTTGTGGATGACCGCCATGGCAATGCTCAAACGGCGGCGCATGCCTTTGGAGAAGTTCTCGGCTTTGATATCGCGCTTGTCCCAAAGACCGAACATTTCCAGCAACTCCTGGGCGCGCTTTGCCCGCTCGCCGCGCGGCACAAGATAAATGCTGGCGGTGAACATCAGGTTGTCCCAGGCGGTCAGTTCGGTGTAGACGTTGGATTCTTCGGGAACCAGCCCGACTTTCCGTTTGGCGGGATAAGAGTCAGAGGCAAGATCATGCCCGTTGACCAGGATCCGCCCCTCGGTCGGGGTGAGAAGCGTGGTCAACATCCGCTGGGTGGTGGTCTTCCCCGCGCCGTTCGGTCCGAGAAATCCAAAAATCTCGCCCTGTTCGACGGCGAAGTTGATGTGATCCACCGCCAGGAAT
>DZDJ01000213.1 GCA_022736715.1 Edaphobacter aggregans
CGCGTGTTTGGGGAAGCCGTTGAGCATGTGTACCTGCCCTATGACCTGCCCGGCGCGGTGCAGCGTTTTTTCGAGCGCACCCAGCCCACGCGCGGCGTGATTATGGAAACCGAGCTGTGGCCAAACCTATTTGCCGAAGCCAAGCGACGCGGTATCCCGCTGCTGTTGGCCAATGCGCGCCTGTCTGAACGCTCCATGCGCGGCTACGCCAAAGTGCGTGGGCTAGTGGCCGAAACGCTGGCCTGTGTAAGCCTGATCGCGGCGCGTGATGCGCAGGATGTGGCACGCTTTGTCGCGCTTGGAGCGTCGCCGGACAAGGTTGATGCCTTGGGCAATCTGAAATTTGATCTGGAGATTGCGCCAGAAACACGCGAACGCGGGGCGAAATGGCGTGAAATGTTTGGATGCGAGCGTTTGGTGTGGATTGCAGCCAGCACGCATCCGGGCGAAGAGGAACAGGTTTTGGCCGCACATCAGCAGGTCATGACGCAACATCCCGACGCGCTGCTCCTGCTTGCCCCGCGCCATCCTGAACGGGCGGATGAGGTCGCCAAGTTGGCTGAGATGCAGGGTTTGAGCCTTGTGCGACGTTCAAAGCTCCCTCTCCCCTTGCAGGAGAGGGGCAGGGAGAGCTGCTATACAGTGGGCGAGCATGTCACTCCGCCCAGAACCCCATCACCCTCTCCCCAGCCCTCCCCCGTCAAGGGGGAGGGGGCTAAAGCCAGCAGCATCATTCTCATCGACACGTTAGGCGAGCTGATGGACTTCTATGCCGCAAGCGACGTGGCTTTTGTCGGCGGCAGCCTCATGCCGCACGGCGGACACAATCCGCTGGAGCCGCTGGCGCTTGGGCTACCTGTCATCAGCGGTGAGGCGGTCTTCAACTTCGCGGAAATCTACGCCGCCATGCAGGCTGAGGGCTTGGTGACTTGGGTGGAGGATGGCGCGAGCTTGGCGCAGGCCGTACTCACAGCCCTCAATGCAGCGCAGCCCAACCAAGAGCAACGGGGTTCCAGTTTTTTGGCACGGCATTGCGGCGCGTTAGCGCGACTGCTGGTGAGATTAGAGGCCTATTCAATCCCGCCCAAGGATTAAACCGCCGCATCATTCTCTTCGCCCGTGCGAATGCGAATGGCGCGTTCAATATCGCTGACAAAAATCTTGCCATCGCCGATTTTTCCGGTTTTCGCAGTTTTCAATATCGCTTCCACGATGGCATCCACTTGCGCATCGACGACCACCACTTCGATTTTGACTTTGGGCAGGAAATCGACCACGTATTCCGCGCCGCGATAGAGTTCGGTGTGGCCTTTTTGGCGACCGAAGCCTTTGACTTCGGTTGCGGTCATGCCGGATACGCCCAGCTCCATAAGTGCTTCACGTACATCGTCCAAACGGAAGGGTTTGATGATGGCTTCGATTTTTTTCATGATGTCCTCCAAAAAACAGGACTTACGCAATTATTAGATTTAACCCCCTCGCCCCTCCGGGGAGAGGGTTGGGGTGAGGGGCTGCAAGTTCTGATAAATCATGAGCTTATGCCGATATAACTACCCTCACCCCAGCCCTCTCCCGCAAGCGGGAGAGGGAGAAAATCCGGCCTCTGCGTAAGTCCTACAATAAAAAAACCCCG
>DZDJ01000073.1:0-2742 GCA_022736715.1 Edaphobacter aggregans
AGAAACCAGATCATCCACTTATCCCGCTGTTCAGAAAAGTCGAGCCACTTCTGTCCTTTGCACAGGGCAACGAAGGTGGCGATGAAAGCGGTGAGGAGAGTGAACATGAGGGACTCCGGTCTAAGTGGGTGGTGTCAATGATTTACATCTGGAGACGGGCCGCTCCGATGGGAGCGCCGCAGGTGCTACAGAATTTGGCGTTTGGATCGGTCTGCGGATGCCCATCGGGGCAGAATTTGATGTTTTTGAAGGCCACTTTCTGTCGTAGGTAGGCGATGTGCAGCACGCAAGGAACGGTGACCCGATAGGCGGGACCTGCGAGATCTGCTGCGAGCCACACTGCGGTTACGGCCCAGCCGATAGGCCCCACAAGCACACCAAGTCCTTGCATCAGCGTGGCGTTGGCGCCAAATGTCAATCCTTTGCCGATGAGTTGCCGCGCCACAGCATTTGCCACAACGGCTGCAAGCCGGAAGGTCGCAAATCCCCCGAGTTCGGCCGCCGCTAATAAGGCTGCGAGTGCGGTCGGCCCCTTGGCCGGGACATGCATGCTATTTGCTAAGGCTTTCTGATCTTCGGGGCTCATCTTGTCCCACGCCTTTTCGATGACTTTGGTGATGATGGCTCTCTCCATCGCCTCACAGTCGCTTCCCTTCGGCGATTTCGCGCCGACCTTCGAGGCCACATCCTGGACGACTTTTTCGTAGGAGACACCATCGCCACGGACCAGATTGATCCAGGTATTTCCCCCAAAGCGCTGAATCTCCTCAATCAGAAGTTCGTCAATGTCACTTCCGAATCTGCCGCTTTTTTTCGCACTGACCAACTTCTGGCAGACATCGCTGTCCAGCAGCAGTCGGCCATCACCTTTGCCTGTGATGTAGTCCACCAAAGGAGCCTTGTCCTCGGGAGAGCAGGCGTTGAGCAGTTTCAGTAATTTCAGGTCTTCTAGATTTTGGCGCATGATGGTTCCTTGAGAGTGAGCTCAATCATTTCTTTGACGGGGTGGTTTGAGTGGTGATGTGCCGCAGCAGGTCTATACCCTGAGATAGCAATGCATCCGTGGTCTGTACTTGAGTGTCGGCAGATGGCGATTTTTTGGATCTGAACAGTCTTCTGCGAAAAATTGCCCCATGCTGCTCCACGATAGACGCGAGCCAAAACAAGAAAAGGAAGCCAACGATCAGTTCGAGGAATTCAATGACGCCAACAGCCAAACGGATGTTTGCGATGATGAAGATCTGTTCCAGGAAGGCGGTCAAGTTGTGCATGCTGAAATCTCCGATGAGTGACTTAGGCCAGATGCAGGGCGGTGAAGCGGTGGCCACAGGTGATGATCACGCCACTATCCACGGCTTCCACCAAGTAGGCGTCGTGGAACTCATGCATCCGTCGGTAGACCTGAGATCCGATGTATTTCTCGATGGAGCGACGTGCCGACTTATCCAGGTAGCGAATCACGCCACCATGATGGTCATAGGCGCGTTTGCCGTAGCGCTGCAGCATCTCAATCATCAGGCGTGGAATGCCGCGCTGTTGCATGCGTTGTGATCCGTGCGTTGTGGTCTTCATGTTCGGCTCTACCGTGAGTTGCGATAGCCAAACTTTAGAGCAGATATGCAGCACATGCAAGTACGCATGGTGTAAATTATTGTGTCCGGAAGATTTATGCGCTTTGCGCTAATATGCACGCATCAATGCAAGAGCCTCAAGAGGTCTTCCCATGTCTGAAATTTCATCCGTAACAACATCTGCAGCCATCTTGGGGGCAGTCCTAGCGCGCCTGCGCAAGGAAAAAAATATGACCCAAGAAGAACTCGGTAAGACTGTCGGTGTGGGAGCGACAACCTGGTCAAGGATTGAGCAGGGAAGCAGTCAACTCTCGACGGAGCAATTGCGCGCTGCAGCAAAAACCTTGGGTGTTTCTGCAACGTTTGTTATGGGAACGGCCGAGGAGGTCGAAGAAGAGTTGAAGGCCAAGGGCATCTTGGTATGCGATGTCCCGCCAAAGGATTGGATCGGAGCCAGCCTGAACTTGACGTCCGATGCCTGGCGGCCATATTTGGACAAAATTGCTGCAATCGGTGCAGCCGCCAGCCCGCTCCTGATTCCTCTGGCGGGGGCAGCCCTCGGTGGTCTCATCGCCAAGTATTGGCCTGACAAGTCATCGGAGAATGCGGATGACATCAAGGGGCAATGAATCATCGGTAAACCATTACCGTGCCGCGATCAGGTCCCATCCCCCTGGCGCGCAATGGATGGCGGATCTCGATGCGGCGCAGGATGGTCTGGGCTTCCGCGTTTGCCGACATGATGGCTCATGCTTCCAGGATCTGAGCCAGCGCGCTGGCTCGTCGCCGCCAAAAGGCTATTCAATGGAAAAGGCGAGCCCCCACGAAAACAAGCCCGATGAAGCTCGCCCCCGCCAGCGCCAACGTCACAATCAGCAATTTTCTAAGCGGAAGCACCGCTGCAGATAGCTGGTCCTGAGCACTTTCTGCCGACCAGACACGCATTGCATCGAATGCATCGTTACTCGTCTGTGTCAATTGCGTCACCGAACTAGACAGCAGGCCGCGATAGGTAGATTCACTCTCGCTCATTCGATCATTAATATCGGTGAGCAATTTGTCAATTACTTTCCACGTCTTCTCATGCATCAGATTCAGCGCCGTCAAATCCTCCTTACGAATCTTTTTAATTTGATCTTCCAATTCATCCAAGTGGATAGACAAGTCTTGC
>DZDJ01000073.1:2842-7415 GCA_022736715.1 Edaphobacter aggregans
ACGAATCTTTTTAATTTGATCTTCCAATTCATCCAAGTGGATAGACAAGTCTTGCAGACACTTGCGCAAGGGGTCTAAGGGTTCCCTGAGCACTCTCGTCAGAAGGGACTTGAGTTCCTCCTCGTGGCGCTCGATCTCTTGCTGTATCTCCATGCATTTCACCCCTTATCCTTCTCTACTTTGTAAGTAATAATTTAAGATATCAGTTGTCATCAGTTATGAGCGCCAGTTCGCGTCGTGCATCAATAAGCTGAATAGCTCCGAACAAATTGATGAAGCGAAACGCAGGGGATTCATGGCGTGTATGCGATCGATCTCTGCGCCTTAACTCCTCGAGATAGGCCGTATCCAACGCATCATTAAAGCGCTTGCTTTCGGCGAGATCCTTGTCCATGCGCTGCTCAAATTTCAGTCGAGCAAGATGCGCATTCCGATATTGCTTGGCGCTACGATTCGCCTCAGCATCCAAGCGGCAGGCCTCTGCTCGGCATACCTCAAGGTTGACCTGCCGCGACTCTTGCTCCTGCAGGAGATTGGCCAACTCTCGCTCCGCTACTGCCAACCACCATTGATGTGCGGCCTTCAACAAGTTCTCTTCGGCCACTTTCAGACAATTCACCAGCAGATCGTGATCCTGAGAGTAGTCGCTGTCAGGGCCTGTGAACCAATAGGTGTCGAACCAATAGCTATTGAGGCGGACCTGTAGCGACTTAAACGTGGCCCTCAGAATGCCATCAATCTCGGGCTCATGCTCACCCACTGCAAGTTTGCTCCAGAAGCGCCTTCGGGTCTTGATAGCCCCATCATGATCTTTGTCAGCCCCTTCACCTACTAGCACCGTCAAGGGACGACTTGCCTTTACACGCAGACTAAGCGAGGCCTTGGCATCATTGATTACTAACTTGAAGTCGAGCACGCTTTTGCGAGCGCCGGCCAAACTGGTCTTGCCATCGAGCTCAAACCGTTGATCTAGATCCTCCCTGAGATTTTCTTTCGCCAAATGCACAAGGCGCCTTTTCTCCGACTCAACTGTGGCATCGACGTCCGCAATGATCATCTGGGCCTGCTTGCGATCCTCACCGACTCGGTTCAACTGCGCATGTAACGCCTTCAGACTTTCATCGAGTTGCGCCAACTGCACTGCTTTCACACGACTGACGACTCCATGAGCAAGAACCGCTCCTCTTAATCGAGCCAAAGGCGTTGTAGATGCCTCGATATCGGCGATCAACTGCTGCTTGAGTTCAGCGATTAGTGGCGAAATGCGCTCGTATAAACTATCGGTACGTCCCTGCTCATCCATCCAGGACTGGCCAAACTCCAGCGGGAAGTAGTTTTGTGGCCTGCGCGCTAAGGGGTTCAACGCGCAAGATTTCTCAATTTGCTCGATCAATCTGTCACGGAAAATATCAGGACTCAACACACCAGGTCGCTCCCGCACAAGGTCACGCACCGACCCTGCCGTGAACGAGTAGGTCGTGACGATCCGAAACCGCCCAGGCACGCTTTGCCAGTCCTCGATGCCGGGGAGAGTGAGCCCCTCAGGGCTAAGAAAGGATAGGTCGTCGCCACGTCCTACCAGCAGAATCAGGTCAGCCAGTGGGGCGTAGCGCCTGGCGATCTCCTGCACATAGGCCTGCTCTACGTCGTCGGCTGGAGCGTCGCCCGGCAAATCCAACATTCGCGCCAGTGGATGTCTGTTTTCAGAATCAAGACAGTCTTGCGGTATGTGAACCACGCACGGCTCACTCAGGTTCAGGCGACGCTCCTGCATAGATTGACGCAGATCGGCAAAGGCTTGCGTCATCTCGGTATCGTTATCGAACCATCGCGTTATACGCGTGCGTTCGCTGCGGAGCCCCCATCGGTCATCCGGCGATCGCCGGTACTCCGTGGCCGTTGCCGTTGAAGACCGCCCTACCGTCCGGCCCCCTCGCAATACCTTGGACACCCTGACCAAGGCTGAAGGCGAGACGCCCATCAGATCCATCACCAACGTCGTTTTGCCGACTTGTGTCCTCCCGAATACCACGACGTACGTTTCATCCTCCACTGTTTTGTAAGCTAAGTGTTCGCGGACCTCGGGACTCAACGCAGCCATGAACTTTTCATAGGCGCGAAACGCCCAAGTATGCCTTTGGTCGTAGCACTCGCCCCATCTGGAAATGACACTAGATGTCATGACACTTCGTCGGCCACGTTGAACAGCAAGAGGGTGCGTCCAGATCGGCCCAACTCGTCGAGCAAATCGCGGACCAAGGCTCGAACATCAGCCAGCGCCTTGGTCAGGCGATCCATCTCCATCGCTGATTCATCGAGGCGATAGCGTTCACGCAATGCATTCCGAAGACGCGCTCTCAAGTGCCGCATCAGTTCATCGAAATGGCCCATGAAATGCGCCTGATGTTGATCACGGACGCTCAGCAACATCCCATGTGCTACCAACCTAACTTTTTCGTCATGGTGCCGGGTTTGCTCGATTGCCGAATGCACGAGATACCCAACAGCCACCAGGCCTACCACTGCGGCCCCAACGCCGCCTACTGCGGCGGCAGCAGTATTTCCGGCCCCGGCTCCCGCGGTCGCCGTTTTAATCAGCACTCCAGGGACATCAAGCTCCCCATCCGAAGCAACATCAATCGCCAGAACAGCCGCCAAGCCGCGCAAAACGGTGCGCCCCAAATTCACGCTATCACCCATTTGACTAATCGCCTGCTTCACCAAATCAGGTCGTTGCGCCATATCAGTTGCTTTCAGGGTGTCGCCAATGACCCCCACCGCCGCTGGCACCAAACTAGCCAAGCGTGCATACTCTAGCGCGAGGGTCGGCAATAGACCTACGGCGCGCTCTAGGCCCGCGCTGGTGCGCTGTCCGTCCTGGGTAACAGGGCCACGACCAGCAAACAACAGGCGAAGGTTCTTCTGATCTTCGTCATTCGGGCGACTCCAGACTTGCAACTCCTGGCCACGCACGTAGCCGAGACGCTCGAGGGGCGAGTCACCGTGCTGTGCAGTAGATGCTGGCACCGCTTTGGAGATCGACATGTCTGGTGCTCCTAGCTTGCGTCGGGTAATTGCTCCCACCGCTTCAGCGTGGCCTTCAAGCACCGAACCAGAGCTTTTCCAGGCATCGGAAATATTTTTCTCAAGCAACTGCCTGCTTGCCGTGGCCTTGCGAAAAATGTCACTAGCATAGTTCTTTAAACCTTCGTGATCCTTCAGCAATCGCTTTTGCAAATCAGCCCAGCCGGTGCCGTACTGCTTGCCGAGCGTCTTACTAATCAGCGTCTGATATTCGCTACGCAGGTCGGTGCATTCTTCGTCAAACACGCTCAGCAATGATTTCACCACTTCGCCCGCACCAGTCGATCCGCCATCCCTACTATTGAAGAAGAGCCACGATTTGGTCTGGATGCGAACGATGAGTGCCGTCAAATCCTTGCTTAGAAGTGTCTCAATCTGAGCGAGCTGAGCTTTGCGATCTCCGCCTCCATTTTTTGAAAGTTGTTTAACTGCCTGCACAAAAACGGGTTGCCACTCAGCCACATAAGCCGGGTCATCTGAGCCGGTGCACACGATCCGACGATCGGCTTGATCCGCCGCTATGCCGTACACGTGCTGCGCGCTGAGGCGCAAAGCGTTCTGACGATCGGCATCGCCACGCGCAGATTCTGTCTTGCTAATTGCGACCAGGGTCTGCGCTCCGCGCAGTTCATTGGCCAACATGTCCTTGACAATCTCCACCTGCTGCTGATTCGCCATGCGGGTCTCGTCTGTGACTATGACACAACCCGCCGCCGCGACCAATGCTTGTCGCATCAGTCTCTGCCACTCTTTGTTCTTGCGGTCCTCCCGTTCATACCCAGGGAGAAGTAACCAAGCTTGGTGGGGGTGGATGAAAAAGCGTGGCGGCACCTTAAGCACGGGCAACAGATAAGCCGGATCAGGATCGCTGACAGCCCTTTGAAATTCCTTCGGCGTCAGTTCCCGCTCCATCATTCGGAAGCTTCCCTTCGTTTGCTCGGCGATAAGCCGAACTGCGCCTTGTACGCGGGCGCAATGAGCATCCTCCAGCACCAGAACGGGAAGTCGCTCGCCTCGACCTTCGTTGGGTTGGAGCCACTGCGCATCTTCCCCGGCGAATCCGTATATGGTTTGCAGCAGTGTGGTCTTACCGGCCCCCTGTGAACCCCCGATGGCGATGATCCACTCCTTTGACAACACTTCCGCCAGCAACAAGCGACGCATCAAAGGCAACATCGAGTCATCAATTTCCGGATCGCCCAGCAACTGTGCCGAACCGCGGAGTTCGCGCAGTGCGGCGTTGAGATCCTGAAGGAGCAGTTCCGGGCTCCCCATGCCAGATATTTGATCGTTTTTCATCGACGCCCTTTCATGGAAAATATCAGTAGTCCGCCCTGCAAAATTCAAAATCCGCTTGTCCGTTACCCGAGTCTAATGACACCAGGGCTGCCCCGATGACTCTCTGCGCTCAGGCAAACGCCCAAGCGCAGTGGGGCACTCACAACGCCCAGCACCTTGCCCCACTTGCCGCGCCGGCGCGCGGGGATGG
>DZDJ01000214.1 GCA_022736715.1 Edaphobacter aggregans
ATATGGCAAAGGCACCGGAAAATTTTGCGGAGACGGTCAAAGAAGTCCGCCAGCACCTGGGGTTCAGCCAGGAAGAGCTGGTCTGGTCGAACCGGGGGTGAACTTTTCCGCGATCAACCGCTGGGAAAACAGCAAAACGGTTCCCTTCAAGCTGGCGAGACGGCAATTCGAGGCCTTTTGTAAACGGATGGCAGGACAAGGCAAGCTGAAACTCGATAACAAGGATATTCACCCATGACCCCAGGCAATTTTCAGCAACTGGCGAATTTCATCTGGTCCGTGGCCGACCTGCTGCGCGGGCCGTACCGGCCGCCGCAATACGAACGGGTCATGCTGCCGCTGACGGTGCTGCGTCGTTTCGATGCTGTGCTGGCACTAACTAAAGATGCTGTGCTTAAAAAGCACGAGACCCTGAAGGACAAAGACCCGCAGCTGGTGGATCGGGTGCTGAACGAGCTGGCCAAGGACGATGACGGCCAGCCGCTGGGTTTTCACAATCACAGCCAGCTCGATTTCCGCAAGCTCAAAGGCGACCCGGACAATATCGGCCGCCATCTGGTCGATTACATCACCGGCTTTTCCGAGAACATCCGCAAAATCTTCGAGCGCTTCGAGTTCGAAAAAGAAATCGAAAAGCTCGAAGAAGCCAACCGCCTCTACCAGGTGGTGTCGCAGTTCGCCGAAATCGATTTGCACCCCCGTCATGTGGACAACATCACCATGGGGCTGGTGTTCGAAGACCTGATCCGGCGCTTCAACGAGGCGGCCAACGAGACGGCGGGTGATCACTTCACCCCGCGCGAGGTCATCCGCCTGATGGTCAACCTGCTGCTGGAGCCCGATACCCAGGTGCTCACCCAGGCAGGCAAGATCGTCACCATCTGCGATCCGGCCTGCGGCACCGGCGGCATGCTGGCCGAAAGCCAGAACTGGCTGCGCGCCCACAACGAACACGCCACGGTCAAGGTCTACGGCCAGGACTACAACCCGCGCTCCTACGCTGTCGCCGCCTCGGATCTGCTGATCAAGGGTCACAAGGACAGCCGTATCGAATACGGCAACACCCTGACGGGCGACCAGTTCTCCGACATGCGCTTCGACTACCTGCTGGCCAATCCGCCCTTTGGCGTGGACTGGAAGGGGGAAAAGAAGGAGATCGACCGCTGGCCCAACTTTTGCGGTTACAACGGCAAACTGCCGCGCATCAACGACGGCGCGCTGCTCTTTCTGATCCACATGATCGCCAAGTTCCAGCCGTGGCAGCAGGGCAACCGCGACAAGCCCGGCTCGCGCATCGCCATCGTCTTCAACGGCTCGCCGCTCTTTACCGGCGGCGCGGGCAGCGGCGAAAGCGAAATCCGCCGCTGGATCATCGAGCACGACTGGCTGGAAGCCATTGTCGCCCTGCCTGAGCAGATGTTCTACAACACCGGCATCGGCACCTTCGTCTGGGTGCTGAGCAACCGCAAGGAGAAGCATCGCAAGGGCAAAATCCAGCTGATCGACGCCCGCGAACGCTGGACGCCGATGAAACGCAGCCTCGGCAACAAGCGCCGCTGGCTGGATGAAAAGGCCGTTGATGAAGTGACTCGCGAACACGGCGCACTGACCGAATCCAAGACCAGCAAG
>DZDJ01000215.1 GCA_022736715.1 Edaphobacter aggregans
TTATGCAAGGAACTGCCCAACGGTTTGCGTTACCTGCGTGTGGGCGGGCGTGGATAATGCTTGGGAGCAGGAAAAACTCGAAGCCAGAAAAATGCTTGTAAACCGCGCAGACTCCCACACGTCAGGTGTTAGCATGAAGAAGCAACCGACGGGTTGCAGTCGGGCACGTTTTTGGGTAACATCCGTTTGTTTAGTGAACGGGAACGCGTACCCGGGAACGCTGCGTAAGGGACCAGCCGAAACGTGCATGGGAAGTTCCAATCTTGAAGGAACAAGCCCGCTCAGGTGTTTGGTTGACCCGTTCGAATCCGCTAAACTGGGAAGCTCCTCAAAGAGGAAGCAAGCCCGTATCTGTGTGTGATTCAGCGGCCCTAAAAAAGAAACGTGCCCGACCTTGGCTGGCAGGGAAGCGCCAGCAACAACAGGAGTATACCTCTATGGAAGAAAAACGAAAACGGTACATCGGACTGGATGTGCATAAACACTACCTGGTCGCCCTGGGCGTGGACGCGGACTTGAACGTTGTCCTGCCCCTGCGGCGGGTGGAGTTGAGTCACCTGGAAAGTTGGATGAAAAAGAATCTGACCCAACAGGATGAGGTGGTGCTGGAAATGACCACGAACACCTGGCAGTTGTACGATGAACTGATCGAGTATGCAGGCTCGGTCACCGTTGTGCATCCGCCGCATGTGGCGCTGATCACAAGGTCACAAGTCATGAACGACAAGATCGCCGCCTCGATTCTCGCGCGGCTATTGGCGAAAGGCTTGCTGGTGGGGATCTGGGTGCCGCCGCAGGAAGTGCGCGAACTGCGCGGACTGGTGGCGCAGCGTCAAAAGATGACGCGGCTGGCGACACAGGCAAAGAACCGACTGCACGCGGTCATTCAACGGCATCACCTGAAACCGCCCGCGGGCAACCCGTTTGCCAAGGCGAACAACAGCTGGTGGCAGGGGCTGGCGCTGGGGAAACTGGAAAAGATGAACCTGCAAAGCGACCTGGAAACGCTGCAATTTGCCGAACAGCAGGAAGCGCGCATCGAGAAAGAAATGACAAGCATAGCGGCAGAAGACGAAAAGATCGGACGACTGTTGCACATCTCTGGTTTTGGCGTGATCACAGCCATGACTGTGTATGCCGCGATTGGCGATATCGGACGTTTCGTGGAACCGAAAAAGTTGGTCGGGTACGCAGGAATGGGAGCGCGGGTTCACGACAGCGGGATGACCACACGAACCGGGAAAATCACGAAAGCGGGCAGGCGAGACTTGCGCGTGGCCCTGGTGGAAGCGGCGAACGTAGTGGCAGGCAGCAATCCACACTGGAAGGCGGAACTGGCGCGCCTGGAGCCGCGGTTGGGACGCAACCGAGCGATCGTGGCAATTGCGCGGAAGCTGCTGGTAACGGTATGGCACGTGTTGCAGGGCAAGACGGATAAACACACCGAGCCGGAAGCAGTGGCGCAGAAGATGCTGAAGTTCGCGTATGCGGTTGGCAAGGAAAATCGCGCGGGCAAAACGGCAGCGCAGTTTGCGCGTGAACGACTGGACGGATTGAAAATGGGTGAGAGTTTGAGCAGCATCCCCTGGGGTGCCAAGAAACCGATCCCGTTGCCGCCCTC
>DZDJ01000216.1 GCA_022736715.1 Edaphobacter aggregans
TACCGCTGACCAACTTCCGCGGCATCGAGCTGCGCGACTTCCCGGCAGAGATTGCGCGCCTGGCGCTGATCATTGCCGAGTTCCAGTGCGACGTGCTGTACCGCGGGCAGAAGGACGCGCTGGCGGAGTTTCTGCCGCTGGATGCGCAGAACTGGATTGTTTGCGGCAATGCGCTGCGGCTGGATTGGTTGAGTATTTGTCCGCCGACGGGGACGGGCGTGAAGATGATGGCGGATGATTTGTTTGGCACGCCGCTGGATCAGAAGGAAATCGACTTCGAGAACGAGGGCGGCGAGACGTATATTTGTGGCAATCCGCCGTATCTTGGTTCTACTTGGCAGACGAAAGAGCAAAAGCAGGAGCTTGATGCCGTTTTTGAGAAGCACGCAAAGAACTGGAAGCTTCTTGACTATGTAGCTGGTTGGTTTATGAAGGCAGCGGAGTATGGCCTGCACACCAATGCAACAGCCGCATTTGTTGCGACAAACTCTATCTGTCAAGGGCAACAAGTTCCCATTCTCTGGCCTGCGATTTTTAAGACAGGAAGCCAGATTGTATTTGCGCACACGTCCTTCAAGTGGGCAAACCTAGCCAGCCACAATGCCGGCGTAACGGTTGTCATTGTTGGCATATCTTCTAATTTTAGTAAGTCACGAAAGTTGTATTCCTCTGCGGATAATGGTGCCTCTATCGTCAAGGACGTAGAGGCTATCAATGCTTATTTGGTGGCAGGCCCAAACTACATTGTCGATGCCGAGAAGCAGAATAGAAACGGCTTTACGGAGATGGTGCGTGGAAATACGGGAAACGATGGCGGTCATCTTTACATGACTTCCGATCAACTGGCGGCTATGAGCCTAACGTCGGGTGCACGTGCAAAATTCATCCGACAGGTTTATGGCTCGGACGAGTTCATAAATGGCGCAACACGTTATTGCATCTGGATAGATGATGAGAAGTTAGAAGCTGCATACCAAATTCCAGCATTGGCAACACGGATTGAAGCCGTAAAAAATGTCAGATTGAGTAGTCGCGACCCTGGCGCTCAAAAAATGGCTGATCGTCCACACCAATTCCGAGAAATGAACCAGCCGCGTGAAAGCATGATTGTTATTCCGCGAGTGAGCTCTGAAGGGCGTCCATATCTGCCTGTTGGATTGCTTCCAGCGCCTAACGTCATCAGCGACCGAAACTTCGCCCTCTACGACGCTCCCCTCTGGAACATGGCCCTCATCGCCTCGCGCCTGCACTGGGTCTGGATTGGCACAGTCTGCGTGCGACTGGAAATGCGCTTTTCGTACTCCAACACCCTCGGCTGGAACACCTTCCCCGTCCCCCTGCTCACCGAGCAGAACAAAGCCGACCTGACCGCCTGCGCCGAGGCCATCCTGCTCGCCCGCGAAGCGCATTTCCCCGCCACCATCGCCGACCTGTACAACCCGGACACCATGCCGGACAACCTGCGCCACGCCCACGAACGTAACGATGAAGTGCTGGAGCGCATTTATATCGGCCGCCGCTTCAAAAACGACACCGAACGGCTAGAAAAACTGTTTGAGCTGTATACCAAGATGACGGCGGGAGTCGCGAAGAAGCCGGCTGGGAAAAAGG
>DZDJ01000217.1 GCA_022736715.1 Edaphobacter aggregans
ACCCGCCAGGTGCATAAAATTTAGGCCGCCGATGCTCCGGAGCCTGTGATTTCAGCCTGAGATGCGCCGTTCGGCGGTTCCGCAACTCTCACCTCGGGTGAGAGTTGCGAAAGGGCAAAAGTGTTGGTATGAAACGAAAAGACGGCTTCAACTCTGGTATGATTGAGTTGCAACACAACAATCTCACCAAAGAAGGAGCCGTCTGGATGAAGCATAGCAAGGCCGAAGTCCATTGGAAAGCCCGCGCGCTGCCGGAGATCCGTTTCGAGGACCAGCAACTGACCTCGTTCGCCGGTCTCGTTGTGTTCCAACCCTTGTTCGAGCGCCTGGGGCTGAAGAGCCGGCTGCGCGGGTGCTACAGTCATCTGAAGGTCAGCCCCATCTTCGGGCACGCCTCGATCGTGATGCTCTTGATCGTGCATCTTCTGGTCGGTTACCGGCGGCTTTCGGACCTGCGCTACTACCAGGACGATCCGATGGTGAAGCGCACGCTGGGGCTGAAGCGCCTGCCAGATGTGGCGACCGTCAGTCGCACGCTCGATGGCATGGACAAGACGGCGGTGAAGGAGCTGCGCCGGCTTTCGCGCTCGCTGGTGCTGGAACGACTGAAGAAGCAGGCACCGGCACGCTTGACGCTGGACTTCGACGGTTCGGTGATCGGCACCACGCGCATGGCGGAGGGCACGGCGGTCGGGTACAACAAAAAGAAAAAGGGGCAACGGAGCTACTATCCTCTGTTCTGTACCGTAGCACAGACCGGGCAAGTCCTCGATGTCTGGCACCGCCCCGGCAATGTGCATGACTCGAACGGCGCTCGCGCGTTCATCCTCGCCTGCCTCAATGAAATCCGGCAAATCCTCCCACACGTGATCCTCGAGGTGCGCATGGACTGCGCGTTCTTCTCCGAGGAGATCGTCCGCGCGCTCGATGCGCGCGGCATCCAATACACGATCTCGGTACCCTTCGAGCGCCTCACCCAATTGAAAACGAAGATCGAGAAGCGCCTGCTCTGGCACCGCGCCGAGCGGGACGTGAAGTTCTTCGAGTGCCACTGGAAACCGAACTGCTGGGCAGAAACGCGCCGGTTCTTGTTCATCCGCACCCGCGAGCCGAAGCAGCGCAAGGGACCACTGCAGCTGAATCTGTTCGCTCCCTACGAATACGGCTACCAGTTCAAGGTGATCCTCACCAACGCCACGCTCTCGGCGCGCAAGCTCCTGGCGCTTCACAATGGCCGCGGCGCCCAGGAGGCCATCTTCGCGGAGCTGAAGTCCCAGACCCAGATGGATTACATCCCCTGCAGACGCCGCGCCGCCAATCAGACTTGGCTGCTCTCGGCGATCATGGCCCATAACCTCAACCGCGAGCTGCAGATGTCGACCGAGGAGCCTGCGCGCCGCACCACCGAACAGCGCGCCCCGTGGTGGTCCTTCGTGCGTCTCGGCACCCGCAGGATGAGGCTGATCCAACGCGCTGGCCGCTTGACGACTCCCAAAGGCCGCCTCACGCTGACCTTGTCCGCGAATCCTGACGTGCAAGACGAGCTGTTGCATTACTTGAGGGTCGCTGCCTGAGGACTATCAAGGCAATTTTTTGCAAGGATTGGGT
>DZDJ01000218.1 GCA_022736715.1 Edaphobacter aggregans
GTTGAGCAGGCCGCACTGGAGCGCGGCCTGGCGCTTGAGGTCGAGCGTTTGAGTCTGGACTGGGAAGGACTGGGGCCGCGCCTAAGCCTGCACAACACACAGATCAAGGGCGCGAGTGACTCCGCGCCCCTGCAACTGCAAACGCTCAGTCTGCACTTTGACCTGCCGCGTAGCCTGCTCAGTGGGCGGCTGCAATTCGATACGCTGGACATCAGCGGCCTGGTGCTGCATCTGCAACGCGACCAGGAGGCGCGCTGGGGTTTGAGCAGCTTGGGCGCATCCTCTCCCGCCAGTAATGACCGCCCCGCAAGCTGGCCAAGCTGGATGGGCATGGCGCAAAAAGTCGTACTGCGGCAAGCCCAATTACATCTGAACGATGAAATCAGCGGCCTAAAATTGAGCATCCAGGCCGTAGATGCCCTGTTTGAACAGGGCACGAACGCACAAGGCGCAATGGAACAACGCTTTGTCCTCAAAATGCAGTTGCCCGAATCGCTGGGCGAGGTCGTCGAGCTACGTGCGCATTTGCAAGGTGCATTTGCTGACCTGAGCCATCCCAGTGGCGAGCTTTGGCTGGACACGCCGCAACTCAAGCTCCCTGGCTGGCGCGCCCTGTTTGCCAGCCTGCCGAATGGCGAACTTGCGCTGCCTGTGGCCTTGAGCGACCTGCCGCAACTCAAGGCCGGGGAGCTTGGCGGGCAAACGTGGATAAGTCTGCGACATGGTGCCGTGACCGATGTCCAAGCCAGCCTCGATTTCAACGATGTCCTGGTCAACCGCGCGCAACTCCTGCCCAGCAGCGACCTGCCGCCAAGCACCCTGCTCGCCCCCTTGGCTAGCCATGTCAACATTCACCTGCAACACCACGACGCGCTGTGGACGTTTGATCTGGATACCGCGCCCAACAGCCGTAGGGTGGATAAGCGTAGCGCATCCACCACGGAGACATTGATGGATGCGCTACGCTTATCCACCCTACAAAAAAACTCAAACGCACCCGAGAACGTGCAGCGCTTTTCCATGCGCCGCGAAGGCGATGTGCTGGCGCTCGCCGCCGAGCATATCGACCTTAGCCTGCTACGTCCGTGGCTGATTGCCACACCCATTCTGCCCGAAACCATGCGCCGCACCCTGCAACGCCACCGCCCGCTGGGCATGGTGCAGAACCTGCGTTTGCGCCTTGATCTAAACCAGAAGCCGCCGCTTGCACAAGGCCATGTACGCTTGAGCGATTTCGGCTGGCAGGGCGATGAGCACCTGCCGGGCATCACGGGAATTGACGCGCAGGCTTGGCTGGATGGTAAACGCGCCCTGTTCCGCCTGGACAGTGAAAACGTGAGTATCGACAGCGCGGGGCATTTGCGTGAACGCTTGCGTTTTAATCAGCTTCAAGGCGATATAAGCGTATTTTTACCCGCGCTCAATGCAACAAACGCACGCAGCAAACTCGTCATTCACGGTCTGAAACTCAACAATTCCGATCTTGAACTGGCACTTGATCTACGCCTTGACCTGCCCGCCGAAGGCAGCCCGCTGATTGATGCTCAAGGCAGCCTGAACAACGTCGCCACCGAGCGCGTGCCCGCCTACCTTCCGGTCAAGGT
>DZDJ01000219.1 GCA_022736715.1 Edaphobacter aggregans
CCGTGGCGAGCAGTCCCTGGCGAAAGTAGAAGCGATGGCCGAGCGCGTTCGACAACGGAGTGTCCAAGACCAGCTTGAGGCAGCCCAAGGCAAGCGCGTCTTGCTTCAGGCGCGCGATCAACGCAGCGCCATGACCGGCGCCGCGCAAGCTGGCATCAGTCACCAGATCATCCACATAAAGGTAGCGGCCATGAACCAGATTCTCCTGAGCCCGATAGCCTGCCAACGCAAGGATGCTTGAACCTGCGTGTAGCGCGAGCAATCGATAACCGTCCAGGGACTGTCGGCTCCAACGGCTGACGAATTCATCCTCCGATGTCAGATGTGGACGCAACTGCACCATCAAGGGATAGCACCGCCGTGCATGCGCTTCCTCTTCGACCATCTGAATGTCAGGGGTAAAAGTCATCATGCCGCGCTCCCGCTTGCGTGTGCCTGACTCGGAATTGGCGGCGTGAAGCGCAGCGTGCCCGCGATGCGGTTCCACGCGTTGATCGTCGCTATCGCAGTGGTCAAGGCGACGATTTCGACTTCTTGGAACAGAGATTGCAGACCGTCGTAAGCGGAATCTGGAACATGCGATCCGGCCATTCCGGTCAACGCTTCGGCCCAGGCCAAGGCGGCGCATTCGCGCACCGTGAAAGCCCCGGCATCGCGCCAGGCGGCGACCAAGTCCAGCTGATGGTCCGGCACGCCCTGACGACGCGCCTGATTCAAGTGGTACTGGATGCAATAGGCGCAACCGTTGATCTGCGAGACGCGCAGCTTGATCAGTTCGGTCAAGCACTTGTCGAGCCCGCTGTCGTCCACGGCTTTGCCGAGTGCGCGCAGTGCAGCAGGTGCAGCCGGAATACTGCACTCGAAGGTATCCCAAGAGATGCGCGGCGTTGATGCATGGTGGTTCACGGTTGGGTTCCTGTCTGGTCGGAGTAATATCAAAGCACGAACACTATATTCGAATTCGAACATTATGGGAAAAATTCAGCACCCCACGTCGGTTCCCGCTGTCGGCGAAGGCAAGCGCGGCGAGCAGGGGCACATCGGCTACCTGCTGCGACAGGCGCAGACGGCGCATCGGCAACATATGGAGCAGGCGCTGGCCGATAGCGCACTGACGCTGCCGCAGTTCATGGTGCTGACCATGCTCATGGCCTACCCGGGAGCGTCGGGGGCCGATCTGGCGCGTGTGTCCTTACTGACGCCACAGACGGTGAGCGTGATCGTCACCAATCTGGAGCGCAGCGGAGCTATCGAACGCCACGCCCACGCGGTGCACGGGCGCATTCAGCACATCGCTGTCACAGCATCAGGCAAGCAACAGCTGGCCGCCTGCCGCAGCAAGGTCAAGCTCGTCGAGGACGAGCTGTTGTCGGGCCTCTCAGCCGCAGAGGAAAAGATCATTCGCCGCTGGTTGGTGCGCATCGCTGACACCCAATAATGATCTGCAGCCTTGTTGCGGAAAGCATCGCCATGCTTCGGCGCGCACCGAAGCATGGCCCGCGTGCTGCACTCACGATCACGCTCCAGCAAGCCGCAACATCGGAAACTCACCATGACCCACGACATCGACATCGCCCGCATCGCCGCGCTGGT
>DZDJ01000220.1 GCA_022736715.1 Edaphobacter aggregans
GCGTTGTTTCAATGTCAGTGTATTGTCACTCAAACACAGAATTTGGTTTAGAGTTAGCGCGTTAATTTACTGAATTGAGCCGATTAAGCGCGCCAAATGCGTGTTTATATGCTATCAATTCCGAAGTACACCTGCGCCAGATGGAAACACTTATGCACCTGAAGACTTGCCGTCCAATGAAATTAAACGCCACGCCCATTCAATGGAGCCTGCTGCTGGCCGTGCCGCTGCTGCTTTCAGCCTGTGCCAGTACACCGGATGAGCCTGTCGAGCCCGCCGCCACGACAAGCGTCGCCCAAGCCGCGTCCGCGCCGGTCGTTAAGCCCATTGCCTCCGCGCAGCCCTTCCGCACGCAAGCGCCGCTGATTTACACCGTGCAAAAAGGCGATACGCTGTGGGGCTTGGCGCAGAAATTCCTTAATAACCCGGCGGATTGGCGCAAAATCTGGCACGCTAATCCGCAGGTGCGTAATCCGAATCTGATTTTCCCGGGCGATCAACTGGAAATCGTCACCATCAACGGCCAGCAGCGTCTGACCAAAAAGCTCAGTCCGCAGGTGCGTATTTCGCCATTGGATAAAGCCATTCCCACCCTGCCTTTCGATATGTTGAAAGGTTTCCTTGCCTATCCGCAAATCATCGAAGTGCCGGTGTTGAACGATATGCCGCGCATTCTTGCATCCACTTCTGACCGTCTGGTCATGGGCGCTGGCGACAAGATTTACGCTACGGGCGCGTTTAAGCCGGATGAACTTCTTGCCGTGGTGCGTCCGCACAAAACGCTGTTTGACCCCATCAATGGCGAAGCTTTGGGTTATGAAGTGGACGGGCTGGGTGTGGCCAAGGTGCTGATTAATGATGACCCCGCCACCTTGAGCTTGATGAAGGCCAATAAGGAAGTTCGCCCCAATGACCGTTTGGCGGTGATTCCGCCCGTGCTGACCCACGACCTTGAGCTTTTGCCGCTGCGCGCCGACTTGGGTGCCGAGGTTATTTCCCTGCCCGAAAAGCGTACCACTGCAGTTCAATGGCAGATTGTCGCCATTAACGTCGGCACGCGCGAAGGTGTTGCGCCGGGTCAGGTGTTGCGCATCTTTACGCCCAGCAAGGATGTCTCAGTGGACACCACGCCGGAAGTAGACTGGCGCGCCGTGCAGGCCTCGTCACCCTTCCCGCCGAATGAGGGCAAACCACCGGTCGTCGAATGGTCGAGCAGTGCAAGCTTTGCTCTGCCGCCCAAGCAGATCGGTGACGCGGTGGTTTTCCTAACCTACGAGCGCGTGAGCTATGTTTTGGTGACGCAGAACACCCGCCCAGTACGCATCGGAGACTGCATGGCGGCCAATGCCGGATTGTGCTGGCTGGAGCGCAAGGCGGCTGCGGCGGCAAGCGAACCCGTCCAAGATGAGCAATAAGCAAGGATCATAGCGTGCAGGCATTGCGCGCTTGGTTGGCGCTGATACATACGCCGGGACTGGGTTCCCGGCGTTTTTTGCGTTTGTGGGAGCTGTTGCCCGATGTGCAAGGCATTCTTGCCGCGCCCACCGCGCTGTGGCGTGAGGCGGGTCTGACGGCGGCCAGCATCGACGCGC
>DZDJ01000221.1 GCA_022736715.1 Edaphobacter aggregans
ACCCAGTGATTCCGCAACCGATTTCTTCTCGCGTCCAAAACATCTGATTCGATTGTTGTTTTGAGCTGAGGCCGGCTCCAGAGCATATTCGCATTGTGTTTTGCCTCTTGCTTTGTCGCGTGATCTTGCATAGTGTAGATACAAGACATGACGCCCCGTCTCAGCCGCTCCGAACTCTCCCCCACCGAGCGCGGTCTCCGCTCCCGCATCGTGCAAATTGCCTCCGGCGAACGTTTTCTGCGCGGAACCTTGTCGGAGCGATCCAGCAAGTGCGGCAAACCCAACTGCCGGTGCGCCAACGGCGTGGGGCACGCTTCGCTCTATCTTGTCCAGAGCCACGCCGGCAGAGTACGCCAGCTGTGCATTCCGAAGGCGTTGCAGGATCCGGTTCGCCAAGCAGTCCGCGAGTTCCAGGAGATGCAACGCCTCCTGCAGGAAGTTTCTGAGCTCGAGTGGCAACGCTTCCTGGCAAAGAAGGGCTGACTATTCTCCGCCGCCTGATCGCCTACGCCGAAAAAATCTTCCAATTCTCCGGCACCGTTGTCGCCGGTGTTACGGACCGGCGCCGGCAACCGCGTATCCCGGCCTCTCACGTCGTCCAGAGCGTAGCGGCTTTGTTCTGGGCCCGCATGGGCAGTCTCAACGCTCTGGAACTTGCCGCTCACTCCAGTTTCTTCCGGCGCTGGCTGGGGCATCCGGTGTGCAGCGCCGACAGCGTCGGGCGTGTGACCGCCCGCATGGACGCCGAGGGTTTGCGCCGCGGCATCCATCCCATCTACGACCGGCTGAAACGCAACAAGGCCTTGCCGGATCAGGGCGGGCTGGCCGTTGCCGTTCTGGATGGCCACGAAAGCCATGCCAGTTACCGCCGCCACTGCCCGGGTTGCCTGGAGCGCAACGTCGGCACCGGCCAGACGGAGCGCATCCAGTATTACCGCCGCCAGGTGACACTCATGCTGCTGCCCGCCGCCCGGCCTGGCCGCGACCCTGTACGCCTCCTGCTGGATCAGGAACCCCAGCGCGCCGGCGAAGACGAAGTCGCCACGGCCCTGCGTTTACTGACGCGGGTTATCGGCTCTTATCCGCGCGGATTCGATTTGGTCATGGCGGATGCGCTTTACGCCACAGCGCCCTTTTTCAACTTCCTTCTGGATCGCGGCAAACACGTGCTGGCCGTACTGAAAGACGACCGCCGCAATCTATACCAGGATGCGGACGCTCTGTGCGCCGCCTTCCCTCCGGTGGAGGGAAGCTTCCGCTCCCGCAAATGTCTGTGGTGGGATTTCCCGAACCTGCTTTCGTGGCCCCAGGTGAATGCTCCAGTGCGGGTCATCCGTTCCCAGGAAACGCGTAGCGTGCGCCGCCAACTCGACGGCAAGAAAGAAACACTGACCAGCGACTGGATCTGGGTCACCACGCTTCCTCGGCAAACTGTTCCCACCGGCCGCGCCGTCACCCTCGGCCACCAACGCTGGGACATCGAGAATCATGGGTTCAACGAACTGGTCAACGGCTGGCATGCCGACCATATCTACCGGCATGACCCCAACGCGATTGAGTGCTTCCTGCTGCTGGCCTTCCTGGCCTG
>DZDJ01000222.1 GCA_022736715.1 Edaphobacter aggregans
ATTTGAGTGTGACTAAAATCGGTTGGTAGCAAAGAAAAGGAGTTGAAAGAAAAGCGATAATCTGGGATGATAGGTTTGCACAAAACATACTTCTCAGGAGGTGCGCCATGACTTTCAACTCCAGCCAAATGATACTCCAACTGCGGGAAGAATTTGAGCAATTGCTGGCGTTTGTAACCGGGGCGCAAGCGCAGACGGCGACCATGGACCAAATGGAGCGAAGTTTGTTCCGACGTGTGTTGCAGATGGGCTACCAGTTGTTGCGGTTGTTTGTGTTGAGGCGAGCGGAAGCCGAATCACACGCACCGCTGGTGAAAAAGAACAAAACGGTCTTGCCGTATCACTCGCAGAAAGGGTGCGATTACTTTTCGATCTTCGGCAAATTGCGCTTCGAGCGCGCCTACTTTTATGGCTGGGGAGGAGGCGGGGAATGTCCATTGGATGAAGCGTTGAGCCTGCCAGAGCGTTGCTACTCTGATTTGCTGATGGAAAGCGCCGAACTGCTGGGAGTGGAAGGAGCATACAACAAAGGACTGCAAGTGATGTCACGTTTGTTGGGCTTGCCCTTGTCCGAATTGGCCTTGGAAACCAGCGTGGCGGAACACAGCCAGACCGTCAAAGCGTACTACCGCCAAAAAGCCGCGTTTCCCAGCGCCGAGGAAGGCCCGATTCTGGTGGCTCAGGCGGATGGCAAAGGAGTGCCGTTGGTGCGGCGTGAGATGGATGAAAAGGTGCGACGCGGCAAAGGCGACAAGAAAACACAGAAAAAAGAAGCGATTGCCACAGCCGTGTACACCATCGAACCCTATCTCCGCACTCCCGAGGAGGTGGTCAAGGCTCTCTTCAAGAAAGGAGAGCCTGCGGCGGAACGTCCGACACCCCAGCACAAGCAAATCTTTGCCAGTTTGAAAGGCAAAGAGCAGGCTCTCAAACGCCTGGCAAGCTGGGTGCGGCGACGAGAAGGCGCTCACATTGGCCAACGGGTGGCGCTCACCGATGGGGCCGAGCCTTTGCAAAAGCAGATGTTGGCCTGCCTGCCAGGTTTTCCTTTGGTGTTGGATATCATCCATGCTGTGGAATACCTTTGGAAGGCGGGCACGGCGCTCTATGGAGAAACCGACCCGTATCGTGCAGTGTGGGTGGAGGCGCAAACCCTCCACCTCTTATCCGGCCACACGGAGCAAGTCATTCAACTGTTGGAAGACAAGGCCGCTACGCTGCCTCCCAACGCTCAGGCCGCCAGAGCGTTGCGAGGCGTAGCCAATTACTTTCGACGCAATCTGTCCTACATGGATTATGCCGAATACTTGCGCCGTGGTTGGCCGATCGGCACCGGCGTGATTGAAGGAACTTGCCGTCATCTGGTCAAAGACCGCATGGAGTTGTCGGGCATGCGCTGGACGATTGCAGGGGCGGGCGCCTTGCTGGCTTTACGTGCCGTGAACGAAAATGGCGATTGGGAAGATTTCCATGCCTTCCGTTGCGCTCGACGCCATCAAGAATTGTATAGCACGCCGCTCAAACTCAATTCGTTGGAACAAGTCGAACGCCTTGAAACCAACCAGTTTTAGTCACACTCAA
>DZDJ01000223.1 GCA_022736715.1 Edaphobacter aggregans
GCGCATTGAAGGCTACACACAGCAAACGACAGCCGCTATCAAACGCAAAATTCAGTCCACGTAGGGCGGAATAGCGAAGCGTATTCCGCCGAATGAGGCGCAACCCACGTAGGGCGCAATAGCAAAGCGTATTCCGCCGAATGAGGAGCAGCCCACGTAGGGCGGAATAGCGAAGCGTATTCCGCCGAATGAGGCGCAACCCACGTAGGGCGCAACAGCGGAGCGTATTCCGCCGCATGAGGCGCAACCCACGTAGGGCGCAACAGCGAAGCGTATTCCGCCGAATGAGGAGCAACCCACGTAGGGCGCAACAGCGAAGCGTATTCCGCCGAATGAGGCGCAGGGGCACATTCCCTGGAAAACATCCTCGAGCGCACCCTCGCCCTCGGCGAGAGCGGCGACATCCACCCCGATGAACTCAGCTTCCCAACCCAACGCAGAGGCACAGGCGCCCACGACGGCAAACTCACACAAAATTACGGCAGAAGAAAAGGCGATGTTCCACTTGCCCTGCCAAACCTCGCCCCTGAAGACGACCACACCCTGATCCAAACCCTGGAAACCCACCGCTGGAACCGCACCCGCGCCGCCGAAGCCCTTGGCCTCACCCTACGCCAACTGCGCTACCGGCTGGAAAAAATGGGTTTGAAGTAGTAGCCCAGATGAAGGTGAAGGCCAAAGACCGCCTTCCGGGAACAACTTCGCACAACGCACCGCCTCCAAATTGCGCCATGTATCCCCAAGAGATACACTTCACTCTATGATAAAAAGCTTTCGCCACAAAGGCCTGGAACAATTCTTCCTCACCGGCACCAAGGCGGGAATTCAGCCAGCCCACGCTGGAAAACTGGCGCGTCAGCTCAACCGTCTTGATCACGCCACACACCCCGAAGACATGAATGTTGCCGGGTGGAAACTCCACCGCCTTACTGGCGAACTTAACGCCCACTACTCCATTTGGGTCAACGGCAACTGGCGCATCACCTTCTGTTTTGAAGACCAGAATGCCACCCTCGTTGACTATCAGGACTACCACTAGGAAATAAACACCATGAACCGCATGCACAACCCGCCCCACCCTGGAGGCACACTGCGCGAGGACATTCTCCCCGCGCTCAACCTTAATGTTACCCAAGCCGCCCAACAGCTCGGTGTATCGCGAGTACAACTCTCCCGCGTCATCAACGAACGTGCCGCAATTACCCCCGAACTCGCCCTGCGCATCGAAGCTTGGCTAACCCCCGCCCACGGTGGCCGCGCAGAGCTTTGGCTAGGACTGCAAGCCAGCTACGACCTCTGGCAAGCGCAACAAAAACCCCGCCCCATCATCCAGCCCGCCATCATCCCTATCGATCAACCCGAATAACCCACCCTACGGACGACAGCGCGATTTCCCCCTCGCCCGCACGCGGGAGAGGGCCGGGGTGAGGGTGTACTCCACCCACAAACGTCAAATTCTGACAAAAACGTCACAATCGAACCGCCATAAAACGCCCATTCCCACCGCCAACACGCCCAAAACCCCCTAGCAGCCTGTCGGACTTTAGGAATCGAAGCGAAAATTTGGCTGGGCGAGGG
>DZDJ01000037.1 GCA_022736715.1 Edaphobacter aggregans
ATGAAAATTCAGGTCCAGATTGGAGGGGGGCATCCCGAGTTGCTCAAGGAGCTTGAAGCCATCCAGGAGCGCCATCGTGCTGATCGCCTCCGGACTTTGGCATCAATCGGATTGGCTGTGATGGGCGGGCACGCGAGCGCTGTGCAGGTGTCTTACGCGTCCGCCGTCCCGGACTGTTCTGTGGGCGACAACTCCAGGATGAACGAGTTTGAGCCCGTCTCTGCCCTCCCCGCCCAACAAAAAAAGGCCGGGAATCCGGCCTTCAAAGGTCTTGTGCATGGACTTATGTCATCCGTGAAGAGTATCGACAACTGAATTTTTTGCGCGCGTGGGCATCATGCGCGCCGCCATACGACAGTGCGGACACTTGGACATGAAATCGTTTTGGCTGGCGTGCAGGTATGTCATGTTGCACGTTGCGCATTTTGTGATGTGCAACGGGTCGCCAGGATTCGACCAGCGGAGCTCCCTCGCTATCATGTAAGCCATAGTAAGTGTGATGGACTGCGACTGTGAGGCTGCGCCAAGGATGCCCAGATAACGCTCGTACACATCCACAAGTGTGTTCATGTCGTAAAGCGCGTCCCGATGACCGAGGTGCTGTACCCAAAGCTTGGCAAAAATTGAGGCTGAGACGGACATGCGAACAGTCGTGATGGCCGATGCTGCCGTCCAGATGGTGGATCCTCCGTTTCCCGGCTTCCCGTGCAGTGCCTTCTTGATTTTCTGGATGATGTTCCGAGGCAGATCCAGTTCAATGGTGATCATGGTCGTGGGCATGCCGTACCGGATCAATCGTTCGGCCAGCTTAAATATGGAGTAATCTTCGCTCAGATCGCTTCGCCTACGCCGCTTGGTTTCCTGTCTCATCATGCAGATCTTGTGATGGCGAGTGCGGCGGATCGCAGAGCCACGTCTTCCTTGGTAATGCCATTCTGCAGATACTTAAACATCTCGCCAAGTCTCATCATCAGTGGGGGTGTTGGGGATTGCACCACGAGATTAAGCGCTTCGTTGTCAGACATGGTTGCCAAAAAGGCGCTTTCGCGAAGCTTCATGCCGTAGCGGTATGATGCATCCACCGCGTCGATTGCCGCAGCATCTCGTGCAGAGAGGACAATCTGGTAGATGGCAAACTGAATTATATCCAACTGGTACGGATGGATCTTCGACTCACCGGATCGGTGGATGGCTGACTGGACGATCTTGATGCGAATCGGCAGAATGCCAAGATAATGGACGGCCTCCATCAACTGTTCGTGGCCCAGGGCTGCCAAGTTTTTTGCATCCGCAGTCCTTAGCCCAAAATGCCTGCAAACCTCGGCCGATGAGACCTTCGCCATTTCATGCGCCGCGCTCAAAATGAGCTCAACCAGTCGTCGATCTTTTTGCATGGGCTCTCTCTCTTTTCATGATCAGCCCTAGACAAGAAGTTCACTCGCTATAGCGGCTAGGCCATATCTCCTGTGGAGTCACGCCGATCGCATCGGCGATGATCTGCTCCGCTCGCGGCCAACGCCTTGAGAGAGCTGAGTAGAGTGTTCTAGCGTGATAGCCATGAGCCAAGGATATTTTTCGGAGAGACGTTCCCCTTTCCTTGATCTCAGCAAGCACCTTGTCCCGAGGCCAGTTTTGTAGCGTCACCATCGCTGTCCTCGCCTCGATCTTCAACATAAATCCAAACGCAATAAAAATAATCTTAGCCACCACGCATGTGCTGGTCATTTTTTAACCAACCCTGTGGAGCAACTGTTCGGTACGCTAGATCGTCGCTGACCTCACATAGTTATCCACAAGTTTTGTGGATATCACAGTCGCTTGTGGAGGTTTGACACCATGACCCACGACCCCACCATGATGACCAGCATCAGGATCGGCGGAATGATTGCCGGGACGGTGAACGGAAAGATCAAGGCAACGCCGACGGCAAAGACCGACCACGCAGCACTTTTGGCCCCAGCCGCGTGCTTCAAGGGCGATGTGAAGGTGAACCTCCACTTGTTTTTTTCGCGGGTGAGCCATGCATCGAGACTGGTTGCTACCATGAGACCACCCAAGAAGGGGAGCCAAACTACAAAGCCAAAAAACCTATAGATAATGACGTGTGTGATACTCCAGATGATCATGAGTCGATCCTGCAGCCAGCTTGTGATCTTCTCCCAGTTCATCGGGATTTGACCGTTCCGAGTGTCCGCCATAGCCATGGACTTCTGATAAATTCCGGTTTCCACAAACCATCCGTTCATGATTCGAGCTGCCTGCAGAGACATGCCTGCCTCGATGCCTGCTCCAAGCGTGAGTGCGTTCAGGTGCCTCTCGCTCTCCAAGAAGCGATGGATATACGTTGGATTAGGTAGCGCGATGATGGCGGCGGCGATCAGGAACGCTGTCATGGCCAGGAGGCGGCGCCACCGCCCCATTTTGTCCTTGTTCTGTTCGGCTGCCATGTTTAATGATGAGCCGGCTTCTGGTGGGTTATCCGGTTTGAAAGGTCGCGTTCAAGCTCCGTCAGCTCGATGCTCCCCTCTCCTAGCTGTCGGTTGCCGTTCGAGTGAACGTGTGCGATCCACTCGGCAAAGGCCTCGAATGTCGAAGCATCGCTATGATTTGTTCGGGTTGATGATGCTGCTTCCATTTTTATCTTGTAAGCCACGTCTTTGCCTGCAACTGCACTAATCCTGTGGCAAATGTCTATAGGCCACCACAGTTCGAATCGCGCCATCCATGAGGCATCCTGGAGGGTCCATTGTGTTTTGGTTGATTTCAAGGCTCAGTCCTGGATCAGTGGGAGACGAGCCTTGATGAAGGCCCCTCCTGTAAGACGTGCAACGTAGTGAAGGTCTGGGAGCCGTCCGAGCATGGGGCGCGGGAATAGGGGCACTGTTTCCCTGCCAAGACTTTCCCCATAACCGGCGTCCATGCCTTCCTGTGGATTATCACCGACGGAATGTCTGTAGTTGGCCGAGAAGGTCCGAATGTAGACTTCGGGGAGACCCTCGGCGATGTATTGCTGGGTGCCCTCGTCGAGCACGCGCAGGCTGAACATGTTGTTCAAGTTTCCGAGGGCCTGCCTGGCTTTTGCTGTGCTACCGAAGCGAGCCTCGAAGTCCGCGAAGGTTTGTGTCGCCAGCAGGACACGCATTTTGGCGCCACGACCCTTGTTGAGCAGCTGAATTAGGGGGTCATTGACGATCTCGGCTGCTTCGTCTACGAAGATGTTCACCGGATCGAGGTTGTCCCCCTGGTAGTTGTATCGGTCACCGGCCACGGCCGCCAAATCGGCCAGGATGACGGCACCAATCGCCGATCCAACGAGTTTGTCCGAAAGAGAATCCAATCCGATGTAGAGCACCTGCTTGTTCGCGATTGCGCGGCCAAGATCTGTAATGGGACGCTTGTCGTCTGGCGATACCTCAGGGGACAGCAGCTCGCCAATAGCCCCCGAGGTGAGCTGGTTCAGCAACGGAAGCAAGCTGGCGATCATTTTCGAAAGGTGATCGCGGTTGTGTTCATGCTGCGCTATAAGGCTTTCCATCTCGCTAATCGGGTGCTCGGTTTCGATTTCCTTGCGGTAGAAGTCGATCAAGGCTTCCGCCTCCCGGCCCTTGTGCTTTTTGATGTACGGGCTGGCCATGGATTCCCAGTTTTCCATGCTTTCGCCGAAATGTTTGCGCAGCACCTTGATCAGGAGGTCCTCCACCCCTCCCACTGCGTACTTTTTCAACTTCTTGAGGGTCAGCGTCTCGCCGATGAAAAACAGGCCCTGGGAAATGTTGTTGAGCACCTGCCACCCGAAGGCCGTGAACGGATCTGATCCGGTTTCCGATGGAATCAGCGAAGACACGCGCCCGGCCGGTTCCGTAGTGCGGTTAAAATTCGCAAGCGGATTGATGCGAGCAGAAATTTCAGGGTGTGACGGGAGCACTGCAAGAAACTTGTCTGGATAGCCCATGGCAATGCACGTCCGGCGAGCCTTTTCCCGAAGGTCCTTGTCGCCTTTCGGGTCAAGAATTACCACGGCTTCGCCGCGCAGGATGGCTTGAGACACAAGCAGGTCAAAATACCGAGTTTTCCCCGCGCCAGTTGTTCCAGCAATCAGGGTCATGCCGTCGAAGTAGCTCGTCGGGATGTACCGATCTTCCTCCTTGCCCACTCCGTGTATCCAATGAGCTCCCTTTTCGTTGGCCTCCTTGGGCAGCCATTTCTCAGGGTGAGTCTGGATCAGATCGTGGAGTAGCTGCGTCTCATGGGATGTCCATGTGAAGCCTTTACCCACCCATGTGTGCCCAGGCTTCATCTTTTTCTTGAGATCAGTGAGCGTAATGCTTTCCAGCCCGGATCCAGTCAGGCGTTTTTTTTCTTGCAATCGCGGCCAAGCCTGCAGTCCTCGATACACTGCCATGCTGCCTGCAGCGACGGCTGCTACGACGGTTACGCCCGCAGGTGGGAACGATGACATCATGCCGTAGCCAACTGCAAAAATAGCAGCTCCCGTCCATACGGCAGCCTGATAGACCTCAAACACTGGCCGAAACGGGATTTCGTAGGACTCTGGATGAAGGAATTTCATAGCGGAAAGACGAAGTAGTTGGTTTGGCCTTTCGGGTATCGCGTCGTGGAGGGCTTGATGGCCCGTAAGGCATCGCGCACGCGCTCAGGTTCTGTCCCCGTGGCCATTGATAGCCACTCAATCGCTTCCTCAATGGTGATTGCGTAACCACTGGTATCAGCCACCACAGCAATGGCGGGAGTGTCTGACCGAGCCTCCTGATGAAGGCGCTGCCAAAGCTCCCTACCCAAATCTTCGCTGGTCAGCGCCTTCACTTCTTCCTTCGCTTCAACAGCCTGATTCGGTCTCCGTTGTAGCTCGGGCTCGGGCTCGGGCTTGGGCTCGGGCTTGGGCTCGGGCTTGGGCTTGGGCTCGGGCTCGGGCTTGGGCTTGGGCTCGGGCTCGGGTTCGGGTTCCGGTGCTGCTTCGGTGATCTGCAGGAATGCAGACGCGATAAGCCCGCTAAAGTGCATCGCTTTTGCGCCGCCCAGTTCACGACATTCCTTAAATTGGGTGTCATTACGCTTGAATTGGTCGGCCTCAATGAATCCTTCCTTCACTCCTTGCTGCAACAGATCCTTGGGCTCTACTCCGTAGTTCTTGAACGCTTGGGGCCAGCGAATGGCTACCGAGCCCTCGCTAAGACGTGCGGCGGTCTCGGCCCATTCCACCTTTCTTTGGGCGAAATCTTCGGCCAGGGCCAGCATGACCATTCCGAACGAGCCTTTCTCTTGAAGCCATTTTGCCGGGTCACCACTGAATGGATCAGGCACTGGCTCCGCCTTGGCTTCTACGGGTGAATTCTGCGTTGTGGATTGAACAGCATGTCCCTGCCCCGTCGAGGACGTGACCGTGCATGAAGTATCATGCGTGGTCTTAGCGATTTCCTTGTCATCAGGGAACGCGTTGAGGATGCTTCCCGAGACGGCAGGGGGTGGAGGATCCAGAAGAATGTCGGGTGATGAGAGCTTTATGGTGGTGACGACCGCGTTTTCACCAACAGACGCCTTTAACATGTCCGGCTGGATGATCCAAAGAGTCCGGCGCTCTCCGTTCGGGGTCACATAAGGTTCCGCTAAACCGCGATCAAGCAGGATTTCCGCAATAGTGTCCGGATCAGCGGGGATGCCCGGCACGTTGTCTTTGTTCAGCAAGCCTTTCACGCTCTGTGCTGCGTAGGGCCACACAAGGAACAAGCCCTCTTTGAGAAGCCAAACCTTTGCTCCATTGGTATTGATCTTCCATGAGTTGGACTTGATCTGCCGCCGCATGGCATCGATAAGATGCCGCTCCACTGGAACTCCCATGGACGTGTCTCCGCTGAGGCGCATTTCCATCAGATCCCGCGCCACGCTGTCGCCGTCTGCCTTAGCGACGAGCCTAGCGATGTGATTCTTGGTCGCGTCCCCCCTGCCCATCACGGACTCCATCAGGTCGCGCATGATGTCCGGTTGGCCCTCGGCCAGATAATAGATATTTTCCGTGCCGATGATGCGCTCGCATACCAATGGGGTCAGCGTTTCGTGGCGCCGGTGGCGATCCTGCTTCCACCGCAGGAATACGCGATCCAAGTGGTGTCGCCTGGCCCATAGCACGAGGTTCTCGCCGAACGGATTCCACGCCAGGCTTCCGTCCTGGTTGACCACCTCCACGTCGGACACAGGCTTTCCAATATCGTGAGCAAGGGCGGCATAGAAGCATGCCAGGCGCCAGCGTGGTTTGAGCCTCGCCCGCGACGACGGGGGCTCATTCGGAGCCCAGAGAACCGTATCCGTGTATTGGAGCGCCCACAGCGCTACTTCAAGACCATGGCGAAGCAACCCGCCCGCGCCGCGATGGTGGTGCTGCTCCGAGGCGGGCAGGAGGTGGACGTATTCGGTATATCTGTGGATGGCCGAGAGGTAATAGCGATCAAAATCTTCCTGGCTCACGCCTGCCGCCTGCTTGATGCGGCTGATCATTTCAGCCTGATCCCTCAGAAGGCGCTCGATGGAGGCGATGGGTAGCCCACGGGAAAACGGTGGATAGCGCGGCACATCATCGTAGGCCTCTTCGGCGGTGGGTGGCGTACCCATGGCTTGTGGCCCACATTGCTTTTCAGCCACGGAATTGCGTCCAGAGAACAGGACTGACAGACGTGAAGCGACGGAGGCTACGAATTGTTTCATGGCGCCTATTGTGGGCGCCGTCACGAACGCATCAGGCGGCGTGTTGATGCGCTTTTAAGGCTTTTTCCTGCCGGGCAAGAATTTCGTCCAGAACATCGATGTTCACCGGCCTGGCGAACAAGATGGATTCATCAGTCCCATGTTGCTGATCACTGTCCGTGGACAGATCACCGAACCCGCGTAGACGCATGTCGCGCTCCGCCACCTCAAACCCATCCTGTGTGCTCTCCAGCACCTTCAGTCGATCCATGGAGCGGCTTGAGACGGCTTCTGACGGGAGGAGGTCACAGTAACCATCGCCACCTGCTCGGGCGACTCGTCCACGCAGCTGGTGCAACTGGACCAGCCCGAACCGTTCGGCGTCCACCACGATGATGTGCATGAGTTTCTTGAGTGTGACCCCCACCTCGATCACGGTGGTTGAAACGAGAACGTCCGCCCTGCCCTGCCGCATGTCCTCCAGTGCCTCGATTTTTTGTTCGTCACTCATTTCGCCATGGAGGAGCCGCGTGCGATTTGGGTAGTGCTTGGCCCATATCTGGTAGGCCTGTTCCGCAGCTTCCTTGCGGTCGCCAGATTTGAGCGGTTGGATCACCGCAACCTGATGCCCTTGCTGGATGGTTTTCCTGGCGTGTGCAAAGACCGCCACGCGCTCATCTGCACGATGCACTTTGGTGTGGATGAAACGTGGTGTATGCACTTTGGTCAAGCGGGATAGCGCGACGGCTCCATAGCGCAACAGCGCCTGGGTTCGCGGGATGCAGGTGGCAGTGACCTCCAGTAGATGGGTTTCCCGGGCCAGGAGTTGCTCACGCTGCTCGCGCGAGAACCTTTGCTGCTCATCCACAATGACCAGGTCAATCGGGCCAATATCGCGAAAAAGGATAGCTGTCGTGCCAATCACGATCTCCGCAAGCGATGCGGCCACGTCTTTGTCCACGGAACCGTTGAGTAACTGGATGGGAATGTCCGGCCACCATGCGCTGAATTCGTCATAGACCTGCTGAGCCAGGGGGCCCGTTGGCAACAGTACCGCAATCCGCATGCCTGCATCAGCGCAGGTGGCAGCTACCGAGCCATAGACAGCCGTCTTGCCTGTCCCAACGTCGCCTGACAACAGCCTCCGCATGGGGGTTTGCTCTCGTAGATCCGCCAAGGTGTCCCGGATGGCAATCTTTTGTTCGTCAGTGAGGTGAAACGGGATGCCCTTGGCCCGCGCGACGCCTGGTTGGATGAGGTTGGCGAAGGGGTTGGCAATGCGGGTGATCGGACGAGCCACACGTACTTTGGCGGCCACAGCATAGGCGGCCAGGCGTTCAATGGCTGCTTGGGCGCGAAGCCCGTTTCGCATGGAATTGGGCAGGTGGGCTTGCTCAAGGATGCGTTCAAGTGTGGTGCCCGGGATGCCTGCTGCCGTCTCGATGGTCCGCCCTTCAAGGTCTTCATCGCGCAGCAGGCTTCGAAGGTGGTCCGCTGCCCGCATGATGCTTTGAGGAAGGTGCTCCAATACCCGATCACGCACCAGATCTGGCTTGATGACCTTGATCTTGCCTGGATAGACGGGGCGAAGTTGCCCCGCCCATTCCGTTGGCACGAGCGTGGGATTGTTGATCCACGCCGTGTCCTTGCAGCGATAAAGGGTTCCATGGATGGTCAAGGTGCCCCCTTTTTGAACCCCTTTCAGCAGTTCCCGTGCATCGCCGAAGAAGGCGGTTCCGATGGCCAGCCCATGTTCATCGTGCAGGTAGAACGACGTTCGCGGCTTGCCCGCATGGAATGTCGTGGTGGGCGTGGATGAAATGGTGCCCTCTACGGTGAATGGTTCGCCACCTTCATCGGGAAGCGTCGAGAAATCCGAGATGACGTGCTGGAAGTCGTCCCAAGATAATGGCAGGAGAAGCGCAACCTGCCATGGCTCCTGCGGGCCGAGCGCACTTAGTCGGCCAAGAGCCGACGGCTCACGGCCTCGTGTCGTTCGTTTGCCGTTGTCCGGCTGTTTTGGTTTAGGCATTTGTATAACCAGCCTTGCATCAAGATCACGCCCTTCGAGAACAGGAAGTCCTCCATTGGCTTTGATTCTACGTGTTCAGCCACTAATGCAATCCCCATCTTGTGGCACATATCAACCAGCCCATCGAGAATGGTCATGGCCCTTGGCGTTTGTTTGGCGAAGATCAGCTTCACCAGTTCGCCATCGATCTTGAGTTGATCGAAGTGGTGGCTGATCATGCGTCCGAGAGACCCGAATCCCGATGAGAAGTCATCGAGCGAGATCTTGAAGCCTGCTTCGCGCAGCTGGGTCAACACATGATCGTCTAGTGCAATCATGGATTCTTCAGTGAGTTCAATGATGATCTGGTGTGGCGAGCCGCCGTTGCCTTCGACAAGGGCGCGCAATTCGACCGCATTGAGGCGATGCAGGCTTTCGGGCGACACGTTGACGTTGATGGCAGCCAGTTTGCGATCCGCCAGCAGATGGGCTGCGTGCTCGAAGGAATGGAGATCGATTGCGTGGAGTGATCGGGCGCTGATGGCGCGGGTGATGGCCATGGGCCCATGTGTGATTCCACTGATGTCCAGGCGAGCCAGCATTTCCCACGCAACCGTAGAGCATCCGGTGGCGCTGACCTGGTTGATGGGCTGCAGGTCATACCTGATGTGCTGCTTGAGAATGCTTCCAATGATGTCCGTCATGTGTGTGGTTCTGCTGTTAGACGCATCAATTATGGAGGTCCTATGCAAGGTGGCCCATGACGTGTTGGCCCTATTTAACGCTCACCAGCATGGGGCAGGCCCCAAAAACGGCCTATTTATTTAGAAAATAAATCTCGTTTTTTCTCTTTGTGTTTCAGTTGGTTGCGAGTGTTCTCGCGCTCGCTTCACCGGGTGAAGCGAGGCGCCATCAAGGGGGTGCTTTGAGCAATATCTTCCTGTGTAAGAGCGAAGCTCTATTAAAAGGGTGCAGGTTTTATCACCCCCACTCCGCAGGTTCCTTCACCCCGTGGCTGTCATGATTCGGAACGCGCTTTCGGCGAAGGCCGTCTCGCTGGCGACTGCGGCCATGCAAAAGTTCTTGTCCGGCCTGAACGTGCCCGTGCGCAGGGCCTTGGACAGCCAGTTCAATCCATGCGTGACGGATTGCAGCTTGGTGGCCGCCCATCCAAGTGTCATACAGTGGATGGCCTGAGCAATCACCTCCGTGGGATGACTGACCTTTCGATCCATCCATTGGCGATGGACCTCCATGACAATGCGCTGGATGTGTGACCGATCAAGCTGCCTGGTCGGCTTCGTGGCTTTGACAGTCGTGACAGCCTTTGAGGGTGGCACCTTGGCAGGCAAGGCAGAGGGGCGCTGGTGGTGCGTTCTTTCTTGCTCCTTGGGCCGATCTTGATGTTGCTCGATGGTGTGGCTCAGCGCTTTCCAGTCCCTCCTCGCCAGATAGTCCAATGGGTGCGCCACCTCGATCTTCTTTCGCTGGTCCATCAGGTCTTCAAGGCCCGTGGCACAACAAGACGGAGTGGATGGCGTTTTTAGCACTGAGCCATCGGACGTGGCGATGGGCGCGTCTTCGGCTATAGGGAATGGATGGGCTTCCGTGCGGGCGGTTGAGGTTTGCTTCACGCGTCTGTCTGGCGCAGCCAGCATTCCTTTGAGGGCCACCCGTGGTAGGTCCAGGGTGATGGTGTCGTCCATGTGCCTGCGCAGCAACCCGGCCTTTTCCGCTTCGGCGCGATAGGTCTGAATGGTGCGTTCAGACTTGTGGATTTCAGTGGCGGCAATGGCGTTCGAAAAACGCAGGGTAGGGCGGCCCAGTTCATCCGTGGGGCGGAGCCTGGAGCCGATCCAGGTCCCCCACAGCATCTCCATATAAATCTTGGCGCCATCACTAAGTTTTTGGGCGAGTATGAAGCGCTTGAGCGGGGCAGGGCAGGCGTGAAAATGCTTGGATTGCATCAAGCCTGTGATGCAATCGGCGACGACAAGACGGTGTTTCATGATGTTTTTCCGGCAATAGCAATTTTTCCCTTGTGCCATGTCGAAAAAGAAACTAACCTAAGTCTGTCAAAACTTGTCGGTCTGCTTTCTTTTTTCGGACAGCACAAAGACCAAAGAATGCGGCTCGCGGTGTACCACCACCCGGGCCGCTTTTTTTTGGACGTCTGTTTACATCTGACTTTCCTCCATCATGCCGACCTTCCATGCAATGGCGCTTCGCGCAATGATGCTGATGTCTGGGGGGATAGTTTCCGGCTCATTCACATCGTCGAGATAGGCCCGGCTGATGGCCACGGCCGCTTCCCATAGGCGCATCCAAATCTCAGCGTCCAAGGTGATCTGCTCGGACTTGCCCGGCGTGGATGCATGAACCAGGGGGCGTGTGTAGACCATCCAGTCGGGGAGGCGGAGAAACTCCTGGATCGCATCATTGATCCACGCGCTTTTCCCGCGCAGGCCAAGGCCTTTATCAAGACATATCTTGCCGACTTGCACGCGGGTGCCGCGGGCCAGCCGGAGGTGCGTCAGCATCTTCAGCGGTTTTCGGCTTGGTGCGTCCTCAGTGTGAGGCAGATCAAGGGGCAGAGGCCTGCTTGATCTTCGTGCTGATGTCATCTTCGATCCTCTTCATCATCGCTTCCCAGGCTTTTTCCACCTGGTTGTTGTCGTTCCAGTCCACGCCCGCGAAGGCGTCGGCGAATAAGTTCTGTGCGATCCACTGGATGGCCTTTCCGTTAGTGACCCGTCCAAGGCTGGCGTATTTCTTGGGTCTCCCGCGCGGCTCGGGAGGGGAGGGTGGTTCATCCGCCTTGGCCTGCTTTGCAATCCATGACCGGGCCTCGCGGAATCCTTTGATTTTTCCTGCCTGAATCATTTCGTACAGGTTTTCATCAATGGCGCAGCGCTTTACGATCGAGACGTAGGACATCGATTTGTGGACCATCGCAGCGATGTCCTGAAGCTCTGGTTCGAAGCCGTGTTTTGCCGTGAACGTCGCGATGATTTCCCTCATGGCATGGGTGTATTCTGCGAAACTCAGTCCCTCGCGGATCTCATTTTCGATGAGCGAAGCCAGGAAGCTGGTTCCGCTATCCGATGTTGGGCGGATGAGCGCCCGGATCTTGCTTTTTCCCAGCAGCAGATGAGCCAAGAAACGGCGTTCGCCAGCAATGATCTGGTAGCCCTGCCCTAAAGGCTCGACCACAATGTTCTGCAAGAGGCCGTGGGTTTTTATGGCGCTGGCGAGGTTCTGGAGATATTCAAACTGTTCCTTGCCTTCGGCATCCAGATGGCCGGGGAGATTGATCTCACCTGCCGCATGGCGCTGTACATTCTCCGTAGTGATGTCCCTGAGTTTTCGAGGATTGTTCGGATTGACCCGTATCGATCGCACGTCAATGTGTTCAACGCGCCCCTCGCTGGCTGACTCCTGACCGAACTGCATGGTTTCCATGAGCCCCTTCTGCAAGGCTTCGTCGGTCATGTGGCCGAGATGTCTGCGCCGCCCGCTCATGAGTTGGATTCTCCAAAAATGGTCTTGGTCAATCCCTCGCAGAGAGCAGCGACCTCCTGGCGGGCTTTATCAGAGTCTGGGAGATCAAAGATCGAGGGCGCACCTACCTCCATGCTCCTTGTGATGGCGATGCGAAGCCCTAGATGTTCCGGCCGAATGTACCTCCCGATGAACGGGTTCTCCCTCATCGTTTTGAGGTGAGACTCGTGCAATGCGTTGCGACCAATCTGGTTGGGCACGATGCCGGCGATCTTGAGGTGATTCTTCTCGTGGCGTATCAGGTTCACGTCGTTCCGCAGGTTCAGTACCCCGATGAGACCCTCGACGGATGGTGCCTGCATGAGCGCCGGGATAATGATCCAGTCCGAGGACTGCATGGCGGCCGTGGTCAAGGGGCCCTTGGATGGACGGGTGTCGATCAGAACAGCATCGAAATCCTTTTCCAGTCCGGACTCGATCATCATGGACACGAAGAACTCGATGATTTCCTTGAAGATCTGGTCTCGCGGCCGATGCTCCATGTCGCCCAAGGTGCCAGACGCTGCAGGCAAAATCTTCAGCAAGGGTAGGGCGGTCGGGTATTCGTAGAACACCCCACGGAGCCAGATGTCGCTGGTGGACGACCGTCCATCCCACGTCGGGTCGTCCTTCTTGAACGCTTCATGGGATGGATGGATAGGGGGTCTCCAGACATCTTTTGCGCCCACGACAATTTCCATGTCGATGAATCGCCGTGAAAGATTGGCTTGCGGGTCAAGGTCCAGCAACAGTGTGCGTTTGCCGTTGCGCGCGAGCCATTCGCCGTAAAGCATGGTCAGCGTAGTCTTTCCGACGCCTCCCTTGTCGTTGGTTATCGTGATGATTTCCATTGCCTGTTACCACTCTTTAGTGAATACAGGCAATCTTAGATCCATGCCCGAGTGAAGACAAGGATGGATGACTTTCTTTATGCCTTGGCTGACCGGCGGCCAAATCCCAAGCTGATCCGGTCGATGGCTGCGCGCTTTCTGGTCTCGTTTCGTCGGTCGTAGATCTTGGTGGTCTCGATGCTCTCGTGGCCCATCAAATCTGCCACCGTGGCGATGTCCACGCCTTCATCGAGCAGGATCGTCCCGAAGGTACGCCTCAGGTCGTGTGGCGCGATGGCATCGATGCCGGCCATTTGCTGGCGTTGCTTGAGAATGTAATAGACCGCTTGCGGCGTCAGCCGATCCTGGGTTACGTTCGAGTTCCTGCGGATACGGACGAAAAGCGGGCCTTGGCGGTTGTTCAGCCCGTGCTTGATCCAGAGCATGAGAAGATCCCAGGCTTCGCGGGGGAGGGGGACCAGACGCTCCTTGTTGCCTTTCCCGCGCACCAATACGGCCTGATCTCGAACTTTCAGGTGTGCCACATCCAGCGACACGACTTCCATGCGCCGCAATCCTCCGCCCGCCATGATGGCCATCATGGCCAAGTCGCGCAGCGCCTGTGCTCGGTCATCGTTCTCGCAGGCATCCATCAGCGAGGCCCGTTCGTCTTCGGATACGGCGCGGCCTTTGGGCACGCGGGAGCCACGCGGCGGCTTGACAGTCAGGATGCGCTGGTACTCGTCGCCCGTGATCTGGCCCACCAGCCAAGCCTCCTTGGCGATAGCGCGCATACCGGCCACGCGCAGGCCAACAGTGCTTGGCGCGAGGTCCTTGGCAAGCAAGGTTTCGACGTAGGACAGCGCATGCGTGTGATCAAGTCTGCTCCACTCAATCATGTGCCTGTCGGTTCCGTCGATGTGGTCAGCCAGTTCGTCAAGGACGAACTCCTTTTTTCGCCGCGATTCCTTGCTGGAAGATCGTTTTAGGCATGTTTCCGTGACTGGGTTCATCGTCGCGTTCTCTCATGGATGTTGACCCAACTATGGCCGTGGCCTTTGAAAATGTCGATAACTATCGGCAATCCTTATTTCCATAAGTAACTACAGCTATCGCCAGTCGTTCAATCGAACGACAATCAGAAGCCCTGTCGGCACAACAATGATTCATTGTCGTTCAAATGAACGACAGGTGGGGTCTCTGCTGGCGTAGCAATGGGTGCCAGTCGTTCAAATGAACGACAAGATGGATCTGCGCCTGTGCCGCAATGGGCCTCTGTCGTTCAAGTGAACGACACGGGCGGAGTCCGTAACATCGGCGCACAGTGTTGTTGCCGATCGAACGATAGGCTGTCGCAGGGCAAAAAAAACCCGGAGTCTCGCATTCGAGTCCTCCGGGTTGGGTTTGTGTATCAGCCCTTCATCACCTTTTCTATGATGATGCTGGCTTGATCCGAGAACGGACCTGCATAGCGCAGACCCAGACGCCTGGCGTTGATCGCCATGATGGCGATGTGCATCTTGGCGATGCGATCGGTTGCGTATCTGTGCCGTATGAGCGACATGTACATCTCCGCATCTCCTTCCCATCCATCAGGCGGGGCCATTGCCCCGCCTGTGCCGGGCGTAGTGTCGATGAACACCGTTTGGATGACGCCCATGCTGACAGCAAGCACGATGATCACGCTGCAGTCATGCCCAATGCCTGGCGTGACGCAATAGAGCGCGCACGATCAAGCCCTGGGAATGCCTGTATCCCGTATCGGTTCCACATGTCTAGCCAGTCAACGGACTTCTGATCTTCTGGGATATCAACCCCTGGGATCAGGTAAACCGCATGGATGCCCATGGACCAAAGCCGCTGCACCAATGTGCGAGCGGCTTCCTGGCCCTTTCCTGAACGGTCCTTGTCACCCCACACCAGCACCATGCTGATGCCAGCGGGAGGGATGAAGGCCGCCATGGCGTCGGCGAACACACAACTCCACGTCGGAATGCTTGTCGCCAGCGTACACGCCATGGCGGTCTCAGGCCCCTCGGCCACTCCCATGACAGGTCCATTTAGCCTAGCAAGCCGGATGGCACCACCCATCAGGCGACTTTCGTCTTCCTTGGGATAGGCCATCAACTTCTTTGGTTTGTCCACCGGCGCCTTTTGCCCATGCGGGGTCAGGTAGATCCGGTGCAGGGTGACGGCCTGCCCTTGAGCGTCATCGACTCGGAACACCATGGTTGGGAAATCCCCGTGCTTGGTGCGTTCATCATCGAAATAGCCATGGGATGGGTTCAGTCTCACCACGTCATCCGGAAGCACGTCAAACCGGAGTCCGCGACCAGCAAGGTACAGCCTGGCCGGTTCCGCAGCTGGATGCATGATGGCATAGCTGCGCTGGAAGGTGCGACGCAACGACTGACGGATGCGGTCACGGTCTTCAGGCGACACCGTTGGCGTTTTCTGGACCTGGATAGGGTTCAGCGCGCGACGGATGGCTCCGCTCATGCTGAGCATCCCCAGGTATTCCGCGACCGCCTCAAGGGCCTCTCGGAATCCCCAGTTGTTGACCCACATCAGAACGGAGAACCCATCACTGAATACCCCGTCTTGGTTGGATACAGCAGCCCCTTTCACGGCGGCATCCTTGAAGAACCGGAAGCCGTCCTTACCACCCCGGAGTGGGCAAGGAACGTGCTTTCCTGGCTTGCTGGCCGCGCGCTCCAGCGATGGGGCGAGGACCGGGAGGATGGAGAGCCACCTCCCAGCGGCAGCTCTTTTGACGTCCTCCAGTTCGATTTTTAGACCATTGTTCATGGCTTACTCCTTTTCTTCCCTTGTTCGCAAGTCTATCGCCCAAGGGGCGCTTGAACGAATGAATGATCTACCAAGGGTAGGTTGCCCAGTGGTAGATGGCGTAAGCCCACAGCCCTAAAATGCCGGTCATGGTTACTCCGTACACTACGTCCTCTACCAGAGCATCTTGGCGCGCGTTGGGCGTAGCCATGGGTTTAATGTCTTGGTGCGCGTTGCGCGTAGCCATGGGTTTCATGGTGATTTCCTCATGAAAGCCGGGCACGCCTCTCCCTTGCCGGGAATGGTTCGTGTTCCCGGCGGTGGTTGTTATGCGCGAAAATGCGCGTTGTTATGCGGCTTGCGCCGCTTTCTTCTTCTGCCGTTCCCGGCGCGTTTTCTCGTTCACTAGCAGTTCGCGCATGGTCTCGTGATCGACGCCGATCAGTTGGCAGCAGGCCCAGAAGGACATGCTGACGCGAGCGCCTTCCTGGGGGGCGGGCGCAAGCACCCAAGCCCATGCGGTTTCACGCATGTCTTCCCCGTGCCGCCCATCGAACAGGGCGCGAACGGTGGTTTTGAGCAGTCCGTCGGCCACCTTGATGATGTCCTGGTCGGACCACGTATACCCGTTCCCCAACTGATGCGGGGCCGGTCGGTGCGGTACTGGCCACGGTTCTTGTGGTTCCGTTTCGGTCTTGAGACCCTCGATCATGAGAGTCACGGCCAGGTCGAGCCATAGCTGGCTCGGGTCGTCCATGGACGACCTCATGTTTTTTTTGACACGCATGTGTCGCCTCCTCGATTTGCGGAGACGCCCCCCCTGCGGGGAATTGCGTCCCCGCGTGGGTTGATGAATGTCAGGCTGCCTTGAGGCCTCCCACCAGCATGTCCTGCATCAGGCCGAACAAGGCCTGGCGCAGTTCGTTTGTGGACCGGATGATCCGTCCGACCGGGAAGATACTCACGGATGAGGTTCCGATCCCTATTCCCGCTACTTCAATCCCTGCCGCCCTGCACTGCTGCAGGAGATCCTGCACCGCGCCCGGGTCGTCGGGGTCGCCATCGGTGAGCACGAGCATCAGCTTGCGTGGCTCCTTCTGGCGAAGGAGTTCGCTGGCTGCGTACCACATGGCCTCGGCCATGGGTGTACTGCCGGCCGCCCGCAAGATGAAACGCCCAGCGTTGGGCTGGACACGCTCGCCGTGCCGCAGTAGTGGCATGACCTCGCTGAAGGCATGGGTGTTGCCGTGCTGGTAGTAGCCAGGGAACACACTGATTCCCGGGTTGATACCGTTGATGGCATCGAGTGCCAGTGCCAATGACAGAGTGGCCTGCTGGAGGACGACCTCATTCCCGTTCATGGACCCCGAAACGTCGACCAGGACGTGCACGGCGGTGTTGACCGCGTGCGTTTCCTGCCGAGCCCGGAATATCCTTGTATCTCCAGTCAGCGCTTTGGGCAGCTTGCTGCGGTGCAGCTTGCGTCCCACGATGCTGGTGTCCGGGCGTGTGCGCCCCCGGCTCTCGGTGAGAGCCTTGAGCACCGTGACCAGCGCGCTCGATGCTTGCTGAGCTGATGCCAGCAATTCTCGCCCGCCTTGCGGTTCGCTCGGCTTGGTGGGCGTGGGTATGGGCATAGACGCTCGTCCGGGAGACTGGTGGGCCATCTGCTTGAGCTGGTCCGCCACTTCCTCGTACATGTCCGTTCCATCCACGTCCTCGTGGCCGGCATTCAGCACTGCTTCCAGAGCCTTGGCCATTTCTCCCGCCCCCTCCCCTTCGCCCTGATCGGACGGAGCAGAGGATTGGGGTTGGTTGCGGCCCGGATCGTCGGAGTCGTCTCCGCTGGCGTCGCTTTCACCGGCTTTTCCGTTGTCCGGAGTGCCTGTGTCGTCTTGGCTGGCGTTGGACTCATCCTCGCCGGGTGATCCGCCTCCTCCGTTGGAGTCGTCGGAATCTCCTTCTTCGCTTCCACCTTGATCCTGGTCTTGCGGGCCGGAATCCTGGTCTTGCTGTTGCTGTTGCTGTTGCTGTTGCTGTTGCTGTTGCTGCTGCTGCTGTTCAGCCTTCTCTTGTTCGTCCTTGATCATCTTCAGGATGTCATCCGTCAGATTCAGCACGTCCTGAGAGGACTGGCAGCCCTCCACCTTGGTTAACAATCCGAATAGGCGGGTGACCGCCGTGGTCGGGAAGATGCCTTCCAGCGCCTCCTCCACTTGCTCGGCAAGCGGGTCGAGCGCCTTTTGGCTAAGGACCTCGGACCTCAGCTTGATTAGTGATCCGAAAATCAATGATTTTGCCGGTCCGAGTTCCTTGGATGGAACGGGAAAACCGCCTTCGGCGGTCACCGATTCCACCACGGCCTCCAGGGTGCTCTTGGCGCCCGGAAATCGTGCACGGATCGCTTTCTCGATGCGAATGTCCTCGATGGCATTCCACAAGGATTTCCGCACCGCGCTTGAAGCGGCCGCTCCACTCACGTTGAAGTCCGTGAACTGGATGTGCGCCGCCTCATGCGCGATGAAGCCAAAGGCCATCTTGGCAGCCTTCTTGTTCTCCGCGTCGATGGCGGGGATGGTTATCTCGCCAGGGATGGCATACGCACTGTCCCCGCCGACTCTGACCTTGAGGCCCAGGCTTTCGCCATAGGCCCTTGCCACGATCGGCAGGGCCTGCTTGAGATGGTTGATCTGCATGATGTTTTCCTCGGGGCCGTGACACCCCCGCAGGGGCGCTTTGGCCCCCTGTTGGGGTGGGTGTCAGTAGTCGTAATCGCCGTTGTCGAATGACATTTGCGGCACGACGTTTTCGGTCGAGTGAACGAGAACTTCAGGAGGTATGACCTCCATCAGTTCTTCATGCGTGGTGTCGGCGTCCTCCACGGAGGATGTCACCACGACCGGGGCGGCCGTTGCGGGCGCCACAGTGCCCAGCAGCAGGATTTCGGGGTACATGTCGTCGCGAGACGCGATGCCCTCACCCAGTTGGCGGGCCTGCTCCGGAGATTGAAGAACCATCAACATGCTAAGCAGGTGACGGTATTCACTCCCGTTGATGGATCCCTGTTTGGGCATGGTGCCCATGATCTGATCAAGCTCCTCGACCAGCGGGGTGACCCACCCGGCGAGGAAGGACAGACCATCCATCTTGTCGCGCATGCGGCGGATGGCGCCCAGCGCGCGCTGGGTGATGGTCTGGTCCTGGCGCACCAAGACCGAACGATCCATGAGATCCCTCGCCTCGTCGGCGATTTCCTCAAGGAGTTGGTCGGCCAGACCGGCAACCTTGCCGGTGACCATGGCCTCGGGCAAGTTAATGCCCGCGGGGGCACCGACTTGGTAGACGGTGAAGTCGAACTTCGTTCGCTTCTCTACCACCTCGACCGGGGTGATGGCCTTGCGCAGGATCTCTTCCCATGCGGGATGTTTCTCGATCCATCCGAGCGTTAGGTCGTCATAGTTCGCGATCAGCTCTTGACGAGCTGCGTTGAACTTTTGCCCGATCTCATCGAGTTCGGCCACGACGGCCTGCAGCTTGGCCTCCGGGGTGCCATAGCCCCCCAGAAATTTGATGCCCACATTCGCGCAGGCCCGATGGGCTGCGCGGCGCAGGGTTTCCAGCTCATTGATTTTCTCCGGGTCAGCAATCTTCTTGCTGCCCAGGGAAATGATGTCCTCATCCGGAGGCAGGGTGCCGTCCGGGAGACGCAGGTCTTCTCGGGTGAGCTTTTTACGGCCCGACCAGATGTTGATGTTGAGCGAAACGACCAAAAGTTGGTCGAGTACGGTGACGTGGTTGGACATGGCGCGTTTCCTCAAAAAGGAGTGAGGAGAAGACGCCATTTCCCCAAGGGAAGACGTGCTTCCCCGTGGGGTGATCATCGCTACAAGGCCGCGATGCTCGGCTCCTGACCAGCGCTAGGCTGGGGCAAGATGGTGATTTCCTTTCAGGTTGCTGTCTCGCATGAGAGGCAACATCTTGAAAGGCACTCCCTGATTCTAGGCTGAGTGTCGGACGATGAAAAGATCGGCCCCCGAAGGGACCGATGTGTTTAGTAGTCGTAACTTGGAACGCCGACATCCACCGCAAAAGCGATGGGCTTCGGAAGCAGCCCAAGAAACTCCCCGACTTCCCGGACAGATTCGTACTCGAAGCCGATCAGGGCGAGAAGCTCGGATTCCGCCTTGAGGCGAGCCGTGACTTCTCTTTGCCCATCCAGGGTGATCTCCATCTCCATCGCCAGCGTGGCGTCGAGCCTCAGCTTGAGCCCTAGCAGTTGAAGAATGGCGATCCCATGGATGTTGTCGACCTCGACGAGGCCCGCTGCCTTGATGTTCTCAAGCGCAAACGGTTCGTCGTAGGCATCGGCCCACTCGTCTCGGAGCTTGCCCAGTTCATCGTTGGTGACGATCTGGACTGCCTCCTTGTTGAGCTTGGTCCTGATTCGCCACGTCAATCGTGGCTTCTCTGCCGTGGTGGGGCTGGTTTGAGCTTCGAGCTGGCTGGCGTCGGGCGAAGGTCTGTTGATGATCATTCCATCCTCGTCAATCCAGACTTTGCCTACGAACCAGTAGCCCTCTTTTTTCTTCTTGGCCTCCCGGTCATAGGAGTCCCCCCCCACCAGCTTGCCCTGGAGCCGTGCTCCGGTAGTTCCCCACCAGATTTCGGCGTCCGGGCCGTGCGTCACGGCCCAGTCCTTGGTGTTGCCATTGGAGCCTTGGTTTCGATACAGGGCGTATTGCTTGGCGCTCATGCCTTAGCCCTCCCACGCATCGTCGCCGAAGATGGCACGCGCCACTTCGTTGATCGCGGCACGCTGCGCGAGCGGAGCCCGGCAGGCGAATGCCACGTCAAACGAATACTTCATGGGACTCTTCTGCCCCTTGAAGCGTGCAGCGAGATCGCCCCATCGCACCAAGGTTCGCGTGGACAGGGTCACGGTCAGGGTTGCCCCTTCGTTCCCTGTGCCCACGAACTGATTACGGATGGTGTTGGCCACCCGCACCATCTTTTGCCGAATCTCCTTTGGAACCTTCGGGCATGCGTTGGTGAGAATGGCCTCCTCCACAGCTTCCTCCGGGTAGCCGAGTTCGGCCACCCAGAAGCGGTCCATGAAGGCGAGGTTTTGCTGGATGGCTCCAGCATACAGCCCCGTGTCATCCCCTTGTCCCAGGGTGTTCCCCGTGGCGAACAGACGGAAGTTCGGGTGCGGGTCGATCACCTCCAGCTTGTCGCCGAAGATGGTCATTGCGTTGCCCTCGAGGATCTCGTTGAGGGCCATGGATACATGCTCAGGGATCTGATCCATCTCATCGAGGATGAAGATGAAGCCATGCCGCATGGCTTCCGCCAGCGGCCCGAACACATATTCCATGAGCGTCCCTCCGAGTCCATCTCCCTTGAGTTTCAGCTGGCCTTCCAGCTCGCTGAACTCGCGGATTTTTGGTCCCATGACCCGGATGACGGGCCAGTTGAGCCTGGCTGCCATCTCGATCATGAAGGAGGTCTTGCCCGACCCGGTTGGGCCGGACAAGAAGAAACCCTCCCCGCGCGGATCGTCCAACCAGGCGTGGAGCTTGCGGAACAAGTCCTTTTGGAACACGTAGCCAGTGTTCTTCGTTGCGGGCACAAAGACTTGGTGCGCGTGTCCAGCCTCGAAGCCGGTGATGCTCACCGGGGCGTTAATTCCAAAGTCGGCCAGAGGGTAGGCCTTGCGGGCCATGTTGTTTTGAACTGTGTTGTTCATCGTCGTTTCCTCAATGGATGTTGGGAACGACATGACTCCCCCTCGGGGCCATGTGCGTTACCCCGGGGGTGGTTGGTTGTGTGCCTACCGATCAGTAGGCGTAGTCTTCGCTGCCCGCGATGATCATGGGTGATGCATCTTGGGCGGCGATCGGGTCGTAAAGCGACATGCGCGAACGCATGCCACCCTTGCGGCGATAGGCTTCCAGTTCCTGCTCCTGGGTTTCAGGACGCAGGGACAGAATGGCCTTCTTGAAGTCCACCGTTCCTTCTTGAAAATAGCGGGTGAGTTTCACGCCGCCGTACTGGCCTTGCATGAAGTCGCCCATCATCTTTGTCAGGTCTTCTTCGATGCGCTTGCGCGTGGCTTCGAGTGGGTCGGTCACGGCTTTGGCCGCATTCAACCTCTCCTCGATTTCGTGCAGCTCCGCTGCCAGCGTGCGCCAGCGTGCGATCTGCTCATCCTCGTTCGGCTGGAAGATGTCCCGTTCAGGGTCCAGCGGCGGGGCCTTGCCCGTCTGGATGAACGTCCACATTTCCAGCGACTTCTCGAGAAGTCGCTTGAGGTATTCCTCGTCGCGACTGATCTCGAACGGGAGTGCCTGGTTCATGGTTGGGCTGTAAAAAAACAGCCTGCCCATGTCAGCTCCAGCGACGTACAGTTGGTGCTGCACCTGATGCCAGTAGACCTTGTAGGCCCGACTGTCCGTCCCTTTGGTGGCGACATCCTCGAAGGTCTTGTCCGAGGGGACTTTAAGCTCACCTGGACGGCCATGCTCGTCGAGGCCGTCGAAGCTAGCCCGAAGGATCGGGCACTGGTCGGCCTCCCCGCACGTCGGGAATAGCGTGGTCCCGAACAAGCTGTCATAGGCCGCGCGGGCCGTGTCCTCATAGGCCTTCCCGCGGAGGACGTTGGGGTTCCGGCTGAGATCGTCAGCGACGACCTTGCCCACCCGTTCGGCCCACAGCCGCCACGGGGTCTTGTACGGGCTTTCGCCCATCAGCACCGCCGCGTCAGACGCGGAGATGCCGTGGGTTCGCCATTTCAGCCATTCGGCTGTGCCTTGGGTCAGTGGAATTTCTTTCACTGCTTGCTCCTCGTGATGGAGCGGGCACGCCCCCGTCAGGGTGGCATGCACCCCTCCGGGTTGTGGTGTCAGGCGGCCTTGGGCTCGGGTGCCCCGAAAACCTTGACCGTCTCGATCTGTTGCTCGGCGAACATCTTGGCCTTGTCGGACAAGCGGGCGTCGCCGTTTATGAAATCAATGGCTTGTTGCCAGTGGGCATCAATATCCACCTCCTCACCCGACGCCGCCGCCATGGCGATGGCGTTCTGCTTTCGGGCGATGATGCGTCGCACGAAGGCGACCTCCGCATCGGTCAGCTCCGTCTCGGACACCTCTGGGGCATCGTTGGCGGGCGCCTTCCTGGCCTTGCCAATCGGCTCGGCTGCGGGTGCGGGTGACTCCTTCTCCGGCGGCTTGACCTCGCGGATCACTTCACCTTTCACAACGCGGGCCCTGAGGGGCTGCGGGATGGTTGGTGAGGTTTCAGGCACGCTGGCCTCGGCGTCCTCATCGAAGGACTCGATGACGGCGGCCAGTCGGCCGCTGTAGCGCGGCCACATGCGTGCGGCCTGTCGAATGATGGCCTTGCGGGCCATTTCTTCGAACCAGTCCGCCCATGGGCCAGCCTTCTTGCGGCGCCAGGCCTCCGATTTCTCACGGACCTTGTAGACCTTCTCGGCGGACATGGTATCCACCAGGTACGACCCATCCGGGAGCCGCGCCATGCAGTAACCGCCGCGCAGCTCGCCGCGCTCTTTGACGGGCGCGAACGGGTCGAACTTGTGGATGGGTGTTGTCGTCGCCCCCACGTATTCGAATCCGTCGTTGGCGTATACCAACTCGGACTTTCCCCAGACGATCGCGCCTTCGGCTTGCGCCATGCGGATCATCCCGAGGTAACTGATGTCGAGCACGATCTTTTGATCCCGCGGGATCAGGTAGGCCTGTTTCTCGACAGGGCTGAGCGTCAACCCGGTCGCAGCCAGGGCGGTGAACGCCATCTTGAGGCTGACCGGGTTGTTTCTGGCGATGTCCGCCAGATACGAATTGTTCATCATCGCCTGGGCGGCGAAGACCTTCTCCTTGGAGAAGTCGATACTGCCTTTCGTTTCATTCACGATGCGGCGGAACTCCTCCTCAGAGGCCATGATGATGGGGTCCCACGGCATGGATGCCGGGGTCTGGATTTGGGTGCGAACACCCTGTGAGCGCTGGTCTTGCATGTGGTCTCTCCTGCGGTTTGTTCAAGTTCAGACTCTCATGGAGCCTTGAATATGCAACCGGGGAGAAACCACCCCTGCGGGGGTGATTTCCCCCGCAGTTGCGGTTGGTTTAGTGGGTCACGCGGTAAGCGCCACCCATTCGGGTTACGCGCACGTAGTCACCCACGGCGAACTGCTCGTCCGCAGCCTGAGCTGCGAGGATTCGTTTTCCCGAATCGAGCCGGATGTCAAGTTCAACGCCGGCCTGTTTGCCGGTGTAAGCCTGGATCTGGTTTCCGGCGATGCCGCCAGCGATGCCGCCGATCACGGTAGCAAGGCGGCGGGCGTTCGGGTCGCGCACCTGCGCGCCGAGTACCGCACCTGCGATGCCACCGATGGCGGGGCCGGCGTAATTGCTGGCCCCGCCACGGTTTTCGTGGATGTTGATGGACCGCATGGCCGTGACCACGCCGTTATCGGCGCTACCCATCTGGCGGACCTGGTTGGCGTTGTAGTCCCGCCCGCCGACCGGGCTTCTTGCGCAACCTGCGAGGGAGAGCATCACGCTGGTAATGGCGATGATTTTTGCGATTTTTGCGAGCTTTTTCATGAGAGGTTTCCTCGTTGGGATGGACCTCTCACCCCAAGGGTGAAGAGGCCCTTGGGGTTAATGGATCAGGGCCTTTTAGAACGGCACCTGCTCCTCTGGGAGGAACCCGCCTGGATAGGGCGAGTCCATGATCGGCGGTTGATCCGCCATGGGTTGGTAGCCCTGGGACTGTGGAGCCCGAGCCTGCGCTTTGCGCGGGGCCAGGCCCTGCGGACGGGCTGGTTGCGGCATGACGGGCTGTCCTTGCGGCGGCTGGCCGTACCCTTGCGGGTACATCGGCTGGCCTTGCGGCTGCTGCCCCCAGTTTTGCTGCTGGGGTGCGGCATACGGCTGTTGCGGGGCGACTGGCACCGCCTGACGCGCCGATCTCTCGGCGCGACTGGTCGGTCCCTTGCTCCCGAACACCAGCCTTTCGGCCACGATCTTGGTGGAGTACCGCTCGATGCCTTGGGCATCGGTGTACTTTTCCGTGCGAAGTCGGCCTTCGATGGCCACCTGATCGCCAACCCGCAGGTGCTCGCCTGCGTTTTGGGCTGTTTTTCCCCATGCCTCGATGACATGCCATTCGGCGTGCTCGGTCTTTTGACCGCTCACGGAACCGACTTCCCTGGTCGCGACGCGCATGCGTGCGACCAAAGTGCCAGACGGCAGCTGAGAGACTTCGGGGTCGGCACCCAGGGTGCCAATGATATCGACGCGATTTCGAGAGATCATCTCGGGTCTCCTGGTAAACACAGGAGACAATTTCGCCCCACAGGGAGAATGTCTCCCATGTGGGTGGTGATGCGGGCGAATGCCCGGTTGGATGGCGGACGCGATCCGCTCTTTGGCGCACTTGGGCGGCGTCACTTACCTCATGCCTGCGTGGCAGGACAATCAGGGATGATTATAGCCTTTGCGCCAATGAAACCAAGGCCGCTGTTGCAGTCTGGGCATCCGTCCCGAATTGCCACCTTATAACGCACTAACTAGCTCCTCATGGTGTGTTCTCGTCCATGGACAATGGCTATAGTTGGGCCGGCTCCTTGTTGTCGGCCGACTTTGGCAACCACCAGGAGAGGCCCGTGAGCAACAATCCGTCCTACCGGGGCAACGTCGTCCCGACGACCCCTGATTTTAACCGCCCGATCCTCAAGCGCATGGTGACCCTGCAGAGTTACCAGGCGCAGTCCGTGTTCGATTATGCCTTTGAGGACGTGGAGCGAGCCCTGTATGTCCTTTCCGCGCTCATGGGCATGGGTGCTCCGGATCTTGCCGAGGCGGCAGGTTCGGCGGCGACCCAACTGATGGATGAGTTCCGCGCATCGGTCAAGTCCGATATGGAGCGGATGGAGAAGCTGTTGGATGACAACGGCATCACCGAGCTGGCGTCCTTCCGTCGTCCTGCCGCCCGTGATGCCGACATCACCAGTCCCCGCGCCAATGGTTACCTCGACATCATCATGATGTTCGACAAGCTGGCCACCATGGTGCTGACGCTGTGGCTGATGGGTGTGTTGAACGACCAGCAGAAGGAAAACGCCCTGCGCAGCATGTCGCGCATGCTGGCCGGCGCCCGCGCCAAGTTCAGCGTGTTGTCCTACCGGGCCTATATGGGATGGGTGCGCCGTTCCCGGGACCGCAAGAGCGGTGTGGCCAGCAAGTCCATTGCAAGTGAGTCTGCTTCCACCAACGAGAATGCACCGCGCAAGCGTCGTGGGGCTAAGCCTGCGGACGATCTGGCACTGGGTGATGACGGTCAAGCGGTATCTGAGGAGGATGCTGTGGCCGCGCTGGCCTCAGCCAGCGGTCGCGAGTACAAGCCGCGCGTCTTCAAGGAGGAAGAAAACGATGCCGTGGCCGAGCACGCCGTGGTGGAAGAGGTCGTGGCCTAAGTGCTGAATGAGCACCAAACAATGGCCGTCATGGCGAACGGCCATTGTCTGGTGACGGCCTGCCCGGGGTCCGGCAAGACACGCGTCCTGTCGACTCGGGCCAAGCGGCTGCTCACGGAATTCGAAGGCAATCTTCTTCTGGTGACCTTCACCCGTGATGCGGCCAACGAATTGAAGGAACGCGCCCTCAAGGAAGCCGGTTTGGCCTACAGGAGCCGGATCGGCGCGGGCACGTTCCATGCGCTCGCCATGAAGCAGCTCAATCGGTCTGGGATCCGGCTGCGCATCGCTTCCGATCGCGACCGAAAAACCATTCTCCGCCAGGTGCTGGACGATCTCGATACGGTGGCCTTCTCCATGGACGAGGCCATAGAGATGATCGATGCCATCAAGTGCGTTGAAGATTCACCCCTGCTCCGAGACGACCGGATCAACGATCTTTATCAGGGATACGTTGATCGCATGCGTGATGCCGGCGCGTCCGATTTCTCGGACATGATCAATCTTGCCATCGACGGGATGCGCAACGGTCGGGTCAAACCTTACCCTCTTCGCTGGATGCTGGTTGACGAGTCCCAGGACCTCGATGAAATGCAGTTGCTTTGGGTGATCGAACACATCAAGGCAGGCGTGGAAGTGACCCTGGTGGGTGACGAGGACCAATCGATCTACAGCTTCCGCGGGGCGATGGGCTATGGCGGCATGCAGCGCTTCGCCCGTGAGTTCGGCGCCCAGCAGATCGCCCTCCCCCTCAATTACCGTTGCGCACCGGATATTCTTGAGCCGGCGGCCCGCCTGATCCATCTCAATACGGACCGAAGCGACAAGCCCATCGTGGCGGCCAGCCGCGTGCGGGGCGTGGTGGATATCCAGCGCTATCCGATGCGCATGGACGAGGCCGCCGCCGTACTGGACGCGGTTCGCGCAGAACCGGAACGATGGGCTGTTCTGGCGCGGGGCAACCGGCAACTGGATGCGGTCGAATTGATGCTGACTTCCGCCGATGTTCCGTTCCGACGTGCCGACAGGGGGTTCTGGACCCGCAAGGAGCCCGCTGTCTATCTATCGCTACTCAAGTCCATCTTGGACGGCAAGATGATCGGTGTGCATTCAGCCTTGCAGTGGGCCGGCGTGCCCAACGACCTGATCGACCAGCATGAGCCGGGCTTCCCCGAGGTGCTTGCCAGCAAGCCGGATAAGGATCTGAACAACCTGGCGCTTGAGGCCATGATTCGACTGGCGCGGGTTTTTCCCGCATGGCGCCTGCAGGCATCCGATCGACCCGATCTCGTGCTCAATGTGGCGGCCGACTGGATGCTGCGTTACGTCGACGAGGACAAGGGCGACCCGATTCTTTGGGCACGGGATGCCGTCCGCCGTCTGAAAGGGAGTCTTGCGCAGCGCATTGCCGCCATCGAGCGCGAATCCGGCCCCAAGGTTACCGAGCCCGGCGTGAGCCTCTTAACGCTTCATGCCTCCAAGGGGCTCGAGTTCCCGTCCGTCTGGATGGTGGGCTGCGAGGAAGGCAACATCCCCAGCCCCAAATCCGAATTGCCCGAGGAGCGCCGCCTGTTTTACGTCGGCATGACGCGGGCCAAGTCCACGCTCGTCATCTCGACCAGTGCGGAGGCTGGCGAGGTGACGCGGTTCATTACTGAAGCAGGTATCTGATGACTCTCTCGTCGCTCGACTTCACGGATCTCTACGTCTCGCGGAAGGCTTGCTGGATGAAGCACGCCCATGTGGACGGGGCGGTGCCCGTGCCCGGCAACCTGCGCGACACCATGCTGGAGGTCTTCGGGCAATGCCAGCAGATGGAGACGGAAGTGGGATCGACCGATTTCGCGCTGGTGATCGACGGACTGCGCTATCGCGCCGCGCGCATGGAGGCGATGTTCGAGGTGTTTTACGTCCTGCGGCGCTTTCCTGTAGAAGTTCCCAACATCGAGACGCTGGGCTATGGCCGTCCCGTGCTGCGTCGCTTGTTGCGTGATGATCTGACGGGCCTTGTGGTCATCGCCGGGGCCACGGGTTCCGGCAAGACCACGACGGCATCGGCCCTGCTACTTGAGCGGCTGAACCGGTTTGGTGGCGTGGGTGTAGCCATCGAGGATCCGCCCGAAATGCCGCTGGAAGGCTCGGGCGATGACTGGGCCTGTTTCCAGGTGCCCGTGCATGACGGGGATTTCGCCGTGCCCTGTCGTTCCATGTTGCGATGGAGCCCGAACATCATCTTCCTGGGCGAGATCCGCGATGGCAAGACCGCCATCGAGGCCATTCG
>DZDJ01000224.1 GCA_022736715.1 Edaphobacter aggregans
AGCACGGAGTACGGCCAGTGCAGGTGCTGTCGCTTCGGCGCGAACATGTGCGCTTGGTCCGAGATGCTGGCGGGGAGTTGAACTGCATCGTCTCCTTTCACGCTGCGAAACGGCACGGTGGGAAAACGATAGAGCTCGTCAGGCAGATGAAGCCTGAATGGACCTCGCTCATGAGACGAACGCTTACAGTCGCCGAGGCAGAGGACAGGTCTCGTGTACTCCGCCATTCCAATAGCGAATCGCTTTGGGCCGGGATCAAGCGCGTCTGCACCGAGCGTGGCGTTTATATCGCATTTACCGCGACTGCCCTCCGACACACGGGAGCACAGGCACTTGCCGATGCGGGGCACGACCGCAGGAGCATCCGTCATTTCCTCGGACACGGAAACGATAACGCGGCGACCGTCTACGTCAAGGCGAGCCGCAAGCAAGCCGCACTGATCAATACGGCCCTTGGCGTGTCCAAACTGTATGGGAACATTCTTTCCCTTGCTGATGCCCGCTTCGTGTCGGTGCGAGAGATGCTCGCCGCCGCCGAGGGGGAGCAGGTCGGTGCAGTCGTTGGAGAGCGGCTTGTGGCCGGCGTCGGACTTTGCCGTTCAGGCCAGGACGGCTGCCCTTACAACCCCGTCACCTCTTGCTACGGGTGTCGGCGGTTCATTCCCTCCCTTGACCGTAAAGCTCACGAGGAGGCTGTCGCAGGAATGCGCGAGCAAGTGCTTCTGTATGTGCGTAATGGTGGCGCCGCCGAGAGCCCAGCGCAGTTGCAGCTGACACGCGCCCTTTCTGGCGCACAGCAAGTCATCGAAGCAGTTGATCGAATCAATGCGGGAGGCCGGCCGTGACCGCGCAATCATTTCTTGGGATCGCGCCTCCGCCTCCGAAAAGTTATACAGAATTTATTTCCGAGATGCGTGATTTCGTGGAGGCGAAGGGGGTGGCGTGGAATATTCCCCTCGATGCGCAAGGATTGCCGCACAGTGGGTGCGATTGGGATTTGCGTCAATTGACGAACAGCCATGCTCGATATGCATCCCGGCTCAACGGCTTTGCTGTGGACGAAGCGATGCGGGATGCCGCCAAGGCGGCAGGCATCAACTCAGCGACGCTCCCTCAAGGGGCCATTCTGGGTGAGAGCACACAGGATTTCATCAAGGCCGTGGTGGCTCAGCGTTGCTTGCTTGCTCAATCGCCACTCGTGATCCGACACAAGGCGCGTATTTATCGGAAGTTGTTCTCTGTCACGGTGAAGGAGCCATGGGATATCAATGGGGAGGACATCGAGAGGTTTCTTCAACTTCCGCACGGTGACAATAAAATTTATTCGGTCATGGGGCGACTTTCAAATCTCGTCAATGAGCGAATGCTTTCACTGCACTGCCCCCTGGAGGTGGCGATTCCTGATGCGTTTCGTGTGGGGGCGCAAATAGAGCTCTCGAGTCGCCGTGGCAACGAAAAATTGCCCGATGCAGATGCCTTGTTTGAGTTGACGCGAATCGTGTTCCAAGAGGTTCCCCTCTACCACCAGGATCTGATTC
>DZDJ01000225.1 GCA_022736715.1 Edaphobacter aggregans
CGGGAGGCGATCCTCCCCCTCGTCATCGCGAGGCTTCTCCATCCTTCGTCATCGCCCTCGGGGGTTTGCATCGGGTTGATGTTTTCCAGGTAGGCGAGGATGTTGTCGGTGGCCTCGGTCTGGAGGGTGATGTCCTGAATGCGGCTGGCGGTGATGAGGTTGGCGTTGATCCAGCCGTAGGCGGCCATGACGGCCGTGCCGATGAGGACAAGGGCGATGATGGCTTCCAGCAGGCTGAAGCCTTGTGTGTTCGGACGTGGTGGCATGGGGCATGCGAACCGGCGGGACATGCTGCTCGATCAGGGCCGGAGGAAGGAGAGGAAGCCGCGTTTTGTGCGGGTGGCCGCAGGCGTTGCCGGGATGGCTTCGTTTTCCTTGCGAAGCTGTTCAGCGGTCGCATGCAAGGTGGTCAGTTCGGCACGAAGGGCGCTGATTTCGTGCTGGCACATGGCCAGATCGTAGAGGGGATTGCGGAAATAGGCCTGTGAATAGCGGTTGCGACTGATGATGTCTTCAGCCAGGCGCGGCGGCTTGGGGCCAAAATGGGCGACGATGAGCCCGTCGCCGGAGAAGGATTCATGCACGTCATGCTCGAGCAGGATGTCGCCGCCCAGGCCCTTCACCATCGCAAGGCATTTCTGGTGGGTGAGGGGATCGCCGGTGATCTGGTGGGCGTGGGTGGAGATCATGATGCTGCCGATGCGACCTTGGGCAACCACGGGGACCAGGCTCTTCAGCAGGTCGATTTCTCCGCCTTGGGCATCGCACAGGAGCAGGTCGATATGCTCGATGGCGTGGCGTTCCATGAGGCCCGTGACGCTGATGGGGGGGAGCTCAAGGCTGCCCGAGGCTTCGGTGAGGAATGGACGCGTCTCACCTTCATTCTCGGCGATAAAACCCTGTTCAAACGTGATGGGAAGATCGTTGAGCCGGCTGTTTTCAACCCCGACACGCAGGTGTTCCGGGTCGGGTTCGATCGCGTATGCCCTTCGTTCCGTCGGATGCTGGCTCATGAACCAGAGTGAGTAGTACGACCAGTAGCTGCCCACCTCGAGCATGGCCGCATGCGCCGGGAGCTGTTCGGTCAGGGCATGGAAGACGGCTTCTTCCTGGGGTTCGTGATGTCCATGGAGGCGCTGGATAAGGTCGGTCATCCATGCGCCGTAATAGCCGTCGGCCAGTACCTTGAGGCCGTTGTGCATGATCTGGATGGCGCGGCCATCCTCGCTCTGCAAGGTCTGGCCCGCATGCGGGGACTTCGGGATTTTGTCGGCATCCCGGCAGGAGCAGGTCATGGCGATGCGTTGCTCGATCGTGATTTCGGCGTTGGGGAAGCGAAATTCTTCGAGTGTCTTAAAGGTGTTTGACATGGATGGTTTGTGAGTTGGAGCGATGTGTTATCGGCTCTCTGTGCCGCAGGGGGCGAGAATGAGCGCCTGAAGGAGTTCAAGTTTGTTGGCTACCATCGAGGCGTCGCCCCGGGTTTCCACGTTCAGGCGCAGCAGGGGCTCGGTGTTGGAGCCG
>DZDJ01000226.1 GCA_022736715.1 Edaphobacter aggregans
TCATCGGCCACGCCGCGCAGCAGGTTCATGGCGACATGGGTGTGCGCGTTGACCAGGCCGGGCATGAGGGCATGCTTGGGAAGTTCAATTTCGCGTGCGTGGCTTTGGCGGGCAAGTTGGCGGGCTTCGGGCGTGGGTAGAATGGCCGTGATCAGGCCGTCGTTCATTACAAGGCTATGGTTTTGCAAAACCTGGCCGTGCGGGATGACGGGGATAATCCAGCGGGCGTGGAGGATGGTTTCGGGGGGCATGGGGTGGCTCAAAATGAACGGGCGGAAAACATGGGATGTTCTGCAGCCAGTGAGATTAAACGTACATCTCGCGTCACGAGGGTCGCATTTTGAGAGGCAGCGCTGGCTAGAATAATGGCATCTGGCAGTTTGATTGCTCGACCTTGACGCAGGTTGATGATGGATTCGATCAAGGTTTGATCTGCATAACTCACATCAATAACTTCAATACGCGAGACGAGTTCAAGAAACAGTGTGCGGTCGGTGTCTCTCAAGCCATTAAAGCCAAGAAATTCGAGGACGTTAATCACGGAAACGCCGATCCAATCAGCTTCTTGGGTCAGAGCCAATAAACCCGTATGACCTTGTAACAAAGCGACTAAGGCATTGGTGTCAAAAAGATAGCGTTTACCACGCATCGCGCTGCGCCCGCTGTTCAAACAGCGCGTCGCCTTGCCAGGCAAGTCGTCCAGCTAAGTCGCTGAGAACATAGCGTTGGGGTTGATAAGCTTGAGCGATAGTTTGCTCAAGCGCGGGCGGGGTGTCTTCCACAATGACTAAAACGCGCTGATGTTTGAGCGGCCTTGGCGGCTTTTGCTCCCAAATTAATTCGGAGTCGTTGAGTTCGGCTTTGTAGACATGCAGCATGAAGGAACAACCTTGCAAAACGGTGATGGGCGGTATGATACATCCATGAATACAGAATCTTTATGCAGTGCGGTGGCTGAGGGCTTGGCGGAGTCGGGCTATGCCGTGCTGGAGAATGCTTTTCCGCCTGCTTTGGTCGAGGCTTTGCGCGACGAGGCCTTGGCGCAGCGTGAGCAGTTTCGCCCTGCAGGCATTGGCAATCAGGCGGTGCGGGCGCAGGCGGTGCGTGGCGATAGCATCGACTGGCTGGAATGGGGCGAAGGCGGGGATAGTTTGCAGACGTTTTGGCAGGCAATGGACTCATTGCGTGATGCGCTGAATCGTGAGCTATATCTCGGCGTGCGTGAGCTGGAATGCCATTTTGCGCTGTATCCGCCGGGCGGTGGCTATCAGAAGCATCACGACAATCCGCAGGGGCGTTCGGCGCGTTTGGTGACCGTGTTGCTGTATTTGAACCCGGATTGGCGGCCTGAGCATGGCGGGGTTTTGCAGATTTATGATCCCGAAGATGAGTCGCGGGTGCTGGCGCGGGTCGAGCCGCGTGCCGGGACGTTTGTGGCTTTTTTGGCCGAGCGTTTTCCGCATGAAGTTTTGCAAGCCCATCATGAACGCTTGAGTTTAACCGGCTGGTGGAGGCGCGGAT
>DZDJ01000227.1 GCA_022736715.1 Edaphobacter aggregans
GGCATGCCGTTGCGCAACTCGTAGGCTGCGGCGAGGAAGCTGTTGCGCACGCTGGGGCTTTCCTTCTGGTAGCCAATCTGCTCGAACACATCCGCCAACAGTTCCTTGGCCTGCACATTGTCCGGCTCGGCGTAAACCAGCTTGTTCACAATCTCCATCGCCTCGCGGTATTTGCCCTGGGCATGCAGCTGCTTGCCCTTGGCCATGATCTTGCCTGCGCCGCCCATCATCTCGACGTACAGCGGCGCAGAGTCGCGCGGCGACAACGGCATCAGCGTCGCCGGATTGGCGTCCCAGTAACCCAGGTAGCGGTTGAGCACGGCGCGGCTGTTGTGTTCTTCCGATCCGTGGTAGCTGTGCGCTGCCCACTGGCCTTGCAGGCTCTTGGGCAGTTGGTAAACATTGTGTACTTCGTTGATGGTCACGCCCTGATTCGCCAGATGTAGCACTTCGTTATTGAGGTGGGCATAGGTGTCGCGCTGGGTGCGCATCACCTCCTGGATACGTGCATTGCCGAAACGCGGCCAGCTATGCGCGGAGAACATGGTTTCGGCCTCCGTGCCATAGCGGTAGAGCGCCACGTTGATGTGCTTCGACCACGCCAGCGCATCGCGCACCAGCGCGCCGCGCAGGGTGTAGATGTTGTGGATGGTGCCAGTGATGTTCTCCGCCGCCCAGAAGGCCTTGAACTGCGGGAAATACGTATTCATTTCCGCGGGCGCTTCGGTGCCCGGTGTGTTCTGGAATTCCATCTTCACGCCATCGATGGTGATTTCCTCGAAGTCTTTCGCAACGTAGCGGCTCGGCTCGATCAGCCCCAGATTGCCAGCGGCGGTGTTCTTGCCGATCGACTGATCGACGTGCCCGAACGGGCTGCGCGGCAACTGCACGCCGTACTGGAAAAACATGCGCCGCGTCATCGCGTTGCCGGCATAGACGTTCTCGGCGACGGCATGCTCCATGAAACCGACTGGCGCGATCACCGGCACCTTGCCGCTTTTCACGTCCGCCTCGTCCACCACCCCGCGCACGCCGCCAAAGTGGTCTGCATGAGAATGCGAGAACACCACCGCGACCACCGGCCGCTTGCCCAGTTTTTCGTTGATGAATTCCAGCGCCGCCCTAGCGGTTTCCTTGGCGGTCAGCGGGTCGAACACGATCCAGCCAGTATCGCCCTTGACGAAGCTGATGTTGGCGAGGTCGTAGCCGCGCACCTGATAGATTTTGCCCGGCACCACTTCATACAAGCCGTAGGCCATATTGAGGATGGCCTGACGCTGCAAGGACGGATGAATGCTGTCGAAGTCCTTGCCTTCGTCCAGCAGCCACTCGTAGCTGCCCATGTCCCAGGCGACGTGACCCGCATCGGCCATGATTTGCTTGTAGGTCGGCGCGGCGATGAAACCTTTTTTGGCTTCCTCGAAATCGCGCTTGTCCTCGAAGGGCAATGTCTTGCGCAGGCCGTTTTGCAGCTCGACCGTGTATTTCGACGGCGGCTTGCCCTTGGC
>DZDJ01000228.1 GCA_022736715.1 Edaphobacter aggregans
CGCGATACCAAGCCTCAAAACTAATCTGGAGTTCAAAAATGACCAATCTCGTGAAGCGTGACAACCTGGACGATTCGGCACTTGTCCAGGTGCTGAAAAATTCGCTGTACCCCGGCGCGCAAGACGCCTCGGTTTACCTGGTGCTCGATTACTGCCGCGCAGCAGGCCTTGATCCCATGCTGAAGCCCGTTCACATCGTGCCGATGTGGGACAGCAAAGCAGGCCAGATGCGCGATGTGGTGATGCCAGGCGTCGGGCTCTATCGAACACAGGCATCGCGCACCGGGCAATTCGCAGGCATGACCGAGCCCGAGTTCGGCCCGGACAAGACCGAGAACATCGGCGGCACGCAGATCACCTACCCGGAGTGGGCGCGCGTGACCGTCAAGCGCGCACTGGATAACGGCATCGTGGCCGAGTTCACCGCTATGGAGTTCTGGACTGAGAACTACGCGGTCAAGGGCGGCAAGGAAAAGAGCGTTGCGCCCAATGCCATGTGGGCCAAGCGCCCGCGTGGCCAGCTCGGCAAGTGCGCCGCAGCGCAAGCCCTGCGCATTGCATTTCCCGAACTCGGCGCGCAGAACACGGCGGAAGAGCTTGAAGGCAAAACGCTGGGCGTCGATGACGCGCCGCCTCCGCAGATTGATGCCGACCTTATCCACGAGGCCACTGCAGCCGCGAAGCAGGGCGTGGCGATCTATTCAGCGTGGTGGGCACAAACGGGCAAGGCAAACCGGCATGCGCTTGCCGCGATGCACGCCGGGCTCAAGGAGGCTGCAAGCGACGCCGACGCTGCACGCACGTTCGATTCCGAACTGCAGGAGGGCGACGAATGAACGCGCAGAGCATTCAACAAGGGTCTCAGGAATGGTTCGCGGCACGCTGCGGCAAAGCGACGGCCAGCCGGTTTTCTGACGTGCTTGCCAAGCTCAAAAGCGGCGGCGAATCGGCAAGCCGGAAGAACTACCGCGCTCGGCTTGTTGTCGAGCGGCTGACCGGCAAGCCGCTGGAGACGTTCAGCAATGCCGCGATGCAGCAGGGCATTGAGCGCGAGCCACTGGCGAGACTGGCCTACGAGGCCGAGACTGGCAACGTGGTGACAGAAGTCGGATTTTTCGACCACCCGGCGCTGATGGCTGGCGCATCGCCCGACGGACTGATTGGCGCAGAGGGCTTGCTGGAAATCAAGTGCCCGCAGCTTGCAACGCATCTCGAATATCTCGCGCTCGACGCAGAACCCGCCGAATACACCGCGCAGATTCAAGGCCAGATGTGGATTCTCGGGATGCAGTGGTGCGACTTTGTGAGCTTCAACCCAGACTTTCCCGACCACCTGCAACTGATCGTGCGCCGCATTTCGCGTGACGATGCGTTCATTGCAAAGCTGGCGTCCGAGGTCGCGCAGTTTCTCGAAGAGGTCGATACCGAAACCAAACACTGGAGGATTGCAGCATGAGCGTACTAATCGAATATGACCCGACTGAGGCTGCACTGGCCGATCTTCG
>DZDJ01000229.1 GCA_022736715.1 Edaphobacter aggregans
CGCCAAGGAGTTCATCCGCGCCAAGCGCGAGGACGGCCGGCTGCGCCAGTTCAACTTGAGCCTGCTCATCACCGACGGTTTCATGCAGGCCGTGGAATCCGACGCCGACTGGCCGCTGGTGTTCCCGGTGCACATCAAGGAAAAGGACGAAGTCGATCTCGCCGATGCCGCCCAAGTGGTCTGGCGCGAATGGCCCAGCCACGAGAACTACCTCGTGCGCGAAGATGGCCTGGTGGCCTGCAAGATTTACGGCCACATCCGCGCGCGGCATTTGTGGGACATGATCATGGTCTCGACGTACGACTACGCCGAGCCCGGCTTCATCCTGATCGACCGCGTCAACGAGATGAACAACAACTGGTGGTGCGAACACATCCGCGCGACCAACCCGTGCGTCACCGGCGACACCCGGCTGGCGACGCAGTACGGCATGCTGCCGATCGGCGAGCTGCACGCCAACGGCGCAGCTCTGGAAGTTTCGGTCGATCGACGTTCGCTGGAGTTGGAAGGCCGTGGCGTCGAGACGCGGTTGGCAAAACCCGCCTTCATGACGGCGCCTCGTGCGCCCGTCTATCGCGTGACGACCGAGGACGGCTACGAGATCAAGGCCACCGAATGGCATGACTTCTACGTCGAACGCGGCAAGATCAAATTGCGCGACCTCAAGGTCGGCGATCGCATGCTGGTGCAATCCGGCAAAGGCCAATTTGGCCAACAGGGCAGCGAAGACCTTGGCCTGCTCCTGGGCTTGATCGCTGGCGACGGCCACTTCACCAATCGCGGCAACGATCAGCAGGCGGCCATCATCAGTCTGTGGGGTGAGGAGCGCGCGCTGGCCGACCGTGTCGCCACAGTCATCAACGCCATGATCGCGCATACGGCGACCGGTGATCTGCGCCAGTACAAGGTGTCGCCAGTGGCGGTACCCGAGCGCAACAACGTGTTTGTCCGCTCGGTGCTGCTTGCGCGACTGCTTGAGCACTACGGATTCAGTGCGGCAACGAAGTTGCGTGTGCCCGAGGTCGTCTGGCGCGGTAGCGAAACGTGCGTGAAGAGCTATCTGCGCGCCTTGTTCCAGTGCGACGGCACCGTGAATGTGTCCGGTCGAAGCCTGAGCTGCTCGATACGTCTGGCGTCCAGCCAACCGGATCTGCTCAAGGATGTCCAGATGCTGTTGGCCAACCTCGGCGTATTCTGCCGCGTCAAGCAACGTCGTGCCGCTGGCATGCGCAAGTTGCCCGATGGTCATGGTGGCGCGCGTGCTTACGCCTGCGCTGCCGACCATGAATTGATGATCGACGGCGAATCGCGCGAGCGCTTCATGGACGAGGTCGGATTCCTGTTGCCCCTCAAGACGCAGCGTTACCTTGATTGGCGCGCAGGGAAAGCACTGTACAAAACGCAGCGATTTACCTCAAAGATCGCCAGCATTGACTACGTCGGCGACGAGGCAGTGTTCGATACCACCCAGCCCGATCACAATGCGGT
>DZDJ01000074.1 GCA_022736715.1 Edaphobacter aggregans
GTCACCGGGTTTGACCCAGACGGCCATCGGGATGTCCGGATGCCAGCGGTTGTGGACAAGTTCATTCTCGTACGGGGATTGCGCGAGGTCGACTTTGACAAGGGTTTCAGCCATCATGTGCTCCTTGGTTGAACAGTGAAAACGTGACGCCTGCCGACCATCATGCGCAACGCGCCGACAGTTCCGGGAGGAGGATGTTCTAGATCGACAGATATTGGCTGATCGTCCTTTCGTCCACGTTGGCCCTCACGTCCTCGTAGACGAAGCGCCCCTTGTCGATGACGAAAAACCGATCGGCAATGCTCAATGTGAAGCTGAGAACCTGCTCGGAAACAACGATGGTCAGCTTGCGCAGATCGCGAATTTCCTTGAGGCTTTTTGCAATGTCCTTGATGATCGACGGCTGGATACCCTCCGTCGGCTCATCGAGCAACAGGACTTTCGGGTTCGTCGCCAGCGCGCGCGCAATCGCCAACTGCTGTTGCTGGCCTCCCGAGAGGTTTCCGCCTTTTCTGTTGCGCATGTCGAAGAGCACCGGGAACAGTGCATACAGCTCTTCGGGGACGATCCCGCGCGCACTCGGCGGCAGGCCGGTCTGGATGTTTTCCAACACCGTCATGTGCGAGAAGATCATGCGTCCTTGGGGAACATAGGCAAGCCCTTGCGCGACGCGCTGATGGGTCTCCAGCTTCGTCATCTCCGCCCCGTCTACGGCCACATCTCCACGGAAGGCCGGGAGAATGCCCATCAGGGTCCTGAAGAGCGTCGTCTTGCCCATTCCGTTGCGGCCCATGATCGCGACGATCTCTTGGTCGCCGATCTCGAAATTCAGGTCGTGGATCACCTGGCTTTGACCATAGCCGGAAGAAAGACTCTTGATGCTGAACATAGAACGTGACATCTACAGCTCCTCAATGTCCCAGATAGACTTCGATAACCTTGGGATTGCTCTGCACCGCATCCATATTGCCCTCGGCCAGAAGCTTGCCTTGGTGCAGGACGGTGACCTTGTGCGCAATCCGCTTCACGAATTCCATGTCGTGTTCGATCACGATGACCGAACGCCCCCGGGAGATGCGATTGAGCAGATCGGCAGTCTTTTCCCGCTCGGAAACGCTCATCCCCGCGACCGGCTCGTCGAGCATCAGCAGTTCGGGGTCCTGGATGATCAGCATGCCGATTTCCAGCCACTGTTTCTGGCCGTGGCTCAGCAGTCCAGCCTGCGTGTTCAGGTGGTTCGACAGAAAGATGGTGTCAAGTACCTCATGGATCCGATCGAGAACATCCTGGGTTCGCTCGAATGTCAGCGCCCCGAGAATCCCGCGCCCGCGCGGAAACGAGATCTCCAGGTTTTCGAGCACCGTGAGGTTTTCGTAGATCGACGGATTCTGGAATTTGCGCCCTACACCCGCCTGGACGATTTTGTGCTCAGGCAGCTTGGTCAGCTCGATGCCCTTGAACTGGATCGTTCCGCTCGTCGCCTTCGTCTTCCCGCAGATCAGATCGAGAACCGTCGTCTTGCCTGCGCCATTGGGGCCGATGACGGCACGCAACTCGTTCTTCTCGACGTAGAGATTGAGGCCGTCGACTGCCCTGAACCCGTCGAAGGAAACCGTCAGATCCTCGATCGCGAGCGCAATTTCGTTCGAATGACTCATTTGGACGCTTCCGTTCTTTGGGGACTAGGCCTGTTGATCGATGGTCTTCTTGAAGAAGACAGAACCAAGCTTTCCGATGCGCCCCTTGAAGTAGGTGTCGTAAAGCCCCGCCAGACCGTTCGGGAAAAACATCACCACCCCGATGAACATGGCCCCCATGAGCAGCAACCAGAGCGAGGGAAAGCTCTCGGAAAATGCTGTCTTCCCGTAATTCACCAACAAGGTTCCATACACCGCGCCGACCAGTGACATGCGCCCCCCGATCGCGGCGAAGATGACCATTTCGATCGACGGCACGATGCCCACGAAGGACGGGGACATGAAACCCACCTGCAGGGTGAACATGGCCCCACCGATGGCGGAAATCACTGCGCCGAGGCAAAACGTGAAGATCTTGAAATTGGCGACGTCGTATCCGGAAAACCTCACACGGTCTTCCCGGTCGCGCATCGCCAAAAGCAGGCGCCCGAGTTTCGAGGACAACACATACCGGCAGCCCATGATCGTTGCGATCAGGAGCGCGCCGTTGACGTAATAAAGGATGTATTTCGCGGAGTTCGTGTTGATGTTCCACCCATGGAGCGTCTTGAGGTCGGTGATGCCATTGATCCCGCCGGTCATTCCCTGCTGGCCGACGATCAGGATGGTCAGAATCGCGGCGATCGCCTGGGTGATGATCGAGAAGTAGACCCCGCCGACGCGGCGCTTGAACATGGTCACCCCGATGATGTAGGCAAAGACCGCAGGCACCACGAACACCGCGATCAGGGTAAATGTCAGGCTGTGGAACGGGATCCAGAACAAAGGCAGATGCGTGACCTGGCTCCAGTCCATGAAGTCCGGGATTCCCGGGGTTGTCTGGCGCGCCGTGCTGACCGGATCCGAGGCCTCGAGCTTGAGGAACATGGCCATGCAGTAACCGCCAAGCCCGAAAAAAATGCCTTGGCCCAGGCTGAGCACCCCCCCATAACCCCAGACCATGACCAGGCCAACGGCCACAAAGGCGTAGGTCAGATATTTTCCGACGAGATTCAGGCGGAAAATATCCAGCCATAGCGGCATGACTAGGAAAATCAAGGCCGCAAGAATTGCCAATTCGATGGCACCCGATTTTCCGCCAAGGAATTTTGTGTAGAAAGCATTCATCACGTTATCCTTCACTTTATTTCCGAACCTTGGCGGCAAAAAGGCCTTCTGGGCGCAGCATCAAAATAATGATGATGGTCAGCAGGGTGATGACCTTACCCATGGCGTTGGTCATGAAGAATGTCAGCACCGATTGGGCCTGTGCGATTGAAAACGCCGAGGCGACGGTACCCAGCAGGCTGGCAGTTCCGCCAAACACGACGACGAGGAAGGTATCGACGATATACAAGGAACCGCTGGTCGGGCCTGTCGAAGCGATCGTGGTGAACGTCGCCCCTGCGATCCCGGCAATACCGCAACCGATCGCGAAAGTGATCCGGTCCACCTTTTTTGTATTGATCCCCACCGCTCCCGCCATGACCCTGTTCTGGGTTGTCGCACGCACCCGCAGACCCCAATTCGACCGATAAAGCAAAAGCACCACGGATGCGGTCACGACGGCAGAAATGAGCATGACGAACAAGCCGTTCAGCGGAATATCGATCGTGGGTGTTGCTTTCCACGCACCCATCAGCCAATTGGGCAGCGTCGCACTCACCTCGCGCGCACCAAACACGGAGCGGAAGAATTGCTGCATGATCAAGCTCAGTCCCCAGGTGGCAAGCAGGGTATCCAGAGGTCGCTTGTATAAATGCCGTATCAGAAGGAATTCGACGAGATAGCCGACCACGAAGGCCACGAGAAATGCTATGGCTATCGCGAATGGAAAGTAATATGGCACCAGCGCTGGAAAATAGCTGGTTGCGACCTTGGAGCTCATGTAAATCGTGTAGGCACCGATGGTCATGAATTCTCCTTGGGCCATGTTTATGACCCCCATTTGGCCGAATATGATGGCCAAGCCAAGTGCCATCAGCAAAAGCACGCTGAACAGGCTCAGCCCGGAAAATCCCTGCATCACAAGGATGGACCCCAAATCGGATAGTGAGTAACCGTCCATGAAAACTCTCCAATGCCGTATTCGACTTGCCTATGTCAAGTCAACAGCCCCGGCGGCGGATCATTCATGATCACCGCCGAGGCAGTCAGTACGATCAATACCCTTTCGGGAACGGGTTGGGCATGATGTAGTCAGACGTATAGACAATATCCGCTTGGCCGTCCGCGCGCCATTTTCCAATGCGCAGCCGTGTTTTCAGGTGGTGGTTGGGCTCAAGGTAGACCACGCCCTCTGGCGCGTCATAACTGATTTTTCCGCTTTGTTCGGCCTGGACGACCTTGTCGGTGTCGAAGCTTCCGGCCATTTCCACGGCGGCCTTCCAAATCCACGGCCCTTCGTAGGCTGCCTGGGTCACGTCTCCGATCGGCGCGCCTGCACCCCACATGGACTTAAACTGTTTCACGAACTCTTTATTACGCGGAGTATCGAGTGACTGGAAGTATTTCATTGCGGAATAAAATCCGACAAGATTTTCTCCGCCGATGCCCTTGGCTTCGTCCTCGGTCACCGACAGGGTAAGCAAGGTCTGGTTTTGTCCGTTGATGCCGGCGGCTTTCAATTGCTTGAACCAGGAGACATTGGACCCGCCGACCACGGCCGCATAGATGACGTCAGGTTTCTTGAGGCGGATCTTGTTGATCGTCGAGCCGAAGTCGGTGCTTCCAAGCGCCGCATATTCTTCTCCGACCACGGTGCCATGCAGTACCGTTTCGATGTATTTTCTGGCAAGCTTCATGGTGGTGCGTGGCCAAATGTAATCGGAACCGATCAGATAGAACGTTTTTGCCTTTTTCGTTTTGGCAACCCAATCGAGTCCGGCAAAAACCTGCTGAGTTGCTTCCTGGCCCGTGTAGATCACATTCTTCGACTGCTCCAGGCCCTCGTAGAAGGTCGGGTAGTACAGCAGACCATTATCGCGCTCGAGAACCGGCAAAACGGCCTTGCGCGACGCGGAAGTCCAGCAGCCGAATATGGCCGCGACATGGTTTTCTTCCAGCAGTTTCTTCGCTTTTTCTGCAAACGTCGGCCAATCCGACGCACCGTCTTCCTGAATGACTTTGATCTTGCGACCAAGGACGCCGCCCATCGCATTGATCTGGCTGATCGCCAATTTCTCGGCTTGAATGGACCCGGTCTCTGAAATGGCCATCGTTCCCGTGGAGGAATGAAGAATGCCAACCGTCACTTCCTTATCGGTGACGGCGAGTTTCGTGGTATTGACCTTCGACGTCGGCGGCACCTGGGCATGCGATACATTACCCATGGCGAAGAAAGGCAGGCTCGCCAAGCCAGCAACCACCTTTCTGCGCGTCGTCGACCCTAGCCCGACCGCGTTGCTGATAGTGGATTCGCAGTTGCTCAGCGAAGCTTTTTTCGATGACATGGAAAACCTCCTAAATAGTTGAAATTGCGCTATGAACCGCTTCGAGTGCTGCGATGACGCTTTAACGACGGGTTGAGAATAGGTTTTCGCCCGCCCGCGGGGCAATACGTCATTTGACTGTGGCCTTTGGGATTCAATGAGCGGTCTCAAAATCGAAGTGCAGCGCCTTGCCATACGGTGAGGTGCCGTGAATGACAAGAACGACGTATCGACAGCTGCAATCCGAAGAACGCATGCGCATCGATATCTGGAAGGCCGAGAAAGATAGCGACGCCAGGCCACCCGCTCGACGCCCAATCTCAGTCCAGATGGCGTGCTGTGGGGCGCGGTGCGGCAGATGCTGGCGTGGAAGTTGTCGCCTCAGGACGTTGCCGCGATGCTCAAGCGCACCGATCCTGAGGATTTAAGCCTCCACGTGTCCCACGGGACGATGGACAATGCCATCGACGCCCACCCCAAGGGCGAGCTGCGGCGCGAACGCATCGCCTGCCTGCGCCAAGGCCATGCCAAGCGCCTGCCGGGTTCGTTGGGCATAGACCGCCGCGGCCAGATCCGCGAGAGGATGAGCATCCTTGTGCGCCCGCCCGAGGTCAAAGACCGTCTGATGCCTGGGCACTGCGAAGGCGACCTTATCGAGGGCGCGGGCAACAAGTCGGCCGTGGCCGGGCTGGTCGAGCGCATGAGCCGCACCGTGCTGCTGGCCAAGATACCCGACGCCAGCGCCGCATCGGCCTTGGTGGCTGCGCGACGAAGCTGCGACCTTGGTCGCCCCGTTGCGCAAAAGCATGGCTTATGTCCAGGGACGCGAGATGGGCCGTCATGCCGAACTCTACGCAGCATCCGGCGTGTGCGTCTACTTCTGCACCCCCACAGGCCCTGGCAGCGACAGACCTGCGAGAACACCAACGGTCAGCTGCGCCAGGAGACGTTCCGGCCTCGCCAGCTTCTTGACAAAGCGAGAAGCGTCAATGCCTTGCTCACACCGTGGCGCTCCCGCGTTCAATCAGGCCGCCGACGTCAATCACCCGCGCATCGCGGGTATCAGCCGGACTAGTCATGCCTGCGAATCTGCGAGTTCGCGGCTGACCCGGAGGTTGCGCCCGGGCCACGCAAGCCCCTAACCCACCTGGCGCAGGACGCACTTGCATCGCCGCGTACGGGTGAGAAGCTGATTGCATCATCTTCCTTCGCAAGGTCTTCCATGTTCCGCAGCCTCTCATCCCTCCTCCCCCGTGCCTTGGGCCCTCTGCTCGCCCGTCGTCACCTCCCCTGTCCTGCGCCCTCAGCGCCGTCGCAGCCGCAGTCCGAACCCACCCCGCCCGGCTTCGAGGCCTACCGCATCCAGCTCAGCGATCCCGCTGTGCCCCTACTGCGCCAGGCCGCAGGCCTCGGCCGTGGCGACCTGGTCGAACTGCTGGCCAATGGACACTTCCGCTCGCTGCGTGAGCGCGCCATCGGCGACTCTGGCGCCTGGGCTCACACCCCCGTGGCCCGCGCCGCGCTGTCCGCCGTGGCGCGGGACCTGCACCTGCTGGTCTTCGATCCCGAGCGTGAGGTGTTCCTGATGGTCTACGCCAAGGTCGATCCGCAGGCCGCGCGACTCACCA
>DZDJ01000230.1 GCA_022736715.1 Edaphobacter aggregans
CTTAACATTACCCACATCTTTCATCCGTCGGAGGCAAGGCGGAATCCCTCGACCAGCAGCAGCAGTCGCTGCCAACCCCGCCAGATGGTCTGCCAGCCCGGCGGGCCGTCGCTGCGGCGACCAACGTATCCACCGAGTTTGGCGATGGCCACGAGAATGGTTTGATAAGTTCACCCGTCCTTGGGCTTACCAACCTTTTTCTCCAGAATCACGCGTGTCGCGTGATCCACTTGAGTTTCGTCCAATGGCAGTGCGTCGTCGGACCGAGCGTGGAGCTTGAGTCCCACCAGAAAGCACGCCACGATGGATAGGATTCCCGCCAGCGCCATGAGCTTGCGGGCTTCCGTGAGTTGGCTTTTCTCCAGCCCGACCCCGCTCTTCAGGGCCTTGTGAAACTCTTCAATAAGCCAGCGGCGACGATAGATTGCCACCACCTTCCATAGCTCCGGAAGTGTGTCAATCGGCAAATCCGTCAATAGAACCCAATGCACAGGATCGGCACCCGTCGGGGCCTCGATTTCGCGAACCTCCACGACATTGATCTCCTGATCGACCAGAGGCTTTCCGGGACGACGGGGAGCACGCAATTGTACGCGCAGGGCGCGAATCTCCAAGGTCGCACAACGCGCGGCCCGCCCCTTGCCGGCGGACAAATCAATACTGCGGCGTCCCAGCGGCACCGCCGCCGCCAAGGCCTTGTGGAGGTATTGTTGAGCCATCTGGGTCAGGGCGCGGTCATGCGCTGAACGCACCACAAAATTGGATCCACATTGGCCGCAACGCGCGAAGACTTCATAGATGTCGCTCTCCCGGTCCGCTACATAAATCCACTGCGCTCCGCCCACGCCCGGACCTCCGCTGGCCACCAACGTTTGCCCCCATCGGGCAGATTCTCTGTCTTGACGACGTAAGCGATCCGCCTTCTTTTCCTTACGCCGTGATTTTGTAATGTCGCGTACCCACACGCTTTGGCCCGCCAGCCCAATCAACTGCGACTGATCCTCGTAGGGATCCTCTGGATGGCCCTGCCAGCGAACCGCCAGCGTGCTGTGTAGCCAGAAGCCACGGGTGTAGTCTTCTCCCACCGGTCCCAAACCCACTGCCGCCTCACGCGTCGGAAAACTCGCCGCCGTGGTGTCCTCAATCATCAAATACACGCCTGGAGAACGGCAGGTGCTCTGGACTTGCTCAAAGCTCCCCGCACAAACCGACCGGTGTGATACTTCGTCGCTATCCAGTAATCGGTACGCCGCTTTTATTTCCGCCCCATCCGGAAATACGCCCGTTATCGTACCGCCGGGTACCGCAGCAAATTGCCGCGCCAAACGCACCAAGCGTTGCGTTCGACGTTTATCCCCCAACCTCGCCTTACCAAAATGAGCCTCGGCCCAAATGTCCCGATCCGTCACCATTATTTACCCATCCTTGGTAAAAAATAGTATTATCGGCTATTTCTCTTAAAAAGATGTGGGTAATG
>DZDJ01000231.1 GCA_022736715.1 Edaphobacter aggregans
GTCGCCGATCTATTTCAGAACCAAGCGCCAGTCTAAGGCAGACAAAATGCGGGCGACTCACGCCCAAAAGACACACGCCGCAAGACTGTTGCGGCGCGAGGAGTGCGATTCTAGCAGAAATGCGCGTGGTGCGATGCTTTAAGCTTTGGCGAATGAAACCGCACTTTCAGCCGGTGCAGCCACCACCTCCGGCAGCTTGTCCAGCGCATCGAACGCGGCGCGCACATGGATAAGCGCCTTGTCGTGCTGGCCGTCACGCTCATCAAGCTGCGAGAGCAGGATGTGCGCCTCGGCATAAGCATGTTCATTCGCCGACAGTTGCAACACGTTGTCGGCATGGCCACGCGACTTGCCCCACATATCCAAGCGCCAGGCCATGTGCGCGGCGAACAAACTTAAATCGGTATTCGCCACGCCCTTGTTGCGCTCAATCAGCAGCTCAACGGCATCCAGCGCGCTGCGCGTCTGTGTTGGGTTCATGCGAACCAAGGTTGCGGCAAGGAGCGCGCTCGGGCGCTCACGCAGCGCGGCAAGCAGCATATCGCTGGCTTGGTCGTGCTCGCCACAAGCGGCCAGCGCCACGGCTTTGGCCGCCACAAGGCGTTCCTTCCCGCGTAGGCTTTTGCGAATATCGCGCCAAAAAGCCTCAATCGCTGGCACGCCTTGGGCGGCTAATTGCCCCAAACGCCCTTCGATTGCATCTTCTTCCAGAGCCAAAAGAGTCTCTTCCGGCAGGGCGCGCAGCTTGGTGAGCGTCGGCAACTGTTGCAGCACACCGTCCCAATCCCCTTGCTGACGCTCGGCTTCGGTTAACAGGCGCAGCAAAGCCGGATGGCGCGGGTCTTGCGCTGCCAGGCGCTGCACGATGGGCAACGCCAAATCGGCACGCTGCGCCTGCATCAACCATTGCGCCTGCATCAAACGCACACTGGCCGCATTTTGCGGGAAGCTTTTCTCGGCCTGCTTCAACGCATCTTCGGCGCGCGCACTCAAACCCTGCTGATGCGCGGCAAAGGCCTGCGCCATCAGCCAAACCCAGCGCGCTTCCGGCGCAGCGGTGTGACGCTTGCATAACTTTTCCGACGCATCCCAATCCCCGGCGACCCACTGGCGCAGCACGTGTTCAAGATCATCCCATTCGCGCATTTCCAGTTTGCGCTGGCGACGCACCCGCAGCATGACTGGCACGCGCACTAGCCAGTTCACCAGCCACAGCACGGCCGCCAGCAGCAACACCGTGACCAGAATCACGCCGAGCAACCCGGCCATGGTGGTTTCAATCTGCCAACTGCCCCAACCGAGGTGCGCCGTGCCTGCATCACGCATGATGAGCAGGGCAATCGCCCCCACGGCAAGGGCAAGCGCGATCAATACCAAAAGAATGCGACGCATGATTTATGGCTCCTTGGTCTGGGTGGGTTCGGCAGGTACGGATTCAGGGGCAGCGACGGGCTGACTCAAGGCGCGCAAGGCTGCA
>DZDJ01000232.1 GCA_022736715.1 Edaphobacter aggregans
ATCGAGCTTGACCAAGCCCTCAACCGCGCTGGCGACGCACAACGCGATCACCCAGGGCGAGCCGGCCATGCGCGCCTGGATCACTTCATCGTGCAGTCTCGTTAGCCCGTTCGCCTCAAACTCGGGATGTCCATTGGCATTCCGATGTTGAGCAACATAGGTGAGATAGTGCTCATAGAAGGACCAGAATTCCCTCGGGGAGCGATTCCGAAGCTGGCTGGCACATCCACCCAACGATTGGCGCAGAGATGGCACCGGCCGAACCCAAACTGCAGCGCGTCCGTCCTCAAAGTTGCGGGCGACAAGCCTCGGATAGATGAGTTGGCCGCGCAGTGCCCTCAGCGGTTCCGACAACCAGTTCTCCAGATAGGGGTGGCGAAGATCTTCGCTCGTGTTCGCGAAGAGCCACAGCTCACTGCTCCAGGGTTGCGTCGTTGCCTCAATGAGGCTACCCAGCACTTCCATGTGGTGTTTGCCGCCGCTCGGCCGCCATCCGAGTTGCATGTCGCCCAAATGCGCCGTCGTACGCACGATCTCAGAGAACGGAACCTCTGGAGCCGGCGAGAACGCGAGTTCGACACCGCTCGTGGGTTCCGACTGACGAACGTGGGTGCTGAGGGCTCCACTTTCCCCAAAGAGTTCGAAGTGCTCCCCCCGGACGTTTCCGAGGTTTGGCCGTACCCACCCTGCGTTCCACTCAGTCCCGCTGTAGTCGATTGCTCGCAGGCGCATTGCTGACGTGCGGTCATCCGCATCTTCAGCGCATCGGCGCAGCGCTCGCATGCCTTCAGACTGCTCGCGGGCCTTGGCGTCAAGCTCAAAGTGGATGTCCGTTGAGCATCTCAGCGAAAGTCGACCTGAGCCTTCGAAAATGGGCGGTTGATGATCATGCCACCCATCGAGAAACATCTGCGGGCACTGGATGACATGCTCCCCCGCCCGGAGCAACCACTCAAATGAAGTCAGCGTTCTGGACATCAGGTCAGTCTACGATTACGCCGCGACGCCCAAGCGACGGCGTTGCCGCAACGTGATCAGTATCAGGGGACGTCGTTTTCGGCTCGAGAGCGCCTGCCAGCAGACGCTGGAAGCGCCCGTTCACGAGGCCGGTGGTGCAAATGACCGCTGACCAGGCCATTGCTGTCGCCGCCAGGAGTTGTGTCCAATGCCCTCTCTGGCCGAGAAGCAGCCCCCCAAAGAGTCGGTTCGACCCAGAACACCGGCGCGCCGCCTCGTCCGATCGACACGCTGCCGTCGGTAGCGGCTCTCGATTGAAATCGACGACGTGTTGAAGGGGGAATACGGTGGGTCTGATCAGCCGACGCACCCTCTGTCCCCACCCTGCAGAGTCAGGGCATGGACACGACGCAACTCACCCAGTTTCTCGACTTCGCCCGCCTGCAGGATGTGCACATCGACCCGCAGCGTCTGCAGGTCGATGGCCGTATTCACCGCGCCGACGTGGGCGACCGCCCC
>DZDJ01000233.1 GCA_022736715.1 Edaphobacter aggregans
GGAAGCCGTGGATGCGGGTGGGATTCGAGCTTGGCGGGCTGGTGGTGCTGACCGCCGCAGCCTTGATCTTTGCCTCGTATTGGCCGTCGCAGGCGATGCCCCTCGCGCTGGCCTGCGGGGAGTGGAGCATGGTGCTGTCGGCAGGGCTTATGCTTATCGGCATTCACCGTAAAGAACGTAGATCAGCATGAACTCCGTCAGCGAACACACCGACACCGATCACGCATACCTTGACTGGAAGGACTGGCAAGAAGGTGCGTTTGGCACGTTCAGTCCCAAGGATGCTGCGTACTACACACTCGAATTGAAAAAGTTAGGCATTCGTTTGGATGCAGACAGTCGCGTGCTCGAGATCGGATTCGGCAATGGCAGCTTCTGTGGCTGGGTGCGTAAACGCACCCAGCACTACATCGGAGTCGAAGCAAATCCGGCACTGTTGGAGCGCGCGCAGCAAGCAGGGATCGTGGCCTATCCGTCCACGCAGCCGCTCTCTGCAGTAGTTGCAGGGCGCACATTCGATCTCGTTGCGATCTTCGACGTGCTCGAACACCTTGAGATCGAGCGAATTCTTGACCTTTTGCGCTCATGCCGCGATTGTCTGGCGAGCACCGGTGGCATTTTGCTGCGTGTGCCGAGCGGCGACTGTCCTTTCTCCGCGCCGCTGATCAATGGTGACATCACGCACCGAACCCTGCTGGGCAGCAAGGCGCTTGTACAACTCGCGAAGATGCTTGGGCTTGAGGTTGTCGCTGTTCGCGGGCAGGCATTTCCAGTTCTTGGAATGGGCCTAGCAACCGCTATGAATCGCACTGCGGTTGTGGCAGGACGGGCGTTCGCAGCACGACTCATCAACGCGGTTTACAACGGCAATGAGCGCATGGTTGTGGATATGAATCTGGTCGCTTTACTCAAGCGGCCGTGAGGCTGTCACATCGCGATACAAGTCGAGATAGGACTGGACGGTTTCGACCTTGCCGAACGATTTAAGCGCCCGATAGCGCGCTCGCTGCGACATGGCCTCTGCAGCGGAGGTTTCATTGGCCAGCCTTCGACACTGCGCGACAAGCGCAGGGACGTCGTCGACCTGGACCAGCTGGCCTGTGTCACCATTCACAACCAGATCGCGGATGCCAACGGCAGCAAATGCAACGACCGGCTTGCCGCAAGCCATAGCCTCCAATGCGGTATAGCCAAAACCCTCGTACCGACTGAGGCTGACGACGATATCGGTCTGCTGGTATTCCGCCACGAGCGCTTCCACCGACAGGCCCTGCTTGTAGATGACACCCGGCAGCCTGTTGCCGTGCCCTCCGCGCAGCCCGCCGATCACAGTGACAACGAACTGGCCTCCCAACTGCTCGACCAATGCGGGCAGCAGGTCCATGCCCTTGCGCCTGGATGCGTTGCCAACGATCAAGATGCGCGTCTTGTCATCGCGCTCGGGCTGCGCCGCAGCCGGTTTGAACAG
>DZDJ01000234.1 GCA_022736715.1 Edaphobacter aggregans
GCCCGTCACGCCTGCCATGACGGCCGTGCCGGCATCGCGGGCCGCAGTGTGCGAATTATCTGCGGCGCCGCAGCCCGCGAGCCCCAGCGTGACGGACAGCGCCGCGTATCGTCCAAGCTCAGGGGCGCTGCGCAACTTTATCGCGCAGCGTCCCTTGTAGCGCCGTGTTAGCCGACGCAAGAACGAGCTACCGTGCACGAACATACCGGCAAACCTGCGCACCTGTGCTGGATTTGGCTGTCGACTCCAACACGAAAGGCATCGCCTTGCCGTTCTGGGTGAAGATCGTTTTCCCCCCTCCAAGGATGATCGGTTCGATAGTGAGTAGCAATTCATCTACTAGGTCTGCGGCGAGCAGCGATCTGACCATCGTTGCACTGCCATAGACGTAAATGTAGCCTCCAGGACGCGCGCGCAGATCAGTCACAGTCTTCAAGAAGTCGGCACCACGAATGATCGTGGTGGGGTTCCATATTGCGTCTTTCTCAGTAAGCGTGTCGGACACCACGTACTTTTGGACTCGATTGATCCAATCGGTGAACGGGTCACCCGAGCGGCTGGGCCATGCAGCGGCAGAGACCTGATAGGTGCGGCGTCCCTGCAGTAGCGCGTCACTCTTCGCAGCAAGCTCGTTGTACATGTCACCCATAACCACAGGGTCAAAATATTTCATCGACCACCCGCCATGACTGAAACCGCCATCAGTGTCTTCGTTTGCTCCCCCTGGAGCTTGTACGACACCGTCAAGGCTGATGAATTCTGTGATGAGCGTTTTCATTTAGTCTCCTGATTCTGTAATTCGGTTAGGTGTGTGAGCGAAGTTTGTGACGGCTAACCGAGCGTTTTCATGCCGCCAGCAGGCTGTCGCGGATTGCCGCGACGTGGCGGCAGTCGGTGCCGCAACAGCCGCCGACCACGGCAAGCTTCGGCAGGTGTCCGGCGAGCGTGCGATAGCCCTGCGCGAGTTCGGCAATATCGCCAATATCGAGCTCGGTCGCTTCGTCGAGTTCGGCGTGGCTGCGCTTCGAGGCGTTGGCGCGCACGCCGCGCAGCCGCGCCTGCCAGGCGCCGCCGTCGAACAGGTGCGCGAAGTGGCTGGGGTGGGCGCAGTTGAGCATGTAGTAGGCAGGGTAGCCGCCGGTCGCATCGTCAGTCGTGCGGATGGCGTCGGCGAGCGTCTTGCCCGATGGCAGCCGGCCGTCGGTTTCGACGGTGAACGAGACGACGACGGGTATGTCGGCTGCTTGCGCGGCGAGCGCAACACCGATGGCTTCCTCGACATAGTTGATGGTGAATACCGATACGAGGTCGGCCTCGGTATCGGCGAAGGTCTCGACCTGCGGCGCGTGGTAGGCACGCGCTTCGTCTATCGTCATGCGGGCGTCGGCGCGGTAGCCGTCGCCGCGCGGCCCGAGGTTGCCGCTGATCACAACGGGGCTGGCCGGCGTCTGCATCGCGGCGCGCA
>DZDJ01000235.1 GCA_022736715.1 Edaphobacter aggregans
AATCACTTTGGCGGCGATGAGCGAAATCAAAATCGAACGTCCGCAAACTGAAATTAGTGATGCCGACGTGGATACAATGATCGACAATCTGCGCAAACAGCGTGCCACCTTTGCGGTGGTAGAGCGCGCAGCAGCGGACGGTGATCGTGTCACTGTGGATTTCAAGGGCAGCATTGACGGCGCAGCGTTTGACGGTGGCACAAGCGAAAATATGCCGCTTGTGTTGGGTCAAGGCGCGCTGCTCAAGGATTTTGAAACGCCCATCGTGGGCATGAAGGCGGGCGAGAGCAAGACGATTGCCGTCACCTTCCCTGAGGATTACCACGCGGAACAATTGCGTGGCAAAGCGGCAAGTTTTGACATCACAGTTAAAAGCGTTGAAGAAACTGTGTTACCTGAATTGGACGATGCGTTTTGCGCCGCATTTGGCGTGAAAGAAGGCGGCGCGGCTACATTGCGTGACGAAGTACGCAAAAACATGGTGCGTGAGCTCGATCAGGCAATCAAACGCAAGCTCAAGCTGCAAGTGATGGAAGGTTTGTTGGCAGCGAATGATTTTGCCGTGCCGCATGTGTTGGTCGAAGAAGAATCTGCGCGTGTGCGTGAGCAATTCACCCAGCAAATGCGCGGTGCGCCGCAAGGCGAGTTGCCGTTGAAGCTGTTCGAAGGCGAAGCCGTGCGTCGCGTCAAGCTTGGCTTGCTGGTGTCTGAGTTGGTGAAAGCCAGCGAGCTGCGCGTCGAGCCTGAACGCCTGAATGCTTTGTTGGATACCTTGGCTGCCAGCTACGAAGACCCGGAAGAAGTGAAAAACTACTACCGCAGCCGTGCTGATTTGATGCAAAACCTGCGCGATATGGCGGCAGAAGAGCGCGTGGTGGATTTTGTGCTGGAAAACGCCAGTGTGGTCGATGTTCCAACTGCGTTTGCGGACGTGGTTAAGCCAGCGCAATAAGCTCTCTGTCCTTTCTCCAAGACGAACAACCTAGGGCAATCAAGATGAACTCGACATCCCGTAGCAGCACCGAAGACATGGCTCCTTATGCTGGACTTGTTCCCATGGTCGTGGAGCAAAGCGCGCGCGGCGAGCGAGCCTATGATATTTACTCGCGTCTGTTAAAGGAGCGAGTGATTTTTATTGTGGGTGAGATTGAAGACCACATGGCCAACTTGGTGGTGGCGCAGTTGTTGTTTTTGGAATCGGAAAGCCCGGACAAGGACATTCATCTGTACATCAACTCGCCGGGCGGGGTGATTACCTCCGGCATGGCGATTTACGACACCATGCAGTTCATTAAGCCGGATGTCAGTACCTTGTGTATTGGTCAGGCGGCCAGCATGGGCGCGTTTTTGCTGGCGGGCGGCAGCAAGGGCAAGCGTTTTTGCCTGCCGAATTCGCGGGTGATGATTCACCAGCCCTTGGGCGGTTTTCGTGGTCAGGCATCGGACATCAAAATCCATGCCGAAG
>DZDJ01000236.1 GCA_022736715.1 Edaphobacter aggregans
AGTTGCCGGGCATGGCGCTGAATTCGTCCCATTTGTTGGTGACATCTTCCCAAAGTTTTTCCAGCCTGTGACGTGGCCAGTCTTTGCATTGTTCATCGTCGGGGATGAAACCAAACACTTTGCCGTCGCGGATAATGCGGCCAATTTCGGTAAAGCCGCCCCATTGGTCGTTGTCGTAGCCGGGGTAGGTTTGTTGGCGCATGATATTGTCTCGTTGAAAAATGGAATAGGCGGATTTTAGAGGAAGTAGCCTGGCGCTGCTTGCTTTATATTGTTAGGACTTACGCAAAAGCGGTGTTTTACCCCCTCTCCCGCAAGCGGGAGAGGGCTGGGGTGAGGGTGTTGATGTCGGCATAAGCTTGTGTTTTAGCAAAACGTGCAGCCCCTCACCCCAACCCTCTCCCCAGAGGGGCGAGGGAGCTAAATCCAATATCTGCGTAAGTCCCAATTGTTTCATTAGCAGAGTTGAACTGAGGAGCGCATATGTTTACAGGCATTATTCAGGCCGTCGGTCGGGTGCAAACCATGCGCGATACCGGCGGTGACCGTCGTCTGGTGATTGCGGCGGATGCGGATTTTCTGCGCGGAGTGCAGCTCGGTGACAGTATCGCCACGCAGGGCGTATGTCTGACGGCGGTAGAGTTGACGGCGACAAGCTTCGCGGCGGACGTGTCGGGCGAGACCCTGACGCACAGTTCGCTGGGGGCCTTGCGCACCGGGTCGGAGGTCAATCTGGAAAAGGCGCTGACCCTGTCCACCCCACTGGGTGGTCATCTGGTCAGCGGGCATGTGGATGGGGTGGGCGAAATCGTGGCGCGTTGGGAGGATGCGCGTTCAATCCGCTTCCGCCTGCGTGCGCCGGATGAACTGGCGCGCTATATCGCCGCCAAGGGTTCGGTGACGCTGGATGGCATCAGCCTGACGGTGAATGTGGTCGATGGTGCCGAGTTTGAGCTGAACCTGGTGCCGCATACGGTGAAAATGACCACAGCGCGGGCGTGGCAGCCGGGTGTACAGGTCAATCTGGAAGTGGATGTGATTGCGCGTTATCTGGAGCGCCTGCTGCAAGGCGACAAGGCGGCGCAGCCGGCCGGCGGTGTGACCGAGGCATTGTTGCTGCGTTGCGGGTTTGGAGCGGTTTGAAGTCTGTTTTGTGTAGGTGCGAATTCATTCGCACGTCAACCCAATCAAATGGCGGTGTGCGAATGAATTCGCACCTACTTCAATAAACCTCAGGCTCACCCTCCGGGCGTTGGCGAAAGCGTTTGTAGCTCCACTGGTATTGTTCCGGGGCGACGCGCAGACAGGCTTCAACTCCACGATTAAGCGCGGCAGTGGCGAGCTGCATGTCGTCGCTGTAGATGTCATCTTCGGCGGGCATGAAATGCTGGCGGAAGCCGCGTGCGTGCGGCAGGCGTTCGGTGATGGTGAGGAACACGCGCGCCTGGCGCT
>DZDJ01000237.1 GCA_022736715.1 Edaphobacter aggregans
TCTTCTCCACAGGAGTCGATCGCGCCGTGCCGGCACCGCTACGTGCGCGTGCCATGAACATGGGATTCCATGGATCGTTGACTTGCGCGTCAAGCACGAGCCAACTCCTTGTGACATTTCAACAATTTCGTTGAGACACCAGAAGGGTTAAGAGACTTAACCCCGGCAATTTTGCCCAATCAACTTGAGGTTTTTACCATGACCCAACATGCATCCACTGACACCGACGTAACCCAGCCATGGGATGGGTGGGCGCTTGCCGCCCGGTATTACTGGCAGCTTGCAAATAATGCAAGGAAGTCGAAAGACTTCACAAGCATGAGGGAACTAACCAAGCAGGCCGAAGAGGCGGAGCACCTCGCTTCGCCCGATGCCCGTCTGATGATGGGCATTTTTGGCGGGAAAATGCCGAATGCGCCTGTACTCGTAGTACAGCGTGGCGCAGAGATCTCGCAAAGCGCAGCGCTGGATGCAAAAACGTCCGTAAAGGACGAAATCAAGCGCTTTAGTAGCGCAAGAAAAGAGGAGGCTGCGCAACCAAGCGCGCCCAAGCCGACCGCAGCCCCGCAAGGAGAGCAAGAGTGGGAAATCGTTCGTGCCGTACAGGCAAAGAACAGCCTTCTCACAAAGGCGGAATTGAAGGAACAGCTCGGGATTTCCGGGATTAAGCTAAATGCGATGATTGGCAGAGACGTCCTGCGCATCGGGCGCGGTGATCGCGTGTTCGCCTTCCCTGGGTGACGAATCAACGTGCATCTTGATGAAAAAGCCGCTGCCGACCAGGCCAGCAGCTCAGCAGAATGTGCCGCTACCGCAACCGCCTGAACGAGGTCGATGCGGCAGAGAAGGCAGCCAAGGCCATGGAGGCCGAGAAGGCTGCTCGGATGGCAGCTTCGCCCTTCGCGGCATTGGCTGCATTGAAGTCTTAACGACAACCCCGACAATTTTGCCCAATCAACTTGAGGTTTTTAACATGACTCTGATTCTGAACCTGACCCAACATGCATCCACCCCTGAACAGGGCGTGACCGATCTCGGTGGCGATCTTTTGGTCACGCTGAGAAAAGCGTTGACCTTTGATGCGCTCCCAACCATGGGGGACATCCTCGATCGTGCCGCCATCGTCGCCGAACTGGCCTGTCTTGCCCGACAGGCAGCGGCGGTCAAGGATGGCCAGACGGTGTATGCCATGATCGGAGGGGCTCCATACTTAATGGCGCCCTTGGAGCGCGAGCTGCACATGGTGGGCATAACGCCCGTCTACGCTTTCTCCACGCGGGAGAGCACTGAACAAACGCAACCGGACGGCAGCGTCCGGAAGGTCAATGTCTTCCGCCACGCCGGGTTTGTCCCGGCGGCGAAGTGATCATTGATCTACGCATGAGTCGCCAGTCCCTTCGCCCAACAAGCCTCTGGCTCACGATCTACTTCGAGATCTAGCCCC
>DZDJ01000238.1 GCA_022736715.1 Edaphobacter aggregans
CCGGTGCCGGTATGCCGACCGTCGAGCATGAATTTTTCACATACCAAACGCGCCTGGCGCGCTTCTGCATAAATAATCTCGGTGCGTTCACACAGCTCTGCCCAGTTGTGCGAGGGGTGGATATTCACCTCAATCACGCCGGGGTCGGGCGTGACCAAGAGTTTTTCCAGACGCGCATCATGCGGCGGGGCATAGCCCTCCAACACCAGCGGCATATCGAGCACTGCGGCCGTTTTTTCAATCGCCGCCAAGAGTTGCAGATAATGCTCAAGCGCGTTAAACGGCGGCAGAAACACATGCAGCACACCACCGCGCTCTTCCATTGCCAGCGCGGTGTGCGGCACTTTCACCCAATGCAGCTCGGCTTGCTGCGCGTGAACTTCAGGATGCGCATCCGCCTCACTCACCTTGCTGGAATAACGCGCCGCGACCTCGCCATGCAGCGCAACTTCCAGCCCCGTCGCGCTAAGCTGATAATTGCTCAACAGTTCATGCGGCGCGAAGGGGTCACGTGCCTGCGCCTCATCGCGCATCCCCTCGGCCACCCAAGGCAAACTGGCCAAAGGCAAGCGCAAACCAATCGGCGAATCCCCCGGCGTAAGCGTCAAGCGTCCCGTGCGTGTCGCCCAAGGCGCGCTATACCAATGCTGCGCGGCCTCATCAAACGCCAGCGGCAAAACAAAACCGCTCGGCGTATCCAGCCCTTTGCTCAGGCGGGCAAACAAGGCGCGACGTGCCAGCGCATCACGCGGGTCAACGCCCTCGGCTTTCCAGTCAATCGGCAGGCGCGCTTCCTCGCTCAATAAATGCAGCCCATCTTCATAGGCCGTGTTCAAAAAGCGAGCATCCAAGTCCAAGTGCGCACACAGTGCCCGCGCAAAACGCCGCACTTTGTCCAAGGTATGTCCATAATCGCGCAGCGGCTCGGCAAATAGCTTCTGATTTTTCCACACCGGCAACCCATCCTTGCGCCAAAACACACCGAGCGCCCAACGTGGCAACGGCTCGCCCGGATACCACTTGCCCTGCGCCGTATGCAGCATCGAACCCTCTGGCGCAAAGCGGTTTTGGAAGCGGCGCAGCAGTTCTTCGGCGCGTTCGCGCTTGTGCGCGCCGAGTGCATCGACATTCCACTCGGCGGCATCCACGTTATCAAAGCCGACAAAGGTCGGCTCGCCGCCCTGGGTCAAGCGCATATCCGCCGCCTGCATCCGCGCTTCAACATACTCACCCAGCGCATTCATGCTCGCCCATTGCGCAGCGGAATACGGCTTGGTCACGCGCGGCGTTTCAAACAGGCGGGTAATTTCGTTCAGGAACTCGAACTCAACTTCACACTCGTCACTGCCGCCCTCAATCGGCGAGGCATCCCCGGTACGCGCCGTACAGGCCAGCGGAATATGCCCCTCACTCGCCAATAAACCGGAGGTTGGGTCAAGGC
>DZDJ01000239.1 GCA_022736715.1 Edaphobacter aggregans
AAGGAGGGCGCGGAACGCTATTCCATGGCGGTTCTTGCGTAAATTTATGAATGACAATCCGCCCCATGATCTGAGCAAGCCGCGCCCTTCTCGCGAGGGGCCTCTGCTATCTCAAGTTGTCACGACGCTTCTACGTCATCAGGATGGCTTCACCGACATTCACATCGAACCTGACATGCCCATCATGCTGCGACGGGCTGCGGGTGATTGGGTAGATGCCGTTTATGGTGATGGCGATAAGACGCCGATTATGGTGTCAATGTCGCGCATCATGGCGTTCATTAACGGCATCTACACCAGGCGCGAAGAACCTCATCCGCCTCAAGCCGTGCCTACGGCATGGGAACGCGAGCTTGATCGTGTCGGCAGTCTGCATCCGGCAACTGTGCTTTCGGGATTCCACGATGGCGACGTGAAATCCTATCGTGTGCGATGCAGTATCCAGAAGCAGGGCATGGGTGATGCCGTGGGACTGGTCATCCGTGCGCTTAAGGATGTGCCTGAGAGCATGGATGATCTCGGGCTTCCGATCCAGGTGTCGCAGATGATACGCGGAGCATCCTCTGGACTGATTGTCGTCACCGGGCCGACTGGATCGGGTAAGTCCACGACGCTTGCCGCCATGATCGACGATTTGAACAAGACTCGTCGGGTTAACATCCTCACGATTGAGGATCCCATTGAGTTCGAGTTCGAGCGCAAGCTCGGAATCATCAACCAGCGTGAGCTGCATGTGGATGTACCCTCGTTTGAGGCGGGCGTGCGTGATGCCCTGCGATTTGTGCCCGACGTCATCATGGTGGGTGAGATTCGTGATGCGGGATCCATGCGGGCAACCCTGCGCGCCGCCGAAAGCGGGCACCTCGTACTCTGTTCCATGCACGCGCCGACGACCGTATCGGCCATCCGGAAGATTCAAGCCTATCTTGAATCACCCTCGGACATGCAGGCCGTCGCTGGATGCATGATTGGCGTCGTAGCTCAATCCTTGCTGAGGGCGCAGCAAGGGGATAAATCAAATGTTTTAGTCTATGAAGTATTGAATACCCGCGACGTGTCTGTGTCGCAGGCGATTGCACAGTCGGGGCAGGATCTGGCCAAAGTGGAAGATCGCCTTCGCAGCAAGCAGATCGACGGCTCCATTCCCATGGCGGTATCTCTCAAGCTGCTTCTTGCGAAAAAGATGATCCTTCCCGCCCAGGCGGCGACATTAGCGAGTACACCTGATGAGCGACGGGAATACCTTTCTATGGGCCGGTAATTCATGGTTTTGAGTTGGCAATCAAAAAAAAGCCCGGTCTAACCGGGCTTTTTTGGCGACATTGTGATGAGGCTGGCTCGCCGTCGGAGATGGCGTAGTGATAAAAACCATCACCGATGGCCTCATGCCTTCATGCCATCTCTCGCCGCGTGGAGCAGCATCCGCAGGTAAGGCGCTTT